>JANXDH010000002.1 GCA_025059745.1 Aigarchaeota archaeon | reverse complement strand
GACCATGGCTTTGTTCCTCCGCGAGGGAATCATCTTATCGAGACCGCCAACAGTATCCATGCCTGATGACTTCCCGAGGGAACTAATACTCGACATAGGATACGCGGTGAGGAACGTCGTCTGGTTGATATCATACAACACGCGCTTAGTACCGCCTGATCGGGCGCCGACCTCTTTAGAGGACCTAGCTAGACCGGAGTGGAGGGGGAGGCTCGTACTGACAGACTTCATAACCTACTGGCCTGTGGTCATGTACCTTCTGATACCCCTGAACCAAATGTGGGGCGAACAGAAGTTCTGGGATTGGATGAGGGGCGTGCTCGCTAACAGGCCAACGTGGAGGTCTGAACCTGTACCTGTGATGAGTGCGGTAGAGGTCGGAGAGGCGGCCGTCGGGTTAGTCGTCTCCTCGAACTTACCACCACCTATCTCAAGGAACGCGCCCATAGCCTGGGTCTGGATAAACCCCATGTTTGGGTTCTCTACACCGGTCTCTATGGCATCGAGGGCACAGAACCCGAACGCGGCTAGACTATTCATCACCTATTTAGTAAACGAGGGTGGGCGGGTTCTTCAGGAGGTCGGAGAGATACCTGCCGTGATTAATCCGAACTACCCAACTCACACGTTGGTGAAGTCGATACCGCCTAACTACAAGGTACAACTGGGAAAGATCTTGACTGATGAGGAACTCAACAAGTTTACGGACCGGATAAGGGTCGTGATGGGGGAGATTAGATGAGCTCGCCGTTGAGGTAACGTAATTGGCTGCTAAAGTTAGCGAGAGTCATCGAGTTAATTAAGAGTGTACTAGACCTAGCCTACTCCACGTAGGTTAAAGGTTATTGGATCGATCTCCCAAAGCTCTCTTGAATGTCGGTCAAGAGACTCATACACGAGGCTAAGGAGTTAATGGAGAGGGTGGGCGTACGAGACCCGAGGATCGAGATATCGAAGGACCCCGCATTTGGTGAGGTAACGTCGACCTCGCCATTTGAGCTCGCGAGAAAAACCTCGCGCAAGCCTATCGAGATCGCTGAGGACGTGGCGGGAAAGATCAGGGAGATAACCAAGGCTGGAGACCTCATAATAGCTGATGCGATGGCGGCCAAACCAGGATTCATAAATTTCACTGTGAACTGGCTAAAGTACGCGAGGGTGATATTGGACGAGATAAGAGAGGAGGGCGAGAGATACGGCCTCTCCGATCACGGGAGAGGGGCTACCGTACTGATAGAACACACGAGCGTGAACCCGAACAAGCCTCTCCACTTGGGGCACGGCCGTAATGTCATAATAGGAGATACTCTCTACAGGCTCTTCAGGGCGATGGGCTACAGGACAGTGGTGGTGAACTATATCGATGATAGCGGCAATCAGATGGCTGACATTCACGTTGCGTTTAAGCGCCTGGGTTACAAAGTAGACCCCCCTAGCGGCGAGAGGTACGACGAGTACTGTGGGAGGGTATACGCGGAGGTTAGTAGAGCGATCGAGGAGTCCCAGGACCTACTCTCACTGAAGAGGAGGATATTGGGAGAATTAGAGGACCCCACCTCAGCCAGTAGTGAACTAAATAAACTGATCACGGATCGGGTTCTGAGCTTCCAGATGCGTACCTGTTGGAGGTTGGGAGCGAGGTATGATATACTCAACCGAGAGAGCGACATAGTGTCCTTCAAACTATGGGACGAGACATTTACGATGCTCGTGCGATCTGGTGCGGTCTATAAGGCGACTGAGGGGAAGGACGCAGGGTGCTGGATGATAAATCTCAGAGATCACCCCGTCTTGAGTAAGGAGGACGATGAGGTACTGATCAGGAGCGACGGTACCCTAACTTACGTAGCGAGGGACGTAGCTTATGCAGCTTGGAAGACAGGGTTACTCGAGAAGGACTTCACGTACAGAGTTTGGGGGAAGAACCCCGATGGGACCGAGATCCTGGAGACAGATCTGAGAGGAGAGGTACGTTTCGATAGGGGTAGGCCTGAGATCGTGATGACGGTGGTAGACGTTAGGCAGCGAAGGCCTCAGGAGGTCGTCAGACACGCCCTGTCCAAGTTGACTGGGACCAGCTCAGGTTACGTCCACTTCGGTTACGAGGTGGTGGCGTTGAGTATTGAGGACGCGCGGAAGCTTGGATTCAATGAGGGAGAGGGAGAGTTCGTCCACATGAGTGGCAGGGCCGGTCTCTACTTGACTGTTGATGCAGTGTTAGACCTCTTAAAGTCTAAGGCCCTCCAAGAGGCGTCCAGGAGACATAGTGACTGGGACAACGATAAGCTGGAGGAGGTCGCGGAGAAGATAGCGGTAGCGGCCTTAAGGTACTCTATGCTGAAGCAAGACACGGACAAGATGATCGTCTTCGATAGTTCAGAGGCCAGCAGGCTCGTGGGGGATACTGGACCCTACCTACAGTACACATACGCGAGGGCATGTAGGATCCTAGAGAAGTCTCCGGTAAGGGAGAGGGGGGAGAGGGTTGGTGTTCCCGAACTCGTGAAGCAGGAGCGGGACCTCCTGAGGGTCGTGTCGTACGCGCCAGCGGTCTTCGAGGAGGTCTTGAATTTAATGCTCCTCAAGAGGCTCACCACATACGCGCACTCGCTATGTGCAGCGTTTAATGAGTTCTACGAGTACTGCCCCGTGTTAACCGCGGAGGCTGAGGTGAGGGATTTTAGGTTAGAATTGACGAAGGCCTTTACGCAGGTCCTCAGCAACGTCGCGTCAGTTATGGGCATAACCCTACTCAACGAGATGTAAGCTTCATCCATCGTCTTCTCTCTTTAAGAAGTCTAGCAGGCCGGAGAGACTCTCTATAACGGTGACCTCGGGAAGGCGCGTTGGTCCACTATGACCCCTCACAAGAAGTAAGGCCTTAATTCCCGCCCTCCTGGCGGCCTCGATATCTGTGTCTACTCTGTCTCCCACCAATATGACCTCCTCCCTCTCAAGTCCCATCCTCCTCAGCGCTAGATCCATGATGTACCTCTCGGGTTTGCCTACGGGCGTGGCTTTCAACCCCGTCGAGACCTCCAAGAAAGCCACTATCGAGCCGGCCCCCGGTACGGTACCCGACTCCGTAGGTAGCGTGGTGTCCTTGTTGGTGGCGACGAACTTTGCGCTCCTGATCAGTGCTGTGTGAGCCTCCGCGAGCTTTGAGTACGTCACCTCCCTGTCCAGCCCCACGACCACGACCTCTGCGCTCTCTGAGTCTTTAACGATCTTGTGACCTGCCAGTTCTAACTCCTCGATGAGACCTCTCTCACCAATCGGGAGTACTCGACTGGGTCCCCAGTTATCAGAGACGTATTGTGAGACCGCAAAAGAGGACGTCATGACCTCTCGAGCGTCCGCCTCAATCCCGAGCGTCGAGAGCTTCCTGACCGCCAACGTCCTAGAGAGAGTCGAGTTGTTGGTCAGGAAGAGTATGACGTAACCTCTCTCACGCAACTCCCTTACTGTCTCTCTCGCGTACGGTAGGAGCTTGGATCCGATGTAGACTGTGCCGTCAAGGTCTAGTATTACTCCCTTGATCACCACCCCACCAGTCGAGCTCCGCTTTTTAGGTATTTCCAGCCGCGCAAACACTTAAGTGACCTAGAGGGAGTTGAGAGGTGTTGGCCCGTGAACTGATTGTGGTGACTGGACCCCCTAGGTCGGGCAAGACCACGTTTATCACGCGGCTGATAGAACGCCTCAGGTCTCTAGGCGAATCGTTTGCCGGCATGATCACGGTCGAGGTCAGAGAGAGTGGAGAGAGGAGGGGTTTCGACGTGATGGACGTCTCGACCGGTGTGAGTGCTCCGTTGGCTAGAAAAGGGGGTGGATCTGGTCCGCGAGTGGGGAGCTACCTCGTCTACATCGACAACCTCGAGAGGGTGGGCGTCTCCGCGATAGAGGCTCACTTACAAGATAAGACCGTTCTCTTCATAGACGAGGTCGGCCCCATGGAGGTTCTCAGTAGTAGGTTCGTTGACGCGGTCAAAAGGTCTGTCTACTCAAAGGAGAGGCTAATAATAACGAGACACTACCACATGAGGCACGAACTCGTCACGTTGATCGATTCCAGAGCGACCTTAACAGTCGACCTCATGAGGAGACCGTCAATCTCTTTGGACGGAGTGGTAGAGCGTCTCATAGGACCCAGATGACTGCGCTACCTCTTGTAGACGTACTTGTAGTGGGTACCGAATATGTCCTCGACACTCTTCCCCACGTCCTCTGGCTCTATGTAGACGTCCATCAGTTGCTCGGGGCTCAACTCCTCGCCTCTCGGTCCCAGCCACTTCCTCTCTAACTGGTACCTCATATTCCACCGGACCTGTGTTATATCGATCTCCGAGATCACGGGCTCGAAGAAACCGAGAGCTACCATCTTAATGGCATCGTTGCGCGGGATGCCCCTGCACATCAGGTACCATATGTGGTCCTCATCGATCTGTGAGACACTGGCAGAGTGGGTCGCCTTGACGTTATCGCTCTTCACCTCAAGTCCTGGTATCGCGCTTGCCCTCGCCTCTGAACTAAGGAGCATCGCGTGCTCCGCGAGGTACGCGCTCGTGTTTTTCGCCTGCTTCTCTATCCCTATTATACCCTTGAAGTAGGTCACCGCTCGGTCCATACATATGGACTTAGCGATCGCACGGCCGGTGGTGTGGCTCGCTATGTGATGGAGGTTTACTGTGGCGTCGAACTTCTGTCCACCATTCCCCATCACCACCTCCAACGTGTCGCCCCTCGCCCCCTCACCGACGAGGTAGTTGTCGACGACGTACTTGTTTACGCCTCCCCCCAGAATTCCCCCTATCCACTCCTGTCTGGCGTACCTCCCGACCGTGGAGCGCTTGAAGACCGCTGTCTCAACGGACCCGCCGAAGTTGTTGAAGAGTGCGTGCTTGAGGTTCGCCTCCTCGTTCACTAGAGCAAGTATCAGGTGGCCGAAGAACCTCCTCCCCTTTGAGTTACCCTCAGGACTGTCGTACTCCTCTATGACTGATACGGGCGCCTTGGAGTCGGCAACGATTATTGAGATCGAGGAGGTGACATGCTCGCTGGACTCGGATATCCATATCGATCTGATAGCCGCGGGCTCCTTCATCTCCTTGGGGGCGTAAATGAAGATTCCTGAGTTCAATAGAGAGAGCGTCAAGTGAAGGTGCTTAGAGGTGGACTCCGTTATCCCGGACCTCTGGATCGCCTCCCTGATGATGTCACCGTAATGCGAGAGAGCCGCGGGAATCGGGAGCACTACCAGACCCATCGATGAGAGGTCCTTCGGTACCTTACAGGCCGCTGCACCAGCGTCAACGTGTATGATGACTGGGTCCTCGCTCTCCTCAACCATCCTCCTGTAGTTCGCCGACAGACGTGGATCTCCTGGCGGCTCTATCTTATCGAGGAGTTCGTCGATATTGAGCTCTAACGGTATGCTGTGCTTGACGTAGAGCAGGTTGGACTCGTCAGGAAGGGTACTCGCGCGGTTAAGAGATCCCTCTCTAATCGAGGTTAACCACCCCGGTTCTTGGAGGGCCCAAGAGGGACGCTTCAAATGTAACTCACCCGAGAGACGGTGGTACAGCCATTATTTATAACGGAATCCGTGACTCATCAGGTGACGCCTTCCAGTTTAGCCTTAAGGAAGGTGGGCAGGGCTCCCTGTGCGGACAGCTCCAAGGCCTGGTTTCTCGTGAACCGCCACCATATATCGCCTCTGCTATCGCTCTGGAACTCCCACGGGCTCACTAGAACCAAGTCACCCTCCTTGATCCAGATCCTCCTCTTCAGCTGTCCTCTTATCCTGCATATGCGCTGCTTACCGTCTGAGCAGTCCACGAGTACCCTGTCGAACCCGTACATCCTCGATACCACGCCGTAGACGTCCCCCGGCCCCGGCCTCGGGACCTCCTCCAGCTCCTTCGGCTCCGCTATTACCTTCCGCTTACCCAATTCCGCTATCTGATGCTCATACGTATTATATTTAGTATTTGTTACTTGAACGCGAATGCATCCAAGTCGAACAATCACTGGTCGCAGTGTCGATATAAATATAAAAAGAGGGGGCGAGGAGCAGACCTGAGAAACGATTTGGTCGAGTCATCGATCCCCGGTATCACGCTTGCATTGATCGGGATCCCTCTGCTCATGTCACCAATTGCCTTCCTAATCGGCCGCCTCGTATCTCCAAGATTGAGCGCCCTCTTCGCAAACGGTACCGTGGGATCGCAACTGATCTTACTGGCCGTATCGTGGCCACGGATCTCCAGTGGGGGGGCCGTGACCGACTCATTTCCTTGGATACCCGAACTCGGGTTGACCTTCAGTTTCAAGCTAGACCAGCTGAGTTACCCCTTCGTGCTTGTCACGTCGATAATTGGACTCGTGGCGGGCGTCTACTCGTTGAGGTACATGAGGGGTCACCAGAGGTTAGAGGTTTACTACTCTCTCTACATGATGTTCGTCAGCGGCATAACGGGCGTCTTCCTAGCTACCAACCTCTTCATCTTCTACATATTCTGGGAGCTGATGCTGATCCCGAGCTACTTCCTCCTACTCATATGGGGTACGGGGGACGCGCGCGTGATCAGCTTCAAGTACTTCGCGTTGACTCACGTCGGCGCCCTCTCGCTGCTCGCAGGCATAATATGGCTCAACGCTCTCCTTGGGAGCGTGAGTTACGACGTCCTCCTCACTGCTTCGGGACAGAGCAGGCCTGAACTGGTCCTCGCGGCCGGCCTCATATTCATAGGTGTCGCGGTGAAGATGGCGGTGGTCCCGTTTCACAGCTGGTTACCTGACGCTTACGCTGAGGCCCCCTCACCGATCAGCGCGGTCATGGGCGGCGTCATGGTGAACACGGGGATTTACGCCTTCGCACGCATATTAGTTGGGTCCCTATCCGATGCGTTCGCGGTGATATTGCCGATCCCGATAATCCTCGGGCTGATAGCCATATACTGGGGAGGAGCTATGGCGCTGGTGCAGACTGACATAAAGAGGGTCATCGCCTACAGTTCAGTCAGTCAGATGGGGTACGTGGTCTTCGGTTTCTCCGTCTTGCACGCACTCGGGTTCTCTGGTGCGGTCTTCCACGCGGTCACGCACGGACTCGCCAAGGCGATGCTCTTCTTAGCCGCAGGCTCGATCATCTACTCGACCAAGGAGCGGGACGTGAACAGGCTTGGGGGACTGACCAGGAGCATGCCGATAACCTCTATAACCTTCCTAGTAGGCGCCCTATCTATAGCCGGTACGCCCCCCCTCGCTGGCTTTTTCAGTGAGTGGTTGATGTTCTCGGGAGGTTTTGCTTCAGGGTACACCCTTTACACTATCGTTGCAGTGGCTGCCACGGCCCTCACCCTAAGCTACTTCCTGAGGGCGTTCACGAGGGCGTTCCTTGGGAGTCAAAGGTTATCGGTATCTGAGCCTCCCGTGGAGATGACCGTCTCGACCGTGACACTCGTGTTGTTGGTGATCTTGATAGGGGTCTTAAACTCACCGGTACTATCCGTGATAAACGGCGCGGTGCCACCTAATCTATAGGTGTCCCCTCAGAGGGGAGTACCTTTCTCCTATCGAACTCCTCCATGATCGTCTTCGTTACCTCCCCGGGCCGGCCCTCACCTATGGAGACTCCGTTGACGTTCACCACCGGAACTATCTCTGCACCCGTGCCAGTCAAAAAGACCTCATCTGCCAACACCAGCTCCGTCGGGGTGATGTCGCGCTCGTAAGTTTTTATGCCCTTTGAAGACGCCAACTCCATGACGAACCTCCTCGTTATGCCCGGGAGAATAGCGGCGGTCACAGGAGGGGTATGCAGCGCGCGGTTCTTGACTATGAACACATTCGCGCCAGTGGCCTCAGACACAAAACCGTTAGCGTCAAGCATTATCGCGTCGTCCGAGTTCGCGTTAATCGCCTCCAGCTTCGCCAGTATGCTATTCAGGTAGTTGAGGCTTTTTATCTCGTGAGAGGTGGAGGCTATGGAGTCCCTCCTGATAGAGCTTATAATGACCCTCACCCCCCTCTCTTTAGCGACGCTACCTAGGATCGGGTCCATTCTCTCCGCAATTATGAATACGGTCGGCCTCCCACACTTCCTCGGATCCAGACCGAGGTCACCGACGCCGCGGGTAACCACAAGTCTTATGTACGCGTCCCTGAGCCCATTCACCCTAAGGGTCTTTATGACGGCGTCCTTCAGCTCATCGATTGTTAACGGTATATTGAGGCGTATGGCCTTGGCCGAAGCGTAGAGCCTCTCCAAGTGCTCAATCAACTTGAACACCACCCCGTTGTAGCAACGGATTCCTTCGAAGACCCCGTCGCCGTAGAGGACACCGTGATCGAAGACCGATATCTTCGCGTTGGACCTAGGATAGAACTCGCCGTCTATGTAGACCAGAGTCTCCTGTGACGTCAATTCTCACTATCCTCGTGACTAGTAACTTTTTAATTTTTCACGTGACCCAATCCTGACGGCCCTTACGCACCGATTGGAGAGTCTCTCCTGGACCTCCCTCCTGAGCGGACCGAGATCTATATGCCCGATTCGCTGTACACTGAGCCGCTCTAACTTCTCCATGGCCCTCCTCAGTACTGAGAAGTACCTCTCCGCTCTCCCCCTCTGTAGGTGGACGTATGCCGCTGCTACGAGTATCAGGGCGCTCACCGCCTCCTTCTCTCCACCTGTGCTGTTCCTCCATACACCCTCCCACGTCTCGTGGGCCTCCCAATACCTCTCGTCGTTGAAGAACTCGACCCCAACCCTGAGAGGGTCCTCCTCGTCCAGCGAATCGGCGCTCAACTCTCTCACATACTCTACCTCGGATAGGCTCCTCAACTTGCTGATGACCTGAGGCAGTCTTTCTCTATCGACGAAAGCGTCAACCTCCAACCTTCTGGACCCGACCCTGACGTCTATGACCACACACATCTCGGACAGCAATCCTCTGATCGATGAGAGTAACCTGTCCCTCTCCTCCGCCCTCCAGAGGCCGGCGTTCACCAGTCCTATCAGCGTCCTGCAGCTCATCCCTTACGATAACGATTAATACGACTTGCTAATAGTTTACCATTGTGCCGGGGTACCTCAGCCTGGCTAGAGACTGGTCGGTCACAGGGCCGCGCTCATAATCACGCAGGATCGGATACGCGGTTGTCGAGGGTTCGAATCCCTCCCCCGGCACCCTTTTTATAATTAATTATTAAATAGAGCGACCGTTAAGGAGGGAGGACCGTGAGACCAGGTGATTTGACGAATTTCTTCGCGATAGCGTCGTTTGCGTCATTGATCACCCTTGTGACGTTGACGTACCTATATTACCTCTCGCTACCTCCAACGGTCGCCATAGACTTCGACAGCTCTGGGATGCCTGTCGAGGTCGGTCCCAAGTCGGAGCTCTTATTTAGTATAGGCGTCTTAATCGGCGTGACTTTTGGAGTGACGCTATTGATCACGGTAATCTCCCTGAAGAGACACATTATAGTTGAGAGGTACCCTTACCTCATCAACCTCCCCGCATTCTCGCTACTGTTGGGTAGACTGCCAGAGGACGTTAGAAGGGAGTACGTTGACAGAATTTTTCTAGTTGTCTCTCTTACACCGTTCTTGTTGATCTGGACGATCTACTATCCCATAACGTATTTCATACTCGAATCGGCGAGGACTGGGTTCTTTCCCTACGGTCCACATATGCTAACGCTGGTCTTCACGTGGATCGCTGTTTTCGTGGCTGCGTACTTCCTCTACTACAGGAAATTATACCGAGAGATAAAAACGATGATAGCCACATGAGTTGATCTAAAAATTAGTCCGCTCGATCTCAGAAGCTTCATTTAGAGAAATCTTTTTTTAATATTCTGAACATAGGGATGTCGTAGATTGGTCAGGTTCAGCATAGCCGTGGAGGGCGATAAGGACTTGGAGACGTACCTGCTCGTAGCCAAGATATTGGATGAACACAAGTTTTACTCGATGCAGTTCTACGATCACGTCCTGTATCGTCCCGCTTGGGGTCTCGCGATATCGGTAGCTAGCCACGTCAAGGACCTCTTGGTCGGTCCTGTGACGGTGCCAGCTAACCTCTACGACCACGTGACCAACGCACGTCTTCTGGCTTACTTACAGACAATCGGTCCCGGGGGGGTGCTTGGCATCTCACGGGGCGCCTACACCAAGAGTGCAACGGCTCAGCAGGTGATAGGGGCAGTCGAGGGCGTATATCAAGAGGTGAAGAGGATAACGTGGGCCCCCTCATTTGAACCTTTGATATATGTAGGTACGAGCGGACCGCTACTGACTCGCCTCGCCTCTTCTCTCCCTCAGGTGAGGGGGATAGTAGTCGATAACTTAGCGAATCCGACGTACGTGGGAGAGATGAGGAGATGGATAGACGAGGCTGGTGGTAGGGTTAAGGAGCTGATAGCGCGACCCTTCACCTACATCACGACAGATGATGACCTGGACGATTTCCTGCAGGTCCTAGTGAGGTACGTGATCGATCTCGTAGACGGCTCGCCCATGTTGAACGCGGCCGGGATTCGATCAGAGGACCTCCTGAACTTGGACGAAATCGTAAAGGAAAGGGTTTTAGAGAACTTCTCGGTCTGTGGGACCGTTGACGACGTGGTGGACAAGGTAGAGAAACTATTGAGAGCCGGTGCTACTCACATCTCTTTCGGTCACCCCATAGGACCGAACTTCATAGATGGTGTGAGGACAATCTGCGAGAAAGTGGTGCCTAGTCTACGCGAGCAGTTCAGCGATTAGAAGTCACGCCATTTGGTAAGTGATATAGCGAGCAATATCCCGGCTGTTGCCATAACTCCAACGATGAGCGAAGGGAAGGTCGCGGTCATAACCGAGCCCACTATCAGAGTCTCTCTCAGGGCCGAGTGGAAATAATAGAGAGGCATTAACCTGGCCACATCTTGGAGATATGGCGGCATGAGCTCGAGCGGCCATAGAGCACCGGACAGGAACATCATGGGGAAAGACAAGGAGTTCCCCAGCGCGGTCACCGCCTCCACCTCCTTGAGTGAAACACCGATGACCATTCCGAACCCAGTAAACGCGAGGGTACCTAAGATGATCACTATAATACTGTAGATGTCTGGAATTGCCGCGATCCTGAACACCAACCACCCTACCGCTATCATGACCGATAAGAGTATGAGGGACGCGACGGTCTGTACGATTACTATCGACATTGTCCAAGTGGTCCTCGATACGGGCGTCGACGCGAGGAGCTTGATGATACCGCGCCTCCTCATATCAGATACCAAAGAGGATACACCGATCAGCCCATTCGTCATTATGAAGGCAGCTACATAGCCGGGTAGATAGTAATCTACCGAGCGTAGCTGTCTTGTGTCATTAAATCTAGTCTTAACGTCGATAGTCGACGACGCGTTCAGTAGGGCCAGCTCAAACCTCGAGGCTATCGTGTTTATTATCCCCTCGATGGGTTGCAACACCCGGTCGTCCCGGCTACCCTCGAGAGTCAACGTCATCACGCCGGCCGGCATCGATCCTCTGAATGCATTGATCCCCTCCATCGACGAGGAGATACTGGCCCTCGCCTCGGGAGGTATCTGATCACCCGCCATCTCGACCATCATCATTATGGTCTCGACTGTGATGTCGACCCGGTTGACTATTGTGGCGTTTATCAGGTTACTCGTGAAGCCCATTGGGATCGTGAGGACTCTTATCGCCGCGAATCCCGTACTCCTCGGGTATGGATCTCCAGGCTTCAGTAGTTGGACCTCGAAGACGCTCTCGTTCAATGCTCTGATGAACGCCTCCGAGAGTACGCCCGGCCTCCCCTCGTGATCCACATCAAGATTTTTAACGTATAGCGTGTAGTTCGGTGGCGTAGGGCCGCCGAAGATGCTACCGAAGACGAGTAGCAACATGACTGGGAAGAGTATACCGAAGAAGACGCTGACCTTGCTCCTGATCCAAGACTTGAAGAGCAGCTTTACTAGAGAAATGACTTGTCTCAGATCAGTTCACCCCTCTCGGATATCTTCGACCCAACTATCCTCAGGAAGACGTCCTCGAGTCCAGGGTGGTGTATCTCAGGGTAGGCATCAATTGAGAGCCCTCTCAGGATCGAGAGCACCTCGAATACTTCCGACTTATCGGATACCTTTACGACCGTACGATCGTCCGTGATTGGTTCGACCTCGTACCCCTTGCCCCTCAACGCCTCTGCCGCCCGCTCGCCGAGGTCCTCAAAGATTAGCCTCGTCTTCCCCCCTTGCTCTGAGACAAGTCTCCTGACGTCTCCCTCTGCGGCTATCCTGCCCCTCACAATGATAGCGACTCTATCGCTCAGCCTCTCCGCCTCCTCCATGTAGTGCGTGGTCAAGAAGATCGTCACCCCAGATTTCTTCAGCTTTCTTATGTATGACCAAGTCTCCCTCCTCGCCTCTGGGTCCAGCCCTGTCGTGGGCTCGTCGAGAAAAACTATCTCGGGGTCACCGACCAGGGCCATGGCGATACCAACCCTCCTCTTCAACCCACCCGAGAGCTTGGAGAAGGCACTCTTCCTCATCTCCCAAAGCCCCAGCGCCTCCAATATGTCTTTCACGTTGCGAGAGCCCTTCGCCGATGCCGCCAGCTCCACGTTCTCGTATACGGTCAGGTTATCGATGGCGTTGAACTCCTGAGGGAGGACCCCGATCAATCTCTTGATCCGCTTAACTTCAGAGGGATCCTTTACGTTCATGCCCTTTATTAGAGCGACACCTGAGGTTGGGGTCCTCAGACACTCCAAAATCTCCACTATGGTGGTCTTACCTGCACCGTTAGGTCCGAGTAGGGAGAAGACCTCGCCCTGCTTGACAATGAAGGATACGTTGTTGACCGCTAAGAAATCACCGTACTTCTTCGTGAGCTTATCTACGACGATTATCTCATTCATGCCCTGGGCTGATGACTTGTAGCCGATAATAAAAAAGTGTTTTACAACCGTTTACCATCTCAGACTCTGTCATTCAGTACGCTGTCAATCAATTGGAGAGTTCGTTGAGCTTGACCTTACCGCGCCTTTGAGTGATGCTCAGTTGGATACCGGCGTTACGCTGATCGCGTTTAACGCTGCTAACCTTTTCCCTTATGATCTCCTTTAGACTCTCGTCTACCTCGTACCCGATACAGTTCCTCCCGAGTTCCATCGCCACCTTCATAGTAGTCCCTGTACCGAGGAAGGGGTCCAGGACCGTGTCACCTATAACTGAGAACATGCGTATCAGACGCCTAGGTACCTGCTCGTTGAAAGCGGCCGCACGTCTCTCTGAATTCGATAGCTCTTGCCTCACTCCAGGTAGGCTCCATATCTGGGTGAACCAAGAGTCGCGCTCCTCCTTCGTGTATTTGCTCGCGCGTCTACGTCTGTCGTCGGGCCTGAACTTCCGCAAGCCTCCTTTTCGGAATATCAGGATGTACTCACAGTCCAAGGTGACGTAGGCGTTCGGCGGAAGGAACCCGGACCCCAAGAAGGCCCCCTTACCTTTGTACTTGGGTTTCGTCGATGGCTTCTTCCAGAGGACGTAGGGCAACGTCACGAACCCGATGTCCTCGCAGATCTCGATCGTCCTAGCGTGATTGGGAAAGGTTCTGAACAAATTTCCGATCTTCCTGGTCGCGTCTCCTATGTTGATGCACGCGATGCCTCCATTTACCAAGACCCTGTAGACCTCGATCCATGTCAAGCGGAGGTTCTCATGCATTAGGTCGTATATCCTCCTGGCCAAGTTTACCTTGTCATCGACCGATTCCTCCATCTCCGTCCAGAGCGCACCTATCCTCTCATCGAGCGACCTGAACTGCTCGTCCCACATCTCTATCATCGGATAAGGTGGGGAGGTGACGACGAGGTGTACGCTCTTGTCTGGGATCTCCCTTAGACTCCTGGAATCCCCTATTATCACTCTTCCCCACACCATCTCCGCTGTGATGATCTTCTCATCATCCCTTAATAACGTTTGGAAGATCTAGATAAGTGGATATAACCCGCGATAAATGAATGTTTAACTGCTAAAGATCAAGAACGTGAAGTACTCAATGAATAAGAGAGCGGCGACGCTCCTGACTATTTTTCCTCTTGAGGAGAAATACCAAAAGGTCGCGGAGACAGCTACCACGAAGAAGACCATAAGGTAGTGAGTTGAGAGACTGACCTCAACGCCGGACAAAATTAGGAGCGCTCCCAGAATAAGGGACATATTGGTGAAATTCGAGCCCACCGCGTTCCCGAAGGCCATCTCGTACTCTCCACGCCTCATTGATGCCGCGACGGTCACTATCTCAGGCATCGACGTCATTAGCGAGACTGTCTTTGCGCCAATCTCGAGCTGTCCGATTCCTAGGAGCTCTGAGAGCAACTTAGTGTTCTGCACTAACGAGGTGGCTGAGAGAATTAGCCCGAATATTCCGATTATGATGAATATCACGACTCGCCATCTCTTTGAGTCATATGAAACAAGGTGTGCACGTAGTGGTAAAAAATCTCTCCTAGAGGCATAGAGACCGTAAAAAACGAAGGTAAGGAGCAAAGGGACGCCTATCACAGGCGATACGATGGGCAAGAGTAGAAGCGTTACGGGGATCACCGAAGATAACAACAACAGCCTCGTGAGGTTCACCTTGAGCCTCGCTCCCACGGTGACGCCACTCCTTGCGATGAACACTGAGAGACCCGTGACGAAGGTTATGTTGACTACGCTAGACCCCAATAGGTCTCCGATCGAGATCTCGACTGCCTCCGTCAGACCTGACACTACTGCTACCGTGAGCTCCGGGACAGACGTGACGACCGAGAGGAGTAAAAACCCGACCACGAACCTGTCTAACCTGAACTCGTCCGCGAGCCTCTCTGCCCACCTAACTACCACGTAACCGAAGACCGAGACGCATAGGCCCGAGAGGGCGAAGAGGGCGGAGACCTCCAAGAGTTGACTCAAGATGTGTGTAGTAGAGGTGGTGTGCCACCTTAATACTTTAATTTTTCCTCTGAGGGCGATGGCGTTCAGGACAGCCTTGACCACATACCAGACTTTGCGTATGAATTCGGGATGATAGTGAAATATGCGAGCGGTTTAGGCACATCAGTCTCCAAGATACGTGCGATAGGTTCGCCGGGCACGGTAGGAGAGGAGGCCCGATTCTCCTCCTCAGACTGTACGACTCTCTAATCAGCGCTATCAGCCAAAGGAGTAAGAGGGTGAGTACCGTGCGTGTACTTAGAACCGTGATACCTAGAGAAGGAAACTTAGTTCGATCTGACACGAAACACTGGCGACCCGAGCACAGGGACTCCGCACCTAAACACGGCCTTCCAGAGAGTTCTAAGGAGAACGAAGAGTTGACCGCGCCCGGGACTACATCCCACGCATGAAACACGATCGTTGAGTCGATGAGATTAGCGGGGCATAAAAAATAGAGGTCCTGAAGAGGGCCGTGTTGGGGCTGACGGCAGAGATGCTGAACCAATACGTTATGTACATCGAGGCGAAGTACTTCAACTATCAGGTGGGTCATCGCTGGGCGGACCTCGAACTCTAAGTGGGACAGATTTTGAATAAGGGCGTAACTATTATTCTCATCAGGCGTCCACTTCGATTCGTACGAGTGAGAGTAGATCTTTTAAGATGATGACGAGCTCCTTCACATCGAGATTATAGGTTCTGGGGATGTGCGTTACTTTAAATAAACAGGCGCAAGAGATCCGAAGGGGCCCGTGGCCTAGCATGGATAGGGCGCTGGCCTGCGGAGCCAGAGGTCGCGGGTTCGAGTCCCGCCGGGCCCGAGCATTAAGTTAGTGTCTATACTAGGCCAATGGAAACAGTTATGTATGCCACCCATCAATCAGAACCGGCGATGGTCAAGGCAGTCGTGATGGCGGGAGGGCTCGGGGCTCGTATGCGGCCGCTCTCCTACTATATCCAGAAGTCGATGGTACCCATAGGGAGGTCCCAGTACCCTCTGATCCACTACATCATGAATAACATCTCATTCCACGGGATCAAAGAGTTCGTTGTGTTGGTCGGTCACAAATGGGAGCAGATAATGAACTACCTCGGGGATGGTCGTAAGTTCGGGTGGAGGGTCTCCTTCGTCCTCGACAGGGAGGGTTACTCCGGGACTGGCGGGTGCTTATTGAACGCGTATGAGATGGGCATCTTCAGGGACGATGAATTGATCTTGGTTCACTACGGGGATATACTCACCAACCTCAACGTCACGGAGCTCCTAAAGAGGCACCGCGATACGGGTGCTGATGCGGTACTGGTGGTATCCGAGGGATACGAGGTCCCTGTCGGTGTAGCGAAGATAAAGGAGGGCAAGGTCGTTGAGTTCATAGAGAAACCAACCATCCCTCTGCATGTCGGCATCGGTGTTGTCACGTTCTCAGCCAATGCACTTAAATTACTCACTCAGGCTGGTAGACGCTTTGATTTGATGGGAGACTTCATACCCCTCCTCATAAGGTCCGGTCTGAACGTTCGGGGTTACGTGACCAAAGAGCAGTGGTATGATGTCGGCTCGCTTGACAAGTACGAGAAGCTGACCTGCGAGCTAGTGGATTCTATGTTCGCCCATATAGGAGAGGAGCGCGTCAGGTCCCCAAGATAAGATTACCTGATAGACGGCCGAAGTACACTCTTTTATATCGAGACGTCCATCTTCCTTGCGTGAGAGATCATCTGAAGATCCGAGGTTCCCTAGGCGATGAGCTCTCGGGGAAGAGAATCGCCCTCTGTGTGACGGGTAGCATCTCGTGCTATAAGGCTCCAGATATAGCGAGGTTCTTGATCAGGCACGGCGCAGAGGTAATACCCCTGATGAGTGAAGAGGCCTCTAAGTTACTGAGCCCGGAGGTACTGTACTGGGCCACGGGAGTGGACCCCGTAGTGGAGATAACTGGGGAGTTAGAGCACGTTGAGTTGACGAAAGGGGAGGGAAGGGTCGATGCGGTACTCATCGCACCAGCGACCGAGTCGACGATATCGAAGGTGGCGAAGGGCATCTCTGACAACCCCGTGACGCTCCTAGTGTCCTGTGCATTAGGTGAGAGCATACCGGTGATAGTAGCACCCGCTATGCATGACTCGATGTACAGCAACGCGTTAGTCAAGAGGTCGCTTAATGAGTTGAGGAACGAGGGCGTCGTGGTAATACCACCCTTATTGGAGGAGGGTAGAGCAAAGTTACCCCCTCATGAGGACATATTGGATTTCGTGCTCTATGCAGTTACCGAGAAGGACTTGACCGGTGTGAATTGCTTAGTGACAACGGGCTCAACGAGGGAGCACATAGATAACGTGAGGTTCGTCTCGAATCCAAGCAGCGGTAAGATGGGAATTTACGTGGCAAGAGAGATCTGGACGAGGGGGGGGACTGTGAGGCTTATCAGGGGACACGTTGAAGTCCCTGTGCCGAGATGGATCGACCAGGTCATAGGACTCTCGGCGGGAGACATGCTAGAGGCCTGCACAAGAGTGCTGAGTGACTCAGAGCCTGACGCATTCTTCTCGGTCGCGGCGGTCTCTGACTATACGCCTAAGGTCAGGGTGAGGGGGAAGGTCGACACAATAGAGCACCCCAGTTACACCTTGGAATTGATCACCACGGAGAAGATCGTCAAGAGGGTGAGGGCCCTGAAGCCATCGATCGACATAGTCCTGTTCCGGGCAGTTACGGACTGGCCAGTCGATCCGAAGAGAGAGATGGAACGGTATAGACGTGACGTGGACCCCTTGTTGACGGTCATCAACAACGTCGGGAGGAATGATGCGGGATTCGGTTCCGAACTGAACGAGAGCCTGATAGTCTCGCGGAGCGGGAAGGTGATCAACCCCGGGCTGATAAGAAAGGACAAGTTGGCGAAGATAGTGGTGGACAGCTACCTCGCCGAGAGAGGCAGGTGACTATCTCTTTTGATATGAGGCTATGACGTCAATCTCTACCAGGAAGTCATCAGAGACCATGTGAGCCACTATCGTGGTTCTCGCGGGAGGGTCCCGCTGGAAGTACTCTCTGTATACCTCGTTCATCCCCGGGTAATCCTCGCGCCTCGCCAAGTATACGGTGACTTTTATCACGTCGTCGAAGGACAGTCCAGCGGTATCTAATATGCCCTTGATGTTCTCTAAGACCCTTTTGGTCTGGGTCTTGATGTCCCCCTTTACCACCTGACCGGTCGCGGGATCTATCGGCACCTGTCCTGCGAGGAAGAGGAGGTCACCCACCCTAACAGCCTGAGAGTAAGGCCCTATTGGTCTCGGTGCGTTGTTCGTGAAAATTAACTCCTTGCGTGTCACGAGTATCTTGGGAGAGCGGGAGATTTAAAAGTATGTTCGTAAACCTCAACCTATCGACCCCCTCATGACGGCCGCTCTGACTACGTCATCGCGGATGGAAACTGTGTCGCCCTCGAATATCCCTAAGAGTACGTTCTCGACCAAGTTCAGGTATCTCCTATCCGAGAACGACTTGGGTCCGGTACTTATCGAGAAGTTCTCCTCGAGTAACCTGAGGCCTTTCACGTACTTCTCCAAGAAGTTGTCGAGGAACCTCTGACCGAACAACTTCCTGACTTCCTCGACCCGCTGCCTCATCAACTCGATGTTTTCCCACGATACCCTCCTCCCGGCCTCAATCAGGTCGTCCCGTAGATGCTTGTACCCGTTCACGACCACGTCCATCTCACGATCAGATAGCTGGAAGAGCTGATCGACGCCGATGAACTCAGGGGGGATTCCGAGCGTGTAGAAGGCGGCGCAGAACGGGATGGCCCTCGGTAGCTTCTTCCCGAGGAGTTGCCGGGCGTAACCGAAAGGTCCTATGTGGAGCTTTCTGCTCCTCCTGCTGGGAACGTATGCCACCAAGGAGTTCACCGCGTCTATTGCGTCTGTGACCGTCGACTGATAACCTTTGATCAACTTCTCAAGGACACTGAGGAGGGTCGAGTCATCAAAACGTTCTGGGGTCCCGTACGGTAGTGATTCGTTGAGGCGTCTGATTGCACTGACGACGGTCTCTCTGGGATAATCATACCTGAAGCTCGGTTGAATCGTGACGGTCTCGACACCTCTGTACTCGTCTATGAAGTTGTCCACATTGAGTGGTGAGTTGTGGCCTCTGAAGGGTAACGACCCCGTACCTATTATTGGGTGTATGGGGATGTCCAGTCGATCCTCCAATCTCTTGCATTTATCAAGCGCCCACTTTGCTAAGAGTGTGGCCACTATGTTGCCGTAGTGCATCGACGGGTCAGACCTCGCGATGAATACCCTCAGGTACCGAGGCTTGACAATCTCGACGTACTTGCTGACCGTGTACTCGATGTTGTTGATAGAACTCAGGTCTTCAAAGAGTGGGATGACCTCTACGTCGGCTGGCACGGCCTCACCGACCCACTCCTTGAGGAGGAAACCTGATCGATCTATCGGTCTAGAAAGGGCCTCGGTGGTTATACTCCGGTACGCCTCCTTCACCCTAATCATCTCGACGTGACTGCTGGTAAACGGGAGTATGAACTCAAAAACCGCTACGTAGCCCTCGTCATTGTAGAAAGCCGCCGCGACGTCATTGTGGCGGGGTATCATCTCCAAAGTCTCTAAAAGCAATTTCCTCTCAGTTACCTCCACTGATGGATTAGGGCCTCTGAGGGTCAAGAAGATGTCTCTCCCCAATAACCTCTTACCGAAGAACTCTGGGTAACCTGAGATCAATTTTCGTACCACGTGGGGATCCACGTCCTTCCCCTCACTGTCCCACATGACCTCCTCGCATCCGTATACGCTGTAGGCTACGTAGGCCTCGTAGACTTCGTCGTCTCCAGCCGCTATCACCTCGCCCCTCACCCATTCAGGGAGCTTCGCGTTGTCAGGATGTTGTGAGGCCATGGTCTTCGGTATCCTACGGTCGTTTAGTTCCCCCCGCACTCGCCCCACGCTCAGATCCACTCATTAATGTTCAGTTCTCTATAAAACGGTGCCTCTATCATTGTCCCGTGGTAAGTCTGTCTCAAAGTCGCCAATACCCATCAATCAGATTAGGATTATATTGTAGTGACTAGAACCTATCAACGATCGCATTAATGCCTGTAGAGCAGCTTTTGAGAGCGAGGGTGGTAACGACCCGAACAAAAGCTGAGCAAGTACTCGACAAGCTCTACTCCTTCGGTTACTTTCATCCTGAGGAGCGCGAGGGTGGGAGGAGACTCGACGAAATATATCGTGTTTACGTAAAGGCGAGGACGCTCTCGATAGATATAGAGAACGTGACTAAACAGCTCGAGTTGAGCGAGGGACCGGGAGTCATAGATGTCCTCTTACGCGGTGACGATACCGAACAGCTCACGCTGAACGTGAACGGGCTGAGCAGCCTCCTGTCAAAGCTAGAGACCGAGTCCTCGGAGATATTGCCGCGCGTAAGGCTACTGCTGGAGGAGCGTGAAAAGTTGAGAGAGGAGTTGAACGAGTTGAGGTCGGTCGCCACGGGTCTCTCGTCAACGATCAGATTGAAGGTGAATCTAAAGGAGTTAAAGGAAGTCAAGAGGTTCTACCTAGATCTCTTCATCGCCCCGATCAAGGCGGTACCTGAACTCACGAGGTCCCTTGAGGGGTGTTATGTGTTATCCGAGGCCACGTCAGATAGGGAGTGTATCGTACTGCTAATAGCGAAACCAACCGAGAGGGCCAGAGTCGAGAGGGTCGCGGAGAGTCTCGGTCTTAAGAAGTTGATAGTGCCGGAGTGGTTACTGGGACCGCTCCCCGAGGCCTACGCCAGGCTCAACACTAAGATAGGTGAGCTCGAGAAGAGGTTAGAGGAGTTAGAGGCCAAGGTAACCGATATAAAGGCAAATCTGGGCGACAAATTGCTTGCCATGAGGGATGCGGCGAGGATCCTGAAAGACTCACTAGATCGATTCCTAAGCGAGCCTCTCAAGCGTGCGGCCGTCATAGAGGGTTACGTGCCCGTGACCTTAAAGGATCAATTTGTGAGGGTCTTAGGAGACGACGCCTACGTTGAACTAGGAGAGGTCAGGACGGGGCACCCGCACAACGGTCACAAAGTACCCTCTTTTCTGAAACAGAGCAGGTTCATCAGACCATATACGAACGTAACAAAGTTGCAGGGTATCCCGGGATACGGGGAGATAGACCCTACCCCTCTAGTCGCGATCTTTTTCAGCATCTTTTACGGCATCATGTTCGCTGACTTCGGGCAGGGACTGGTAATACTCTTAGGGGGACTTATCATATGGCGGAGGGCGAGAGACCTCCTGAAGACATGGGGAATGCTGTTGGTCTTATTGGGTTCATCCGCGACCATAGGTGGCCTCTTAATACAGGAGGCGTTCGGGTTCAGTCTATCTGGTATGTTTCCCTTCCCTCCGGTTATAAAATTACTGGATCACTCACAGGGACATGGCTCTGCGTCATTCAACGTCGGCGCTGTCCTGCTGATGTTTCAATTCGCTCTCCTTCTCGGGTTTACGCATGTGACAATCGGTTTGATACTGAGTACCTACACGTACCTCAAGAAGAGGGAGTTTGCAGAGGGCATTACCAAGGGCATCTCGACCGTGATGTACTTCTTCGGGCTGCTGTTCGGAATAGCCTTTGTCGGTGCCGGAGGGTTCGACGAGATCCTTACGAGTAACAACCCCGCGCCGTTGCTTGGAGTACCCGCGGGACAGATCGGTAGCATCGCGGTCCCAGCATTGATAGCGTGCATTATCTTACTCCTGAT
This sequence comes from Aigarchaeota archaeon, assembly GCA_025059745.1. Lineage (GTDB taxonomy): Archaea > Thermoproteota > Nitrososphaeria_A > Caldarchaeales > Calditenuaceae > JANXDH01. Next base: position 37,144 of record JANXDH010000002.1, on the reverse strand, counting down.
CTCCAAACCGATATTGATGTACTCAGGCATCGGTCACAGGGAGAAGATAGGTTCGGTGATAGGTGCAAGTGGTATGGAGCTGATGGAGAACATCTTGTCGTTCATATCCAACACCCTGAGCTACTTGAGGTTGGTGATACTCCTGCTCGTTCACATAGTACTGATGTTACTCGTCAACTCCGCTCTAGGGATAGGTATCGCTGGGATTCCCATACTGGTCATCGGCAACATGGGGGTCATAGCACTCGAAGGGATGGTGGCTTTCCTACAAGCGTTGAGGCTTCACGTCTACGAGTTCTTCACCAAGTTCTATGAGGGCGCCGGGACTCCGTTTCAGCCACTTTTGATAAGATCGAGGTTCGTGAACGTTTTAATAGGCCCCCTACCCCAGAGTAGATGAGGAGGTAGTCCGCCTCTCTGTTGTGATCGATGCCATGCGTGTTCCAAAGACCGGGTTGACCAAACCGGCGGTCATATTCGATCTTGATGGGACACTGGTAAGATTTAAGCTCAGGGTCGACGACGCCAAGAAGGAGTTCATTGAGACCCTTCGATCGGCCGGTATCGAGGTTCCAGGGATCAACGATAAGATGACCGTGAGTGAGATCTTCGATCATATATCTAAAAGGGAAAACGGGTTCCTCAATCTGGCGAAATTCATGTTTTTTACGATAATGGAGAGGTACGAGGTCGAAGCGGCAAAGGAGAGCGAACCGCGAGACGGTGTGGAGAGACTCCTTAAAAAGCTCGCTGAGCGCAGGATCAAGATCGGGGTGGTCACCAACAACAGTCGGCACGCGGCCTCTGACTCTCTCATGAGGGTCAACCTGTATAATCTGATCGATGTGCTCGTGACTAGAACCGATACGAATACCCTCAAACCTGACCCGACGAATTTGATCTTGGCCTCGAGGCTACTTAGGGTTCCCATGAACATGATAGTCTACGTCGGTGACTCTCACAACGACATATTAGCCGCGAAGAAATGCGGGATGATGGCCGTTGCACTAACCGGGGGGGTCTCATCACTTGAGAAGTTGGTCTCCGTTAAGCCGCACATGATAATTGAGCGGCTGGACGAGCTGGAGGACCTGTTCTTAACGAATGAATGACTACAAGTAACGCCTCGCAATCAGCTCTATGGCCGCTCTCTGATCGATCCCGAGTGGTCCGCCGAAGACCACCCCATCAAGGCCATAACTCATGATTGACTCGATGGAATTGAAGACGTGACTCTCATCACCCGAGATCGTGAAGTTCTCTACGAGCCTGTCTATGAAACTCTCCTCAAATAACTTGAACCATAAACCCATCTTGACTAGTGACCTGAGTCTCGCTCTCTCAACCTCATTCAGACCGGCCCTCTCCAGCACGGAGTCTGAGAGGCTAGACGCGATAGTTGCCGCATATGGTACCACTATCTTCTTAGCCTTCTCGTCACCGATGGCCACGGTCAAAGCAGCCTCGATGGCAACGTCCTCCCTCCTACGACCGGAGGAGGTTAAGCCTTTTATAACGGACTTTATCGACTCGCCCAGAAGATCTAATTCGGTTGTATTGATGAGTACACCATCGGCTATAGAACCAGCGAGCTCCAGCATCTTCGGTGACTGTGCGCCTATGTATATCCTAGGCACGGTCTCAGAGCTGAAACCCAGCCTCATGAACTCGTTCACCTTCTCACCCCTCACCATGTCCCTCACGGTCCTGACAGCCTCTGCCACCCTCCTCAGTGGGGCCTCCCTCTTTACACCCAGCGTCTCGAGGGTCAGGGCGTCACCCGCACCTATACCCAGCAGCACGCGGTCTCCGAACAGCTCGCAGAATGTGGCAGCAAGCTGCGCCATTACCGCTGGGTGCGTGAGATAGGGGTTCAACACCCCGTGACCGAACTGGATCCTCTCCGTGGACGTGGCGATCATCGTCAACAGCACGGTCGAGTTCCTGTTGAAGTAATGCTCGCTGACCCAGACGGCGTTATAACCCAGCTTCTCCGCTAATGCGGCATACCCCATAAGCCTCCTCAGGGGTTTCGTCGGAGCAAGCTCGAGAGAAATACGCATTGTCAACTATTAACCCTGCACCCAGAATTTAACCAATGCGGTCAAGTTTGATTATAACTCAGATGAGTTTACCCCTGTGGAGCAAGGTGTGTGAAGATATTTAGGTACGGTCGATTCAGATGATCCGGATGTACTCAGTCTCCTACCTCAGCAAGAGGGCGCGTATAAAGGGTCACGTCATGCCGTTCTCGATAGTGCTTGGGGAGAGTTCCGTGGGAGGCGACTCATTCATAGACAACTTCGTCATCTTGGGGTACCCTACCAGATCTAAGCTCAAGGGCCTCAAGAGACCCCTCACGTTGGAGTCCATTGACGAGGTAAGTGATGGGTCGATGATAGGAGATTCGTGTATCATCCGATCCAATTGCGTGATATATGAGGGGGTTCAAATAGGGGACGGTGTTGAGTTCGGTCACGACGTCCTGGTGAGGAGTGGTTCTAAAATAGGCAGGGAGAGCAGAATTGGGAGCGGAGCTCAACTCGACGGGAGCGTTAAGATTGGTGAGGGGTGCTCAATACAGTCCCTGGCGTACTTGCCTCACCTTACCGAGGTGGCTGACAACGTGTTTATAGGACCAGGAGTCACGGTCACTAACGACAGGTATCCGCCCAGCGAGAATTTGGCCGGTGTGAGTATAGGCGAGGGCGCTGTAATAGGTGCGCGTTCAGTCCTCTTACCAGGCATCAGAATCGGACGCGGTGCCGTCGTAGCGGCGGGATCAGTGGTAACGGAGAACGTGAACGAGTGGAAGGTGGTGATGGGTGTCCCCGCTCGCGAAGTCTACGATAGGAGAGAGTACGAACTAAGGAGGGGCTCCCGAAAATAATTTGGTTAAGATCCTCTCGAGCTCCTTCGAGGTGTCCGTCCCTGCTATCGATATCCTCTCGACAGGTAGAGGGTAGAGGTATATCACCTGGAGGAGGTCTGTCAGGTTCTTATCGAAGTCCTCCAACCACACGTGAATAGACCCGTCCTTGTCTATACCTATCCTCTTCACGTAGCCGAGCCTACCGAGGAGGTCTACCGACCTCTTCTTATCAGTTGTACTGATGACGACGTGAGCTCCTCCACCGAGCCTCTTTATCAACTCATTGACATTCCCGGACGCCACCACTTGACCGTCTTTGAGCAGCGAGATTCGATCGGACCACCCTATCACTCCGAGATCCGTTGAGCTCACTATAACGGAGCCTACCGTCTTGCTGAATCGACGCAATTTCTCCATGACGAACCAACGGTACCTGAAGGGCAACTGATGCGTTGGCTCCTCTATCAGAACGAGTTTGGGGAGGTGCAGGAGCTCGGTCACGATTGTGAGGACTCTCCGCTCGCCCTCAGAGAGGACTGATGTTTTCGCATCTATTAAGTGGGTAATACCGAGCTCGCCGAGGAGGCGCTGGACTATCTCATCTGATTTGTTCTTATCCACGCCCCTCTCGCTGAGTCTTCTCGTGAGGTACTGCCTCACATTTACGTTAAAGGGCGTTGTGGCCCCCCTCGGTAAGAAGACCAGCCTACCGGTCCTCAAGACTTCGGGATCCGGAGGTTTGCCGAACAAGTACACGCTACCTGATGATGGTTTCAGTATGCCGGCTAGCAGGCGCAACAAGACGGCCCCCTCCTCACCCTCGCTCACTATACAAGATACCTCTTCCTCGAAGAAGTCCAGGTTAATATCTGAGAGTACGCCCCGTTGTCTCTCGTAGTAACTCAAGCCCCTAAGGCTAGCCGCAATCAACCCTCGTAACTTATGGCTGTAACCATCAGTTAAACTTGATCCACTTCCGGTATGCTTGGTTTAGGTTATATTCTCCCGCCCACGTATTATATCCAGTAGTCAACCATGATGGTCATCACGAACGAGGAGGTGCTCGCTATTGTGAGGGTCATCGGCGGTGAGCAGGCGGCACAGATAGCCCAGAAGCTCCTGAAGAAGCCCGGTCTATCGGACGAGGAGGTGGCCGCGGCTCTGGAGATCGATGTCAAACAGGTGAGGAAGATTTTACACCAGTTGAGCGAGCTCTCCTTGGTGACCTATGAGCAGACGTTCGATAAGAAGGAGAACAAGAGGGTATTCAGGTGGAGGTTGCAGCCTGAGCAGGTCATAGGCGTGGCTAAGAGCCAGATCCAGCGGATACTCGAGAGGCTGAGGTTGATCAGGGAGCAGATCACATCAAGTCAGTTCTACTGGTGCGGTAACGAGAGGTGCAGGAAGTACACCTTCGAAGAATCTTTCGACAAGTTCTTCACGTGTCCCTCATGTGGCGGTCAACTCAATTATCACGACCACTCAGAGCTGAGGGATGCCATCGAGAAGAAGATACGTGAGCTCGAGGAGATACTGAAGTAGAGTTGGGCAGGGTAATTGTCCTCAGGCTGGGGCATCGCGTGAAGAGAGACCAGCGCGTGACGACTCACGTGGCCCTTACGGCTAGAGCCCTGGGAGCGTCCTCGATGACCTTCTCCGGTGACTACGATGAGGTGGTCATCAAGTCCGTTGAGAGGGTGACCGAGAACTGGGGGGGAGACTTCAAGGTGGAGTATACTAAGAGCTGGGAGAAGTTCCTCCTTGATTTCAAGAGGGGCGGAGGGTTCGCGGTTCACCTGACAATGTACGGGGTAAATCTACCCGATGTCGTAGAGGACCTCCGCAGAAAACTCAGGGAGAGGGATCTGGTATTGGTTGTCTCTTCTCAAAAGACGCCGCCTAGGGTCTATGAGTTGGCGGACCTCAACGTCGCGGTCACCAATCAACCCCACAGCGAGGTGGCGGCGGTCGCTCTGGCCATCGACTGGTTGTTTGAGGGGAGGGAGCTATCGAGGTCATTCCAGAACGCCCGTATCTTCGTCCTACCCAGTCCGAGGGGGAAGCTCGTGGTCAGGCACGATACGCACTAAATGGCCTATTGATCGCATACGCAGATCTAGAAGTTCACTAAGGGTGGATCGCTACTAAATTTCAACCCACTGGGGCCGGTGGGAATCGAACCCACGACCTTGGCCTCGTAAGGGCCACGTCATGACCACTAGACCACGGCCCCATTAAGAGCGTCATCACGCTCGGTATATTACCATGAGGTCATCCCCATCACGTCACCATGTGATCGGTCACATCAGCGAGGTGTGGGATCTGCTAGTCGGTCGAGCACGCGCACACCTGAAATCAGTCCCCTAGGGGATTTACTCGACCCACCTCTCGATTCGCCAGTGATAGGGTTATAAATTTGCGGTCGCCAATCTGGACCTCAGAGCTACAGTGAATTGCAGGTGATAGATTCGAGTAAACGGCCTATCATAGCGGCCGTAATGACCGCTCTATTCATGGCCTCGCTAGAGTCGACCATAGCGTCGGTCGCGATGCCGGTTGCGGTGAGCGAGTTAATGGGGGAGGAGTTGTACATCTGGCCCATCACCGGTTACATCCTCGCCTCCACCATATCCGGTCCTATATGGGGGAGGCTCTCAGATCTGAGGGGGAGGAGGTCGAGTTACCTCGCAGGTATCGTGACCTTCGTAGTGGGATCGCTTTTGGCCGGGATCTCCGTCGACATGGTGAGCCTCACACTCTTCAGGGTCATACAGGGTATCGGGGGAGGAGCGTTATTCGTTCTGACCTTCACGGTTATAGGAGCGATCTTCAGGCTCGAGGAGAGGGGGAGGGTAACTGGGTACACGTCCTCTGTATGGGGTATCAGCAGCGTCATAGGTCCCATTATAGGTGGCTTCATCGTTGAGACGGTGGGGTGGCGGTGGGTCTACCTGATAAACGTGCCCCCCGGACTGCTCTGTATTTACCTGATTTATCGGTATCTGAGGCTCGACGGCCCGAACAGTAGCGCCGTGGGGAGGGGGATAAATCTGGTCAGTGTTAGTCTGTTCGCTACTATGGTGTGCTCAGCCTTCATACTGATAGACGGGGGCCTCAGCTCTGAGTTGCTGATCTACCTAATTCTACCGGTGTCGGTGCTCTCGTTCGCGTTCTTCCTATACAACGAGTTGAGATCACGAGAGCCCTTCATACCCTTACACGTCTATAGGAACGGTTACAACACCTATTCCATGGCCATCAACGTGCTCGCGGGCTTCATATTCTTCGGTTCTATCTCAGTTACTCCTCCCATTCTTCAATGGGTCGTCGGACTATCGCCCATGATGACGGGGATGGCCTTGACAGCCATCACCATATCGTGGGTCTTTGCCAATATAGTAGGCAGCAGACTTGTGGTGAGGTATGATCCGGCATCTCTTATGAGGGTGGGCGGAGTGCTGCTCGCGATATCGATGACAATGATTGCCATCACTCAGCTCCCTGTAGAGAACCTGACCCTGATTCTCACCTCCCTGATCCTACTGGGTGCTGGGATGGGGTTCACAGTCCCGGTCTCAGTTATAGCGGTCCAGACCCTAGCGAGGAGGGAGGAGCTCGGGATAATAACCTCTTTCCTCTCGTTCGTCAGGATGATGGGTGCCGCGGTGGGGACTCAGATCATGTGGGTCTCCGTCTCGGGCGTCGTACTAGATGGCACTGTAATGGGCGTTGATAACTTCCCGTTCCTGTCCTCGTTCGGCGTAGGAGGTTTGGCCGCGGTGCTCATAATCGCTATGACTTTCTTGGTAAGGTTCCCCAATTTACTAGAGGCTGAGAAGAGGGAGGTGCATAGAGGTGACGGTTGATCGATACGACTACCTCTTTATCTCCCGCTTCTTCCACCTGAGGTTGTAACTCTTACACTTCCTGCACTTCACCGCGCTGGCAGAGTTTCGCCCCCCGCACTGCCTGCATATCTTGTAGTAGAGCCTTCTCCTCTGAGCGAGCTGGATGAGGGTTGCGTCTGCTATCGGCATCTTACAAACCCCAGACGACCGTGATATATATAACTAACTCATTAAACTGCGGTCTTTACAATCGAGAAACACTTAACAACCGCTCGAGCACTCAATAGGTCAAGCATGTCGGATAGATCATCTAGACCGGTCGTCGCAGATGCCATGTTACCGATAAAGAACACTATAAGCGCGGGGTCCACGGTCAGGGAGGCCGCGATTCTGATGGACAGGATGGGATTGGGGAGCGTAATGGTTGAGGAGGGCGGGAAGATAGTCGGCATACTGACAGAGAAGGATCTGGTCAGAAGGGTGATCGCTACCGGCCTCGACCACTCAAAGATCAGGGTCAGGGACGTAATGTCTTATCCTTTGGTCGTGGTCAAGTCCAGCGTTTTATTGGATGACGCTCTCCATATAATGAGAACGAACGGTTTCAGGAGGTTACCCGTCGTAGATGATGAGGGGAGACTCCTGGGTATGGTGACCATGAGCGAGGCGGTACACATCATGTCTGCCGGGTATAAGGTCTGTGAGGAACTTCTGAGGATACTCGTCGATAGCGCCAAGGTGGACGAGGAGAGGTTGCCTATGTACGGTTAGAGCTCAGTGGGTGACCTTTGCCCAGATACATCCAGTGCGTCACCGAGGGGACTTCTCTATCGAAGACCAGGTACGAGGCCGTCTGGAAGGCGGTGATAGAGAAGGCGGTTGAACTGATACCGGAGAACGAAGCGCATTACACGTCCTTGCTTAGGCGGCATGAGGCGACCACTAACGAGATCAGAGCTTGGCTCGCGTTCTTCTTCAAGCTGAGAGACCACAGGCCGGCCCCCCTATCCCCAGAGACCGTCAAATACTTTACACCGTCAGGGGTTGACACTGTCGGCCTGGCTAAATTCTTGAGGACGACCCCAGAGAGGGCGGCCATCTTGGTGAGAAAAGCCGATAAGGCGCTGCTGCTATCCACCACAGAGGAGATATTGAGGGCGGTCCAGCACAGCCATCAGGAGAGGCATCAGATAGAGCTCAGAAAGCCCTAGTGGGTCAGTTGTAGGCCCTGAACCCGAGGGCCGGTGCGATCTCGTTTATGCACCTCCTACAAATGTAGAGCTTGTATTTTCTGATTACCCCCACCGAGGTACCGCACCTCTTGCACGAAGCCGCCCCCTTACCGAACTTTCGCTGCTTAGGTGGCTTCAGCTTACCCATCTCTGCTGGATCAAAGGAGAGCCCCATGATAAAAACATGAATCTAGGGCGGCGGCCCCCACGAGTCGCGGGCGCGGGCTACTGACTTCGGAGTGCACCCAATGTCACGTACGGTTCGATGCAGCAACCCAGCCGCGCCTTAGTGCTGCTCCCTCCCGGGCCTGACACGGTTCGGCGCGTGAGGACTTGGCTGAGTCCCTCCTACGAGGGAGGCGAGTCCTACCGAGTTCCGCACCGTCGCACGTTCATCCCTGGACGCGCTCTTAGTTCAGTAGCGCTACTCGCTCCCCATGGGTTACTGGCCCCTGCGTTAGCCCGTTTCAGGTCACAGGGGAGGGCTAGCCCCCCGGCCCTACCCGCCGCCAGAGAGTAAAGATCAGTCGCTCGCTTTTAACCTGTTCGTTCAAAACTAATGGGGTGTCACTCGAACTTCTTGCTCCACATGAGTCTCGCGAGCTCTCCGTCCCTTAGGTAGTGATTGATCAGGTCCTTGACTTCCTCGCGTCTCGCGACGTGCTCCTCTACGAACTTAGTGACCTTCTCGATCAGCATCTCCTTCAGCTCCCCGCTCAGTAGGGACCCGGACCTGTACCCTTCCTCGATCTCTCTCATCACCTTGTCGTCGGGTTCGAAGAAGAAGTTCAACCATTGAAAGGCTACGTCCACGTTCGGATCTCCTCCGTACATCCGGTGGAGCTCTACTGTGGGCTGACCGCCAGAGTACGCCTGCCATATCTTCCTCCTTATGGACGCCCTATCCTCATTCAGAGAGATCATACTCTCCGGTTTTGATGAGCTCATCTTTCCGGCCGGACCGGAGAGGGGCACGAGAAACTTGCTGTGAATAGCGGCGGTCTTGTAGTACCCCATCCCCTCCGCTATGTCCCTCTGAATCCTCCAGTAGGGGTCCTGGTCTATGGCAGCCGGTATGAGACACCGCCTCCTCTCGAACATGGTCGGCACCATCTGTATGGCGGGGTAGAAGATCATGCCGATGTTCGTCTGGGGCGTGAACCCGAATACCGCCCTGACCCAGCTGAAGTTCACCTTTCTCGCGATCTTCAAGACAAGTGGGTATATCTGGCCTATGAACTCAGTGTCTTTGAAGATGAACGTCCTGTCCGGATCGAACCCCACCGCAGCTATATCGAGGATGTTCTCGTAGCTCCACCTCTGCACATCGTCGTACGAGAGGCCCCTGCTCTCCTCCAGGAACTTCTCGTCGTCCGTTATCTCGATGTATACGTTTGCCTTGAACCTATCCTGGAGCCATCTCGTGAAGTAGAACGGGATTATGTGACCTATGTGCATCGGCCCGCTCGGTCCCCTTCCAGTGTAGAGGAAGAAACCCCTCTTCCCCTCGAGGTCCTCCATCACCTTGTCCAGATCCCTGTGCGAGAAGAAGACCCTGCGTCTTATCATAAAGTTGCTCTCCCCGGCCAGTAACTCAAACCTCCTCACAAGGTCGTCCGTGAGGGGTTCGGTTCCGAACTCCTTTATCAGTCTCATATAGTCTATCTCCCCCTCGACCTCCCAGGGGGTGACCGTGGGACCGCCATCGCCTCTCATGCTCTCATGGTAGACCAGTATGAGGCTTTTTAAAAACTGCTCGATCTTTGTCGGTCTATAAGTCTTTCTCGATCAGGAGCGCGTCGGCGATCGAGAGATAGGTTTAGTTGAACGGAAATTGCATGTAATTAGGAGTGCTCGACGAGGAGAGTTACGATGCTTACTTACAGGCCGGTAGGATAGCGAGAGAGGTGAAGCAGATAGTCCTCTCCGGGGTCAGGCCGAACATGGACGCTCTATCCCTGTGCACGCTCGTCGAGGACGAGATATCGAGGAGGGGTGGGAGACCGGCATTCCCGTGTAATGTCGATGTAGACGCAGTGGCCGCGCACTACACTCCGACTCACAGAGATAACTTCTTGCTCGGTGACTACTCTATAGTGAAGGTCGACTTCGGCGTAGAGGTCAACGGGTTCATAGTTGATACTGCCATCTCCATCCCCCTCAACAATCAATACGCGTCACTAATACTTGCGACTGAGGAGGCCCTCAGATTAGCCATAAAGTCAATCAGGGCCGGCGTTAGAGTCGTAGAGATCGGTGCGGTAGTCCACAATACCTTAACGAGGCACGGTTTCAAACCCATAAGGAACCTGACCGGCCACGAGATAGATAGGTTTCTATTACATTGCGGGGTCTCAATACCTAACGTACCTACGAGTTCCACAAGCGAGCTCAGGGAGGGTGGAGTTTACGCTGTGGAGCCCTTCGGGACCTTACAGGCGGCGGCTGGTGAGGTCATCAACTCGGCCACCGTCAACATCTTTCAAGTCTCACGCAACGTCTCCGCTAGGAGGCTCAAAGACGATGAGCTGAGGCTGCTAGAGAGGTTGAGGGAGATATCTAGGGGACTACCCTATACTCTGAGGTGGATCGGGTACGACAACGCTGACGTCCATTCTAGGTTATATAAGAAGGGGGTCGTGATCGGTTACCCGGTGCTGGTAGAGAGGACCGGTTGTCCGGTCGCGCAGTCGGAGCACACAGTCATAGCTAGATACGAAGGATGTGAGGTACTCACCTAGACTTACCCTGGTGCGGTTTCTCCTCGACGTATATGTCCTCGACGATCATCTTTGTTGAGTCGCACTTCGGACACTTCTCCTCGGTCTCCTTGAAGACGTAATCGCCCTCTCTGAACTCCCTGGAGCTCACGGTCCCACAGCCGGTGCACTTCAGATATGTTAGGGGGTTGATTTGTTTCAGCTGCGTGCCCCTACTTGACGCTCCCATCATCGATCATGTCAGGTGCCATCTGAATTATATATGTTCGCCTTTAGTGTTAGCGTTCATTATTGAAGAACTCGTAGTTATTGTGTGATGTCGAGTACTTTAAATACAGATGCTTCATAGTACTACGTGTGATGTAGAGGTGCCTCGACAGGTAGATTACAAGTCAGCGCCTATAGACCCTGACTTTAAGAGTAAGTACCCAAAGTCTGTTGATCACAGTGGGCATGCCACGTGGGGAGAGGGAGTCCAGAGAACGGACGCAGAAGGGAAGCCGTATCCGACGAAACTCGGAATCCACGGCACCAACGTCGCGGTTGACTGGGACTCGTGCATAGCAGACGGTGCCTGTATGGACGTCTGTCCTGTGAACGTCTTCGAGTGGGCCCTGAACCCAGGGTTCTCCGGCTCTGGAAAGGATAGAGAGATATCGCCCGAGAAGGACAAAGACCTCTGGGAGAAGTACAGGACCGACAAGTCAGACCCTGTCCGCGAATCTGACTGCATATACTGCATGGCCTGCGAATCGGCCTGTCCTGTGCTCGCGATAAAGATAACTCCGCCTTAGTGAGGGACTGCGGCTCTCTCACTTCCTAAAAATTTATACTCGTTCACCATATCGTGTAATGGTATTGAAGGAGATCAGTCACTGGATCAGAGACCTAGGAGTGAGGCTCCCCGAGCCCTTCAGGTGCGGTTGTGGACTAACACATAGAGTGCCGATAAGATCTTTACTCTTCGGCAGAGGTGTTATAGATGAGGTTCAGAGAACGATAGAGGGCTTGGGCGTGAGGGTGCTGGTCGTCGCGGATCCTACGACCAAGAGGATCGCGGGTGAGTCGGTGATCGAGGCCTTATCGGCCAACGGTGCACGCGTAGAGGAGTCCATAGTCTCTGAGCCCACCGTCGACGAGTCCTACAGGCTCTCCGAGGCGTTAGTGGGACGCGATTTGGCTGTAGCAGTCGGTGGGGGCTCGGTCATAGACGTGTGCAAGTTGGCCTCTAAGATCGCTGATATACCATACGTAGCGGTGCCGACCACGTTATCTCACGACGGTGTGGTCTCGCCAACTGCGTCCCTGATCGGTACGGATTCTGTTAAGCGCTCGATCCTATGCAACCCACCCGTCGGCGTGCTCTTCGACTCAGATATACTGGAGAATCAGCCCCGGCGAATGATATCCGCGGGCTGCGCGGACATTCTGGCTAAGGCGACGTCGTTGAAGGACTGGGAGTTGGGTAGAGATGCGGTCAACGAACGCTATTGTGAGCTCACAGCGAGGGTGGTAAAGACTTCCCTAGACTCACTCGTAGACTCTCTACGGATGGGAAATTTCGATATAGCGGTACTTTGTAGATCCATCCTTCTGTCAGGTGTGGCTATGGCCCTCATGGGGTCCTCCAGACCGTGCTCCGGGTCTGAACACCTGATTGCGCACAGACTAGAAGCATCGAAGCAGAAAAACGCGCTCCACGGTGAGCTGGTAGGACTGGGTACCATAATGATGTCCAAGTACCACGAGGTCGAGAACGAGGGCTGGTGGGAGGACGCCAAGCTCAGTCACGAGTCCATCCTATCCATATTGAGAGGGCTGAAGGTCCCCACGAGTAGAGAAGAACTCGGAATTAGCACCGAGTCGATCGTGAACGCTCTGATGACGGCAAGAGACCTCCGACCCGATCGGTTCACTATACTCCACAAGAGACCTCTCAATCTGAGAGATGCGGAGTCCCTTGTCAGGGAGACGGTAGGATGAGTCCCTGTCACGTCACTCTCAGAGAGCTTCAAGACTCCATGATGAAGACCTACGGAGACCGGGACCTCAAACGAGGACCTGAAAGGACTTTGTTGTGGATGTGCTCAGAGGTGGGAGAGGTCGTTGACGCTTACATAAAGGGCGACCTAGACTCGCTCGGTGCAGAGCTGGGGGACTTACTGGCATGGATGCTGAGCTTCTGCAACCTCCTCAAAATCAACTTGGAGGAGGTCTTTATGAACAGGTACGGTTCGGGGTGCCCCAAGTGTTCTAAACCCGTCTGTGAGTGCGCATACATTTAGGACTCCTTGGACTTGCGCTTCACAACCTTTATCCTGCAAAGTAGGTAGTCTCCGTCCTTTATCTCGAAGATCTTCCTAATCTCCTCGGGTATCGTTATGCGACCGCCAGCAGTCACCTCCGCGAAGAACGGAATCTCATCCTCGCCCATCGCCTTATCTCCCATCAGTCCACCTGCGGCCCATCATATTATAGACGAACCTATTTTAACTTATTTTTGGACCAACTCGACCCCTCCTCCTACTCGAGAGGTGATGACCTCGTAACCTAGATTCCTGAAGACCTCCGCGACCTCATCGATGTACTCGGGGAGTGTGTTCAGATAGACTGTCGGCCCCGTCTGGAATGAGTAGTAGACCAATGTCCCTTTCTTACGGAGGTCGATGACCTTCCTCATTATCCTGACCGTGTCCTCGGTCATTATGATCGTCCTGCTCTTTCCGGTCATGGTCACCGAGTGGAGCTCCAAGGAGTCCAGCTCGACTAGCTCGAAGAATCTCTTGTAATCACCGTCCTTTATCGCGCGCTCCACCTCGTCGCATCGCCTCTGTGCCGACGCTATCCTCGCCTCGAAGAAACTAGATGACTCAGCCTCCCTGTGAACCTCCTCGGTGCTGATCTCGAGAGGTATGGGGATTATGCCAAATGCTATATCGAGGTCCTTCCGCGACGCTACCCTAACCGCGTAACTATCCTCATCCGAGGTACCACTGTACCACCTGGCGTACTCCCCAGGCACCGATCTAGACGATGAGCCGGCGAAGAGTCGAGCTATCCTGGATAGTAGTTTCGTATCCCACCCGAACTTCCTCGTGAGGCCCGAGGCCTCATAGGCAGCCGCCGCTATGGACGCACCGGCCGCGGCCGAGAAGCCAAGTCCCTTCCCCCTCCCTTTGGGCAGGTTGTTGCGAGTTCTGACCATCGCGGCCTCGGTCAATCCAGACAACCGCCTTATGGCACTAAGCACAGCCCCGACTCTCTCGTATGTTCGCCTATCAGCCTCCTTACCGTCCACGAAGACTGTGTCGCGGTCGAGGTCGCCGAACTCAACGGTCGCTAACGTGTACAGGCAGTCGGTATTGACTGACATGCTATCGTGATAAGGGAGCCTGAGGTCCCAGTCCCTGAGGCCGTGGTACTTTACGAGCGCCTGCATCGTGTGACCCTTGGCGGTCGCCTGCACGACCATTTCAGTCACAACCCGGTTATTAAAGGTCTCCCGGACTTCTTGGGTCACTGAAACATACATATCAGTCACCCATAGCTTTAATGTGGAGACGGATTGAGTGATCCATGTGAGGTGTACTTTGAGAGGACCACAACTCCTAGTGAGCGCGCTGCATTTGAGGCTGGCATAGCGTTGGCAACGCTCTTCCACCAATTCACGGGCATGCCCTTACCGCGCAAGAAGACTGATCTAATCAGGTTAGCTCGCGCCATGGAATCATCGATAATGGCTCAACCTTTCAGACGTAAAGTCAAGGTCCGCATACTCAAGGTGAGGGGGGAGGCGGGAGTCTACGGTTACCACCATCTGGACCCAAAGAATCTCGAGGCTACGGTCGAGGTGGAGTATAAGCGAGCTAGGGTCACCGCGAGATTGAGGTGGATAAAGGACGTGAACTACCCGTTGATGTACATAGAGGAGGTCAAGAGAAACGGCCAGAGGTAAACGGCTCTAAACCTCCTCGACGTAATCGCCTATCTTCGGCCACTCGAGAGGCATCCCCTTCCTCTTCCTGATGTCCATGACGACCTTCTCGAAGAGAGAGGCCGGCACCGGCCTCCAAGCGTAGAACTCTGTACCCCAGAAAGCCTTACCCATAGTGGCGTTCCTCATCACCTCGGAGAGATCGCCAGTCTCAGAGGCCGGCATTTCACCGGTCACTATAGTTATGAACTCGCCCTGTCTCACGTCGTGTATCCTGCCGCGCTTAGAGCTCAATATCGATGTCACAGCTCCTATCAGGTCCGCAGGTACTTTCACCTCGATCTTCAAAACGGGCTCAAGTATAGTAGGCGAGGCGCTGAGTATGCTCGCGTAGAGGGACCTCCAGGTAGCGGGTGCGATCTGGGCGAATCCCCTGTGCACCGGATCCTCGTGAAGGTCTACGTTGACTAGGACTGCCTTCACCCCCCTCATGCGCTCGCCGGCTAGGGGTCCCTCTTGGACGACTCTCTGGAATCCGCTTATTATCATGGACTTTGTCTCGTGAAGGTATTGGGCACCCTTTGTCATGTCGATGAGGACGTTGCCGTTGGGGTCGATCGTCCAGACGTTCCTCGCTTCGTCGGCATCAAATCCCAGATCCCTAAGGGTCTTGGAGAGTTGCTTCCTGTCCATCTCATCGAATATCTCGCCCTTACGTATGAGTTCGATGACGGTCTCGTCCAACTTCTCGACGTAGAAGTGGATCCTGTTGTGGCGGTTCGGCGACTTGCCCTCGAAGGTTCTGCCCTTTGAAGAAATGGCCTCGCGGTAGAGGATTATAGGCTTGCCAGCTACTATCTCCAACCCCGCCTTCTGTATCCACGTGAGCGCTATCTCCAGGTGCAAAGTCCCCATGCCACTTATCAGGTACTCACCGGTCTCTGGCCTGACTACGGTCAAGAGGGTGGGGTCCTCGATCGTCAACTTGTTGAGGTAGTCCACCAACTTGGGCAAGTCTCTACTGTGCTTAGGCTCGATGGAGATCGTGACCACAGGTTCGGATACGTACTTCAGGGACTCGAAGGGTACCGTATCCGTTGATGCTAGGGTATCTCCAGCACGCGCCTCCTCTATACCGAGTACCGCGGGTATGTTGCCAGCCGGAAGACTGCCCACTATCTCTCTGCTGGGACCCATGTAGACGCCCACCTGCTGTACCCTCCTCTCAACGTTACGTCCCACTATCAGTACCGAGTCTCCGTCGCTGATCGTGCCGCTGAAGAGCCTCCCAGTTGTGACCACTCCGGCCTGGGGGTCCACCTTGACGTCTGTGATCACCATGACGGTAGGACCCTTCTCGTCGCAGTTCAGCATCGCCTGTCCCACCTCGCTCTCTATCGGCCCCTTCCAGAGCTTGGGTATCCTGTAGCGTTGCGCCACATGGGGTGGAGGGTGGTGCCTTATGACCATCTCAAGGAGTGCCTCATGTAGTGGGAAGTTACCCCTCAGCCAATCGAGATCGTTCCTTGTGAATGCGTCGATTACGTCGCTGAACTTCAACCCCTTCTTCTGGGCCTGTGGTAGGGTGAACCCCCACCTGTCCTTAGCGCTACCCAGCGAGACACTGCCGTCTTGGAAGCTGACCTTCCACCTCTGGGCGTACTCAGGCTCAGCGTACATCTCTATCAACCTGTTCACCTCCAGAACTATCTTGCCTATCGTATTCTGAATCATCTGGGGTGAGAGCTTCAGCTCCTTTATCAGTCGATCGATCTTGTTGATGTGAAGGACAGGTTTGACCCTCTCACCCATTGCCTGTCTTATCACTGTCTCGGTCTGTGTCATCACGCCCTCGACCGCGTCAACCACTATTATGCATCCATCGATAGCGCGCAACGCGCGAGTGACCCTGCCCGAGAAGTCGACGTGTCCCGGTGTGTCTATCAGGTTGATTATGAACGGCCTTCCGTCCATCTCGTAGTAGAGTGAGATGTTTGCGGCCTTGATCGTCATCTGTCTCTGTTGCTCCTCCTCGAGGTAGTCTAGCGCCAGCGCTTTACCAGCAAGCTGCGGAGAGAGTAGACCTGCAGCAGCCAGCAGGGAGTCCGTCGTCGTAGTTTTGCCGTGGTCCACATGCGCTATTATCCCGACGTTCCTCACCTGATCCTTGACCCTCAGGATGTCCATTACCTCCGAGATCCTTTTGATCTTGCCCATTCTTACACTGCTATCTAGGAGCGCGTATATAAGTTAGTGTTACCCATCTTCCTCGTTCTTATCGAGTAAGGCTATATGAATCGGGGTACCTGTTCACACGACTGTCCTCAAGAACTCTTCAGGGTTCATCACCCTGAATCTAACTCTGTTGAGAAACCTCTTCGGCCTCCAGGTCAGGTAGGCCTCTATATCGTATTGCGCATCGAGCGTCAGAGCGGTCAGAGAGTCCCGGTACGATAGACCACGGATCAGGTACGGGAGGACCTCATCGACGTGTTCCTCCCACGAGCCGGAGAACTCAGGGAACAGGACCTGGTACTCACTGCCCCTCAGATAACTCGTATAGACCTCCCTCGACTGAGCCTCTCCGATGACGGATGCGATGTTGCTCACCAGGTCTAAGAGGCTGTAGATGGTGATCCCCTTGGTCTTACCCCTCAGGGCCTTCAGTATCATCTCAGTGGGGCCGTACCTCTCGTCCTTAGTCGGAACGTGGTGGACAATCAGTACGTCTGCATCAAGGACTATCAACTCAGTCCTCCTCCGGCATACTGTACGGTCTGCTGACGTCAAAGACGAGGGTTTCGGGGTTCACCCCTTTATGGAGCCTCCCGCTCAGGTACATCGCGGTCATTCTGGCCTCGCTACTCGCCCTAGTGTACCTCAGGATCAGGTTCCTCAACGCCTCGCTCACGACCTCACCCCTGTTCCTGAAGATGCCGTCTCGACATAGCTCGTCGATCCTTTTGACCAGCATTGCGCTGACCCTGACCTGTAACAGGACCGTATCCGCCAAGCCTAACTTTATAACCCCTCGAGTCCCATTAAAGATTTACGACCCCAAAAATCGAGTAGATTGTGAGATACGGTCGGTGGTTGTAGAGAACGATTTAAGTCAATACTTCGTCTTGTCACCCTCCAAGAGACCGCTGCCTATATGTAAGCGGTCTATGTGTTTGGAGAGCTCGGCGTTCGTCTTATAATTCGCACCGCAGTACGGGCACTTGACTCCGCTCTCAGACATACCATCTCCCATATGGAGGAGGCCCACTCTATAAGTTTATCCACGTTACAAAGTTTAAAACTTATCGATACCTCGTGGAGAGAGACCATGAACTCGGGGGGTCCGTCAACTACTGGTAACCCGATCAGAGAATTGATGAGGGGTGGCGTACACCCGATACCGGGGGTCTACAATCCCATCGGCGCGTTGTTGGCGGATAGGTTAGGGTTCGAGGCCGTTTACCTAAGCGGTGCTGCTCTGAGCGGGAGCTTAGGTCTACCCGACATCGGTCTCATAACGCTTGACGAGCTCGTCTTCTTCACGCGAAGGATCACGTCGGTCACGAAGATACCTCTGATCGTCGACGCTGATACCGGTTTCGGTGAGCCGATCAACGTCATGAGGGCCGTTAGAGAACTGATAGACGCTGGCGCCTCTGCTATTCAGATCGAGGACCAAGTTATGCCCAAGAGGTGCGGTCACCTTGACGGTAAGGAGGTAATCGACCCCGATCAGATGGTCAAGAAGATAAAAGCTGCTCTTATTGCGAGGGGTCATACGGACACTGTCATAATTGCGCGGGTCGACTCTAGGTCTGTGTTTGGGATAGACGATGCGATCAGGAGGGGGAGGCTTTACGCGAGGGCCGGAGCGGACGTGATCTTCCCCGAGGCCCTAGAGTCAGAGAAAGAATTCGAGGTCTACGCATCGAGTGTCGACGCCCCCCTACTAGCCAACATGACCGAGTTCGGCAAAACACCCTATATCTCTGTGAAGAGGTTCGGTGAGTTGGGATATAGGTTCGTCATATTTCCCGTCACAACGTTCAGGACGTGCGTCAAGTCCACTATAGAGGCTCTCAGAACGATAAGAGAGGAGGGGACACAGGCGAGACTGTTGGATAAGATGACGACGCGCGACGAGTTCTACGAGATAATCAATTATAAGGCTTATCATGACATAGACAGTCTTCTTAGTGGTTAATTGACTCGATTGAGTCCGTTTTCGCTATAGTTCATTAAGACTTAAATCCGATAAGTCGACCTATACTACGTGAGTTCAACGATGAGGGTTGTCGTCGGCATGTCAGGTGGTAGCGGTGTCATATACGGGATAAGGTTGTTGGAGGTGCTCAAGGAGAGGGGGGTAGAGGTCCACTTGGTTCTGACCCCCGCAGCAGGAAAGACGGTAGTACTCGAGACTGAGTACACGGTCGAGTACGTCGAATCGCTCGCTCATCAAGTTTACAAACACATGGACATATCCGCTGCGATAGCCAGCGGGACTTTCGTTACCAACGGCATGGTCGTGATACCTTGTAGCATGAAGACGCTCGCCGGGATCGCGCACGGCTATGAGGAGAACCTCCTGATAAGGGCCGCGTTGGTGACCTTGAAGGAGAGGAGGACGCTGATATTGGTCCCCAGGGAGACGCCACTATCGATACCACACATAAGGAACCTGCTTCTGGCGGCGGAGAGCGGCGCAATAGTGGTACCTGCTATGCCGGGCTTCTACAACAGGCCAAAGACCATTAAGGAGATCGTTGATCACATAGTTGGAAAGGTACTCGATTTGCTCGGCATAGAGCACGATCTCTATACCAGATGGACAGGACCACCCAAGGGAGGCGTTCACCTCCTCGAGAGCAGTTCGAAGACCTCCTTGTGAGGCTCTATCTGAGAGTCTTTCCTGTACTTGATACCTTGCGAGATCTCCGAGCTGACCTCCTCCTCCAGTACGGCTGAGATGTTCACTCGGAATACGGCCACCGGCGGGTTTATAGTCTCCTCGAATCTGATGAACTCAGCCACGCCCTTCACGTAGTAACTCATCTCTCTATCAATAAAGGCGAGAGCCACTGAGCCTCTCTCCTTCATGTTCCTCGTCGTGGTAGACGACTTATACGTCGCTATCCTCAACCTACCGTCCTCCGGGAGCACCTCCCACGCGCTCAGCATCGCGAAGTGTGGTAACCCCTCACCGTCGATTGTTGCGAGTAATATTGCGCTCCCCTCGTCCGCCCTCCTGTTCTCTTCGAGATACGTCTTCAGTCTCTCGGGCAGCACCTTTCCTATGATCCTCGCCATCAATCATATAGATAGAAGGAGCGTTAATAAGATTTATGAGTTTTCAACCAACTGCGTCTGATGTTGTGAGGTTAGAAACGTTTATATTAATCAGGGCTTAGAAAAAATACATGGTCATCTCTCAAGAGATCACCCAGAGGTACTACAAGGATCTGAGGGAGTGGCTGAGGGTTCTAGAAGCGAATGATATGCTGGTAAGGGTCACCATGCCCGTTCGGAAGGAGACCGAGCTCACACCTCTTGTCAGGCTCCAGTTCAGGGGACTACCAGACGATCAGAGGAAAGGTTTCCTCTTCGAGAACGTTATAGATGCAAAGGGGCGTCGTTACACCACAAAGGTAGCGACTGGAGTCTACGCGTCCAGTCTAAAGATGTACGCGATGGGAGTCATGGCTGAACCAACGAATGAGGGCATAGGGAGGAAATGGGAGAAGGCCGTGAAGGAACCGATAGAGCCGAAGATAGTCAGTTCAGGTCCGGTACAGGAGGTAGTCTACACCGGAGATCAATTACTGGAGGACGGGAAGGGTATAGAGGCCTTGCCCATACCAGTGGAGGTCCCCGGCTTCAGCGGTCAGATAAGGACATCGACCCACATAATAACGAAGACACCTGATGGAAAGTGGAGGAATATGGGGAATTATTCGGGCCACGTCTTCGGGAAGATAAAACTACTATGGGAGATCAGCAGGGCTAATCACGGATGGATTCACTGGAACATGTGGAAGGAGATAAAGAAACCGATGCCAGCGGCGATAGTGATCGGTGGTCCTCCTATCTTCTTTTACGTTGCGTCTGCTAAATTACCTTATGGCGTCGACGAGTTGGCTGTATGTGGAGGGTTCGCCAACGAGCCCATCGAACTAGTGAAGTGTAAGACGATCGACCTTGAGGTGCCGGCACATGCGGAGATCATAGTAGAGGGGATGGTCTCTACCGAGTATATGGAGCCCGGAAACGCCTTCGGTGAGTACACAGGTTACATGGCCACTGATGTCCTTTACAGGCCTGTCTTCCACGTAACGGCCGTCACGATGAGGAGGGACGCGATATACGTCCACATCATGAGTCAGTTCCCGCCGAGTGAGAGCAGTAAGGTCAGGCTCGTCTCGTCGGAGAACCTCTACTACAAGTACCTGAAGTACGATTGTAAGCTACCAGGGATACTCGACGTTGCATGGCATGAGATGAGTCAGGCTCAATGGTGCGTGATAAGGATAAAGAAGGTCAACAACGCACATCCGTGGCAGGTACTCCACTGCGCCGCGGGATACGACGCTAGGTGGGGCAAGTTCTACATCGTTGTAGACGAGGATATAGATGCCAGGGACGTCGACTCGGTCATCTGGGCACTGAGCTGGAGGGTGCAACCCGATACTGATATGCTGGTGATACACGGCAGAATACCTGGATTAGACGTGTCAGCATACAGGCCGGATTCAGAGCCTAGGGAGAAGGAGTACCCCGGAAGAATAGGCAGCTCTGCTGTATTGATTGACGCGACGACCAAGTACCCCTATCCTCCGACCTCCCTACCAAAGAAGGAGTTCATGGAGAGGGCGATAGAGCTCTGGAAGGAGTTGGGACTGCCAGAGCTAAAGCTAAAGTCGCCGTGGTACGGATATAATTTAGGTTACTGGACGAAGGATCACGAAATGGACGCGGAACTCTTGCTGAAGGGAGAGCACTACAAGATCGGGGAGAGACTAGAGAAGAAGAGGATTTACATGGATAAATAACAACTTTTTTTAGATCTCTCCTTTTACGCAGCTATCTCTCTTACTTTGGAGTACTCGTAAAGATGATACGCACTCTTCGCGGCCCTCTCAGGGCTAGGATAGCAGGGTATACCTTTACTCCTCAGGGAAGAGAAGAGATCGAACATCTTATCATCACCCATCATGCAGACCAAGAACGGGACGCTGTTCCTCCTCGCTATCTCGGCCGCCTCCGTATAAGCGCCCTCGAAGATCTCGAGGGGCAAGAAGAGGGACCTTATCGCAGTTGCAATGACCAAATCGACCTCTCCGCTCTCGATCAAGGTTGTCAGGGAGTCCCTGAAGCTCTCCTTGGTCACGCTGCCTGTGAGGTCGACTGGGTTATGGGCGCTCCCTATGGGCAACATGATCTTGGAGAGTTTCTGCCTGACGGGCTCCGAGAGGTGCGGGACCTTCATCCCCAGCTCACCCAACCGGTCCGTCAATATCACGGCTATCCCCCCCGAGTTAGTTACTATCCCCACTCTATTCCCTCTCGGAAGTGGTTGGTGTATTAGAGCGAAGAGTGCGTCTACGAGTTCCTCACCGTCCTTGACCATCACGACCCCGCTCTCTTTGAAGATCGAGCTCATGAAGGGGTCGCCCTTGACCTCGGAGGCGGTCGTGTACTTTATGGCACGTACTCCTGCATCACTAACTCCTGCTTTAACGCAGACTATAGGCTTCTGTTTAGTGGTCCTAGCCGCTACCTCTATGAATGACCTCTCGTCACTTATGGACTCCAGATACATCGCGATTCCCTTCACGTCCGGCTCAGATGAGAGGAAATCTAGGGCCTCTATCTCGTTTACGTCAGCCCTGTTACCCAAAATTATGAACTTGTTGAACCCGAACCCGCACCTTATCGACTCGAAGACCACACCACTCGCGAAGCTCCCACTCTGACTGACTATTGCCGCGGGACCGTCGAGTGTCTTGAACTGGTTGAAACTGACGTTGAGGCTTATGGAACCGTTGAACATGCCGTTGATGTTGGGGCCCAATACCCTCAAACCGTACTTGCTCGCTGCCTCAACGATCTTCCTCTGTAGCTCCGCGCCTTTCTCTCCTATCTCTGCGAACCCGCCCGCGTAAATTATAACGCCCTTCACGCCCTTTTTTCCACACTCCTCCACTACCTGAGGGACGACGTTATTGGGTACAATGATGCACGCCAGATCGATCTCTTCTGGGACGTCGTTCACGTTGGCGTGTGCCTTCAGGCCCATTATCTCGCTCTCTGAGGGGTTTATGGGAAATATCTTACCCTTATATCCCTGGTCGATAGCGTTCTTGAGTATCTGGTATCCGATCTTACCTGGAGTGCCCGATGCGCCTATTACAGCGATTGAACGAGGATAGATTACTGACTTTAGAGGGTGCTTTGGGGGATTGGATGACATAAAAATGCCTCACCCAATCAAAAAATTAACTGGCTAGCTGCTCTATCTGAACGGCCTTGAGGTCGACGTCTAATCCGTATTGAGCCCACTTCTCCCTTACCTTCTTTAACGTCTCCTGATCCGGAGCCCTTTCGACGTATAGCGGCGTAGCCCTGCTCCTGCCGTACTCATCGACCATCTTTCTCGTGGCGTCTATGCCGATCCTCGAGCACATGGCGAAAGCGAGTCCCGGTTCCCTTACAGGCAGTATTGCTCGCGCGCTAGGGTTGAGGGCGTGTGTCGTGCTCGGCGGAAGGATCACTATGTCGAGCTCTGGGTCTACACGCGTAGACACTGCCGTCAAGACCTGCTCCATGTCGTATGGATCTACGTCGTCATCTACCACTATCACGCCCACGAGATTCGCTTGTCCGTAACCTGAACCTAACGCCGCGTAGATGGCGTTCTTGCCCCATCCAGGATACCTCTTGGTGATCGAGATGACCGCATAGTACATCCTCAGCTCCTCAGGCATGTTGAGGTCTTTGAAGCCCGGTACGATCTCCCTCATCTGGGAGTACCACCTTATGAACGGTATTGAGTAAAGCATGGTCGTCTCACTGTATCTATGAGCGGAGATGCATGACTGGAATATCGGATCTTTTCTGTGAGTTATCGCGGTCACCCTTATGCTCGGTTGTTTCGTGACAGCACCGGAGTAGCCCATCCACTCTGCGAACGGCCCCTCATCTTGTAGGTCCTCCGTCTGCGTACTGAGTTTGCCCTCTATAATGATCTCTGCAGAAGCGGGCACCAGTACGTCAACTGTCTCTCCCTTGACCAATTCGAGGGGTTCACCCCTCAGAGCGCCGGCTATCATGAACTCGTTGTCCCTACCTATCTGCGGGTTCTTGACTCCGGCGCTAATGTAGAGGGCTTGATCGCCTCCTATCGCGATAGCGATGTCTATCTCCTTTTCTCCTCTCCTCCTCGCCCTGTTGAGAAAGATCCCAATGTCCTGCATTTGATTGGCGACCACGTTACAAGCTCTCGGTCCCTTTATGTGAACCCTATACGTACCTACGTTATGTCCCCATTCCGGGTCCTTAGTTATTGCATTCCCCATTAGTATGAACGGCCCGCCGTCCGTCGCATGCCACTTCAGTATAGGCAATTCGTGTAGACTTGCGTTCTCTCCGATCTTTATAACCTCCTTGCACGGCGCGTCTTTTTTGTCGACGATACGCGGCTTTAACCACTTATCCCTTGCATCGAACGTTGCGACCAGATGTTTCACGACGTCCTTCTTGGTGGCCTTCTTCCAGTTGGGCATCCTGCATGCGAGAGCCATCCTCTTGAAGCTTCCGAGTACGTTTTTCACCACCGGTACCCTGAAGCCTTTGACTCTCTCAAAGAGTACCGTCGGGGCGTCCGCGTGATACCTCTCATGAAGCTCCCACATTATACAGTGTATCTCTTGCTTGTCATCGACTTCGTTCTTCACTCTCCTCAGGTGACCTTCACGCTCGAGGATCTCTAAGAAGCTCCTCAAGTCATTATGTTTATCCGATTGTTGAAAAGACATAGCAATATAGTACTCTACTCACCAATATAAATCATTTTTCCATGGAATATGGTAATATTTAATAATTAGAAGATCGATAGTGGAAATTCTCATATTACTCGAGCGAGTTTACTGTGGGAACTTCTCGCCAACGGAACTGTACCACGTTGAAAATATATATACGTAAGAACGTGATGTACTGATTGAAGTGACACAAGCAATCAAGACGGAGGGAGAGGTTATAGAGGTCGACGAGCGCGTGACAGTCAATGGCTCCGACTACTGGTTGAAGCGGAAGATGATTCCTCTGAACGTGGACTACCCCGCGGCGCTCAAGCTAGAAGTGCTCTCACCCGAGTTCATTACACCGAACTATCAAGATGCGGGAGCCGGGACGTGGAAGGTCATACAAGGTGGGATAGCCCCACCCAACCCGTCCGAGGGGAACCAGTACGTGAACGGGTTCTCAGTAGAGGTCTCCAAGAGGAGGAGGCCGATGCCGTTCTGGCACAGGAACATGGACAACGACGAGCTGATAATCTGTTTGAACGGAAAGGTCACTTGGGAGACCGAGTTGGGTAAGGCCGTCTTAACGCCCGGTACGATGATACTGATACCTAGAGGTGTTGCCCACAGGGTGGTGCCCGAGGAGAGTCCGCAATACGTCGCTATCGAGATAAAGGCTCCGACTATGAAGATGGTTCATGTCGGCCAAGATCAAAAGTAGAATGTTAACGGGTCACCATTATAGCGCCCTTTATGATCCTCTTCTCCCTCATCTCGTTCAGGACCCTCTCGAGGTCCGCGAGTGTGTAAGTCCCGCCGATGAGCTTCCTATATGGGTACTTGTCGACTGTCTGCTCTATGAACCTTATACCCTCTAGCATGTGCCTAGGCTCATATGCCAATGAGCCTCTGAGAGAGATCTGCCTCCTGATGAACATCAGTGAGTCATACCGGACCTCGCCCTTAACCACCGCACCGACCGTCGCGATACGTCCGCCTCTGGACAGCACCTCTATGCCCAGATCAACAGCACGGGTATCTCCCGCGACCTCCACGACCATAGTAGGGCCCTCGTCGCCCAACAACCTCTGAAGTTCTCTCTTTATTGACTCTACGCTCTGATGCTCCTTCATGTTTATTGTGAAGTCAGCGCCGAACTGTGAAGCCATCTTTAACCTCTCGTCCACCAGATCAGCGGAGACTATCTTCGAGACCCCGAGCTCAGAGAGGTATGCGCACGCGTAGATACCCAAGGGCCCGGCGCCTATGACGAGCGCCCTGTCTATTAAACGCGGGTTTAGGACCGATATCCCCTTTATCACGGATGATAGGGCGCAGGAGACCGGCGATACGATCTCGTCGTCGATATCGTTCTCGAGTTTGAATATAGGAGTGTTCAATCCGAGCATTATGGCCTCAGCGTAGGCTCCGTTCAGGTGCGGGTAATCGTTGAAGCCCGCCGTAATGCCGTAGGCTCTCCGGTTTGGACATGAGGAGGGGAGGTTCTCGATGGTGCAGACGTAGCACCTGTTACAGGGGTCCACGAACCCCCAGATTACCCTATCTCCGTGTTTGAGCGGTTTGCCGAGGTAATCCTTGCTATTCGCCGGTGCCTCATCGACCCTACCTACGGCCTCGTGACCGAGAATTATCGGCATCGGAGCTGGGAGCTCGCCCTTCCAGATGTGCACGTCAGTACCGCAGGTAGTAGCGGTAGTGACATTTACGCGGATGTATCTCTCGCCCAAGGGAGGTACCTCGACCTCCTTTAATGAGAACTTCCCGTTCGTATCTGAGAGCACTGATGCTTTAACGCTCACCATGAGGAATAATCGTCTTTCATAGATTATATAGTTTATGAACGCTTCAGTAAGTGATGGCGCGTATCTTCTCCCGAGAGTTCTTTCACGTAGATCACTTGATCAGTATAGTGTCCAGCGCCTTCAGGACCACTGAGACAGAGTCGCCCTCCCTCAAATCCAGTTCTCTCGCGGCGTCCGCTGTTATCAGCGCGACCAACGGTTGAGGTGTCTGTATCACGACGGAGACCTTGCATATGAGTGAGTCACAGGTCACCTCCCTCACGATCCCCCTCAATACGTTACGGGCGCTCATCCTCGAGCCGATCAGGCTCTTCACCATACCGGGTTTATCGAGCGATAGGGCGATGTAATATGACTGGAGGACCTCAACCCCTAGGGGTGTTGTTGTTGAGACCCCGCCACCCCTACCTCCTTTAGATGAATCGATCAGTTTGCCACCCACCGCGCGCTCCAGATCCGCCCTCCACTTCAGGCCGGTCCTGTAGCTGATGCCCATCTCCCTACAGGCCTTCGAGATGGACTGCCACTTATCGACCCTGCTAAGGAACTCAAGTTGACGCCTGAGAAGAGTGACTTTCGTTCCCCCAACGTTGATCGATACTTTCCCTCCCCAAACCACGTTAATTTATTTGATGTGAACCGATATGAACTTTTTTGATAACAGTTAATATATCTGCGGACGTATCAGGGGATCCGGTATGAATATAGGACGCAGGAATCTAGCGGTCCTACTGGCAGTCTTCGCGGCGCTAATTTCGATCTCCGCGCTATGGGGCCGGATAGGTGAGCAGGAGCGTTCTGGGCCGGTGATCTATGTGGCACCCACGCTCACCGGACTCGTCAGGGAAGTGCTCTCGAGGGCCCCTGCAGATTCGGACGTCAGGGTCATCGGTAGCGTCATATCGGTTCAATTGATCAGGGAGGGGCGTAGACCAGACGTCCTCTTATTGGCGGATAACGAGCTCGAGAGGTTCCTCCCCGATTACAGGAATCGCGTTAGCCTGGGGAGCTACAGGCTGATCGCCCTCTGTAGGGAGAATCTCACTTTAAATCAACTAATTGAACGTACGATTGCGCTCGCTGACCCGAACGTTGCGCCCATCGGATACAGAGCTGTTGCGGCCCTTTATTATCTCCTCAAGGTCCAAGACCCTGCAATGTCCGATAGGTTGCAGGTTTTGTTGGGCATCAATGTGAATCCCATCGAAGGTGGCGTCTTGCTCGATCTCAGAGGTCTGAACCCGTCCCGTCAATTCATATTACGTAACGACCTCTCGGAGGTCAGCGCCATATTCGAGGCCGGTCTGGTAGATTGCATCTTTGTCCACGAACCTTTCGCCATGTGGAAGGGTCTCATCGGCCGTTATCACGTCATCGATCTCCCCCCTGAGATAGAGTTCACTGTGGACCCGCCGATGAGGTTCATCGCTAGGCTTAGGGTGGGTGATGTGGAGGTCAGAAAGTTCGAGGCTAGCGCGGTCTCCTTTACAGAGCGCGGTGACAGGATACTAGAGATGATGGGGACGGTGGAGCTAGAGAGACACGGTCTCATGAGGGTGGGCCCGTGACTTGATGAAGCTGCAGCCGATCCTGCTCGCATCCCTGTCCTTAATATCGATCTACTTGGCTGCGTTGATTGTCCTGCCAGTAATCAATACCCCGTTGATGATCTTCCAAGACGATGCCATCGCGGCCATTGTCAACTCGGCGCTCACATCAACCGTTGCAGCGCTGATTGCTACTCCGGTGGGTTCGGTGCTGGCCTACTTCACTATGAACGGATCCAGGAGGTTCCTCACGCCCCTGATAATGTTTCCCATTGCGATCCCCCATACCGCGATAGGCGTTTTACTTCTACCGCTGGTAAGGGGCCTAGGTGCAATCGATACATGGATCGCGATAGTCTTGGCGATGTTGATCGTATCTACCCCACTATCGTTCGCTACCGTGAGGGGTGCCCTAAAGTCTATGGGGCCTGAGTTGAACGAGTTCCTGAGACCGCTGGGCGTCAAGGAGTACTGGGTCTACTGGTTCTACACGAGGTCCTCCCTTCAGTCCCACGTCCTTGGCCTGCTACTGGCGTGGCTGAGGTCGTTCTCCGAGCTTGGGGCTTTCCTCATTATCGCTCATAGACCCGTGACCGCAGGGATATACATTTACGAGTCGTTCCTAATGGGCGGCCTCGCGTACACCATCGGCGCCTCCCTGCTACTGGTGGGGATAGCAGTGATATTCGCCACGCTCCTCGTCTTGATCGGTGAGCGAGATGGGTAGTCTGGAGGTAAGTGACCTGGTGGTGAGGTTAAAGGGGTTTGAGGTCCACGTGGATGGTGTGAGAGTCGATGGGAAGGTGGTTCTGCTGGGGCATAACGGGTCCGGAAAGACGACGTTGCTTCGATGCATAGCAGGACTCATAAAGCCTCTGCGTGGTAATATTACGGTGAACGGGTCGGACGTGACTGGGCTGCCTCCAGAGCGGAGGTCCATAGCGTACATGCCCCAGAGGGTTCCCCTGATAAGGATGAGACCGAGGGAGATCGTCAAGACCTTCACGAGGATGTGGGGTCTCGACTGGGAGAGGTTCAGGGAATCACCTGTAATGAGCAGACTTCTCAACAAGGATCACCTCTCCGGTGGTGAGTATAAGGTTCTACTCTTGAACGTGTGTCTGATGAGGGAGCCGTCCGTGATGCTGCTCGATGAGCCAACCAGTCACTTGGACTGGCCCAACAGGAAGTTCTTCTGGGCCGAGCTAAAGAGGGTAAGAGTGCCCTTCCTGTACGTCACGCACGACCCGCTCGAGGCCGCTGAGATAGGAGACGAGGTCATCTTCATGAGAGAGGGTAAGATCGCGGGCCCCTTCGCCATCGATGATAGACCAGAGTCGTTATATGAGGGGACAAATATCTATAAGCTCTATGCGAAGTACGTGGGGGTCTAGTCTGCCGGCTTGATGAAATTGAGGTTAGAGTTCCTCGTGACCACGACCCTATCGCCCATCTTGGGGTCGGCGAGGTCTAGGATGCCAACGACCTTGCCGCCATTATCGAGTTCCACCACTCCCAACCGTAGAGGCCTCTTGAATCCAACCCTCACAGCGTGTATCTCGGTGAATGAGACGAGTTTGCCATGAGAGGCCTCTAGTACGTTGAACTCGGGTGATCCACACCTTCTACATCTGTACCTCTGCTTGGGATAAGCGCGTCCGCACCTCCTGCATATGAAGAGAGGGACGCCCATCTAAATCACCTCAACTACCGCCACTGTCACACCCGCCCCAAAGCCGGATACGTTGCACGTTAGGCCCACCTTGGCATCTTGTACCTGCCTCTCTCCGCACTCACCTAGGAGTTGCATAGAGACCTCGACGAGTTGGGCGACGCCCGTGGCACCAATGGGATGACCTTTGGCCTTGAGACCACCGCTGGTGTTTATTGGGAGTTCACCGTCCAACGAGGTCACTCCCTCCTCCGCGGCCTTCCATCCCCTACCCCTCTCGAAGAGACCGAGCTCCTCCGATATTATGACCTCGAGGATGGTGGCCATGTCATGTAGCTCTACTATATCGATGTCCCTCGGCCCCCTCTTGGATGCCGCGTATGCCATCTCTGCGGCCCTCCTAACCGCGGGCATCTCAAACAGGAAGTCCCTCTCAATAGGACTGTTGGTGTCACTCGCGTAACCGATGCCCCTTATGACGGGGAACTTGTCGCGATACTTCTTCGCCACATTGATGTCTGCCAGTATGACAGCGGCCGCCCCATCTGAGATGGGACAGTAATCGTAGATCCTCAAGGGATCGCAGACTATGGGGGAGGATAGGACCTCCTCGATCGTTATCCGTTTCCTGAAGTGTGCGTGAGGGTTCAATGACCCATTATAGTGATTCTTCACCGCTATCGATGCGAGTGACTCTCTGGTGGCTCCGAACTCCCTCATGTAGTTCCTGGCCGAGAAGGCGGCGAGCGATGGGAGCGTGAGTCCGTGCGCTCTGTCATCCTCGTCAAGTATGCTCGCTATTACCTCGCTGACCTCGGGTGTCTCCTTGGTCGTCATCTTCTCCCCTCCAACGACCAAGGCCACCTTTGACATACCCGATAATATTGAGTTAGAAGCCACGTAGATAGCGGCCCCCCCGCTCCCGCTCGTAGCCTCGACCTTGTAGGCCCTCGCGGGTTCCAACCCGAGCCTACTTACAAGTATGCTCCCTACACCGGATACGCCCTCGAACTCTCCGGAGGCCATATTCGCCACTACCAGCTCATCTACCTGCTCTACTCCAGCGTCATCCAAAGCCATGACGGCTGACTCAGAAAGTAGGTCGATTAAACCTTCACTCCTCTTACCGAACCTCGAGATGCCTACGCCTAATACGGCGACCCATCTCACGGTAATGCTCAAGGTCACAGTGAGATTATAAGTCTTAGTCTGATGGACGACACGTATATTTGATTTAAAGTTTAAATATGACTGGAGGATGTTATTAAATCATGCGAAAGTCCTTGAAGGTGTTGTTCACTCTGATCGGCATCCAGGTGCTCTTCACTTACTTCGTCCTACCCTACGGATGGGTGAGGCCGCTGATCTTCGGACAGATACCATTCCTAATCTTCTACCTGCTGGTGATGAACCTAGTCGCGTTCCTCACACTTGTATTTCTCGTGAGGTACGCAGAGTGGGGTGAGATGGAGGAGTGATCGGTAACATAACTAACCTGTTTCTGATTGGACTCATCTCTTACTTCGTGATTCTCCTGGTAGTAGCGAATCTCGCTAGGAGGCGTGCACAACCAACGATAGAGGACTACTTCTTAGCATCTAGGAGCGTCGGTTCTGTGGTGATGTTCTGGGGATACATCGCCTCCATCTTCAGCGTCTTCGTCATAGCAGGAGTCTTCGGACTGGTCTTCCTCTATGGTGTGGGCGGTTACATGTACGGTGTCATGAACGTATGGGCCGGCCTACTGATCATCTACCTTGCATATAGGATGTGGTTGGCCGGTAGGGCTTTCGGGCACATCACACCCGGAGACATGTTAGAGCACAGGTACCAGTCGAGGTTACTGAGATGGATCATGGCGATATTCGTGCTAGTCTTCGGAGGTCTCTACTATATCGCTATACAGATGATAGGAATGGGGTACATCTTCGAGGTCGCAGGCCTTCCTTACCAGCTCGGCATAGTCGCCACCATGGTAATCCTCGTCACGTATCTATTGATCGGTGGTTTCAGGGCCCACGTCTGGACTAACGTCATTCAAGGAATTTGGTTTTACGGTATCCTTATCGCGGGTATGTTCTTCCTCATCTCGGGGGCTGGGGGATGGGAGAAGGTGGTCATCAACCTTGAGAACCTCTCTCCGCGTCACCTTACCATAATGGGCGCTGCCGTCCTATTCTGGGTTACCACGGTAATCTCGCTGGGTTCAGATATAGTTGCTCCGCACCTCTGGCCGAAGTTTTTGGCTCCCAAGAACCCCGTCATATTCAAGGTGATGGCGGTCACTCTTCCAGTAGCCATGAGCCTCGTCTACATCCCCTCACTGATCGGGGGTATCTCAGCGATCTCGTTCTTCAATGTCCAACTTCCTCAAGGTGTAAGACCTGACCAGTTATTCTACGCGGGACTGACTCGTATAGAGGTACCCGTTGTATTCTTGATGCTAGCGTTACTGGCACTGCCGGCCGCAGCCATGTCGACGATCGAGGCCTTCATCATGACGTGTTCGAGTGTGGTAGTGGTCGACGTCTTCAAGAAGGGATTAAAAGTCAATTGGAGCGAAAAATCATTGCTTAACGTGGGTAGGATAGTTATAGGTGTATTGGGGCTAGGAAGCCTCTGGTTCGCCTATAATCCTGGTCAGGTAATAGGCGTTCTTGTGACCGCAGGATGGGGCCTATACAGCGTACTAGTACCAGCAGCTTTGTGCGCCTTTTATTGGAGGCGCGCGACGAAATGGGGAGCAATCTCTTCCATCCTGGTAGGCATAGTCCTCATACTGCTCGGATATACGGTTTTAACGCCGCTCTGGCCGCCCGGATTCCAGCCGTTCACCGTTGGTCTTCTCGTCAGCTGGGCCACGTTCTTCATAGTAAGCCGGTTTACGAAACCTCCATCGAAGGAAGTGATCGATACATACATGCAGATAGGTTACAGGGCGAGGGTCCCAAAGATTATACCGCCTACACTGATAGGAGTGTCACCCCAGACCAATGATGAGAGAGGTGAGAAAAAGGATGGTAATTGAGCTATTCGTTATCGCGTGGATCCTTATCTCATCATTGATAATAGCTTTTAACGTGTATTGGAACGTTAGAGGAGCCATGAAGAAAAAGGAGTAAGGTATACTACTTTTTGAGTGCCTCAACTACTTTCTTAAGGTCCTGAAGTCTCGTTGTCTCGGCGACCTCGGACTCGGTAGTTACGAAGATAGGCACCTCACACATCAACTCCCTGATCTGAGATATCGCCTCGCTCAAACTCCTATCAGTTAGGTCTAGGCTCACTAAAAGCCCAACATCCTTATGGCGTCTATCGCTCGCGGGACCGATGAAATCGAAGCCTGCTCGGTGGGCCGTCTCAAAGGCCTCCCTTTCCAGGACCCGTTTGGACTTGATCAGAATGTGGGAGTCGTAATGCTTCGAGACCCGCGTTAGGACCCCTAAGTTTTCCAGCTCCTCATAGGAGGTTACGTCTTCTATAAGTAGTATCGCCGTGCAACCGGCCTCTAAGTAGAGACGCTCAAGCAGTGAGAGGTTGTCAATACTTGCGATCAGATCATGAACGCTTACATTCATCTCTCGTTCGAGTAGCCTCGGACCGTGTAAGATACATAAGACCTCGTGACCTGGCCCGACCATCGCGGAGAGACGCTTTATAACCTCTACAGTCGCCTTCACCATCCCGTGTTTGTACAGGTCCTCCTCATCGACCGCGTGTTTTCCGAGTTGACCTGAGCCAACGAATGATAGGACAACGTCCGCTTTTACAAAGACTCCGTCACAGTTTATCGACTTAAACGCCCTGTAGATGGAGAGCGCTCGTCCTTGGACCCTGTCAAACTCCTCCTTGGGGATGCCGGATATGAGAAGGGAGTAGCGGTCTATCTTTGGGACGAATACCGATCCTTTACCCTCCCTGAGTACGCGTTCAGTAGGTCTCATCCTGTATTTCTATCCTGCCGTTGTTATAAACGTCCACGGTATACGTGAAGCCCTCCTCCACCGGGACGGTGGTGTCCTCCGCTTCTATTATGGCGGGACCCTCGACCACGTTGCCCGGTCTAAGCTTGGACATCTCGTATACAGGCGTCTCAATTGGTCCTAGATCATCCCAGTAGACCGATCTCCTACCTTTGAGGGCCTTGAGGGGGTCTTTTGTTTCCTCGGGCATCTTCACGAACGCGGGCTTGGGTGAGGGTATGATCGCCCTAATCACCAATATACCAACGTCCATTCTGTTGGGCATCGACCCTTGATTCAAAGGCAGCTCGGTTACCGAGTCATTATCTATATTATAAACCGTCGCCTTACATGCAGCATTCTTCATGAAG
Organism: Aigarchaeota archaeon; assembly: GCA_025059745.1. GTDB lineage: Archaea > Thermoproteota > Nitrososphaeria_A > Caldarchaeales > Calditenuaceae > JANXDH01. The sequence continues at coordinate 3,144 of JANXDH010000002.1, read as the reverse complement.
AAACCCTCCCCTTCTAGATCTCTCCTAGCTCTATCAAGCAGCTCGTTCAGTAAAAGCTTCATGTCCGCGTCCCTACTGAGCTCCACGTAATAATGGTGACCGATGTCCAAAGTGCAGCACCCCATGGCACTGAAAGCTGAAGAGAAGCCGAACACGTATCCTACCGCATGGCGTCCCAGATTTGAGATGATTGAACATGCGTGTAATCCTCCCGCACCGCCGTAGATGTAGACCGCGATCTTGGAGGAGGGGCCTTGCCGCTCTAGGAATGACTTGACTGATCTAGCGGCAATCTGATTGACAAGGGTCCTAATGCGGATACTCGCCTCCTCGACGGACAAACCTAGGTGATCACATACGACTCTTTTAATCGCCTCAGCGGCCTTCTCTACGTTGAGAGGTATGGCTCCTCCCATGAAATTCTTTGGGTTCAGATATCCCAGCAACAAGTTTGCATCTGTCGGTGTAGGATACTCGCCACCTCTGTCAAAGCATGCAGGTCCGGGGGTCGAGCCCGCGCTCTTTGGTCCCACCCTTATCTCACCATCAGTAACCGTAATAATAGAGCCTCCTCCCAACGCGATTGATTCGACGTTGATCATAGGTTGAAAGACTTTCACTCCCTCGAGTGAAGAGTAGTACCTGACAATTGGTGATCCTTCGGTCACATACCCTATGTCCAAACTCGTACCCCCCATATCCACTGTGACTACTCGTTGATGATCGTATAGTCGTCTGGCAACGAAATACGCCCCGAGCACCCCAGCAGCTGGACCCGAGCCTATAGTAGATATTCCCTTGGTCCACGGGACCGTCGACAAGGTACCATCGGAGGTGACCAGAAATAACGGCCTTGCATAACCGTTTGATCTCACGTAGTCCTCAGCCTTGTAAAGGTAAGTCGCCATCCTCCTATGGACGTAAGCATTTATGACTGAGGTGCAGCACCTGAGGTAGTCGTCTCTCGCGCGTGCAATGTCTTTTGAGAGGTACACGGGCATCCTCCCTAAGTAATGCGGCGGGTATTCTTCTTTCACAAGTTGGAGTATCATCTCCTCATGAACGGGGTTGACGTATGAGTTTTTGAGGACTACCACTATTTCCCTCGCGCCCCTATCTATAAGCTCCTCGACCGCGGCCAGACCGTCAGCATTCGAGAGGGGTACCGCCACTTTACCGCTGGAGTCTATATCTTCGTCAACTCCTATGACTAGGCTCCTGTCAACGAAGTTGAAGAGCGCGGGGTCGTTCACTCCGCTGTATAAGTCCCCCTCATATCCCTTCGTGACTATCAGTCCTAAACGTGTACCCGTTTTAGTTATGAGCGTGTTCGTAGCGATAGTCTGCGAGTACCTTATGCTCTCACAACGTACGAGAAGGGTTGGTAGATCGATCCCTAACCGATCAGCTATGCGCTCCAGAAGGTCCAAGAAGCACTCCGTGAGATCGTAGGGCGTAGTCACGACTTTGACCCGTATCATGATGTCACCTTCTGTGTCCACCAGAACCCCATCGGTGAACGTTCCACCGGTATCGACCCCGATAATGTACCCCATGAGCCTCGTTAGGCGTCGTAACTAATTTGTCTTTTGCTCGCTCCTGATCAGAAGTTCTTAGAAAGCGGAAAGTCTAGCGACCTCATGAACGGCCAACAATATATAGCGGGAATTGGAGGTTGTATCTGAATGGTTCCAGATAGAGTGACTATCGTCATAGATAAAGAGTCTAACCTAACACGAGACTTCATAGACGTCATAGAGAGAGAGTTCAAAGAAGTCTCGATACTCCACTCTGACGTTCAAGACGTACCCAAACTCGTCCGCGGTTCAGACGTCGTCATTGCTGGTCCAAGACTCCATATCAATAGAGATCTATTGAGTTCGGCCCCGACATTAAAATTAATCGCTAGGACCGGTGTGGGGCTCGACAACGTGGACTTGAAAGCCGCAACCGAACTGGGCATAGCTGTAACTAACGTCGGGGACGTTACGGCCGAGTCCGTTGCAGAACACACTATTGCCTTGATCTTCTCGTTGGCGAAGAACATACCGCTCGGCGACGCTGCCGTGAGGAGGGGAGATTGGGGGATCAGGAAGAGGATATCAGAGGAGAACATTGAGCTGAATGGTAAGACGCTCGGCGTGATAGGGTTGGGTAGGATAGGGTCGAGAGTGGCTATAAAGGCGAAGTGCATCGGCATGAGGGTGGTCTATTACGACGTGGAAAGGAAGCGGGATCTCGAGGAGTCGCATGGCTTTACCTTTATGCCCTTAGAAGAAGTGCTATCCTCAGCAGACGTCATATCAATTCACCTGCCCCTGACTGAACGTACTAAACTTTTGATAAATAAGGAATCGTTGGGATTGGTTAAACCGTCGGCCATGATAATCAATCAGTCGAGGGGCGAGATCGTAGATGATAAGGCCCTCTACGAGTCTCTATCCTCGGGTAGATTGAGGGGGTACGCTACGGATGTGTACAGCAAGGAGCCTCCCCCAACGGATCTGCCCCTCTTTGGATTGACTAATGTGGTCTGCACACCCCACGTCGGTGCATCTACAAGGGATGCCAAGATAAGGACCTCGGTACAGGTAGCTAAAAACGTCGTTAGTTTCTTCAGAGGTGATGTACCTCCAAATATAATAAACCCAGAGGTACTGAGTAAAAAGAGATCACCTTTCCGATGAATCAATTGAGGAGTGAAGAGGGTGAGAAGACACCTTAATAGACAGAGCCAGTTACTCATCAAATTACCTGGTATCTATCTCCATGAACTCTTCTGCGGGACCGCTCCTACATCACGGGTTCGAGTAGTCTATTCTGAGCGGTTCCTTATCAGGCGGCGACCCCTCTATGGATAGAGTTCGAACACGGTACTAAGTGAGGTCAAAAACTGATCGTTAAGTAGACCTGAGATCTACCAAGGAATTTATATCCTATTTTGGAAAATATATATAAATAAGTATGCGGTATTAGAGAGTTATGAATCGAGGAAGAGGGATATCGAGCACTATGACGACGATATTGATGATCGTCTTACTTGTAGTCGGTGCGGTCGCCGGTTTCTCCGTTGGTTCGATATCTGTACCGCAACAGACAGTTACGATCACGGAGAGGGTGACCAGGACAGTGATGACCACGGTG
>JANXDH010000001.1 GCA_025059745.1 Aigarchaeota archaeon | reverse complement strand
GACCATGGCTTTGTTCCTCCGCGAGGGAATCATCTTATCGAGACCGCCAACAGTATCCATGCCTGATGACTTCCCGAGGGAACTAATACTCGACATAGGATACGCGGTGAGGAACGTCGTCTGGTTGATATCATACAACACTCGGTTGGTACCTGCAGATAGAGCGCCTACGTCTTGGGAGGACCTAGCTAGACCGGAGTGGAGGGGGAGGTTAGTGCTACCGGACTTCGTGAATTACTGGCCAGTGGTGATGTACTTGTTGATACCTCTGCACGAACTATGGGGAGAGCGGAAGTTCTGGGACTGGATGAGGGGTGTATTAGCCAACAGGCCGAGCTGGAGGTCGGAGGTCGTGCCAGTACAGAGCGCAGTTGAGGTCGGAGAAGCTGCTGTAGGGATAACCACCCACTCTACCTTACCCGCACCTATCGCTAGGAACGCACCTGTGGGATGGGTCTGGACAAACCCTATGATGGGATTCTCTTCGTGTCTCTCGATGGCCTCTAGACCGCAGAACCCGAACGCGGCTAGACTATTCATCACCTATTTAGTAAACGAGGGTGGGCGGGTTCTTCAGGAGGTCGGAGATATACCTGCCGTGATTAATCCGGAGTTCCCATCTCATCCTCTAATAAGGTCGATACCACCCAATTATAAGCTGCAGCTGGGAAAGATACTGTCCGATGAGGAGTTGAATAGATTCACTGAGAGGATCAGGGCCGTGATGGGAGAGACCCGGTGAATCAGTAGGCCCCACGATACACTTTTTTTGCTTCAATAAATTCTGTGATAAATGATAAAAGTGGATCGTAAGACCATATAAATTAATATAGTAAATTGTCAGTCATATCTCGATATGGGTGTAACCGTTTTAGAGCAGCGCCGTTGGATAGGCAAACCCGTAAAGCGGGTCGAGGACAGTCGCCTCATCAAGGGTCTCGGAGATTTCATCGATGACCTCAGTGAGTTCAGGAACGCCTACCACCTAGCTGTATTTCGGAGCCCCATACCTCACGGCATCATAAAGAGGGTCGACGTGAGCAGGGCCCTCAAGTATCCAGGTGTCGTAGCCGCGCTCACCGGGCGTGACGTCCTCGAGACATCAGACCCGTTCCCTGTCGGTATTCTCAATCCGCCCAAGTACTACTCTATGGCGATAAACAAGGTGAGGTATGTAGGTGAGCCGGTGGCGGCCATCATAGCGCGCGATAAGTACTCGGCTTACGACGCGACCGAGCTAGTCGACTTCGAGTACGAACCGCTCAAACACGTGATAGACCCCGAGGACGCGATAAAGAGCGATGCGCCTCTCCTCCACGAGGAATTGGGGTCGAACGTAGTATGGCACAGGAAATTGAGTTACGGTAACGTTAGTGAGGCCTTCGCTTCTGCGGACAGGATAGTAACGACCAAGGTGAGGTTCCCGCGGTATAGCTCGGTCCCCTTAGAACCCTTCGCGGCCGTCGCTTACTATGATAAAGCGAGCGGGGTTATGACGATCTACTGCAACTTCCATGGACCCTGGACCATGTACTCCGTGTTGTCGAAGGCCCTGCGTCTGCCAGAGGATAGGCTGAGAGTCATAACGACTCGTGACATAGGGGGAGGATTCGGAATAAAATCCAGCATATATCCGTTCTTGACCCTAGTAGCGCTCGCTGCTAAGAAGGTCGACGGACCGGTAAAGTGGATCGAGACGAGGAGGGAGCACCTACTCTCGGGCTCGAGTCACAGCGAGAGAGTAGCCACGCTCGAGGCCGCGGTCAAGAACGACGGGACGATACTCGGTATCAGGCATAAGATAATTGACGACGTTGGAGCGTACATAAGGGCTCCTGAGCCGGGATGCGTCCTGAGGGGTCTGGGCAACAACGTCGGAGCTTACAAGTTCAGGAACCTCGAGATAGACGCCTACATCGTGGTCACAAACAAGATCCAGACCGGTCCGAACAGAGGATATAACTGCCAGCACCTCTACTTCGGATTAGAGCGGCTGGTCGATAAGATAGCCTACGAATTACAGATGGATCCCGCCGAGGTGAGGTTCAGGAACCTAATACCGCCCGAGATGATGCCGTACACCACTCCTACCGGGGGTATATATGATAGCGGAGATTATCCGACTCTCCTGAAGACCGCGTTGAACCTCATAGATTACGGGAGATTCAGGGAGGAGCAGAAGAGGGCCTTGGCTGAGGGCAGGTATCTGGGAGTTGGGTTGGCCGTGATAGTCGACCCCGCGGGATCTAACATGGGATACGTCACCGTGGCCTACCCGCCTGAGTTCAGGGCGAGGAGCGATTACCTCCCCAAATCGGGGACTGCCAACTTAGCTAGGATTAGGATGTTACCGAATGGAAAGTTCGTGGTCAAGTCAGATGTTAACCCGCAGGGCCAGGGACACGAGACGTCAATATCTCAGATAGTCGCCGAAGAGCTAGGGGTGGATATCAGTGACGTAATTGTAGATACGTGGTTGGACAGCTTTACCGATCCATGGACCGTCTCAACGGGTAACTACTCGAGCAGGTTCGCGGCGGTGCACGCCAGCGCGGTGGCTCTGGCCGCGAGGAAACTTAAGGACAAAATCTTCGAGATAGCTGCGGCGCTACTCAATTGTAATAAGAACGACCTAGCCGTAAGAGACGGTAACGTCTACAGCACCAGAGAACCTGGAAGATCGATCTCCTTAAAGAGGATCGCGGGGACGGTCTACTGGAACCCAAGCTCATTACCCTCGAACATAGAGCCTCTACTCGAGGCCTCCGCAGCATTCAACATACCTCTTGTCAAAGCACCCGCACCCGACGATACCGTGAACTCTTCTGCGACCTATGCATCTGCAGCGGATGCGGTCAAGGTGGAAGTGGACATCGAGACGGGGGAGGTGAAGATACTCAAGTATGTCTCTGTTCACGACTGCGGCCGCATAATAAACCCAATAATTGTCGAGGGCCAAATAATAGGGAGTCTGCTTCACGGGATAGCTGGCGCTCTTTATGAGGAGTTGGTATATGATAAGGAGACCGGGCAGCCGCTCTCTTCAACGTTCGCCGACTACCTGTGCCCGACCGCATCGGAGATGCCAATGAACATAGAGATCGATCACTTGGAGACACCATCGCCCCTCACGATATTGGGAGCGAAGGGTACGGGAGAAGCGAGCACCGAGAGCGCCCCAGTCGCAGTTGCCAACGCAGTTGAGGACGCGCTAAGACCGTTGGGCGTGACAGTAAACGAGCTACCACTCTACTCTTGGAGGGTGTGGGAGCTGATAAGGAGGGCAAGGGAGAGGGTCAGGTAATCTAGGCGACATCCGATTCCATCGACCTCAGGATACCTCCCTCAGCCTCCCCACCTCCATCTTGAAAAGTCTGTTCGCATACCTAGCCAGCTCGTTGGAGTGACTGACCATCACTATGGTTACGCCGCTATCGTGAACGCTTCTCAGGAGTTCCATTATCTCTATCTCGGTTGCCTCGTCTAACTCTCCAGTCGGCTCGTCGGCCAGTAGGACCTTGGGTTTGTTCATGAGCGCGCGTGCCACCTGGACCCTCCTCATCTGTCCTGCGGAGAGTTGGGAGGGAAAGACGCGCGCCTTATCGCTGAGACCTACCGAGTTCAACAGTGAGAGGGCCTCCTCGAGGTCCCTTTCTCCACTCTCCTTGGAGAAGAACCTTGGTAGCCTGACGTTATCCACGACGGTCAAGTACGGTATCAGGGTCGGTTGCTGGAAGATGAAGCCGATGGTCTCGTTCCTGAGTCTTGACCTCTGGCCCTCACCCATCCTGTTCAGATTCATACCGTTCACGCGGACCTCGCCTTTGGTGGGGCTGATCAATCCCGCCATTATACTCAGAAGGGTCGTCTTGCCGCTCCCGGAGCGACCAAAGATCATAGCGAAATCTCCTACAGATATACTCAGATCGATGTCCTCCACCGCCTTGACGAGAGTCCCCCCGGCGATCGCGTAGTACTTTGATACACCGATCAACTCGATGACGTTCATCTAACCGCCCCTGATGGCAGCGTAGGGATCTATCCTAGTCGCTAAGAGACCGGGATAGATAGCTGCGAAAGTCGCTGAGCCGGCTGTTATCAGGACTGACCTGCCTATCGCGGCCGCTACAGTCATCGGATCGACGCCGAAATTAGGGAGTCCTAGCAATAGTGAGGTGCTGGGCGCATTCATCTGTACTATCAGCAGCCCCATCACGCTTCCAAAGGCGCCCGCTATCAAACCGAGGACGAGCGCCTCTAGGACGACCATCATGACCGCCTCGCTGTTCCTCATCCCTAGAGCCCTGAGGAGTCCTATCTGCCCACGTCTTTCGTTTACCACCATGGAGAGGACGGCCGAGGTGAGGACGATGGACATCAACAACACCGAGGTAGTTATGAGTGAGAGGTAGAGTAGGGTCCCGGAGATCGCGTCCTTTACCACCCTTACGATAGCGGACGATGTCACCGTCAAGACACCCGCTATTTGATCTCTTATGGAACGCGCCACATCCTCCGCGGTGTATCCTCCCTCGACCGTGATCAGGAAGCTCGTCGCCTGACCCATTCGGTAGTGAGGGAGGTGGTCATCGAATCTGAGGCCGTAAGCCGTATCCAAGGAGATAATTATCGATTCGTCGAGCCCGGTCCCGGACCTCTTTAACCTCCCTGAGATGTAGAGTTCGTTCCCTTGAAACTCTATCTTACCCGACTCAATGGGTACCTCGGAACCTATCAGCGAGTGACCGTTCCTCAAAGCCTCCTTGAGGTCTCCATCGAACCACCTGAGTACCGTAAAGTCGCGGTTAACGTCTATCGCGAATATCGAGTACGTCTTCACCATTCCCACGTCGTATTCTCCAACGTAGAGTTGTGGAGCTATCAATCCAACTCCCTCTACCCTTTTCAACATATCGATCACCGATGAGACGTTTAGGTGGACTCTCTTCGGGGGCGTTATGAAGATGGCCTCCTGTTCATACATGGCGAGCTTCAGAAACTGCATCACCGCATCAACTACGTCGGAGGTCACTAGTATGTCTGCGCCTATACCGTTGAGACCGTTTCTAACTGCGACGTCTACACCGGTCTCGACCACTCCCAAGAAAACCAGGAGCGCGGTCAGTATACTGAGTGATACGATGAGTGCGGCCGATCTCTTCCACTCGCCTCTCAGCCCCCTCAACGCCAAGATGGATATGATGACCGGCCTTCTGATGCGCTGACCCCTCATGCATTACCACGTATGACCGCCAGGGGTTCTGATCTGCTTATCCTCAGTGACGGGAATAATGACGCGAGCACACCAACGGATAAGGAGAACAATAGAGTTCCGATCACGAGGGCCATGGTGTCCAAGAAGGCCGGGCATAGGAACGGGATCTTTAGAACGCGCATTATGTCGTAGTATCCCACATATAGCGCCATCCAAGCGGTCATCATGCCTAAGAACCCTCCTAATAACGTCAGTATAGAGACCTGGCTAGTGATTAACTCGACCAAGAACCTCCTAGAGGCGCCGACCGCGCGGAACACACCGAACTCGCGCCTCTGTTCGTTCACTACTATGTAGGAGAGAGAGGAGATGAGTGCGAATGATACCACTATGGCGCCACCGTTCATGGCAGTCAGTATGTACATCAGCGCGCCTACGCGTTCATGTATGTCCGCTGTTAAGGTGCCGAGCTTTATCACCTTGACGTCTTGGAGGCGCCCCTCTATAGACGCCGCGAGTTTGTCGAGGTCCACCCCTTGCTTGGCCTTGACGTATATTACGTTCACCCTACCCGGCTCGTAGTTGAGGTTGAACGGGTTCCTAGGCGCCTCTGGGTCCATGAGTTGCGGTCTCGTTGGATCGGCCTCGATCAACTTCATTACGCGCTCCGCGGTCTCCCTTGAGATGTAGATGACGTGGTCTATGTACGTGCCTGTCTCCGGAATAGAGTTCTCGATAGTGAAGTTGAAGAACGCGAGCACGCTGTAGAGATACATCCTCCTGGGTACCTCTGAGCCCTTAATGACCTCTCCGGTGTCCAGCCTCCAGTCCGCCATGCCACCGAGCTGTGAGGTCACCACGAAGTCTCCGCTCTCCACGACTATGAGGAAGACCTTGTCCAAGATGCCGCATCCCTCAGTTATGACCACGTCACCCATGAAATATTGACCCGTAACGTCCTCCACTCCCTCTATCGAGGAGATCTGTTCGACGTGCTGTGAATTCATCGACGACGTCAACATGAACGGATAGGTAAAGAACGGTTGTAACGTCACCATGGTGTCCGAGGGCAGCACCACTAAATCAGCGCCCATCTTCGCCTCGACCAGTCCTATGCTGTTGATGGCGCCCGCGGCCAAGAAGAGCTGCATGAACAGCGATCCGGTTATCACGCCCGCACCTATCATTATGGCCGCGCTCCTGAACGAACGGAACCTCAGACCCTGTATGGCGAGCCATAGGGATCTCAACGATCCGACTTTACTTGAGTTGGTCGATCTCAGGAAGTCCTCGAGGAAAAAGTAGGCTCCCACCAGGAGTATCACGCTGCTCACAGCCATCCCTGGGTCTATACCGGTCCTGTGAGCTAGGTTAAGGAGAAGTTCGTTACCGACCATAAGTTGCTGAGAGAAGATGAGTACAACGAAAGTAGAGACTACAGCGATGACGCTCTTTAGATATGGGTACATCCAACTTAAAAGGGGTAAAAACTATATATAAATTATGAGGACACTCTTAGACCTCCATCAGCTTCTTCATGAAGTTCTCGTCGGCCCTTACCTCATCTGAGGAGCCCTCGAACACTATCTCCCCCCTTTCTATCACGTATATCCTGTCAGCTACCTGAAGTGCGTTGAAGACGTTAGCCTCAGCCAGCAGTATAGAGACGCCGCGTTTGGACCTTATCACCTTGATCCTCTCGGCTAGGGTCCTGACCATGATAGGGGAGAGACCCTCTAGGGGTTCGTCTATCAGCAGCAACCGCTTACCGAGAGGCATAGCCCTCGCGATCGATAGCATCTTCTGTTGTCCGCCGCTGAGGTACATCCCCTTCCTGTTCTTCATCTCCCTCAGTACCGGGAAGGTGTCGAAGACGTCGTCCAGTATTGATTCGTTTTGACCGCTCATCCATAGAGCTATCCTGATGTTCTCGATGACTGAGTGTTGGAGAAATATCTTCCTGTCCTCCGGAGAGTACCCAATACCTGTCCTCGCCCTGATGTGAGGGGGCAATTTCGTTATGTCCTTACCGTCTAAGAAGATCTTACCGCTGGTCGCCGGGACTAAACCCATGATGGTCCTCAGGGTCGTGGTCTTTCCGGCACCGTTCCTGCCAAGCAACGCTACTATCTCGCCGTCGTTCACCTTCAGCGAGATGTCCCTCAAGACCCTAACGGGTCCGAGTGTCGCGCTGAGTTTATCCACCTCCAGAGTCACAGCTTACCACCTACCAGGACCTCCAACACCTTAATGTCGGTCTTCAGAGACTCTGGCTCTCCGTCTGCAAGTACCTTGCCCTCATGCATCACGACGACTCTATCTGAGTAGTTGAAAACTACTCCTAGATCGTGCTCCACCATTATGACCGTAAGACCCTTCTTCTTTATCACGGCTTTCAACATCTCCATTATCGGGGTCTTATCTGCCGTGCTGACCCCGCTCGTCGGCTCATCCAAGAAGAGGAGTCTAGGATTGAGAGATGTCGCTATCGCGACGTCAAGTAGTTTCCTCTCTCCGTGGGAAAGGTCCTTCGCTTTAAAATTTGCCTTCTCGGACAGGTTGAAGAGTGAGAGTACCTCCTCCGTCATCGAGTTGAGCTCTTTGTCTCGATCGAAGAACGAGAAGAACCTGCCCGTCTTGCCGAGTACCGACGCTATGGAGATCTTTATGTTATCGCTCACGGTAAAGTCCTCGAAGAGGTTTACGAGCTGGAATGCACGCCCCATACCAAGTTTTGATCTCTTATTGGGTGAGAGAGCGGTGACGTCCTTCCCCTCGAAGTAGATCTTCCCAGAGGTGGGCTTGAAGTGACCCGTGAAGAGGTTGAGCAACGTAGTCTTTCCTGCACCGTTGGGCCCCACTATCGAGACCGTAGATCCCTTCTCAAAACTTATGGTCACTCCGTCAACCGCCTTCACTTCACCGAAATACTTTTTGAGGGATTCTCCCTTTAAAATCTCCATCTATATATCACCTCCTCGCGCGTAATATATATTTATACACCAACATAGCCACACCGCCCCTAGCGAATATCAGTATCGCTATAAAGATGGCGCCAAGAGGTAGCATCCAGTACCCGGTCAACGACATGAAGGTATTCTGAAGGTAGACGAAGATGAAGGACCCTAGGATGGGGCCTATAAACCATGCGTATCCACCGAGGAGGGTGATGAAGATGATATCGGCAGAGAGGATCCAGTAGAGGGAGTCAGGGGCCACGTGTACTGTCGCTATCGCCCATATAGTACCGGCCAGTCCGCTGAAGAAGCCAGAGATCACGAACGCGTAATACTTGTACCTTATCTGAGGTATCCCCACATAAGTAGCTCTCGTGGTGTTCTCTTTTATGGCCTGCAAAGCCTTACCGAAGTGGGACCTGACGATGACCCAGAGCAGGAACGTTATCAATAGGAAGACTCCGATCGCGAAGTAGTATAGTGAGTAGTCCCTCAATGATATTGGTAGACCGAAGAACCTGAGACCAGAGACTGGGCCTAGACCGTCAGTCCCTCCCGTAAAAGTGTAGAACTTAAGGACGAGTCCATATAACATCTGGGAGAACCCAAGTGTTATTATGAGGAAATGGATTTTGGTGTACCTGACTGCGACCGCACCAACCAACGCCGCGAGTATCATGGCACCTATACCGCTCATCGGTAGAAGTATCTCCAGAGATTGTACTCCCATCCTCTTCACCATGTAAGCGGTGACGTAGGCCCCACCTCCGAAGAACATAGCGTGACCCAGGGATAGAAGTCCAGTGTAGCCGAAGAGTAAGTTAAAGGCCAACGATGTGCCCGCGAATGCCATCGCCTTCATAGCGAGCGTTAGGTTGAAGCTCGTCGTATAGAACGGTGCCGCGAGTAGCAATATCAGAGCTACCGCACCTAATACAAGGGGAAACCTAGGTAAAGAGGGGACATTCATCACTCCTTCGCCCCGAATAACCCATAGGGCCTAACTAATAAGACTGCGACCATGAAGAGGTATAGTGAGAATAGCTCGAGTTCTGGGAAGACTATCAGGATGATTGTCCTTAGCGCGGAAAGTAGAAGAGCGCCCACGAAAGCCCCTTTAACGCTACCGAGGCCACCGACCACAACTGCCACGAACGCTATTATGAGTATGTTTATATCAGCTCCTGGCGAGGCCGGCAGGACGGGTACTGTAACTGCTCCTCCGAGCCCACCCAAGAACGCTCCTATAAGGAAGGTCACTATGAAGACACGCTTTATATCGATCCCTAAGGCCGATGACATCTCTCGCTCGCTAGCTACCGCCCTCACGACTGAGCCCAATCTAGTCCTTTGGAGGAAGTACCAGAGGAAGAGTCCAACAAAAAGCGTGACCGCGATAATAAAGATGTTGTATAATGGGAAGAATAGGTTACCTATGGGAGCCGTTCCGTACGCGAAGTAGACCGCACCGAAGGTAAGCGGATTGACCCCCCATATCATTCTCATAACGTCAGCGAATATCAAAATCAGACCGAAAGTGAAGAGTAACTGGTAGTCTATAGGTAGACGATAGACGGTCCTCATGAAATACTCTAGACCGATGCCCACTAGACCTACTATCAGACCCGCGAGTAAAGGCACTGTCACTGATAATAGTATACGGTCTAAACTCGAGAAGGCGATGAAGAGTGAGTAAGCTACGTAGGAGCCTAAGAGGTACAGGCTACCGTGAGCTAAGTTTATTATCCTCAGTACACCAAAGATGACGTTCAACCCTGCAGATATTAGAAAGACCAGTGAGGCAAAAAATAGAGACCCCAGAATATAGTATGTCGCGAAACTGAGGTCTATCATTAAACGTTCACGTTATCGCTCTTATCTTATAGTTCCTTACCCATTCTCTCCAGGCAACTCCCGGTGGAGGAACGGTCAACTCAGCAGGGAATGTTACTACCTCGTTAGGATCTACTATCGGATATGGGACTCCAGAAACGTACTTAGTCCTAGCCCAGACCTGCGGCCCCTCAAACTCGTGGTCCTCTCTTATCGTTATTATACCCTTCGGACCTATGACCCTCATACCGACCATCGCTTGTGCCACTTCATCTATTTCAGGCCATCCTCCAACGGTGGCAGCAGCCTTCTCTATGGCCTGTTTCAGAGCCAAAAAGTTCGTGAACATGTTCGCAGCTGACTGAGCTCCCTCAGCAAAGGCTGGTTGGCCGAATCTTCTGATGAAAGCCTCGTTGAACTCCTTGTTGATCGGCCACAGATCCCAAGGTGGATAAAACCTGTTGTACTGACTCCCCGCGTATAAACCATCTGGCCAAGTTTCCCTATTGTGTCCATCCATACCTGTCAGACACGTATCCAAGTGAAGGACCGTTCTGAAATATCCTGCTGGTACCGCTTGCCTGTAGAAGACGAACCTATCGGACCCCCAGATCGTCGATTGAACTATATCCGGCCTCGCCGCCATCAATCTGGTTATGAACGGCGTAGCGTCGGTCAATCCATAGAGTGGGAACCAGAGCTCCTCCACTACTCTCACGTCAGGTTTTAGCGCCTGAATAGTAGACCTGAACGATTCCCAGTTGTCTCGTCCGTGGGCGTAGTCTTGGTTGATGGTCGCGATGGTCCTAACGTCGGGCTTGATTCTTAAGGCCATCAACGCAGCACCTACTCCTGCAGCTGCGTCAGACCAACTTAATCTGAAGGTGAACTTCCTTCTCGTCTCGAAGACTCTAGGCGTCCAAACTTCACATGGCATCCACAGGAACCCCAACCTGTCGGCCGCGTCTGCTATTGCAAGTCCTGCAGCAGAAGTTACCTCACCTATAATGATTCTACAACCCTCTTGTTGAACGAGTCTTGTTACGGCGTCTACTGCTCTGTCGGGCAGGCCGACGGTATCTATCGGTCCGACGACTTCTATCCTACGTCCTAGTATGCCACCCGCTTGGTTGATTAGCTCGACAGCGAGTAGACCACCCTTCGCTCCAGGGTCTCCGAGTGGCGCGCCTCCACCAGAGAGTGGGTTGATCACCCCTACCTTCAGGGGAGTCGTTGGTGTCGTTCTCGGACTTGCAGCACCTGTGACCGTCTGGGTTATCGTCTCCCTCAGAGTCACGGTCCTGGTCTCGGTCCGTGCAGTAGTGGTCGGTTGCTGATTCATCGATGACGCAAGAAATCCGCCGATGCCTCCGATGGCCAGACCAGCGACTCCTGCTGCAACTGTCTTGATGAAACCCCTTCTATCCTTTGCGCTCATGTTTGTTTACTTATTGTGATATTTATTGTATTTAAATCTTTCGACGGGTGCGTGATCGCATACTAAAAGATATTAAACTACGCTGTTGAGATATCGTGCGTGGTGATCCTAGGTTGGTTATAGAGGTCAAGAACATAATAGGAGGCGAGTTCACCGCGGGGAACGGAACGGGGCAGGAACGTAGGAACCCCGCTAACGGTGAGTTGGTATCGAGGTACAACGAGTCGAGCATGAGCGACGTGAACTCAGCCGTCGAGTCCGCGAGGGTCGCTTTCGAGGAGAGCGCTTGGCCGGTGGACGGAAAGTTGAGGGCGAGGGTAATGAGGGCGATACACTCCATCGTAGTCAAGGAGTTGGATTACTTCGCGACCGTCCAGTCCATGGAGAACGGGAAGGTACTTCGTGACTCCAAGGTGGAGGTCAACACCGCTGCTGACCTGTTCGACTATTACTCAGGGTTGTGCAGGCTCGTCTCAGGGAGGACGGTCTCACCTGATCCGAACGTAATGAGTTTCGTCGTGAGGGAGCCTGTCGGCGTCGTCAGCATCATAGTACCCTGGAACGCACCCATAGTCCTCCTGGCCAGGTCCCTCGCTCCCGCGCTCGCTGCGGGGAACTCGGTGATCGTAAAACCCTCATCCCTCACTCCCGGGACCGTCTACGAGTTCCTGAGGAGGATCGTTGAAGAGGTAAAGGAACTGCCGAGGGGGCTGATCAACATGGTGATTGGTGGCGGCGATACCGTAGGGCGCGAGCTCGTGAGACACCCCGAGGTTGACATGGTGAGTTTCACGGGAAGCACGGAAGCTGGCGCTCAGGTCATGCGCGACGCGAGTACAACGATCAAGAGGCTCTCACTCGAGTTGGGTGGAAAGACGCCGAACATCATACTGGAGGACGCCGACTTCAATGGGGCGATCGAGGGCGCGATCAAGGGAGCCATGTTGGGGAGCGCGGGCCAGATATGCTTCGCCGGGACGCGAGTCCTCGTCGAGGAGGACATATACAAGCGGTTCAAGGAGTCGATACTAGAGAGGTTCAGGAGGCTGAAGGTCGGTAACCCGCTCACGCCCGGGGTCGACGTGGGCCCCTTGGTCTCTATGAGTCAGCTCGAGAGGGTGGCGAAGTACGTAGAGGAGGGACAAAGAGAGGCCGAGCTGCTGGTGGGCGGGATGAGGTTGACCGGTGACGAGTACTCGACGGGTTACTTCATGGAGCCTACAGTCTTCACAGACGTGCCGGTAGACGCTAAGATAGCACAGGAGGAGATATTCGGCCCGGTAGTCTCCGTCATACCGTTCAAGACGGTGGAGGAGGCCGCTGAGGTGGCCAACAGAACCAAATACGGCCTATCGGCCGCCATATGGACGAGGGACTTGAACAAGGCCCTGAGATTAGCTAGGAGCGTCAAGGCCGGCGTGGTCTGGGTCAACATGTATGGTAGGATGTTCTCCGAGGCCGAGAGCGGCGGATACAAACAGAGCGGGTTGGGCAGGCTGAGGGGTATAGAGGGGTTGCACTCGTTCACCGAGGTGAAGGACATCCTGATAAATTTATCGACGTGAGAGGTCTACATCATAGCCCTTATCCTCTCGACGAACGCGGCCCTCTGGTCATCGGGGTATATGATGTTGGGCAGCCACTTGTAGTCCGCGGGTATCCTGGCTAGAACTGTGTGTACAGGCGCGTTCCGGTCTATAATC
>JANXDH010000006.1 GCA_025059745.1 Aigarchaeota archaeon | reverse complement strand
TCTTCGACCTTCACACCTACGTAGACATATACCACGAGAGGCTCGGCCTCTACGTCATAGGTAAGTACGCCACCACGAGAGAGCTCCAGGACCTGGTCAGGGAGGTTATAGTCGTCAGCAGGGAGAACCGGATAAAGGGCTACGTGTCGCTATACGACTACATGAGGAAGCTCAAGTAAAACGCGCACTTAGATCCGGTAGAGTTCCGTCGCGTTCCCTGATAGTATCTTTCTCTTCTCCTCATCGCTCAACTGATCAGACGCTTCTATGACTTTATGAGACTCGAAGTCTCCCATATCGAACGGGTAATCGGTTCCTAAGACGACCCTCGAGGGCGTTACGACCCTGACGAGTAACTCCAGCGTCTCGCGGTTGAACACGACCGAATCGTAATAGACGCTCCTCAGGTAGTCGAGGACCCTCCTCTTCAACCCACCGATCTCCTTCCTGACCTTCGATGCGTGCTCCAACCTCCCCACCTGATACGGAATGCCGCCCCCGCCGTGCGAGAAGATGAACCTCAACCCAGGGAACGCATCTAAAACGCCCCCGAATACAACGCTGAGTATGGCTAGGTTGGTCTCGGCCAAGGTGCCAACCACTATCGGCGAGTAATATTTTCTGTGCCTCTCCGGACAGAGTATATCGTTGGGGTGCACGAAGATCGGGACTCCCAGCTCTTCGACCTTCTTGTAGAACCTGTGGAGGCTCTCGTCGTCCAGATTCTTACCAGCGACGTTCGTCCCGATCTCCACTCCCCTGTGACCGAGGCTCATTATCGCGTACTCAAGCTCCTCTACGGACGACTGAGGGTCTTGTAACGGTATTATGGCGTTCCCAACGAGTCTACCCTTGGACCTCTTGACCACGTCGGAGAGGCCCTCGTTATAGGCCCTGCAGATGGTCTTGGCGACCTTTAGCTCGGACTTATACATGAACAGCTGGTGGACGGGGGACGCAACCTGTACGTCTGTTCCTAGCGAGTCCATCTCCCTCAGCCTCGCTGATAGGTCGAATCCGCTGGGAGGGAGAGGCCCTATCATGACCTCATCGTACTTTATCGCTATCTTATCACCCACCTTCATCATCGTGCCCTTTATCAGATCCAGCCTGGACGTTATCGTATCGGGTACAAAGTGGGAATGTACGTCCACTCTCAACCGACTTCGGGGAGAATTTTGGTCGGCCAAATATAATTCTTTTGCATGGTTAAAAGTAAAGTCGAGCGTAAGTTAACACGGTCCTCTAGAGACCGTAATTACAATCACTTCTTTAGGCCCATTATGCCCCACGTCACGTGAGGATACTCTCTGGGATCGGTGACTACGTCGATGACCGCGGGGACGTCCTCCTTCACGACCCTTCTCAAAGTGGGTCCTAATTCGGCCGGATCTTGAACCCTGATCCCTAGGGCGCCACTGAGCTCAGCGATCTTCGCGAAGTTGGTCTCCCTATAATCCGAACCTATAATTCTTCCCCCGTAATAGACCTCTTGGAACCTCTTGATGGAGGAGAAGGACTGGTCGTTGAATATTATCGCTATGACGGGTACGTTCTCCCTTACCGCCGTCTCTATCTCGTGAACTGACATCGCGAAGTCTCCGTCTCCGACGAGAGAGATAACGGTCTTCTCGGGCCGCGCGAGCTTGGCTCCTATCGCGGCAGGGTAGGCCCAGCCCATAGATCCGAAACCCACGGACTTGAAGTAGGTCCTCGGCTCCTTTATCAGGACCTTATGAGAGAACTCTGCATGCTTGCCGGCACCGACCGTAATGATGTAGTTCCCGTCCAACGTACGAGCGACCTCTTTAACGATACGTTGGGGCTTAATGGGAGTCGCGTCTAAATTTCCACTGAATAATTTCTCAACCTCCTGTTCGTGTTGCGCCCTCAGTAACCTCAACCTCTCCGACCTCTTGATGTCAGGGCTTCTCTGGAGCTGCTTTACCGTCTCGATCGCATCACGACAAAACATCTTGACGTCAGAGACCATCCCTACGTCCACGGCGTACTGTCTCGCTATCTCGTTAGGGTCGATATCGACCTGAATTATCTTCGAGTCCTCCCTTATAATAGACCACCTCAACGTGGTTATGTCCGCGAAACGGCACCCCAGTCCCAGTATGAGGTCGGACTCCTTACATGCGTCGGTCGCGGTCACGTGTCCCCACCGGCCCAGCACTCCCACGAAGAGCGGGTGCGTGTCCGGGACTACGCCCCTACCGGTGAGGGTTACTGAGACCGGGATGTAGAGCAACTCAGCCAGCTTTATGAGCTCCTCCGACGCCCCAGACCAGAGCGCTCCGCCACCTGCTACTATTAGCGGCCTCTCCGCCTCCAGTAGCATCTTGCAAGCCTTCAGTAGTAACTCGGGATCCGGCCTCACGCGTGAAGAGTAATTGTGATAGGCCGGTACCTTCTCCGGGACCGAGCCGTCAACGTCCTCTGCCATCACGTCCATCGGTAGGTCTACCTGTACCGGCCCAGGCCTACCTATTATTGCCTTCAGTAGAGCGTTACGCATGACTCTCGTTATCTCACGCGTGTGCCTAATCTGAGCGCTCCACTTAGTTATTGGCCTGAAGATAGACACCTGGTCCCACTCCTGAAAGACGTCACGTCCCAATGACTCGAAGTCCTCGTTACAGGTTAACGCCAGTACTGGTGAGGAGTCCCGGAGAGCTGTTGCAACCCCGATGACCATGTTGGCGTTCCCAGGTCCCACGTGTCCCAGGCATACCCCGTGCCTCCCCCTCGCTCTGGCGAACCCGTCAGCAGCACACGACGCGGCCTGCTCGTGCCTCACCGCTATGAACCTGCACTTCTCACTTCTGTATATCGCGTCGAGGACCTCGAGGGTCGTGTGGCCGCTCAGACCGAAGACGTGACTTACTCCCGCATCGGCTAGACACTTTACTACTAAATCTGCACCCTTCATGTAGTCTGATTTGTAGCTCTAACTTATATTTTTTACAGGATTTTCCACCAATCGAAACCAATTACTTGATTAGGCGTGCCGCCTCGAGCGCTAGCCTCTCAGCCTCATCGAATTCGTAGCTCCTGTACAGCGCTATTCTGCTGGCCGCAGCGGACCCCTCAGCATGTATCATCAATCCCAACATGTAGCCCGCAAGTGGACCACCCACTAACTCCCTGACCAATCGGAGGACCTTATACCTCTCAGCCCCCTCATATCCCGAGCCCCGTCCTAGGAACTTCTCGATGTACTGTCCCGTCTCTGGGTTCTCCAGATCTAGCGTCGACGGAAGGGTCGAAACGTATCCCCCAGCTATGTCTATGACGTTCCTTACTACGTTGGCGAAGTTTGTGTTCGAGTAGAGTTTTCCGACGTTTGTTGAGATCGGATTCGGGACGATAATTTTCGTGCCGACATCGAGAACCCCATCAATGGCAGACATCCTCAAGGCCATATTCATGATCTCCTTGTATAGGACGATCTCGAGCACACCGTCTCTCACGTGAGGGACCTCCTCTATGCCGTTCGCCTTTGCGGCTAATCTGGCCGCCCCCAGATATAGATCAGCAACGACGCATCTGTACGATATCGCCGAGAAGCGGTGAAACGTCGCGAACAGGTTCGCCAGCTCCCCCGCGTACTTCCACTCCTTGAAGAGAAAGACTCTCTCCCAGGGGACCATCACGTGATCGAGTACAGTAAGGCTCTCAACCTCGGCCCCCCTCGAGCTAAGGGGAGCATCCTCTTCTGAGGGAACGCCCTCAACCTCCATCAAAGGTCGCGCGATGAGCTTCAATCCCTTGGTGCTGGCAGGCAGAGCGAAAGCTACAGCGTAGTCCCTATCTAGCTCGCCCAGAGCCCTCGAGGGGAGAAATATTACCTCGTTAGCAACTACGCTCTGTGTGGTGTGGGCCTTGGCGCCATTGACGACTATCCCCTCATCGGTGACATCGACCACCCTCAAGTACATATCGGGATCTGACTGTTCATGAGGCCTTTTCGTTCTATCTCCCTTCACATCTGTCTGGGCGGTAGCTATAGCTAGGTCGTTGGAAGCCACGTATTCGTAGTACCGAAGGACTCTCTCATAGTACTCCGCCTTACGCACCTCATCCCAAATTTTTTTAGCCACGATCATCAAAGCGAACAGGGCATCGCTTCCTATGACCTGTATTATATTAAATACGCCGTTACTAGAGCGCGTGGTCTCCTGAATAGCTATTGACCGCAGTAAAAGATCCTCTACACTCCTTGGTACTTTGAAAAATGAGCTCATCGTTCCCATTCCCTCATCATGATAGACGAGTATTTCACGCAATCGCGCGTCACTTCTCAACTCATAGAGTCTACTGGCGTGGGAGACGGCCACCCTCAGTACGGGATGGGTCGTCACGTCCTCAACCTTTTTCCCTCCATAATAAACCGCTCTGCCATCTCTGAGGCTGGAAAGGTACTGGTCGGGAGTCCTCATATCACAACGTGCCCAACGCTATTATAAATTTCTTCTAATAAGACAAACTAGATGATTTAGAAAATCTTATAAACCTCTAATAATATTTATCTGCATGGTATCTGTTCAAAACCGTTACGAGGAGATAGTATTTGAGAGAGAGGGCGACGTCGCGAAGATAACCCTCAACAAACCGGACAAGGTCAATCCGCTGAGCATCAAGATGAGCGACGAGCTGAGGGACGCGATCGAGAAGATCAGGAGGGACCCATCAATAAGGTTCGTGGTCTTCAGAGGTGCCGGCGGCAACTTCTCAGCGGGCGATGACATCTCTGAGTTCGACGACTGGGGAGACTCCTCGGCGGTCATAGACCGCATAAGATACTATCAGGATACCGCGAACATCATAGAGGACTTGGATAAGATAACGATAGCTGCGGTCCAGGGCTACGCGGTCGGCGGCGGCCTCGAGGTGACGATGGTCTGCGACTTCGTGATAGCGGAGGAGGGGTCTATGTTTGGCATGCCGGAGATAGACATAGGGATAACTCCCGGGTGGGGAGGCACCCAGAGACTCGTCAGGCTGATAGGGAGGAGAAAGACCAAGGAACTGATATACCTCGGGAGCTTTCTGACCGCAGAAGAGGCGCTGGATTACGGCCTCGTAAACAAGGTGGTCAAGAAGGGCGAGTTGGACGCCGCGGTCAACGAGCTACTCGACATACTGAGGACCAAGAGCCCTCTGATCCTGAAACTGGCGAAGCTGATCATCCAGAAGGGAGTCGAGGCAGACCTACGTACCGCCCTCGCATTCGAGGCCCTCTCCTCTACGGTCTGTTGGACAACGGACGAGAAGAAGCAGAGCTGTAGGTCGTTCGTGAAGAAGCAGGACCCGTGGGTGAGCAGGAGGAGGAAGGTCTTGCGTAGCACTTGGTGATCATTCCGCGACTGTAGACCTTCATTTTATTGATGAAGATCTTGGGATAGTTCTAACGTGAAGTGTAGGGGGCACTCGTCCCGCTACTCCCTTCCGACAGATTTATCTGATCGCTGCCCCTCATTCTACCCGGAGTGCCGCATTAGGTCTCCAATCACTGGAGAGTGATGTGGGGGTGCCCTAGCCCGGTAGGGGGGTGGCCTGCTAAGCCACTGGGCTGATGAAGCCCGCGCGGGTTCAAATCCCGCCCCCCACGACCCTTCTACGTCAGTTCTACCAGCGTTACAAGCTTACGGCCCCTTAAGAAACTAATGTTACTTTTATCCCTCAACCGTCCGATCGTAGCTATGACGAACGCACCTACGAGCTCAGCGCCCGAACGAACCACGAACCTGTGAAGAGCTTCAATGGTCTTTCCGCTCCTCAAGATGTCATCGACTATGAAGACGCGCTCTCCTCTCTTTATCGATCGGCGGGGTATGTAGAGGTACTCAACTATCGGTGGGGCCCTCATCAAGTTCTCCTCTATGTAACCGCTGATGTAAGGCTCCTTTCTACCTTTAGCGATAACTACATCGACCCCCAACTCATCCGCTACCAGTACGGCCAGCGGCACACCATCGGTTGCGACCGTCAGGACCTTCTCTATCTCTGCGTCCGCAAACTCCGCGCACACCAGCCTAGCGATGAAGCGTTGTAACCTGACGTCGCTCACTATCTTCGACAATTCATAATAGTCTCCCTCGGACCTCACTATCAAGGGCCTCACGATCTTCTCTAGGGCCTCACTGTTGAGCAGAGATAGTATGCGACGGGCCCTCTCTACGTTCGGGAGGAATTTGCCGTGTGTGTACCTGCTGATCATGGACGGTGATATATCGAGGCGTTTGGTAAGCGACTTGTAGTCGTGAACCTTGCGAAGGACAGATAGGGCCTCTACCGCGAAGAGCCTCAACTTCAGATCACCAAAATTCCCGTAAAGCTTTTTAGAATAACCCATCTGGACCGACTAGTAAAACGGCCTTACACCTTAATATCAGTTCTCAGGTCGTCAGGGACCTCTCCTCAAGCGACCTCGCGAACTCTCTAGTTGCTATGACGGTGTTCTTCAAAAGCCTGGCCCTCGTCATGTAACCGACTGTCTCGTTCTTCGTAACGAAGGAGGCCCTCTCGACCACGCTGTCGAAGTCGACGTCATAGTATACCAGGCCTGTATCCGTCCTCTTCAACCCGACGTTAACGACCACCGCACCCTCCTTGATCATCTCACCGCGCAACTTGAAACCCTCACCTCCGTATAGCTCCGGAGGTCGGCCGACTGCCGAGACCACCATGTCGGCCTCAGCGATCAGACTTAACGCGTTGCGGGTATGTGTATGTAGACAGACCGGTGTGGCGTTCCTATCGAGTAGGAGCTTCAGCAACGGTTTGCCGACCAGATCGCTCCTGCCGATTATCGTGACGAACATACCATCGACATTTATTCTATAGTGATCTAGCAACTCGACTATGCCTATCGCGGTGCACGGTAGCAGATCTTTACTGGGGTCGTACCTGCTGTACTGCTTGCCCTTATTAGTAGGAGTGAGACCATCAACGTCTTTGGCCACACTCACGTGATCGAAGACCCTGTACACATCGATGTATGACGGGAGGGGAAGTTGGACCAGTATGCCGGTAACGTCGTGTCTGAGGTTCAGGTACGATATCAGGTTGATCAGTTCGTTCTCCCTCTCCTCGGGCGGGTACCTGTAGATCTCCCAGACCTCGCTGTATATACCGCACTTGGCGCAGTCCTTCACCTTCTTGGAGACGTAGAGCTTAGAGGTGGGATCGTCCTCAGAGAGGATGGCGGCAAGGCCCGGGGTGATGCCCCTCTCCTTCAGTTTACTGACCTCCGCCTTAACCTCCTCTCTGATCTTGATGAACAGCGGCTTGGCGTCTATTATCACCGTCAAACGGGGTCCCTCTCCTGATCGACGAGACCTGCGAATCTCTTATAGATTGCCTGCCTCCCCTCCCAATCCTCATCCCACCTCTCGTCACTGCGTACGATGGCGTGGTAACCCCCGTCTAACCTCCGGAGCTCTATCATCCCATCGACGTGGAGCTGGATGGCCTTGGGTAAGGTTATGTGCTCCCGCTTAGATACGATCTCTCTGAGACTCTCCACCGCGGAGCGAGCGTCCCTGAGATAGAGATCGTAGACCCTCGACGGTATCTCGACAGCCGATTGGAGGACGATGGGCCCCATATCAACGTTGGCACTAACGTAGTATACGGTACACCCCGTGACCTTCACGCCGCTACGTAGCACCTGCGCGTAAACTTCCTCGGGACTAAGGAGTGGCCCCATGAAGGCTGGATGTAGTGAGGGGTGTATCGCCATTATGCGCCACTCATACGACGAAGAGAGGGTCCTGCCCACCATCCAGTTCCATCCGGCCATTACCAAGAGATCTATCTCCATCTCTCTCAGACGTTCCAGTACCTTTTGCTCGTATTCGTAGAGCGAGACCCCCCGATGGTCCATGTATGCATGAGGTACGCTGTACTCCCGTGCGATACTCAAGGCTCCAGCGGAGGCCTCGTTCGTTACGAGAAGCCTCACCTCGCAATTTCTGAGCACGCCGAGCCTGACGTGATCCAGGATCGACTTGAAGTTACTCCCCCTGCCGGACGCGAACACCGCTATCTTAGTCTCAGGCAACGGCCTCCCCTTCTCACTCGATATGAGACGTATAGGTCTTCTGCCGCTCGTTCCACGTCTCCAACCAACCACCTGAGTAATCGACCTTAGCGTACACCCTCCCCTCCCTCCTCGTTAGTGATATCCTGCTGTCCCGATAAAGCTGTATAGCCATTGGTACTACGAGCTTCTCTACCGACTTCACCCTCTCAGCCAGGCTCTCCACAACCTCGTCCTCACGAACCTCCACCGCCCTCTGGATTATGATGGGACCCGTGTCCACGCCTTTGTCAACAAAGTGGATGGTACACCCAGTGATCTTGCACCCGTGTGAGAGGACCGCTCTGTGCACCTCGATACCGAAGAGGCCCGAGAACGCCGGTAGGAGCGAGGGGTGCGTGTTCATTATCCTGTACGGATACTCGTCTACGACCCTATCCAGTATCTTGTTCCAGCCCGTTAGAAATACGAGGTCTATATCGTGGTCCTTTAAGGACTTAATTATCTTCTCCTCAACCTCAGAGAAGGGTAGCTTGACATTGTTTTCCAGTCTGTTGTCCACGCACAGGGACTTCACTCCCGATCTCTCCGCTCTCAGGAGTGCTCTCGAGTCCCGCTTGTTAGAGATCAAGAGCGTCACCTCAACACCCCTGAGAACTCCGAGTTTCACGTGGTCGACGATGGACTGGAAGATAGATCCCTCACCCGACGCTAGGACCGCGAGCCTCATCGATCTAACCTCATCCCTTTCACGTAGACTCCTCTTCCCCTCTCAACACGGCCTATGTGCCAGCCGACCTCACCGGCCCTTCTGATACCTTTTAGGGCGGCATCTAAGTCCTCGTCCCTAAATGTCATCACTAGGCCAACTCCCATATTGAACGTCTTATACATCTCCGGGTCAGCTATCTCCCCCTCTTCTTGTATGAACTTGAATACGGCGGGTGGTTCTGGCATAGAGTCCAAGACTATCTTCAATCCCTTGCCTTCTACGAGGCGCATCAGTTTGGTGTAACCCCCGCCGGTGATGTGAGCTATAGCTGTAGGTCTTGGTCCACGCCTCATCAGAGACTCTACCAGCCTCGTATATATTTTGGTCGCCCTCATGAGCTCATCCGTTAACGGCCTACCCAATCTGTCTACGAAGTCATCGAGCTTGTACCCCTTCTCCTCGAGAAGTAACTTCCTGACGAGACTGAATCCGTTGGAGTGGAGACCGGAGCTCGCTACACCTATGGCGACATCACCAGCTCCGATACGGTTCAACGATCTCGAGTACCTGCCCTTCACTCCTATCACGAAAGCGATCACGTCGATGCATCTCTCATTCGCGTAGATGTCGGGTAGTATCGCCGTCTCTCCGCCTATCAATTTAGCGCCAACGGCTTTACATGCGTGAGAGATGCCCGAGATTACGTTCTCGACTATCTCTGTCGACGGTTTAGGTAGCCCTATGTAGTCAAGAACTGCAATCGGCCTCGCACCCACACATATCATGTCGTTCACGTTCATGGCTACTGCATCGATGCCTATCACGCGGTAATCCTCTGGATCTCTAGCGAGGAGGGCCTTCGTTCCAACACCGTCCACGTGGCCTGCGATAGTTATCCCTGAGTATCTAACCGTGCCTGCGTACGCACCCCACTTACGTGGCCGGGTGCTGACTGCCCTAAGAGCTAACTTATGGAGATCGTGGATTTTGGACCGGTCTACTCCCGCACGAGCATAGGTCCAGCCCGATCTCGTGCTCAAAACTTCGTTCCCGTTATGCGTTCGAAGGCCTCGATGTATCTCTTTGCCGTCAGCTCAACGATGTCCCTAGGTAGCTCCGGCGGGGGTGGGGGCGGAAGGTTTTGGGATCGGGCCTTATTCAACGCGTCTCTATAGCCGACCGAGATCAACCAATCCCTGACGACCTGCTTATCGAAGCTCTCCTGCGGTTTGCCGACTTTATAGCTCTCCTTCGGCCACAGCCTGAACTCGTCTGGGCCTATCGAGTCGGCGAGGTATACGTTCCCCATCTTGTCCTTACCGAACTCGATCTTGAGATCGGCCATTATGAAGCCCGCTTTATCCGCGAGGCCGGCTAACTTGTTATATATTCTGATGCTAACGTCCGACAACATATCGTACTCCGTCTCGAGGAGCAGTCTCTGACTGACCACCTCTTGTTTGGTAATGGGGACGTCCTTCACGTCGGATTTTGTCGTTGGGTCCAGTATAGGTGACGGTAATTTGGCGGCTAGCACTGGCTCGATATCCAATCTGACCTCGCCCTTCTGGACCCTCTCATACAGACTGCCGTAAAGATATCCCCTGATAACGAACTCTATCGGTATGATGCTCAGCCTCTTCACCGTCATCTGCCTCGGTGAGACTCGCTCGATCATGTGGTTGGGGAACTCCACGACTTTGAAGAAGAACTCCGCAAATCTGTTGAGGACCTCCCCCTTCCTCGGTATCGGGGTGGGAAGGACTACATCGAACGCAGATACCCTATCGGAGAACTCGAAGAGCAGGACATCCTCGGCAACCTCGTAAATGTCCTTGACCTTGCCTCTCTTGATCAACTTCATGGTCTCTCAACCACGTCTTAGGGACTCTCGGAGCTGTAAGATCTTAGGTGCGATCTCTGGGTCCTTCAGAGCCAATATTTCAGCCGCAAGTAGCGCCGCGTTCCTCGCGTTATCTATGCCTACCGTCGCTACAGGAGCACCAAAAGGCATCTGGACCGATGAGAGGAGAGAGTCGAGACCGTTGAGCTTCGCGGAGACCGGGACGCCTATGACGGGCTTGATGGTGCGCGACGCGATGACTCCAGGAAGGTGCGCGGCCAGGCCGGCTATGGCGATGAACACGTCCGCATCACTGTTTAGCAAGTACTCGCGGAGCCTCTCAGGGTCCCTGTGTGCGGAGATCACGGCAGACTCGTGTTCAATACCGAGGTTCTTCAGCACCTCAGAGGCCTCATTGATGAGCTTCTCGTCTGACTTGCTACCAGCTAAAATGGCTACTCTCACCTTCAGGTTCTGTCTACCTCGTACTTTTTCACTTCTAGCGCGGGATCTATTAAACCCATCCCGGGTACCCAATCGAGTCTAGAACCTAACAACCCTCTACTCTCTCTGAACTTATATAAGCGTCTGACCTTCTCGGCGAGCTCCGTCCTCCTCTCGTTCAGCTCTCTCGTACCTATGTCCACGCGATATAACGTCCTCCACCCTTTAAGTCTGGGGAGGCCTAGGCAACCGTTCACCAACTCGGCCGCCCTCTCGACGGACCTCTCCTTTGCGACCAACTCGACGAACCTAGAACCTGTTGTGACTATTCGCCCGTCCTCCAGATGGGCCGCACCCCAGTAGAGTTTACAACCCCTCTTCAGGACCTCGTCTCTGTCTACTAACACTTCGTGTCCCTTTGCTAGATCTTTCCTGTCTGGGTAACCTTCAGGTGCCACCGCCTTAACGACGACTGCATTCTTCTCGAAGTCCACACCCACCTTTGATAACCTGCCCTCACAGATGGCAAATGCCAGATCCAAAATGTCCGTCTTGAGCACCGCCAGAACGTTGAGAGCCTCGGGATCTCCCAACCTGCTGTACATCTCGATCAGGGTGGGGCCCTCTATCTCGGTCACCATCATCTGACCTGCGGCGACGCCAATGTAATCCTTCCCGGTCTCGTCCTGGATGGCCCGAATTACGGATCTGACGATCTCAAGAGATCTCTCGTACTCCTCACGGGTTATGAAGTCCAACGCCATCCCTGGACCTGATATCGAACCCATGCCACCGGTCTCCGGACCGATGTCGAAGTCGAAAGCGTGTTTGTTGTCCTGTACCAGAGGCATGCCGACCACCGTCTTACCGTCTGTAAAGCAGTGGAGCGTGTACTCGGGGCCCCACACGCACTCCTCGGCGAGCACCCTGTCCTGAATGTCCTCATACCCGGACATGTAATCGCTCAACCACTCGATGTGTGACATCTTGAACGTGAGTTTCTCGTTGAGCAGGTACGCCTGTTTGTCCTCAATCACCTTGACGCCCTTCCCGCCCGCCTGTCTGGCCGGCTTCAGCACGACGTTCTGTAACCAGGTGAGTGATTTACTGGCCTCGTTCAACGCCTCCTTAGCGGATCTTACGTCCCTGAACGTCCTGAAGAGTAGCCTCCCCGGTATATCGTACTTCCACTGCAACCTCCTGAGTGCGGCCTTAGATTGCTCTATCACTGCTACGTCTCTGTAGGGGCCTAGACAGGGTATCCCGGCATCCCTCACGGCGTCCGCGACCCCATAGAAGTTCGGCTCCTCAGGGCCTATGATGACCAAGTCGACGCCGAGTGTTTTGGATCTCTTAGAGACAAAGAGGGGGTCCGTCGTCGATCCTATAATGTACTCGCCGCCAGTGCTCCTGCATATCTCGTATATCCCCGGGTTCCTCCACTCGGAGATCCAATAGATCTTGGGGTGATGGGCGCTCTGAGCGACCTTCTCTGCCAACGAGTGCTCTCTGGCACCCCCTCCTATCCCGAGTACCTTAATCAACCTTCACATCACCTGCGTACCTCCCCCCAAAGCACCCAGTGCAGGGCCTGACGTTGTCCTTGCTGATTAACCGCTCAAGGTCCTCTAACCTGAGGAACTCTATGCTGTCACACCCAATCACCTTCTTGATGTCCTCCAGTCTGAGGTTACCCGCTATCAGCTCATCCCGAGGCGGGATCTCGGTACCGTAGGGACAGGTCTTAACTATCTGCGGACTGCCTATCCTGACGTGGACTCCTACCGCACCCTTCCGCCTCAGGAGGCTTATCACGTTCTTCAGCGTGTTCCCCCTAACTATGCTGTCGTCTATGAGGACCACGTTCTTGCCGTCTACGACCGAGGGCACCGGGTTCAACTTCAACTGCAACCCTATTAGCCTCTCCAGCTGAGAGCCCTTGAGGGCAGACCTTATGTGATCGCCGCTCCTCACGAACCCCAGCTTCACCGCCCTCCTCCTGGTAGCGCCGTAACTCAGAGCGATCGGGTAGGAAGTCTCAGGTACGCCTATAACGACATCACAATCGACCTCATCACCTCTAGCTAGACACTTACCGACCTCCTCGCGGACCCTGTACACGTCCTCCTGGAAGACGACCGAGTCGTGTCGTGCCAGATAGACGAACTCGAACGTACACGGTTCCTCTGTAGCACCTATCACCCTATCCCTCTTCAACGTCAATGGGGTCATCGTTATTATCTCACCCGCTCCAACGATCGACGAATACGTTGCACCTATCACATCGAGCGCTGACGATTCAGATGCCACGCAGCCTAGATCGAAACCTATGCTCCCAATCGTAAGGGGCTTGAGGCCAACAGCCGAACGGCCGCAACCGACCTCCCCCTTCTCCGTGAGGACTAGGAAGGAATAACCGACCCTGTATTTGGTGGCCACCCTCAACATGGACTCATGAAGAGGGGAACCTGACGATAGTTCCTCCCCTATCGCTTTACACGCCTCTCTCCTATCCCGGTGATCGAGCGTCTTCCCGTCCATTGCTACCGCGACGCGCACATCTCCATCGACCTCTACTATGTGATCACTCACTAGAGGAGAGGTCATCCCTATTGCAACGTGACCGCTAGAACCATCAATCAATGGGAGCAACTCCTCCACGTTTCCGGACGCCTCAACCTTTCTCAGGCTACCCGTGGCCTTATCAACCCATGCGATACTGAACGCCTCCTGGCCTCTATTCTGAAGAGCAAGCATGGCGTAGTACGTGAACCTCAATACGTTCCACTTCTCGCTACCCTCGCCAAAGGAACATATACCGATCAGACCCGGCACGTATCAGCCCCCCTTGAACTCCCTTCTCGTGGTAGTGAGCGGTAGATCGACAAGCTGGCCGTAATCCCCAGTCACACAGCTGACGCAGATCTGCCCCAACCTCCTACCTATAGCCCTGGCCAACGTCTCCGGGTCGTTGTACAGGACGTAGTCTGCCCCTATCTCCCTCGCGACCCGCTCACCGGTCTTCTCGATACCGCTCTCAGTACCTACAGATACCTTGTGGGCTATCAGCTCTGACCTATCCGGGAAGTCTATACCCATGAAACACGGGTGGGCGATCGGCGGGAACGTCACCACTATCCCCACCCTCTTAGCGCCAGCCCTGCGCATCGTCTCAACGATCTCCTTTGCGGTCGTACCCCTGACTATGCTGTCCTCGACCAGTATGACCTCCTTGTCCTTGACAGCGCTCTTTATCGGTATTATCCACCTGCTCACCTCGTTCCTGTCGTCACTCTTCGGCTCTATGAACCCCCTCATCCTACCCTTCCAGAAGTACCTGTACTTCACGAGAGCCTCCTCTATCGGTATCCTCCTGGCCTCCGCGAACCCAAGGGCTGCAGGCCGTGCGGACTCAGGGACCGGGACCACAAGGTCACCGTTCAGCGGGTACTTCTCAGCGAGCAGCTTTCCCATCATCCGCCTCACCTCGTAGACACTGGCTCCCTCAATTATAGAGCTGGGGTGCGCGAAGTAGACGTACTCGAAAGCGCAGATCCTCGACTCCTTCTGTTCGACGTACTGGACCGATTCGACGCCGTCCTTAGACATAATTATTGCCTCACCGGGTTTGACGTCCCTTATCAGATCAGCACCCAGCACGTCCAGCGCACAGCTCTCGGACGCAACGACATAAGTATCGGTCTCGTTGTGATGACCCAGGCATAGTGGTCTGAAACCCATGGGGTCCCTGACCGCTATAACGTCACTATTTGGTAGCTGGATGGCGAAGCAGAACGAGCCGCACGCGACCCTCACGAACTCGTTCAGAGTCCCGACCCAGTCGCCCTCCCTCTTTGTCAGTAACTTCTCAATCAAAACTCCTGCGACGAGTGTATCGCTCATGTAGTATCTCGGATCTAGGCCGCACTCCAATGCCAACCGCTGGTAGTTGGCGATGGTCCCGTTGTGCGCGATCCTAAAGGACTCACCTATGTCCAGCGGCTGGATGTACTCCGCGCCACCGACGGTCGAGTACCTTACGTGCCCTATACCTGAGGTGAACCTCTCGTTAGGGAGCGAGGAGTAAAACTCTCTCTCTGCGTGGGAGACTAAGCCCCCCCTCCTAAATACGAACTTCCATGATAATGAGACGCCCCAACCCTCCTGTCCCCTATGTTGTAGGGCCTTCAGACCGTTCACTACGAATCCGGATACGTCATGACCGGAGTAGGATCTGGCCATCACGATACCGCATTTCTCGCGCACGGACGTCACCCCATATACAAACTCAAGGCGTCTCTATAGAACTCTCTTAACTCACTCACTGATAAATCTATCAGCTCTCTCTGCTTAAGGTTGATCTCAAGCCTACGTCCACCTGTAACTCCTATGATCGCATACGGAACACCAGCCCCTCGAAGGATCCTCTCGCAGTCCTTGAGTTTGGACTTATCGACTTCCATCAGTACGCGGCTCCTCCCCTCAGAGAACAGCCTGAGGTCGGCCCTATGGTCTCCTGTGGTGGGTAGTTTGCTCAAGTCAACTTTGACACCTATGCCGTTAGTCATGCACATCTCCGCGAGAGCGACGCCCAGTCCCCCCCTCGAGCAGTCGTGTGCGGATACTACGGCTCCAGAGTATATCGCCTGAAGTACTGACTGAGACAGCCTTACGTCCTCCCTCACGTCGACCTTTGGGACCGCTCCCCCCGTGATGCCGTGCACGCGCTCCAGGTACTCGGACCCTCCGACCTCATCGCTGGTGATACCGACGGCCACGACGGGACTTCCCACCTTCCTAAAGCTCGACCTAGTTATGTACCTGTGATCGCTGATCAGACCCACCGCACATATTACCGGCGTTGGCTTTATGGCCTTACCGGTGGTCGAGTCGCTGTTGTAGAAACTGACCTTTCCACCAACGATCGGTATCTCTGCAGCGACGCAGTAGTCCCTTATTCCTTTGACGACCTCCTCGAAGGACCAGTAGACCTCGGGGTCATTTGGATCGCCGAATTGAAGGTGATCCACTATCGCCGTCATCTCGGCTCCAACGCAGGTGAGGTTCCTGAGCGACTCGGAGAGGAGGTTCATCGCACCCATGTAAGGGTCTACGTGGCACTTTTTCGGATCACCATCGATCTTCAACGCCAGGTACTTCCCATTGGGTAGCTTCATCACCGCTGCATCAGCCTCACCCGGCCTCACCACGGTCCTAGCGCCGACCTCTTGGTCGTACTGCTCGTAGACCCACCTCTTCGAGCACACGTTAGGCGATGAGAGGAGGCTCACAAAGGCGTCCTCCAGATTACTTACGCGCGGTAATGTGAACGAATCTGGTCTGCGCTGAGGTCTCCTCGACTCCTTTTGCGAAGGTGGCGCCTCGACCAAGACATCGACCGGTGCGTCCGCGATCAACTCACCCCTCCATAAGACCTTTATCCGTCCATCAGGAGTGACCTTGCCTATCAGCGAGTTCGGCACCTCATACTTCTCGAGTATGGACCTGACCTCCTCAAGATTTTCTGAACTGACGACGAGCAACATCCTCTCTTGACTCTCAGAGATCAACACCTCCAACGAGCTCATGTCACCCTCTCTCAGGTGGACCGCAGACAGGTCAAGAATCGCCCCCATCTTCGACTTG
This sequence comes from Aigarchaeota archaeon, assembly GCA_025059745.1. GTDB lineage: Archaea > Thermoproteota > Nitrososphaeria_A > Caldarchaeales > Calditenuaceae > JANXDH01. The sequence continues at coordinate 111,026 of JANXDH010000006.1, read as the reverse complement.
TGGACGAGCTCGGGGATTGCTGTGGCCAGACCTCCGGCACCCAAGTCCTTTATCGCTAAGAGCAGCCCCTTCTCGACCAACTCCTCTATCGCATCGATTATTATCTTCTCCATGTAGGGGTCCGGTATCTGGACCGCCCCTCTCTCTGACTCAGAGCTTGAATCGAGGGTCTTTGAAGCTAGGTTCGCACCTCCTATACCGTCCCGTCCGGTAGCGTTACCTACCAGGAGTATGTGAGAGCCCACCTCTCTCGCAGAGGGTATGAGCAGGCTGTTTTTGTGAGCGACTCCTACGCACGCGACATCGACCAGACAGTTCCTCTCGAAGCACTCGTCGAACTCAACCTCGCCCGCTACGGTCGGGATACCTATCGAGTTGCCGTAGTCAGATATTCCCTTCACCACGTTCTTCAAAAGCCACCTCGAGTGACCGCTCTTCATAATGTCTCCGAACCTCAACGAGTTAAGTATAGCTATCGGTTTGGTCCCCACAGTGAGTATGTCTCTCACCACGCCTCCGACGCCCGTCGCGGCTCCACCGTACGGATCTATGGCTGAAGGGTGATTGTGGCTCTCTATGTGAACTGAGACCACCCATCCCTCACCAACGTCTACAATGCCCGCGTCGTAACCAGGCCCCAGCACGACCCGATACCCACTCGTTGGTAACGTCTTCAAGAGGTGCCTCGACGACTTGTAACTGCAGTGCTCTGACCATAGGGCGTTCATCATCGCCCACTCTATCAGGGTCGGCTCGCGGCCAAGCCTCTCCCTAGCGTACCTGACCTCATCGGGCGTTAAGTTAAACATAGAGTTCGATGTAACGGCCAACTTACGCTCTCCCCCTCACATAGTTCGCGATGGAGAGGAACAGCGTGTGTCCGTGCTCAGTGCCGTAGGGCGAGAGGAGCGGGTCGCTAGCCCTCTCCGGGTGCGGCATCAGACCAAGGACGTTGTAGTCGTCGTTCGAGATCCCTGCAACGGCTCCATCCGATCCGTTAGGGTTTGCGTCCTCACCCCTCTTCCCATCGGCCCCCACGTAGGTGAAGATTATTCTCCTCTTGGACCTCAGCTCCCTGAGCGACCCGCCAGACACGTACCTGCCCTCGTTGTGAGCGATCGGCATGCTGATCAACTGGCCCTCTGAGAAGAGGTTGGTGAATGGAGTCCTTGAGTTCTCGACTCTCAGACAGACCCATCTACAGATGAATCTCGTGCTCAGGTTCGGGAGGAGCGCTCCTGGTAGTATCCCGGCCTCGACGAGTATCTGGAAACCGTTACATATACCGAGCACCAGCCCACCATCATCTATGAGGTCCCTCACGACGTCCATAACTGGTGATCTGGCAGCTATCGCGCCGGCCCTCAGTCTGTCGCTGTACGAGAAGCCTCCAGGCAACACCAAGAGGTCCGTAGAGCTCCGTTTGAACTGAGTGTGCCACACTATCTCACGCCTCACTCCGGGGACCCTCTCGAGAGCTGCAGCTACGTCCCTGTCACAGTTCGTCCCCGGGAACTTCAGTATGGTGACGTTCATCTACCGATCACTCCATACGTTACAGACGTGCGCGATGGGATTATAGAGGCGCAACTCATCACACAACGTACGTACCAAATTTTCCGCCTCCTCCCTGTTGTTCGCCCTGACCTTGAACCGCAACAACTTAGCGGCCCTCACCTCCTCTACTGACTTCTCTCCCCCCCTCCTGATCAGGTCCCTGAGTATTGTCTCGCCCTCGGGGTCCCTGATCGAGGGCTTGAGTTCGATCAAGACACTTATCGTCCAGACGTCACCCATCATTTCTCAGCTTTTCTGATCTAACTTTATATGTTTTGCAATAGACTGACCACACGAACGAAAATACTTTTTAATCACTGACGGTCAGGCGAAATGCTCATCGTGAGTATCGGCCGGCACCGGCCGAGTTACTCTGAATACTTAAAATACGAACGAGAAGCTCTATATCAGAGACTTGAGCAGCTCGGATCGAGAGGTGGCCGAGTCTCGTGAGGTAGCAGTATACGACACGGGGGAGGGTCTGGTCTTCAGTTACGGCCCTCAGCACCCCGGCACCGGCCACTTCAGGTTGATCATCAGGTTAGTAGGCGACACCGTGGTTGAGGCCGAACCAGACCCTGGGTTCGTCCACAGGGGAGAAGAGAAGATGTGCGAGTACAAGACGTGGATAACGAACGTTCCTCATCTTGAGAGGCCGGCGATATTGGACTCCGCAGGACTGCTCTACGGCTACTGCTTGGCAGTTGAGAGGTTGATGAACGTGGAGGTCCCTGAGAGGGCCAAGTATCTGAGGGCCGTGGTCGCCGAGCTCAACAGGATCGGGAGCCACCTCTACTGGTTCGCTCTCTACGGTGTGTTCCTCGGGTTAACGGGCTCCTTCATGTGGTGCTTCGGTGACAGAGAGTATCTGGTCGATATAGTTCAATTCATCGGCGGTCAAAGGATAACCCACGCATACTTCGTGCCTGGAGGTGTGAGGAACGACGCACCCTCGAAGGTACCCTACAGGTTGGTCCAGCTCTTCAGGAGTTGGTATAAGGACGCGACCGGTAGACCGGTCAAGCAGGAGATGCTCACCGACGACTTCAAGAAGTACGTGAGGCTGGTGACAGAGTTCTTTGATGCGCGACTCGACTATTATCGAGATCTCATGCTAGATAACGCGATCTTCAAGGAGAGGACCAAGGGCGTTGGGAAGCTAACGGCTGAGGAGGCGATAAGGCTAGGTTCTGTAGGAGTAGTGCTGAGGGGGTCCGGTGTACAGAGGGACGTCAGGATAGATGAGCCCTACGACGCCTATCCAAAATTCAAGTTCGATGTGCCCGTGAGGAGTGAGGGCGACGCTTACGCAAGAGCTCTGGTGGGTTTCGAGGAGATGAGGCAGAGCGTCAGGATTATTCAGCAGGCCATCGAAGGGATGCCAGACGGTCCCGTCAAACTCAAGCAGCACCCCATCAACATCCGAGTGCCCGCGGGCGAGTCCTTCGCTAGGGCAGAGGCGGCGCACGGCGAGATAGCCTACTACATCAGATCAGACGGGACTGATAAACCGTACAGGGTCAGGATCTTAGTCCCCTCATTCAGGAACCTCCTCGTTATACCCTACTTAGCGAGGAACTCCAAGTTAGCGGACATCCCCGTCGTCTACTGGGGCAACAACTACTGGCCCGTCGAATGGGACAGATGATAAGGTCTTTCTAACGAGGAAAACGCTAATATCAGACGGGGACGCGATTATACTCGATGATGAGACCGACCTGTACGGAGGGCCCAGGCGCTCTATGAAGACCATGAACCTCACTGAGGTGTAGGTCGATGAAGATAGAACTGTTCGGTCACCTGAGGTACGAGCTGAAGGCGACGTCAATAGAGGTGAGGGTGGACGGTAAGGTGTCGTTGAAGGACCTCCTGAAGGCGCTCCCGTCTCCCCTGAGAGAGCAACTGCTGGACGAGTACGGATCAATAAAACCGAACGTAATGATACTGGTCAATGACGTAGACGCTAGGACCGTCTATAACTACGAGATCCTCGTATCGGACTCTGATAGGATAGCGTTGGTGCCGATGATCCATGGAGGAATTAATTCTCACGTCTAGGTACCGCGGGTACCAGCTCTGCGCGTTCACTCTCACGGACGTTAAGAGAGACCCACTGGAGGGATTAAACTCGTACGTACCGGAGGTCGACGAGGAGTTACAGGCCTTCGACCCCAAGTGCGTCGTGAGAGATCTTCAGGTGATCGCGGCCTTCATGTCGGCCGTCAACTCTTTTCTTGCGGGCACTTCTAGGGCCAGACGTCTCGGGGTAGAGTTCCTGTTGAAGATGAGCGGGTCGACTCAGATCGCCGATGCGATAAGGAAAATAGGTGTTACGCCAAGTCATAGGAACGTTACCATCGCTATACTCCGTAGGGGAGAAGTGCCTTGTCGCATCTGTGAACGAGTCGCCTATCAATCCTTCTCGGGTAACGTGACAAGGATAGATGTGCTCGGTGACCGGACTTTCGTGAGAGACCTCTACGGGTTAGGAGGTAGGAGATGTAAAGGGGACGAGGTATCCGACCTGGTCCAGAGGATCGCGCTATCGGGCCTCGCTTGATGTGAAGTTTATAATTAAGTTCCCTCGAGTCATAAGGAAGGAGGACATGGCTAGAATGCACTCAAGGAAGAGAGGCAGATCGCAGTCCATAAGGCCTCTGAGTAAGACCCCTCCGCCATGGGTACCGCTAGCTCCGGACGAGGTGGAGAACCTAGTGATCAAGATGGCGAAGGAGGGCATGAGGCCTAGCATGATCGGCACCGTGCTGAGGGACTCCTACGGGGTGCCGCTCGTCCGGTCCTCGACTGGAAAGAGGCTCCTGAAGTTACTGAAGGATAATAATCTAGCGCCCGAGGTCCCAGAGGATTTAGCGAATCTGATCGAGAGGGCCAGGAGGATGCATATACACTTAGCCAAGAACAGGTCCGACAGGTACAATCGCCACAAGCTCCAACTCGTCGAGGCGAAGATACACCGGTTGCTCAAGTATTACAAGAGGATCGGAGCCGTACCTAGCGACTTCCAAGTGAAGAGCATGTACACTTACGCATGATATGTTTTGGTCTACAAAATTAGTCAAACCAAAATGTAAAAGCAAAATATATATACAAGAAGTTCGAGAATATGTTCACAGGTGATTGAAAAGTGGCGAACTACAAGGTTGGTATGGTGATCGCTATAGTGGCGTTACTGATAGTGGGCTCAGTCTTCGGGGTATACGTGACTTCTGTAGGTCCGGTGACGGTCACAACGACGGTAACTGGTCCAGGCGGAGCTAGGACGGTAACCACTACAGTCGTTACCACGAGAACCGTGCCCGTTACCGTTACCGCGACGCCAGCGGCGAATCTGACTAAGATCGCTGTAGGACTTTTAGCACCCCCGTCGCAGGGTTCCTGGCCCGCCCTAATAATACAAGAGCTAGGCCTCGACAGGAAGTACGGCATAGAGATAGAATGGGTATTCCAACCTGGTACCGCGGCACTCTACAACGACTTCACAGCCGGTAGGTACAAGATAGGTCATGGAGGTTTCATGACCTTCGCGAACATGTACGCGAGGGGAGTCCCCGCGAAGGTCTTTGCGACGTTGACGCTCTTCGGGACAGCACTCATAATCAACAAGGAGAGAGCCCCTGACGTTAATACCGTAAGAGATCTAGAGGGCAAGCTCGTCGCAGGACCGCTGGCAGCTGAGAACACTAGAGCCATGCAGGTATATATGCGGTGGTTGGGCGCGGACTTGGCAAGGATTCAGTTCCAAAACTTTGAGCACGCAGCGGTTGTAACTGAGTTAACCGCACCAACGGGTAGGGCGGTAGCAGGTATCGGATGGGAGACCGTCCCCTCTAGGTTGGAGATGCAGGACCCGAGAAAGTATGTGTCTCTATTCACTATACAGCAGTTAGAGCAGGTATGGAGAGAGAGAACTGGCACGAAGTACCACTTCCTACTGGGGATAGCTGCATGGGACGAGGTCTTGAGAACCCAACCTGCCATAGTCGAGAGGGTATACCTGGCCCATAGAGACGCCGCCAAGTTCATAATGGACTTCCCGGAGGAGGCACTCAAGATCATCAGTAGGCGTACCGGAGTCGCAGAGGACATACTAAGAGACGCCTTCGAGAAGGACAGGTTGAGGTTCCTCGTTAAACCGGCACACATGGAGAAAGACTCGATACTCAAACTATTGACTGAGACTAACCGGCTAGGATTCGTAGAGAGAGTTCCTGACGACGCGTTCTTCTACACGGGTATAAGAGCATCGCCTTAAAACAGGGAGACTAAGTTGGCCGAGTGGAAAAACCTCAGGAAGATCGAGGCAACCGTAACCACGTTCATTATTTTGGCCCTCTTATGGCAGTTATCGAGCAATTTCATGCCGTATTATCTAGTCCCACCCCTCGATCGGATCTTCAACGAGATAATGATAGCGCTGACTAGACAGTATCCCCATCTAATCTCCACACTATACAGGGTCCTCATCGGCCTTGTTGTGGCCTTCTCCGTAGGCTTCATACTAGGGATACTGATGGGCATCTTCAGGAGGGTAGAGAGCAGGGTCATCCCGCTGGTTCACTTCATCAACGGAATACCAGCCCTCAGCTGGATACTCATCATTATAATCTGGCTGGCGGAGACCGAGGCTAGGATAATCACCATACTGATGATGATCAACCTCCCCATCTTCGTATATAACACGCTCGATGGTGTGAAGGGTATACCGAGGGAGCCCTATACTATGGTCTACTCGTTTAGGCCGACCAGACGCCAATTGTTCATGAAACTAATCCTCCCCTCTGTTATACCTAACGTGCTCACTGCATGGAAGGCCGCGATAGGACTGAGCGTGAGGGTGGTGCTGATCGCTGAACTGGTCGGAGCTACGACAGGCATAGGATACATGATGTTCGTCAATCAGTCCACCTTCAACATGGGCGGTATAATCGCGTGGACACTCGTCCTAGTCGGAATCGCTCTCATGCTGGAGTACGTTATAGGCAGGGCTGAGTCGAGGTTCTTGGGTTGGAGGTTGGCGCCTACTGGCTAACCGCTATTCTCAATGAGATTATGTAAACGTTCCACGAACTCCTTTTTCTCCGATATAGACTGTTTTGCACCGTTTGGTACTTGTAGATCTGCCACCAACCTAGCGGGTCTGCCAAACACCAGTACCCTATCGACCATGTCCACGGCCTCGTCGAGTTGGTGGGTGACGATTACAGCGGTCTTCTTCTGCTCCCTAACTAGCCTGTTGAAGTCCTCCCTCAGAGTAGTGGCCGTTACGACGTCTAGGTGTCCGAAGGCCTCATCGGCCAGTATAATCTCGGGGTTTATGGCAAAGGCCCTTGCGATGGCCACCCTTTGTCTCATACCCCCGGATAGTTCTCCAGGATAGGAGTTCAAGAACTTCTCTAGGCCGACCTTTGCCAACCAAGCCTTCGATATATCTATCTGTTTCTCCTTCGGGTAATTCAGTATCTCGAGTCCTAACTTGACGTTCTCTATCGCAGTCCTCCAGGGAAGGAGTAAGTCCTGTTGGAAGATCGCTGATATCTTGCCCTTGAAGTAGTAAAAGTCTCTGTACGGCTCTTTTCCGTCCACAAGAACGCGGCCCTCGGTCGGTCTCTCAACTCCCAACAGAATGCTGAGAAAGGTAGACTTCCCACAACCTGTCTTGCCGACTATACCGACTATCTCACCCTCGCCTATCTCGAAATCAAGTCTCTCGATGGCGGTTACTTTCTGTCCGGTGGTCTTGTGGATGAAGGTCTTGGTTAGTCCTTGCACTACGATCTCCGGCATCTCCTACCGATTAGATCCGGTCATACTAACATATTAACATATTACGATGCAGCTTAAGAGTCTAATACTTTCACAGTCGAGCGCATACTGAGTTAATTATATCCCACACCAATTTAGTCAAGGTTATTACTGACCTCATAAATGGAGACATGAAAAATATGCCCGTCGATCTCGGCCCCATCTTGAACTTTTTACTCCCTGCGAGCGTTGTGTCGATAGCAGTATCGTTGATAAGTAGGGCTCTCAGGCGACAGATCATAAGCGGGCTCTACGCGTCGGCAGTACTGGCTAGCGGGACCTTCCTGGCGTACGGCATGTTAATTGAATCATCGACCATCCAGATAACGCCCTCTCAGTTACCGGCATCTGTGCTCTTGATAGACCAGATCTCAGTCTACCTCTCAACTATCTCTTTGGGGGTCATCGCAGTCGCTGCTGTGTACTCTCTCAGGTACGTTCACGAGAGAATGCCGGAGTACTTCATCCTACTCCTCTTCCTTGGGGTCGGAATGGTCGGCGTCTTCTCCTCGGGTGACTTCGTGACGTTCTTCGTATTCTGGGAGGTCATGAGCATCTCGTCCTACCTTCTCGTCGCCTTCAACTACAAACGGTGGGAATCGGTTGAGGCGTCACTCAAGTACCTCATCATGAGCTCCACCGGATCTGCAGCCATCCTCTTCGGCATCTCGTTGATCTACGGTATGGTGGGTGACCTCAACTTCGAGACCCTATCTAAGGTGATGAACGGGCCTCCCGTATCCAATGAGATGTGGAGCACCGTAGCCATGGTCCTGATAATCGGCGGGTTAGGAGTGAACTCCGCCATGGCACCGTTCCACTCGTGGTTACCCGACGCGCATCCAGCAGCGCCCAGCCCCGTCAGCGCGATCCTGTCGGGCGTAGTGATAAAGACCGGCATATTCTTCATGTTCAGGCTCTTCTCCACTATGTTCCCGGAGACCGCTTACGGGTGGAGCTTCATCATCCTCTCACTCGCGCTGCTCACGATGACCATAGGTAATTTATTGGCCCTGATGCAGGACGACATCAAGAGACTACTGGCCTTCAGTAGCGTCGCGAACATAGGCTACATAGTCTTCGCGATAGGGCTGCATACCGAGCTGGCCTTTACGGGAGGTCTCCTCCACGTCCTCAATCACGCGGTCTCCAAGGCCCTCCTCTTCCTCGCTGCGGGCTGCTTCATTCACACTCTGGGGGTCCGCGAGCTCAGCAAGCTCTCAGGTGTGGCGCGCAAGATGCCCGTCTCTGGGGTGTGCTACGCTATAGGTGCCTTCAGCCTCGCCGGCATGCCGGGACTCAACGTTTTCGTCAGCGAGTATACAATCCTATACGCGGCTTTCCAGATAGGCTACTACGTCCCAGCAGCCATCATGATATTCAACATCCTGATAGGGGCGATGTACCACCTCAGGGTCATCCAGATAGTCTTCTCGAAGAAGGAGGCCGAGGGTATCGATGGTGCGAAAGAGGTCAGCCCAATTATGTTGGTTCCGTTACTAGCTCTGGCAGGCCTCTCGATAGCCATAGGGGTATACGCGTCCCCATTCCTCTCAGCCTCAAGACTGGTTGCGACCTCATTACTAGGTTGAGCTTATATTATCAAGTGGAACGATCCGGCATAACCTAAAAATTAACCGCACTCCATCATTTACCAAGAATGGTCAAGGACGGTCAAAGGTCTCACGGCTACAGATCTGACCAGATAAGGTCAGAGGTAATAGGGATGATGAAGAAGTTGGGGATGGACGTGGTCCGCTGCATTCAGAATCAGGAGTGGCCGCGGATCAACATACCTATCAGGTCCACGAAGAACATAGTCTACGATGAGGAACTCAGGCAGTACGTCTTGGGTGAGAAATCATCCGAGAGGTCACTGGGGAACATACGTCACATCAGGCCCTTCACTCAACTGGTATGGATCGCCCACTTCGCGAACAGGCTCATGACGAGCGGGAAGACCTCCACTCTCAGGGACACATATTACGTCGGCCTCGGAGAGGGCATAGACTTTGAGGACCAGAGCGAGAGCGATGACGTCATCATGGAGCTCGAGAGCATAATAAGACACCCCAGGGAGGACTTCTCGATCTTCCCAGAGGAACGCGCGTCCATCTTCGGCGATCTCGTGATAGAGTACTCCGTACCTGGCTTCAGGGGGAGGAGGGTCGACCTCTCATCGCACCCAGATGGCTTCGCGATAGGGCCTGCGCTGACAACCGCGGAGTTCGTAAGGTGCGGTGCGGAGCAGATCTTCGTGATAGAGAAGGGCGCGGTCTTCGCGAGGTTCGTGGAGGAGGGGGCTGACAAGAAGTTCAAGGCGCTACTGATCCACACGGCCGGTCAGTCACCGAGGAACTGCAGGAAGCTCATAAGGCGTCTCCACGATGAGCTCAACTTACCGGTCTACATCTTCACAGACGCTGATCCGTACGGGGTTCACATAGCCAGCGTTCTCGTCCACGGGTCCGCCCTCGCCGCCCATATAAAGGAGATCAACGTGCCGGACTCTATCTGGGCAGGGGTATACGCGACCGATATCACGAAGTACAAGTTGCCGGCGATGAAGCTGACTGATCAGGACATGAAGAGGCTGGGCGAACTGGAGGTCGATCCGAGGTATCAGTCAGAACCCTGGGTCAGGGAGCTGAAGCACTTCTGGAAGATAAAGCGTAAGGCTGAACTCGAGGCGTTCTCGAAGTACGGGTTGGAGTTCATCGTGAAGGACTTCCTCCCCGAAAGAATCTCGGAGCTTCAGAAGAGGTGAACTCGAGGTCCCTCAATAAGTTTTTTATCTCTTTAGGAACTCTTAACGTTGAGATTGTCAGTAAACATACGGATAGTCTCCGATAGGCCGGCCTTAGCAATGGTCCACTCGAGGAGGAGGTACCTCATAGTTACGGACCTCCACATCGGGTACGAGGAGGAGCTGTTCAGGATGGGTATAAGGGTCCCATATCAGGCTCCGAGAATCGCCGCATCCATCAGGGAGATCATCGACGAGGTCGGCGCTCAGTATCTCGTGCTACTGGGTGACGTCAAGCACAGAGTGGCTGGCACGAGCTGGAGGGAGAGCAGACAGGTGAGGGATTTCGTCCAGAGGGTGAGGGAAGGTGTCGACGAGGTCATCATCGTCCCGGGGAACCACGACGCGGGGATATACTCGCTTGTAGGTGATCTAGCCTCGGTCGTATCGAGCCGGGGATTTGGTCTGGGAGAAGTTTGGTTGCTTCACGGTCACACGTGGCCACAGCCCCAGTCTCTAGAAAAGAAGATCATACTGATAGGACATACACACCCCACTATATCCTTGGAGGACGAGGGTAGCAAGTTGAGGAGGCGCGTCTTCCTGAAGTTGAGGACCGAGAAGAGGAGGCTGGCCGAGAAGTTGAGAGAGAGGCCGGGTTACGCGCCCCTCGTATCCCTAGACGGTCTGAGCGGTGACATTAAACTCATAATACTCCCCCACTTCAACGACGCCCTGTCCGGGTTGAGCGTCTCGGGTCTAAGCGGGACGAGGGGGATCAGCCCACTGCTGAGGTCTGGGGCGTTCGACCCTCTCAGTGCAGAGGCGACGCTGATGGACGGTACACAGATAGGTACGATAAGGTCCATCACGAAATGAACCCTGAGAGCGGAAGCGCGGATAGGTTGGTATCCGAGCTGAAGGTGAAACGGTACGTCTTCAGACCGAGCGGCAGAACGAGGTGGGTCGTCGTGGGAAGAAAGTTTGAGTATCTGGTCCTGCCCAACGTCCCCTACTGCTCGTGCGACGATTACTTCTTCAGAGTCCTGCACAGAGGCAAACCCTCCTGCTACCACATAGATGCGGTCAGGTTAGCCAGGGAACGAGGTATGTACGACGAGATAGAGGAGGAGGACGCCTGGTACAACCTACTCATGAGGGAGTGGACCTCGTGGGAGAAGATGATAGACTGACCATCAAGGAAAATTATATTAGTTCAACAATCGGTTAACCGAGTGACCATGTCTGACGAACTCCAGAACACTATAGACGCAATAGTAGTGGGATTCGACGAAGAGGAGCGCGTCCTAGCCCAACCCACCGCCCAGACCGACTTCGACGACATAACTGCCCTGATTAACCACGAGGTGACTTACGAGGACTTCAAGGGCGTCGTCTGGAGGGGCAGAGTGATCGACGCGATGGGGGACGTGTTGGTAGTGGAGTTCGAGGCGTCTGCAATATCAACCGGAGGACCGTCCGGTTTAGGTCAGGGCAGTCTGATCAAGGTGCTCCTGTGAGCGGAAGATTCTCCGCATCATCATCACTACAAAGGCCACTAGATATATCAGGATCACTACCGTTAATAGGAACGCGTAATAACCAACTATGAAGCTGCTGTCCTTCCAGTAATTATATATGAGGGTGAAGATGAAGTCCCAGTAGGGCATCCGCATGCTGAGCATAACGAACGGTATCGGAGCCAAAGCCGCAAACGATAGAATCGGCACCCAAAGTAGCTTACTCCACGAGGAGACATCAGCCCCCTCAGTCTGTCTTCTCCCAACAATTAAGTGAGCGAGAAACAACGATAAAGCCGGTAGGGTCACTAAGAAGTAATACGGATAGAACTGTTTCGCTATTATACCAACGACAAACCCCTCTGCCCAGTTAGCTGTCCAGTAGTTACGAGGCAGGAACGTGATGCTGAGTATGGACGCGGACATCCACAACGTGAGCGTTCTATCGGACTTGACACCCCGATAAACTAACGACAATACTAACACTAATACTAGGAGGAGCATGTGGGAGACGTACGGCAGGACGCTCCTGTGTATGTAACCGATTCCAAGGTAGGTGAGGAGGTACCACGGATAAGCTATCAACATGCCTATGTCGAAGGGGCCGAAGATAACAGGCAATCTGAGAGTATTGAAAGTCGGTGTACCCGGCCCAACCATCTTCCCCGTGCCTACAAAGAACTCCCTCAACCCCTCCAGTGTCCAGTTCTGGACGGTAAGGCCGAAGGCCAGTGCACCAGTGACCACCAAAATTAGCAGCCCCTTCTTGAACTCCCTGAAAGTAATGGCGTAGAGGACCGAGAAGAGTAGGACTAAGATCGCTGCGGTTAACTTGGTTATCACAGCCAGAGATAGGACAAAGGATAAGAGTATAACTCCCCTGAAAGACCTGAGGTAGTCGTTAACGGTCAGGTATATCGCGATGGATATGAAGAAGTTCATTATAGGGTCTAGGAACGTTGCAGAGAACTGGATCGAGTACGGGTCAAAAGACACCAGGCCCCAAGCAATGAGTCCTACCTTCCAAGAGTAGCGGCTACCCACGAGATATATGATCCAGCAGGTCAACGCGGAGAACAATATCGGGATCAAGAGCACGTCGATGGGCGGTGTCACTAACCTCTCAGTCAGGGGGAGCAGGGCCCCTATGAACGCGAGGCCGAGAGGAGGGTTACCTACAATGGGGTAGGCAGTCAGGTTACCCGAGATGAAATTACTGACGAACGACGAGCCCATGTCCCGGTAGAGCTCGATATCCCATGTAGCCAACCCTAGAGTTGAAGCGACTTGGGTGAACCACACTCCCAGCCTTATTGTTAGCGGCACTGTGATTAGAATGAGCGCCTGGACGATTCTCCAGAGAACTGGATTTCTAATCGACCACCCCCTCATCGGTCCGATCAGATATTAACACCCGAACTGATAAACCATGCAAACGTCACTATCTAACATAATCACTAGTACTACCAAGCTCAGTCTCTACGTCTTCTTTATCGGTGAACCCCTGACGTCATAATATCTATGCTCTACCATGTAGAATAATACCTCGAAACCCTCAAGTGGTCAGAGAGTTATCCCAGGCCCTTACGTCCATCAACCTTCCTTGAGAGTAGGCCCCTTGTGAACCCTAAAGCGTAGGCTAAGTGGTGTAGCGGCATCAGTATCATCAATGCAGGTAGTGCCCTTAGATCTCGGTTAACGATGGACGTTCTGATGGACTCAAAAGCCGTAGCGGAGAGGTATGTCGAGAGCAGCGTGAGGGGGATCAGCAGTGAAAGGGCCCCGATCGATGCTAAGGTGAGCGTGCTGCAAATCGTGATGAGTCCTATTGAGGGCATTACAAATATGGGTTTGAACGCATCCGGACAAACCTTCAGCATCATCGCTCGTCCCCTTCCATATCTGAATACCTGAACTATGTGACCAATGAGGGATCCGCGCCTCTTATGATAGGCGACGAACTCTGAGTCATAGATCAGTGTGTAACCGAGTCTCGAGATCCTATGGAGCAATACGTTCTCCTCTGCAGGATAGATCTTCTCTGGGAAACCCCCTGCGGCGAAGAAGACGCCCCTCCTTATAATGAGGTTACAACTGGTCAAAGCCCTCTCATCTGTTTTGACGATTCCCCGCATGGCGCTGTACCTCCACCTCATCGTCGAGCTACCCAGGGGTGAAGCCAATGCGTATCCACTCACCCTCTCCCAGAGCGTTGAATTCTCCATCGTTAAGTTTGGGCCACCGACGACCCCTACGTTCCCGTCTGAGAAGTGTCTAAGGCATTTCAGTAAAGTATGCGAGTCCATTACGGCATCATCATCGATAAAGGCCAGGTATTCCGCCTTACTCACTATGGCACCGATGTTCCTGTTCATTCCAGGAGACCTCCCCCTGACGACTATGACCTCGATGAGATCTCCCGCCATCAACCTATCAAGAGATCTTACTTTCCCGTTCCTACTCGCTATTATTACGCTAACTAGTGGCCCCTCGACTTCGTTACGAAACGTTATAAAACAGTCGTCTGTATCGAACTTTCCCTCTTGTAAAGGCATCTTTCAGGTTAGGGGACGGTACCTACCGCACAATATGTGTTTCCTAATGTGGTTATTACACAGACATCAAAGGACGCACCCCTCGGCACAGCGTGGGCCGAACTCGCCCTCGCAGTCTGACCTGGAGTTAATACGCTAAGGCCTCCCCACACAGTATATCTAGTTACTTGAACGCCGTTTGTCATCGTCAGTATATCGGTGATCTGAATATCAAAGCTACCCACGTTCTTTAGCTGCATCTGGAATAGTGTAGGCGAGACCGCTATTAACCTGACCTCCAACCTCTCTGTACTCGAGAACGACGAGACTAGCGAGTTAGACCAGAACGCCACTCCAAGGGAGAGGACTATCGTTATCACGACTAGTATTATCGTCGCTATCAACGGGCTTATGCCTCTTGACCTTCTGACGTTTTTGGTATGGATCATCTTTAACCGTATGGGGATAAACTAATATATAAATCTAATGTACGGTCTTTTGCATGGACTTCTCATAGAACGGCCGATTTTAAATAATGTCTAACGGTAGAACTTGTCTGTATACGTCTCAATGAGGTGTTTCTATTGATCTTTGGCCATGCGGGCAGGTTAAGATTTAATTATTTTAGTGGAACTTTGTAAACAGAAGGATGGGCACTCTTAAAAGCCTGACAATCATTGTCCTGATAATTGTAGGCTTTATTACTATAACAACGCCGAACACCGCGTCCCAGACCGCCAACGTCCTGAGGATGGGCTTAAACGGTGAGCAAGCTAGCCTCAACCCGTTCATTGCTAGGGGAGAAGCCTCCCTGTCGATACTATGCTTGATATACGAACCACTGGTGACGATAGGGATGGATGGGCGGATATTGCCATGGTTGGCAGAATACGAGGCAATCGAGAGGGACAGGTTGAGGTTTCGTTTATCCGATAAGGCCCTCTGGCACGACGGTAGTGAGGTCACCTCGGACGACGTGATATTCACGTTATCCACAATCACCTCGCCCAAGTACGCTAGCCGATTAGACGTCTACGGCCTCTCGAACCTCATCAAGAGCGTGAACGTCCTAGACAAGAGGACTTTTGAGATAGTCACCCCCAAAGCTTACAGGGCTCTATCGGTCCTATCGAAGGTCCCCATCGTTCAGCGTCGCTCATTCGAGAACGTGGACCCATTAAGTCCTAACTTGCCGCGACTCGTAGGTTCAGGTCCTTTTCGTCTCATCCGATCGGAGAGTCACATCGTAGAACTGGCTCCCTTTGAGAGCTACAGACACCCGTTATCAAAAAACTTCATTCTGCGTCTGAGGAGTTACCCGGCTACGGGGGCATTAATTGACGGCCTGATAAGGGGTGATATTGATCTAGTGGCTGGTTATCCCTTCTCGCCTGTAGATCTGCAACGACTTACAGACGGTAGGACGGTCCCAGTCTCTATAGCCGGTGACCGGTTGTTAGTGATCTTCTTCAACGTCAAGGGAGAACTAACTGGTAATAGAGCTCTCAGGATGGCGATCTATCAGTTGATGGACACGAGGAGACTCCTCGACGTGTTAGACGGTCCAGCGGAGTTGATAGGTCTCGACCTCCTATCATCTAAATTCAACTGGCTCGTGAGGGAGAGGAGCGTCGTAATCGAGCGTAACGTTACTGTTGCAACGTCATTGCTCAGGGATGCAGGATACACCAGAACCCCTGACGGACGCTGGGTTGATGGTCACAATAAGGAGCTGATGATAAGGGTCGGAGTTCAGTCTGATAGTGCATGGGCGGTCAAGGTGGGACGGTACTTCTCCTCGACCCTCAAGGACCTCGGGATCAGAGTTACCGAAATCAATCTAAATGCATCTAAGCTAGGGGAGTACTACGCTCAGGGAGGTTACGATGTGGTGATCCTAGAGGTCGGTTATGGAGATGACCTGCGAGAGGTCTACGCGGACCTATTGACACCTACCGGCAGGTCCAACTGGTCGCGCTACAACGACCCCCTCCTTCCATCACTGATCTACCAGTTAGACAGCGAGATCGACCCAAGTTACCGGGCGAGGTTGATAAGTACTATAGGAAACGTCCTCAGTCGTGATCTGCCATTGATACCCGTGGTGGCGTCGATAAGGTTGACCGCTTACAGGAGTGGAGTTGTCGATGAGATAGGTCAGTGGCATCCCCTCTCACCGTTCTCAATTCTCCGTGTCATGGCTCATAATGAGAGACTACTGCTGATAGAGAGGGTGACCACTACGTTGACCACGAAGGTCCTGGTAACCTCCTACGAGACCCATACGAGAGTGGTTGAGAGATATTTAGAGATCGCGCCAGAGTGGGTCTACGTCACCGTCGCGGCCATCTCCGGTCTGATGGTATTGGGGATCCTCATCATGATAGCTCTGGGCATAAGGCACTACAGGAGAACTACAGGTATTAGTCGAGTCATACGTCCACTTTCTCGTAAAAATACGACCCGGACTGTTTCCCCTCATCATTTAAATGCTCATCTTTAAATGGGTGGGTCATCCGTGTTCCCTTATAGGAGCGAGAGACATAAAGTACTACTGCCAGTAATTATAATAGTGGCTATAGCCGTGGGAGTCCTTGGGGGATTTATCGGTGGCGCATCAGCTTTCTCAAGGGACCAAATCTCTACAGTATATGCCACTGAGACCAGAAGTGTGTACTATACCGTGACATCACCGATCATACTAACTCAGAACTCCTTGGTTTTCCTGACGATCAGGGAGACTATGACTCAGCTTCAGACAACAACCTCTATCTTAACGGAGATGCTCAGGCTCACCGTCACCACGTCCACGACTTTGACCACCAGCGTGACGACTACATCGGTAACCACCCACACCTCGATATCGACCGTTACATACACTCAGTCGTTCACCACTACGCGCATTATCGAGTCCAGACCAATAATCATCAATGAGGTCGAGTCGAACCCTCCCTCAGGATCTAGAGAGTGGATCGAGCTCTACAACCCGAACAGCTTCCCGGTCAATGTGGGCAGGTGGAAGCTCTTCGCGGGTATAATGCTCCTCACGACAATCCCCAACGGCACCGTGATCCAGCCGAACGGATACGTGGTCATAGAGATGAGTAGCGGTGACTTCATCCCCAACTCGAACGCATGCATAATCCTCAGGGACACCCAGGAGCACTACATCAACGGGACGCCGTGCGTGCTAAATAGCGGTCTCACAGATCTCTTCTCGAACGACTTCACACTGCAGAGGGTGCCTGACGGATCGGACATCTGGGACCTGAGACGGGGCACCCGGGGAGAGCCGAACAGATAGGGGGCATATTAGGTGCTCTTCGCCGATCTTGAGCGTTCAAACGTTATATCTCAGTTCTCAAAATCGGATAGTCAGGTCTGAAGGTCAGGTGGCCGAGAAAGAGCGCTTCTTTGGGATAGTTAGGAGACGTCTACCGCGTGACGCAGTAACCATCGAGTCCTACTGGGTTATAGAACCCTTCGCTAAGGTTACCATTGCTATTGTACCTGAGGAGAATCAAACGGTCTACTTTGTTGAAGAACCCTCCCTCACCCCTAGGGGACTAGAGGCCCTGAAGGAGATAGGCGAGGTGATAGAGGCCGAACTAGATCCGAGAGAACTCGCGCCCGATGACAGTGACCCTCAATTAATACTGAACAAGTTCCTCGACAGGACGTTCAAGAAGTACGGCTGGTTGATAAGGGGTCTGAACCAGGACGAGCTGAGGAAGATAAGATATTACCTCTCACGTAACTTCAACGGGTTAGGACATTTAGAACCAATATTAAGGGACCCCAAGATCGAGGACATCTCATGTAACGGCGTAGACCGCCCCATATACGTCTTTCACAAGAGGTACGAATCACTACCGACGAACCTGAGCTTCGAGTCACGGGAGGTCCTCAACGACTACATAGTGATGCTGGCCCACAGGAGCGGCAAACACATATCAACGGCCTTCCCCATACTCGACGCGATATTACCCGGACAGCACAGGATAGCCGCAACCTATGGTGACGAGGTCACCCCATCGGGCGGCACCTTCGCGATCAGGAAGTTCAGGGTGGAACCATTCTCGATCGCCGAGCTCGTCAGGAGCGGCGTCCTACCCTCTCAACTGGTCGCATACTTGTGGCTGCTGCTAGAGAACAAGTTTAGCATCCTGATAATAGGCGCCACAGGCTCAGGGAAGACTACTCTGCTCAACGCTCTCTGTTCGCTCCTCTATCCCACACACAAGATCGTTACGGTAGAGGAGACCCCCGAGATATACATCACGCATCAGAACTGGACCCGACTGGTCACGCGTGAGTCTTACGGGTTCACGGGCACGATTTCCTCTGCTATCGGGCTCTTCGATCTAGTGAGGGTCAGTCTTAGGTACAGGCCGGATTACCTTATTGTCGGTGAGGTGAGAGGGAAGGAGGCGAGCGTGCTGTTCCAAGCTATAGCTACGGGACACGGCGGTCTCACTACAGTGCACGCTGAATCCGTAACGTCCCTTGTCTCGCGGCTGACCTCTCCGCCCATGGAGATAGACCAAGCTAACATACCGCTGGTCAATGCGGTTATACTGATAGAGAGGACGCTGGAGAAGTTCTGGGGAGATATCAGGCTCCCAGTAAGGAGGGTAAAGAGGTGCTGGGAGATAATAAAGCACGATGAGTTCAATGAGATCACATCGTTCGATGAGCCCTCCTCCAAATTCAATCTGAAGTTGGAGAAGAGCTACCACTTACAGCAGATGTCCTCGAGGATAGGGGTCGAGCTCAACGAGCTATTGACCGAGTTACACAAGAGGGCCCTTTATATCGAATGGCTGGCCAAGTCCAACATACTCAAGATCGAGGACGTCACTGAGAGGATAACGAGATACTATCAGGATCCAACATCTGCGTTCGGCGAAGCTGTAACTCAACTAGAGAAACTGGCAACGGCCTCCACCACAGCTATATCTGAAGCCTCTTTCGCGATAGAGACTCTGCTGATCAGGAGCGGCGGTGAGAGCAATTTAATCGATCTATTGAGGAATAGTAGGCTGAGCGAGGAAGTGTTCTGGAGGACCATCAACAACCTACAGGCATCGGGTAGAATAGAAGTCGAGAAGAGCGGCAGGGTGGTCGCAAAGAACATCTAAACGATGGTCACCATGGGGTCGGCATCCATCCTCACGAAACTCTCTAGACGGTACGAGTGGCTCACTCCGCTAATACTGAGCATCTCGCCCAGGCTCCCCGAGAGGTTGAAGTCCATAGGAGTGCGGATCTATCCGGAGGCCTACATTGGGATGTTGGGTTTCTGGCTACTCGTCTCCATGATTACGTCCGTGATCATATCTGTACTCCTCCTAATTGCCCAGATAGGTCTCTTAGTAGCTCTCATAGCTATGTGCATTCCGTTTATAATATTCGTTCTTTTACTGACCTATCCCTCGATCATCGCCTCAAATATCAAAAGTAAATTAGAGTCAGAGTTCCCGTACGCCTCCTTTTACATGGCCGTCATGATCTCAGGTGGAACTCACCCGTTCACAAGCCTCTCGAGATTAGACAGGATAGGATTGACGCCAACCATAGGAAAGGTGAGCCGGATGATCGATATATCAACGAAGGCTTGGTGGCTGGATCCGATATCATCGACGGAGCACATAGCTACCATACTCCCCCAGAGGGACCTTTCGGAGCTCTTGAAGGGTTACGCTTCAACGGTCAGAAGCGGCGGGGATGTAGTGAGCTATTTCAAGAGGAGGGCTGAATTAATCTTCGACCTCTTCGAGTTGAAGATAAACGCATTAATAGAGAGGTTCTCAATCTACATGGAGGCATATCTGGCCGCGTCGGTACTCCTAGCATTAGGATTTTACATGATGTTCATGGTCTCGAGGACTCTGAGGGTGGGTGCGGAATTCTTGAGCATCGAGGCTTTCTTTAGCTTCAGTTACCTCTTGCTCCCCCTCATCAGTGTGATATTTCTCTACTTGGCAGATATCTCCCAGATCAAGTACCCCTATTACGATATGAGACCCTACCGGGTCCTCCTCATCTCGATAATACCGTCCTCCATCGTACTGATCGCTCTGTTGGCTCCTTACATCTCTCCTGAACTGTCACTCATCTTCTCACCCGTCAACGTTTTTAAGTACATCCTGATCGATTATTTTGGAATCAGTAGAGGTTTCGACCTCGCGATAAGCATCGCGGTATCCCTCATCGTCCTCTTTATACCGCCTGCCATCGTCGAGATCAAAATAAGCAGGTATGAGAGCAGCGTCTTCAAGGGAGCGGTGCAGTTCATGAGGGAGGTCGTAGAGATCAGAAAGACGGGTCTGAACCCTGAGAAGGCGATAATTGAGCTATCCGGAAAGAATTACGGCCGATTCAATAAGATACTGAAGATTATAGCAAATAAACTGGCCTGGGGTGCCTCACTCCTATCGATCTACAACTACCTAGAGGGACGTATAAGGAGCTGGTTGACGAAGATCAGCCTCTTCACATTCTTCGACTCTATAGAGGTGGGTGGTGGGACTCCAGAGACCCTCGACATTATGAGCTCGTTCAATGAGAGGCTGCTGGCGATTGAGCAGAAGAGGAGATCCAGCATGAGGCCGTTGGTGATAATACCCTACATCGGTGCAATTTTATTGGCATTTACCTCGATAGCCCTCTTGGGGTATATGAAGGAGAGCTTACTCTTGGCCGGGAGGACGTTAGAGTTCGATCAGTTCCTAAGGACCTTTTTGCCACCCATAGTAATAAACGCAGCCATGATGGGCCTCGTCGCAGGGAAGTTGAGCGAGGAGTCGGTGGCTGCAGGCTTCAAGCACTCTGTGCTGATACTCTTTATCATGATTCTAACATTCTTACTCTCACCGTACGTAATGTCGATCTTCACAGTCATTGGAGCGACCTGAGATCAGCATGAAATAGCTGTTACTTCTACATATACTACATCGTCTACTGAAACATTAGCCTCCGTTTTTCCAGAGATGCTGATCTTGAACGTAGTGGTCGCCGGGCTGCTGGGAGCTCTTACTGACCATGTAAAGGTAGCGATCTCGTCCACAGCCAATTTAGGTATCTGATAAATTTGAGTACTAAACAGATCCCAGCCCGCATCTACTATATCAAATGTTATCTTGAAATTGTAGAGGTCCACTGTACCCGTGTTCAATAGGTAGAGGGACGTCACGAATAACTCATTGACGCAGACCTTATAGGGAGCATCTCCGAACGCACTGAAACCGACTATCGGCGCCACTCCGACGTTTACGAGGACGTTACTCACGTCGGGTACCGTGACTTGAAGGGTTTTGAGCACTAATAGTGTGCCCAATCTAGTGCCATTCACGATCAACGTATAATTGCCCGGATATACACCGAAGTCCAGCGAGACGTCTGAGCGCGTAGCTGTAGCCCTATGAAACAAAGTCGTCTTTCCTCCAGGCAGGTTACCTTTCAGTGTCAGATTGTAGATGGCTCCGTGTAACGTGTTCTTCAAGGTAACGGAGAGAGTGTACGGGAAGGTCTGAGGATCAGTAGGTGGAGGGGATGGATTTTTCCCTATTATAGGTGAACCAACGGGAACAATAAGATTCCCTCTCTCGGTTATTAAGAAGACGTTATATTGTTTGTTTACTACTGGTACGATACCTGTGTTGATCACTACGCCGCTCTGAAACGCGTTCAGAAAGAGATCTGTGATTATGACGTTCGGAATATCTGGGGTTGTTTTATCTACGACCCAGACCCTGAGAACTCTCAGAGGTACGCTCCCTACGTTCCTTACGTAGACCTTTATCTTACCACCATCGGCGAAGTCTTGGTAGGCAGAACTGGACAACTTCTCTGCCGCCCTCATGTCCTCGAACAACCTCCTCTCTGAGACCGCTCTATTGAAATTTAGGTCTATATGATCGCGGAAGAAGAACATTGGTACAAATGTACTAAATAATATCGCGATCATTATTAAACCTCCTATTACCGTGGAGATGCCCCGACCGCGCGAACTCATGGTATAGTGACCTCCCTCTCGGCTTTGACGGCCTTATCAAGTCTTTCAAAAGGTGCTGACGGGCTGAAGAGATGCGCTGGCATCGCCCACACCTGGACGATCACTAAATTTGGTATGAGGATTGGAGGCGTGTCTTTGAAGCACAAGGCGTTCTTTGATTTAGGGGGTAATTCAAGGATTAGACTAGGGGTCAAGTCGTTGAGTGGGTTTCTACTTACGTTAAGGTAGATGACATCGACGACCCTAAGCGGGGTCTCTAAATTGTTGTAGACACAGATGTAAAACAAGTTGTCTGGTGTGTAAGTTGCGTACTCGATCACTAACGAGGACCTAACGTTGGCCACCCTCTCATCCAAGTCCACGCTCAGGTCTATGACCAACTGCCTCGATAATCCTGCACTAAGAGCCCATATGATGAAACCTAAAGAGATCACTATTGCGGTCAAGATCACCGTCGACACGATCGGGCTTACGGCCTTCTTACCTGTCAATTATATGACTAAAACCTCTGAATTAATATTAAAGTATTGTCTGGCCTAACCTCGCACAGGACTCGTACTTTGGCCGAATCTGCACTACATCTGCTGGGTAATGAGATTCTCAAGCAATAAAGACAGATCGGTGTACGCCTCACCTCATTGTCCAAATATTACGCCGGAGGATAGAAAGGTAAAAGTTAAAAAAAGGACATTAATTTTATTAAACAGACTGGTGAGAGTTGGGAGCTACCGCGTCCGGGTCGCTAGCGTCTTTAGGTTTAGCCATATCTATATGGATTCTTCTTGATCTATTGATCACAGGGCTCCTTCCTCAACTATTACTTGAGGTCTTCTCCGTCTTAATAGTAACGTTATCCGTCCTAGGGATCACGCACCTGCTGAAACTGAAGGCCCTTATGATACTCGTCTCACCACCCGCCGGTTACGTTCTATCCGTCGCGGTGAGAACGGCCATCTTTGAGGGCAAGACGGGTATACCGTTCCTAACGTCCCTCTTCAATCAATTTACAAACTTATTACTTTGGGAGTTGTTACTCGTTATTCCGTTAGTAACGCTCGTCATTTATAGGACGAACAAGAAGCGTAAGGCTGTGAAGGTCCAGAGAAGACCTGAGGCGAGGACCGTCCCCGCCCCCAATGTAGTCCAAAGCGTTCAGAGGGATGAGGTTGAGGCGCAACCGAGTAAAGCGCCCAAGGAAACGACTCCCGTAGTAGAGGCCGCAACGACGCCTATTGTCGAGGAGCCCTCCCCTCAGAGTCTAGTCAGCGACGTCCCCCTCTCCGACCGGGAGATGGTTCTTATAGAGTACATCGATACTAGAGGCATCCGCGAGATAACTCCCGTACCTGACAGGACGGAGATCCTAGGTGGTAGGTACCCGATGGTTGAGGAGATGCTGAACGTCAATTCTCACGAGGCTACCGAGGTGATCATCAGGTTGAGTGAGCGCGGCGTATTGACGCCCGCATCCGTCGAGTTCAAAGCGATTAAATGCCCGAAGTGTGCGAGCAGTATTTACAACGTCGAGTTACTATGCAGGAACTGCTCTAGTAACAGGCTGTTCAAGACCATCACCCTCCAACATACGACCTGCAGGACCGTCGGTCCTGAGTCACTGTTCAAGTTCAATCACTCGTACATATGTCCCACCTGTCGAGTAGACCTGACAAGGGACATAGAGATTCACTCAGAGAGTGTGATAAAATCGTCCTTCTTCAAGTGTGAGGACTGCGGAGACGTCTTCATCGAACCGATACTCATATTCAAGTGCCTGACGTGCGGTGAGAGATACGGGATAACAGACGCTGGGTTGAAACCGTTCTATAGGTATACCGTGAATCGAGACGTACTCTCCAAATACAAGGCCTCTATCGAGGTGCAGAAGACACTCCTGACCGCCCTCAGGGAGATGGGGTTCGTCGTCGAGCGTAACGCGAAGATAACCGGGAAGTCGGGTGCGATCTATGACGTCGATATTGCAGTCAAGGCGGGCGACAGGTACCGCGCACTCATAATCACCCTACGCGTGGGTGGGGAGGCCGCCATGCGAAGGCTCATCAAGCTATTCATCCTCAAGTCCGACCTAGACATAATGCACCTCATTATTGTGCCACTGGTACCGTTGGACAACGAGCTTTATGACTTGGCGATGAAACAAGGGGCGGTCTTCCTCAATCTCGATCAAATCAGGGAGCCTAAGAAGGAAACCCTCACCTCGATCATAGGTACGCCCTGATCGGCAATCCAGATATATTTAGTACTGTATGTGGTATTCGTCTCGAGATGAGGTACAGGGTAGAGAGAGATACATTGGGAGAGCTCTCAATCCCCGAGGACGCGTATTACGGTGTCCAGACGGCGAGGGCCCTCAGCAATTTTCCGATATCAGGCCTTCGATTTCAGAGACACTTCATAAGGTCCCTGGCCCTGATCAAATACGCAGCTGCCAAAGCGAATGCCTCTCTCGGCCTTCTCCCCAAGGACAAAGCAGAGGCCATAATGAAGGCCGCGATGGAGGTCGTTAATGGAGATCACGACAGCCAATTTGTAGTCGACGTACTCCAGACCGGCTCCGGCACTTCGACCAACATGAACGCTAATGAGGTCATAGCGAACAGGGCCGTCGAGATACTCGGAGGGAAGAGGGGGGACAAAGCCCTCATACACCCGAACGATCACGTGAACATGTGCCAATCAACTAATGACGTATTCCCAACCTCGATACACGTCGCCGCGGTCGAACTTGTCAAGAGTCGACTCATTCCCTCATTGAAGGAGCTGGAGAACGCTCTGAATAAAAAGGCTGACGAGTTCAAGGACGTCGTCAAGAGCGGTCGCACCCACCTTCAGGACGCGGTGCCGGTGACCCTAGGTCAGGAGTTCGGCGGATACGCTGAGATGATACGAAAAGGTACAGTGAGGCTCAACCGCGTAGTTGAGGATCTACTAGAGCTGCCGATCGGGGGGACGGCTACAGGGACGGGACTGAACGCTCACCCGGAGTTCGCCGGTCTGGTTGTCAACACCCTTAACGAGATCACAGATCTCGGGTTTAGGATAGCACGCGATAGGTTCGAGGCGATGGGATCAAAGGACTCCTGCGTCGAGCTGAGCGGGGTGCTCAGGGTCATAGCGGGGAGCTTGCTGAAGATCTGCAACGACCTCAGATTACTGGCGTCAGGGCCTAACACAGGCCTTGCCGAGATAGACATACCGGCCGTCCAGCCGGGCTCCTCGATCATGCCAGGGAAGGTGAACCCGGTGATAATAGAGTCGACGATGCTAGCCTGCTGCTTGGTCATAGGCAACGATGAGGCTGTATTCCAAGCGTCCAGGATTGGAGAGCTAGAGCTCAACATGGGGATGCCGTTGATAGGCTATTCTCTTATACAGTCGATCGAGGTCCTGAGTAACGCGGCGGCAAACTTGGCGAGGCAGTGCATCTCTGGGATAACCGCCAACGTTGATGTATGCAAGAGGTACGCGGAATCGAGTCCCGCACTGGTGACCGTAATAGCACCGATCATAGGTTACGACAAGGCCGCCGTGATCGCGAAGCGGTTCTTGAACGAGAAGAAGTCCCTGAGGGATCTGCTAATAGAGGAGGGCGTACAGAGGGAACGCGTGGAGAAGATGCTCGACTTACTCAAGTTGACGAGGGGAGGCCTCCCCTCACTCGAGAGATGAGCGAGGTTCAGAGTGTCACTAGACGCGTGATACTTTTCTCGAAAAAGGATCCGGCCTCCATGACTGTCAAGAGCGCTCTCACGGAGAACTTCGGGTTCACTGAATCCGACGAGGTGATCTTCGGGAACGGGGTTATAAGGCTCGGCGAGGTACTCGGCGTTACCACCAATAGCGAGGCCCTCTTCCTATCGGACGCAGAACTGAGGTCACTCAACTCAAGATTGATCGTCGTGGCTTATAGACACAGGTCGGAGAAAGGCGTCAACGCTCTACTGGTTCACGCGACGGGAAATTGGGGAAGCAATTCTGAGCTTGGTGGACTACCCAACGAGGTATCCTACTCGATGGCTGGTGCGCTACGAGCTGCACTGTTCACTCTACTGGAGGAGTCAGCGGCCAACAAATCTCTCGAGGGGTGGCACGTCGGGTTTGAGGCCACCCATCACGGCCCCTTCTCCTCAACCCCCCTCCTCTTTGTGGAGTACGGAGGCACCGAGAACGCACTCAACGATCGTGACGCAGCCCAAGCCGTCGCCTCTGCGTGTATATCCGCGGTTAACGCTAGAGAGGCCGAGATCGCGCACATAGGCATAGGTGGGTCGCATTACGCACCAAAGTTCACGAAGATGTCGATAGAGGACAGGCTCGCTTTCGGCCACATAATACCCGAGTACGTCTTCCCGACCGATCTCTCGATGATCAGGACGGCTTACGACAGGGTCGTCGAGGCGAAGAAGCTCGCGGTGATAGACTGGAAGGGGTTGAGGGGCGAGCATAGGAGGTCGGTCATCGAGGCGCTCGAGCGCTCAGGCATAGAGTACGTCAGGTCTTGAGAGAGAGGACCTCGCGTGCTAGATCCACGGCCTTCTTGACCGCAGAGACCGAATCGACCCCGAACACGTAGGTCGCAGGCTCAAAACCTTGTCCCCCTCTATCGAAGACCACATCGATACTAGGATCCGTTAAAACAGAGTGACTCACCCTCCTTATTATCTGGTTCTCATCGACCAGATCCTTAGGGTCGCCCGTGTAGACGTACTTCAACCCCAACCTCCTCACGGCGTGCTCCACGTATTGGTCGAACCTGATGTTCATCACGGACCGGACCTTTTGATGGACCCTGTTGAGCGATGTCAAGATAGCCGCGAGGTGTTGAGAGGAGCCGAACGCAGGTCGACTCACTGCCTTGAGGCCCCCGCCCACCCTCACTATCCTCCCAGGTATGGCAGCGACCTGATGCGGACTCCCAGCGCCGTGTAGGCACTCGGCGATGTTCATGCCGACCTCAGGTGAGAGGAGACTCATGTACGGCCTCTCCTCTATTGCCTTCACGCACCACTCCAAGTTCTCCAATATCGAACGGTCGCCCTCGTTGAAAGACTTGTTGTAGGTGATTATGCAGACGTCGCAACCGACCAGCTCGGGATACCTGCTCCTGTGGTACTCGCAGAGGTAACCCTTGCCCAAGAAGTCCCTCCAACCGTGGATCAATGCCTCGGTACTCGCTTTGTGGTCCAGCGGGTTACCAACGACCGATCCGAGCAGGGCCTCAACCTCGCGTTTGGGTATACCAAGCGACGCTATCCTCGCCTCGTACCTCTCTTTACCCTCGGAGAGGTACTGACTTACAGCGGCCTGAGTGACTTTAAGGGCCGTCGCGATCTTACCTTGGGTGTATCCGAGCTCCCTCATCCTGTGCGCCAAGAGACCTCTCAGGGCCGGGAGGAACTCCCTGACATAGATCTCCTCAGGTGGAAGCATCTACCGTAGCACGCGTGATGGAGGTATTTTTTGATATTGTTTGAGAATGAGGGTAGTTAAATGGTCCCAGCGGGAGATTACAGTCCTGAACGATCACTCTTCATCTGACATATAATAGTTCTCCCGGCCGCTTAAACCCCTTGACTTATCGTTACTCCACAACTCCTCCCTGAGCAGGTCTCTGAGAGCGGTCCTAATTATCGCTGACCTACTGGGGTAGGCGCCCCTCTTGACAAGTTCGTCCATGCCCTGTATTAGTGCCTCGGGCAGCTTGACGCTTATGAGCTTCATCTACCCACCTCCTAATCGACCAAGTATTAAATCATACGAGGCTCTACGTAATAACAAATAAGTTTTTCGCAGATATTCCGAGCTGAGAATCGGGTCTAACCGCGCGGAGAGTGCCCAGTCTTCAGTTCGTTGATTACAGACCGGACCTCACCCTCTGGCACCCTCCTGAAGACCTCTAGGTTCAGTGACTCGAGGTCCCACACTATCTTTCCGTCCTCCACCGAGTACTCGATGGATATGCGCACGACATCGCCCTTTGAGATCTTCAGATGAGTCACGAGCACGTCGTATAGGAACCTGTTCAACTCACCCGCGGCGTGCGAGACTTCCTCCTGTGTGACGTGACCGACCCTCATCACTGGTTTCATCTGGGCGAAGAGCCCCCTCCTTATCTTGAGCGCAAAGGCCCCCCCTATGACCAGCCCCGACCTCAGCCTGTACTTCAGCATCTAAATGTGAGGGGTACGCGCATATTATATCTGAGCAAGGCTATATCGACTCAGGTATGCTAAATGGATTGACCTAGTAATAGCCAACTAATACCTTGGTCCTATGGTGATCACACATCAACATAGATAAACCGCCTCAGAGGTTCTATTGGCGTGAGCTACGTCGTTAGGGAGGTCCGGGAACGTATAGAGAGGGAGAGGTCCCGACTCATCGAGGAGCTGATCGAGTTGCTCAGATACCCTAGCGTCTCGGCTACCGGTGAGGGGATTCGGGGGTGTGTGGAGGCAGTGAGGTCGGCCATGGAGGGTGTAGGACTCAAGGTCGACGTCTACGAGGAGGGCGGGAACCCTATCCTGTTCGGTGAGCTGAGGGAGGAGCGGCACGGCACCCTGCTAATTTACAACCACTACGACGTCCAGCCCCCAGACCCTCTGAAAGAGTGGCAAACCCCGCCCTTCTCACCGACTATTAGGGACGGAAGGGTCTTCGCGAGGGGTGCTACGGACAACAAGAGTCACCTCCTGGCAAGGCTGAAGGCCATAGAGGTGTTGATGTCACTATACGGAGAGGTTCCCGTGAACATCAAGTTCGTCGTCGAGGGAGAGGAGGAGATAGGAAGCAAATCCTTCACAGATTTCGTGAGACGAAGGGCCGAGATGTTAGACGCAGACGCGTGCCTCTGGGAGAACGGGACCGTTGACGAGTCGGGTAGGCCGATTGTACACTTGGGCGCAAAGGGTATGCTGTACTTGGAGATGGAGGCTAGACAGGAGAGGCCAGATTTACACTCGTCTTGGAGCCCGGTGATAGAGAACCCGGCGTGGAGACTGATCAGGGCGCTATCGACTATGCGTGATGACGGAGGCAACGTCACCATCGAGGGGTTCTACGACGACGTGGAGGACCTAGATTCTTCGAGCGTTCAGATGATCGAGACCCTGACCAAAGAAGGATTTGAGGACTATGAGGAATACGAACGCCACTCGATCGGATCGATAGGAAGTAAGGCCGAGTTCCTCAGACGTCTCCTCTCACACCCCTCTATGAACGTCTCTGGCATCTACTCCGGGTACTCGGGGATCGGGAGCAAGACCGTCCTGCCGAACCGCGCGGTCGCAAAAATAGATGTGAGGTTGGTGAGGGAGATGCGACCTGAGAGGGTTGTCTCTCTGATAGAGTCGCACCTCGAGAGGCACGGGTTCAAGGACCTTGAACTGAGGGAGCTCCAGAGCTACCCCGCGGCTAGGACAAGCCCGGACTCTCCAATAGCGAGGGTGGCGCTGGAGACCGCGGAGATCGCCTACGGGAGGAGATCGTTCTTCTACCCGTACTCGCCGACTTCAGGACCTATGTACCTGATCACGGACGTCCTCAAAATACCCTGCGTGGGCGTCGGGTTCTTCAGAAAGGACTCACATATACACGCACCGAACGAGAACGTGAGGGTGGAGGACTACCTTAACGGGATCGAGCACATAGCGCTGATCTTGGCCAACTTCGTCCCCTACATGAGGTGGGGGGAGATGCCTTACAGGTGATCAGACTGACCAAGAAGCTCGTAGAGGTGAAGAAGAAAGGTTAAATATTTAAATTGAGAGGCGAACCTTCTTACTGGAAAAGTAAGGTGTCACAGTTTGAGTTCCCAGACATCAACGAAATATGTTATCGAGGTAAGGATAGAGATAGACGGTATCGTCGATAAGAACGACGTTATAGGTGCCACTTTCGGTCAGACCGAGGGCATATTCAGCTCTGAGCTCGATCTGAGGGAGCTCCAGAAGACAGGCCGCATCGGGAGGATCGAGGTCTCCCTCCAACATCAAGGTAACAGGACAGTCGGGAGGATCCACATACCGAGTAGCATGGACAGGTTCTACACCGCGCTGATCGCCGCGATGGTGGAGAGTTTAGACAAGGTCGGCCCCTACTCGGCGAAGGTGGTCACTGAGAAGATCGAGGACGTCAGGGTCGAGAAGAGGAAGAAGATCGTCGAGAGGGCTAGGTCCATTCTCTACGAGTGGGAGAAGAAGAAGATACCGGAGGAGGACATGATCCTGAAGGAGCTAGAGGAATCGCTCCTCAAGGCCAAGGTCAAGGAATACGGCCCCGAGAAACTACTCGCAGGTCCAGACGTCGAGAGCGAAGATCAGATAATAATAGTCGAGGGCAGGGCGGACGTCCTGAACTTGGTCAGGTACGGTTACAGGAACGTGATAGGGATAGAGGGCATCAAGATCCCGCAATCTCTGAACGAACTACTCGGGAAGAAGAAGCGGATCATTGCGTTCCTCGACGGTGACAGGGGAGGCGACATGGTACTGAGGGAACTCTCCAAGGTGATCAAGATCGATCAGGTCGCGAGAGCTCCCAACGGGAAGGAGGTGGAGGACCTGAACGCGAAAGAGATAGCGGAGGCTCTCCAGCAGCCGATACCGTTGGAGGAGGCACTGAGGCGCGCGAGGGTAAGCGTGGTCCACGAGAGGGTCAGCCTCCCGGACGAGATGAAGACGAGGGTTAAATCGTTCATCCAGGACATAGAGGGGAACCTGATGGGAGTCGTTCTGGATGAGAGCCTCAACGAGCTCGCCAAGTTACCGGTCAGCGAGTTGGTTAAGAGATT
The DNA here is from genome assembly GCA_025059745.1 of Aigarchaeota archaeon. Taxonomy (GTDB): domain Archaea; phylum Thermoproteota; class Nitrososphaeria_A; order Caldarchaeales; family Calditenuaceae; genus JANXDH01. Next base: position 80,020 of record JANXDH010000006.1, on the reverse strand, counting down.
GGAGGAGCTCCAGGACTTCAAACTGGTGGTCTTCGATGGCGTCATCACCCAGAGGCTGGTCGATGCGGCCGCGGACAAGGGCAAGGAGGTCTACCTGATAGGGGCGAGGGCGACAGACAACCTCTCCATCAAACCTAACGTTCACATACTCACTTTCGAGGACCTTTAACGCAGCCTGTATCTCTGGCTGACGGGCACACCGACGATCCCGTGCAACCTGTTCAGGGAGTGTGCAGACTCGCTGCCCGAGGTCATTATCACGGCCTCGATTCTCCCGCTCTCAACTTGGTCTAGGACCAGTTTTACTCTCTCATCATCAACGTTAGACCAGATGAAGTCCTCACTGACGATTACTAAAGAGATGTCTCCCCTCTCAAGGGCATCTCTCACCTCATCGATACCTATGTACACCCTCACCCCCTCGGTGGCCAGCAACTTGAGTACCCGCTCCAAGATGACCGTCTCCCTCAGGGGCCTGTAATCCTCACCCAGCGCCCCCCTCCTTATGGCTTCCATCAGCCCAACCTCGCCTCCACTCGAAGTCGCCACGGTCTTCTTCAATGAGTTTAGGAGCGATCTGTGACACCTTTTCGCCCTCTTCATCACCTCGTCGGTGATGATCGAGGGACCTATCAGGACTAGTTCGTACCCCCGCTCACCCACGAGCTCCTCCGCGGTGGCTAGCAGGTCAGCCAACCCCTTGGACTCTCTCTTGGTCCACGCTACCGTGTTGCTTTTAGGGCCCAGGTCGAGCGGATCTGACACGCTAGATACCTGCTCTATGCCACCCTCGTCTATCAAGAACAGGGACGCTGTCTCATCATCGACTGAGAGACACAGGAGGGGCCTCGATTCCGATGCACCCCTTGAGGCCTTAGCCAGCCTCACGACCTTCCAGAAGTTAGTCCTGCTGACCAACGTGACCCGGTCGTTAATCCCCAGATGGATCGTGTGGTACTTCTTCTCGATGTCAGCTCTATATCCCTTCACGGACACTATCTTCCCGAGCAGGTCCACACGCCTCATCACTGGGTCCAGAGACTTCTTCTCGAGCTCGATCCCTATGACGACTTGGACCCTCTCGCTATCCACCGAACCATCCGCGCGGTACTTCTTGACCTCTCTTGTCGTCTCCGAGTAGACCAGGTCTCCCTCCGAGACCAGACGATAGACGTTGAGCAGGTCTATGCCACTCTCCGGTACTAGGACGACCCTCCTCTCCTTCTCATCAAGCTGTTTCACGAGCACGTCATACCAGCCTCCTCCGTCGCGGCCCGCCGCTCATCAACTGCATTAGGGCCGTCCCAAAGTCCTCACTAACGTCTATGTAGATCTCCCTGAAGAGCCCAGTCCTGCCCAACTCCCTCCTCCTCCTGATGACAGTTACTCTCTCCCTGATCACCGAGGGGTCCACGCCTATCAGAGACGCGGCCACGTCGTGATCTTGGTCCGCGGGGAACTCTACGTGACCGTCCTCGACAGGCAGGATGACCTTCAGGTCCTTGTTCATCCCTGCGACCCTCACACCCCTTCTTAGGTCGCTCAGACTCACTCGACCAGCGACGTCGTAGAATTCGATCTCGCTCCTCCTCATCTCCGAGAACGTGAACGATACAGATGTGAGCTCATCTATGTAGATATATCCCTTTAAGGTATGAAGGGGCGTGGGTTGAACTACGCTACGAGCCACGAAACCTCCCAGCTCGCGCTCTACTATAGTCTCTGCCACACTGGGGTTGTTGATCGCCTGAAGGAAAACGTCCACGTCACTCCTCTCCGTCACGTCACCGCGCGCGACGCTACCGTACAGAACCGGTTCGAAGCCATACTTAGCGAAGGTCTCCATGACTTCGAGTGCCCGCTCCCTCTTGCTATGGAGAGTTCTCCAATGTGACTCGGTGTACCTGACGAACCTGTTCGTTGACTTCAGGTAGTCACTGTCCAAAGCTATGAGCTGTAAGGGCGCGCTTCCCATAAAAGTGTTCGTATGAGCCCTCCCCATTCTAAGTAACTTAAATACCGCCCTTACTCTAACGGGTTGGAACTAGGAGATGGGACTGGCGATAGTCAAGGGCGCTCGGCAGCAGAAGGGCAAGATCCTTGAGGAGCTGACCGACCTCTTCAGGCGCTACAACGTAGTCGTAGTCTTTCAACTGAAGGGGACCAGGGGCAGCATCATCCACCAGTTGAGGAGGAAGATGAGGGGGAGGGCAATCATAAAGGTTACGAAGAAGAACCTGGCGAGGTTGGCGGCAGAGAGAGCGGGAAGGTCAAGACTGACCGATTACATCAGAGAGTCTAGGGAGCCCATGGGGTTCATATACTCGGAGGGTGATCCCTTTCGCCTCAAACTAGAGCTGGACAAGAACCGAATCACTACCTTCGCGAAGGCCGGAGAGAAGGCCGATATAGACGTGACCATCCCGGTGATGAACACTGGCCTCCAACCGGGTCCCATACTGTCCGAGTTCGGTAAGATGAAGATCCCGACCAAGATCGAGGGCGGTCAGATATGGATAGCCCGCGAGACGGTCGTCGCTAAAAAGGGCGACGTAATCTCCCCCGCGCTCGCGAGCATACTCTCCAAGCTCAACATCCCCTCTGTCGTCAAGGGCCTCGAGGTGCTGGGGGCGTTCTACGGCGACCTGTTGATCCCCGCGGAAAAGTTGACGATAGACCCAGAGGCCACGCTGAGAGAGATGGTTGAGGCCCACTCGAGCGCGTTGAGCTTCGCGGTCAATGTCAATTACTACGTTCCTGAGAGCATAGTCCCGATAATGGCGAGGGCCTACAGAGAGGCCATCTCGGTTGGAGTAGAGGCCGGAGTCTACGAGCCGGACGTCATCTATAGGTTACTCGCGATCGCTGAGTCACAGGTCAAGACGTTGAGCGAGATGATCAAGTCGTAGAGAGGAGGTCACCCAAAAAGGACCTGATGTCGTCTATAGCCGGTTCTAACCGATTGAAGCTCCCCCCGCCACCCTTCCCGAAGTCCCTCTTACCACCACCTCGACCGCCCAGTGACCTCGAGAACCTATCGACGATCTTCCCTGCATCGACACCCATCCCGTTGGCACCCTCGTTACAAACGACTATAACGTTCGGCACGTCCTCACCGCTTATCAACACGGCCAGAGTAGGTTCCGGCCTCTTGACGATCGCCTGAGCCAACGATAGTAAGTAATCTTCCTCATCGATCTCCTCACGTGAGATCACTAGGTTCAGGTGGCCTATCTTGGTGGAAGACCTGATCAAGTTATCTGCCTTGAGGGTCGCTAACGACCCCGCGAGCCTCCTGATAGTTTTCCTCAGCTCGCGCACCTCACCTAAAACGTCGTCCAACCGGTCCTTCACCATCTCAACGGGAGAGGAGAGGGCCTCGGCGAAGTACTCGACGGTAGCGAAGGAGGATTGTACGTAGGGTAGGGCTGCGGGTCCTGCAGTGAAGATCAGCCGTTCCACACCGTCCTGGATGCGCTCTGTGTGAACGATCTTTATCAGTCCCACATCCTCTGAGCTCTCACAGTGAAGTCCACCACACGCCTCGGCGTCCCAGCCCTTGACCTCTACTATCCTGATGGTACCCAGGGGAACCTCTCCGCCCTGATAGATGAAGAACCCGAACTTACTCTCCGCGTCGGACCTCTTCATCCAGGATATACCCACAGGGACCCTCTGACGTATCACGGAGTTAGCGAGCTCCTCTATTCTTCTCACGTCCTCGATAGTCAACCTCTTATGATGGCTTACATCCAACCTCCCACGCTCCGGTTCCTTCCTAGCTCCCATCTGCCACGCGTGCCTCCCTAACACGCGCCTACAGGCTCCTATGAGTATGTGTGTCGCGGTGTGATGCCTCACAATGCTCAGTCTCCTCTCTGCATCGACCTCACAGGTCACCTCCTCGCCCTCCTTGGGAGGTTCTCCATCTATGAAGTGAACGACCAGGTCGTTCAGTAGTTGTACATCAGTCACGCGGCATCTACCGTTACGGTGGTATATGGTTCCCGTATCGGCTACTTGGCCGCCCCCCTCGGGGTAGAAGACCGTCCTATCTAATATGACGGCACCGTCTAACACCCTCAAGACCTTCGCGTTGTCCCGGTAGAGGAAGGGCAGTTGGTAATAGGTCTTGACAGTCGGCGGCAGTCCTCCAGTCAATGGCTCGAACCTCAAGACCCTCTTATCGACCTCCTCTTGGTCTTCTCTCTCCGTCGAGTGCCTCATGGCTACCAGCTCGTATATGTTCTCTGGGGGAGCCAGATTCATACCGAGCCGGCTAGCCACCTCAGTCACTATGTCAGGAGTGATCCCCTTCTCGTCATACATCCTCACGAAGAACTCCTCGGATACCTGGGCCCCCCGCTTCTTCATGAGCGAGAGCTCCCGCTCTACGGCTTGCCTTCCCTTTTCCACTGTGGCCTCGAACTTCTTCACCTCGTGGTCGACGATCTCCATCACCTCGTCCCTCATCTCTGAGAGTTTCGGAAACTTCTTCCCCCACCACCTCAGCTGTAGCTCAATCAGATCAAGGAGCCTGTCCTGTGACCTCATGTTCGAGAGTAGCCTATAGGTCCGTCTGAGCAAGAGTCGCGCGAGGTATCCCACCTTGATGTTTGAGGGTACTATTCCCTCTGCGAGTATAAAAGATAACGCCTTCGAGAAATCGAGCGCAGCGTAAAACTGTTCCAGACCGCGAAGTTGCCGCTCGATCTCCGAGACATCTATACTGGCCAGCCGGCCTGCCACCCTCCTCGCCTCGCCCACAGACCCTGCCCTGTCGGGTTTGATCCATGCGGAGTACCTCGCGTACCTCCTCAGTAACTCTTGGTCGATCCTCGGCCTCTCTATCAATCTCTCAGCGTCATAGATCAACCCCGCGTAGACCGCGTCGAATGCGCTGACGGTGCCTTGGGTCAACCAGGTGAACCTCTCTATACCGTACCCGGTATCAACCGTCTTCACAGGTACCTCTATCAGGTCATTGTCAGAGGTCCTGTAGCTCATGAAAACCAAAGTGGCGACCTCCAATCCGCCCACTATGACCTCGAAGCATGGGCCCGCGTTCCCTCCACCACTCCATACCGACTCCTTATAGGTAATTAGGTCCTCATCTACACCTAGCGACCGTATGAAGTCGTGGCAGTACATGACAGTCTCGTCCTTCCAGTACACCTTTCTATCAGGGAAATTGAACGCGTGCGCCCCTCCCATCTCAAAGATCGTCATGTGTCTGCCGAACGTCAGTCCGACCTTGTCGATGTCGACCAACCTTATGCAGGGTTGACTTATCACTAGAGGGTTGGCAGGCGGTTCCGCGAGTCCGGAGGTGACGTAGGGTTGGAAATCCACTATGCTAGCCGACACTAAAAAGAGGTCCCTTCTCCACCTCGGTATGACCGGATAGGGGTCGATTACCGCGTGACCGAGTCGGTTGAAGAAGTTCAGGAACGAATCCCGCATCTGGTCTATGGTATACTTTGACTTGGCCGGTGGTCTCTCTATGAAGGTATAGGGCTCACATGGGGCCTCCCCACATATCTCGCGAGACCAGTCCGATGTCCAGAATGGCGCGTTACAGGAGCTGCAGGTCTTCCTCTTGAAGTCTACGGTCCTGAAGAAGTCAATGGAATAAACCTCAGGGCCGAACATGCTACTGGACTATGAGAGGACGCGAATAAATCCGCTTAGACCTCCATTCTCAGCCGAACAGGGCACTTAGACCCGCTAAGGCCTCCTCCTCCTTCTTCTCCTCCTTCGGCTTCTCCTCCTTGGCCGGTGCTGCCTGTGGCTGTGCGGGCGCACTCGGAACGGCCGCGACTTGGACCTGAGTTGCCGATTTCAGGGCCTCGTCTATGTTTATGCCCTGTAGAGAAGTGACCAACGCCTTCACCCTGACCTCATCCACAGTACCTCCTGCGGCCTCGATGATTTTCCTCACCCCCTCCTCGCTTATCGGTTTGCCCAGCTTGTGCAACAGCAGCGCAGCGTAAACGTACTCCATTTCCGTTCTATTATACCAGAGCGACTAAGGCACTAATAAATGTTAAGACAGCTTTCGGCAGGAACGAGAAACGTCTTCTGAATACTTATAGGGCACTCATGTCAACGGTAACCTGATGTCCGAGATACCCCAGGTCATCGAGCGACTGAAGGCGATTGAAGCCAATCTAGACAATCTTCAGGCAGAGGTCAGGGAGTGGAGGAAGCAGATCGTGAGCATCGTGGAGGATGTAGCACAGCGCGGTTCTGAGGTGATAGAGAGGACCGTCAAGGAAGAGAAAGAGAGACTCCTCAGGGAGGCAGAGGAGGAGATGCGCGCCTACCAGGAGAGACTGAGGAGGACGTCAGAGGAACGGGTGAAGAAGATACGCAAGAGCCTCGACCGGAAGCTTGACGAACTCTCTAACCTGATAATGGAGAGGTTACTCGAGTAAGACATGAAGCCCCTCTCTCGCGCAATCAGAGTAACCGGGTCCTATACAATAGCCAAGGGCTTCGGTGAGAAGGGAAAACTGTTGAAGAGGCAGTTCTTAGAGGAACTGGCCGACCTGAAGGACTTAGCAGAGTTCGTTAACGCTCTGAGGAACACGACCTACTCGGAGTACCTCGCGACCATCGCCCCACCTTTCGATCCAGTGAGGCTGGGAAACGTCATCCGTAGGGCTCTGATCGAGCTACACTATCGCCTCAGGCTACTCATCCAGCCGCCCTCTCTATTGGACGCCATGTACTTGCGGTACGTTGGCAGGAACCTGAAGACCGTACTGAGGGGCCTCGCTATCAAGATGGGATACCAACAGCTATCTGAGATCATTGACCTGAGGGCAGAGGAGTTGGTGGGCATGCGAGACGTGGTGATCAAGGCCCTCTCATCCGAGTCCCTGTCAGAGGCCATCGAGTCGCTCAGCCGCACGATGTTCGGTAAGGCGGTCACCTCTGCCTACCAATTGTATGAACGGATAAAGGACCCAGTAGTCTTCGATGTAGAGATCGACAGGTACGTAATGAACGAGATGGGAAGAGGCCTGAAGGAGGTGAAAGGTGGTGAGAGGAAGTTATTAACTCATTTACTACAGCCAATGGTGGACGGGTTCATTATCACAGGCATCTTACGTGCAAAGCTCTGGGGTCTACAAATCTCGGAGATCAACAGGCTCGTCGGTGAGATAGAGACGACTCTACCTCGAACCCTCATAAAGTCACTGATAGATGCGAACACGTATGATGATACGGTATCGATGCTATCGAACGTCCGCCGGTTGAGGGACTCGGTCTCTGTTAGCGGCTCACCGGAGAGCGTGATCAAGTCCTTGGAGTCCACCTTTAGGAACCTCATGATAGAGAGGGCAGAGCGTAGCTACCTGAGGCTTGGTGCGCCGCAGACCGTAGCGGTAGCGACCGTAATCCTCAAGGAACGAGAGGTGAATAATCTATCAGTCATAGCCACCGGACTCTCGGAACGTCTCCCGCCTAACGTTATAATCGAGAAGTTGACGTAGAACGAACCTTTCTATTGAATTATATCGAAGCTCTCAAACTCGCCTCTGTACTGGCCGTACTCCACTTCGACCTTAATGACTCTGGCTGCGGGAGGGCCCACCTTGCACCACTCTATGACCTGTGTGACGTCCTCTTGCTCACCCTCTAGCACCGCTTCTACGCTACCGTCCGGAAGATTTCTAACCCACCCCTTGACGTTATGCGAATCTGCTACGCTCTTCGTGTTATGCCTGAAGTAGACGCCCTGCACCTTCCCATGTATCCTCAGGCGCGCCCTCACCTTCATATCAATACCCGCTTGGTTATCTCCTCTTTAACTTGGCCTCTTCCAACATCTCGTTCACACAATATCGAGGATAGCGCTTCAACATATCCCTATATTCATGGCGCACGTCTATCGAGTCGATCAACTCATCTATCTCATTGAGTATCCTCGTCATGTTCTCTTTGATGAAGACAGATAACGAATTGAGCTGAACGATGCTACTCATCGCGCTCCTGAACCTACCGACCTTGAGCGCTATGTATGCCTTCCTGACGATGTCCTCTATCTGCTGTATTTTTAGGATCACCCTGAGCAACCCCCCTCCCCTCCGGATCTCCACGCAGTCATCAGCGAGCTGGTAGAGCGTGCCCACAAGGAGCCCGTACCTCTTCATCGAGGCACGGGTAGTCTGATCAGTCTCCGCTAATATAGAGGCTACCTCGGCCGCTGCTGCGAACAGGTACCCGGTCTTCTCGGCCGCTATCTTGAGATAAAGTTCGTTGAGTGAGCTCGATTTGGTAAGCACCTCCTCGAAGACCCCGAACGATGCCTTATCCCAAGCATCTAAAAACACTCTGGCCACTTCGACCCCCTTCTCTAGCACTATCTTGTAGGCCAAGTTTATGATCCTGTGACCTTCTATGACCGCTCGGCCTATCCCGACCTGCCGCCAGAGCGCGGGTTTTCCCCTCCTGTAGAGGTCCATGTCTATCACGTCGTCGTGGATGAGACTCGCGTTATGAGCCAGTTCTAACGACATGGCCACGTCGAGCGCCGACTCCCTCTTCGTGCCCCCCAGAGCCTCAAAGACGAGGAGGAGCAGCAAAGGCCTCAACCTCTTCCCCTCCATCAGGACCCTATGGAATAACGCCCTATCCTCCCTCCCTGTGATGTGCCTAGATATCCAGTCCTCTATCTCAGCGCGTCTGGTTGATATGAATTCGAGGAACGGGTCCTTCGTCACAACGGCTCTGGTCTGAAGCCGGTCACTCAACCAATACTTCAAGAGACAAACACCCTTATAAACTGTTAACGTTTTTTAAAACAATCGGGAGCGGATCTAGCGTTCGGAGAGATATCTGAATACTTCACGAGAGGTACTTGTTGATCTTCTTGAGAATGTTGCTCTTTGAGGTCACGCCGATTATCGCGTCTACCGGTCTCCCGTCCTTAAAGATCATTAGAGTAGGGATACTCATTATGCCGTACTTCGACGCAGAGACCGGGTTTTCATCCACGTTCAATTTTCCGACAACCGCCTTACCCCTGAGCTCAGACGCCAACTCCTCCACTATCGGTGCCAGCATCCTGCACGGCATACACCAATCCGCCCAGAAGTCGACGATGACCATGGTGTTCGATCTGATCAGCTCGTCAAAGTTCGAGTCGTTCACTACCACCGGATGTCCTCCGGAGACGTTAACCTTCCCGCCCGGTTCGCGTCCTCGCATCATCTCCATCATCTTCCTTATCTTTATGCGATCTAACTCCAAGTCGTCCATCTCATACCTCATATATACCCTATCATATTTAACGACTTCTCTGTTACGTGAAAGATAATTTAAATACGATGGTCTATCTCGAAAAAGTGACGCTCGATTATGCGCATAGTCTCACTCGTGCCGGGAGCTACCGAGATAGTCCTCCGGTTGGGTGCCGTGGATGAGCTGGTTGGCATAACCTATGCGTGCGAGGACCTCGTGGGTCGTGGTAACAGGAAATTAGTCGTAAAGCCCAGAGTCGACACTGAAGGCATGTCTGCGAGGGAGATAAATCAGATGATGAACGAGATCAGGCAGCAAGGCCTCAGCCCGTACGTGATAGATGTCCAGACCTTGAAGGAGCTCAGACCGGATGTAGTTTTCTGTCAATCACTCTGTGAGGTCTGCGCTGTCATACCAGACGATATCATGGAGGCATTAGCGACTTTATCGCCCCGACCGAGGGTAGTGGACCTTCATCCCCATGACTTGAACGACATAATGAAGGACGTCGTGAAAGTAGCCTCCGCTATTGGAAGGCGAGCCGAGGGTGAGGAGCTGAAGAGCCGTATGTCCTCAGAGATAGAATCGCTCATGAGGTTAACCGTGGGTACAGAGGAAAAGAGGACGTTCTTCATTGAATGGCCTGAGCCGGCGTTCTGCTCGGGACACTGGGTGCCAGACATGATCTCAAGGGTGAACGGGATCGACCTCGGTGAGCTCGGCAAACCTTCAAGACCTGTGAGAGAGGATGAGGTCGACCGCCACTCCCCGGATGTGATCATATTCGGTCCATGTGGTTTTAATCTGAATAGAGCGATGGAGGAGCTACTCGCGCTCTACGATAAGTCCTGGTTCACGAGACAGCCCGCTGTTCTGGCTGGAGAGGTCTACGCGGTTGACGCCAAGCGTTACTTCAGCTCGCACGGTGTGAGCGTCGTCGATGGGGTGAAGGTCCTCGCGGAGATACTCCATCCTAGAGTAGTTAAAGGGGTGGCGCCTCCAGGTTCCTTCATGAGGAGCCCGATCTGATCCGTGAGATTCTATAAGTCTGCAGGAAGGCTTAATAGCGATTCACAGGCCCATGAGTACATGAGGCTGAAGCCCAACACCGCGATACTTGACATAGAAACGACATCACTCGATGCCGATACTGGGTACGTGATATGCATAGGTCTCATGACCCTGAACGAGGACAAAACGAAGACTTTCTTCGCGCCATCGCCCGCCTCCGAGAAGAGCGTGATCACCTCCTTCCTCAGGACCCTCGAGAAATGCCACGTTTACCTCACCTGGAACGGTTCGGCGTTCGATGTCCCCTTTTTGACAGCCCGCGCGCTGAAGTACTCGATAGATTTCTCCCCGCTATACAGGAGGAGGCACGTCGATCTAGCAGAGGTTGCCCGGAGGACACTCAAGCTGAGTTCCTACAGCATGTGGAACGTCTGTCGCTACTTGGGGATAGAACAGGGGCCGAGCACATTGAACTCTGACATACCGAGGCTCTACCTAGGTTACATCAGGGGTAACCGCAGGTTCAGGGCCGAGATCGTGCGTCACTGTCTCGATGACCTGAGGAGAACGCGGGCGGTGATGAAGAGGATGAAGTCCCTCATCCATCACGTCCACCATGACCTGCCTACTCTACCTTGATTCCGTGGAGCTCAAGGGCCTTCCTGATCTTGATCAACTCGCTCTTGATGGACTGGACCTCCCTCACTAGGAACTCTATGTCGGAGGGTAGCATCGGTGAGGGTCCCCTCAGCCTACGTATGGCATCGTCCTCCCTGAACAACCCGGAGAGTCATGAATTCGATTGTAGATATAGTTTACGTGGCCGACTTAAGCGCGCTCTCTACTACCCTGAAGTTACCGCTTTCACACATCTTACGTACCCTCTCTGCGAGCGCGTGAGGCGCATCTGCCCGGATCACTACCTCATCGCCATCGTACTTGACTTCATATACGCGTCCTGCGGAGTGCAGCTCGTTAAGCACGCGCATCACCTCGTGGGTGGCCTTTAGCTTGGCTTCGAACGTGAGGAATACGTCCAAGGTCCTGAGGATCAACTCCTCCAATCTCTCCACGTTCGTGCCCTCGAGGGCCGAGATCGCAACGGTAGTGTACGCTTTGGGTATGATAGACTCGATCTCAGCCAATCTGTCTCGGTCCACTAAATCGATCTTGTTCAGCACGACGACGAGGGGTGTGTTCACGACCCCCACCCTTCTCAACGTCATCAGCGAGACGTTAAGTTTCTCCAAGATCGTTTGATTCGGCTCGGAGGAGTCGACGAGCAGCAGTATCAAGTTAGAGTAGGCGACCTCTTGGAGTGTGGAGTGGAAAGCCGAGATGAGTAGTGTCGGGACGTTCTTTATGAAACCCACCGTATCGGTCACGTAGACGGGCCTCCCCCTGATCCGCGAGAGCCTCCTCCTCGTCGACAGGGTGGTGAAGGGCTTCGGTGACACCTCGGCCGCCCCTCCCGTTAGGTAGTTGAAGAGGGTCGACTTTCCCGCGTTGGTATATCCAGCCAGTGCGACGGTCGGGATCCCGCTCTCCTCTCGCTTGAACCTCATCAGTTGTTTCCTCCTCGACACCTCCTCGAGTTTCTTTGAGACGTGGTTTATCCTCCTCGCTATCTCGCGGTAGTAGATGTCAGCCTCGTACGCTCCTAGTCCGTGAAATCCAGGTTGCTCCCCGAGCTTGGCCAACCTGACCCTCTCCTTGGCCCGAGAGAGCTCGTACTTCAACTCGGCGAGCTTTATCTGAAGCTTCGCCTCGGCACTTGACGCGTGGAGCGAAAAGACCTCGAGTATCAACTTCAACCTAGTGGAGACCTCCACGCCCAACTCCTTCGCGACGTTGTACTCCTGCTGTGGTTTTATCTCGTTATCGAATATCACCTTTGAGATACCGTGTCTCTCGACAGCGGTCTTCAGCTCCTTCAACCTTCCCGGACCTATGTTATATCTGGGGTGAGGGGGGCGTCTTTGAACTAACGTGTGAGTGACCTCGTAGCCAGCGGTCTTGCACAGCTCTACGAGCTCGTTCAAATCAACCTCTGACTCATCGTCAAGTCTGCAAACGACAGCTACCCTTCTATCCCTCAAATTCATTACCTGCGGTGACCACTTACGATCTCGTCGTCCTACCTTTTGTACCTCTTCTCGCCCTCACCGTAAATCCCTTCCAGATCGACCAGATCCGCAAGTGTCAGATCCCGTTTACCGCCACCAGTACCCACATCCTGTTGCCCCTCATACTGCGAGACCTCCTCCAGAAGTTTTATCTTTAATACCCTCTCGATCTTCCTAGCGAGGCTAACAGACGGTTTCGCCTCCCCGTTCTCGATCTTCTTAACGTAACTCGCCTTCTCCTGGATCCTGCTGGCCAGCTCCTCGCGGGTGAGACCTAACCTCTCCCGGGCCTCTCTGATCCTTGACCCGTACTCGTCGACGATGTCCCACCTCTCAACCCTCGCGATTATATCACCTCTGGTCTTGGTCTGCGGAGTGGGCTTTCTCTGATGACCTTTACTCATTCACGTAAATCATTCCTTTACTTCATATAATAATTTTTCGAGATAGAGATAAAACATATTATGGACTAATCACAGATGGTTGACGTGAAGCGGCTCTCACCTCGTGAACTGCGCAGGTTGCAATCACGTATGTTGAACGAGCTGGGGATGTCGGTGAACGAGCTCGGTCAAGCTCACTACGTTATTATCAGTCTCAAGGACAGGAGCATAAAGATATTGAACCCGAACGTGGTCGAATTGGATACTCCCCAAGGTAAGATGTACCAGATAGCCGGCGGCGAACAGGTGGCTGAGACGCACGTTGAAGAAATGGAACATCAATCCTACACGCCCAGCGATGAGGACGTGGCAATAGTTGCCATGCAGGCGGGAGTGACCGAGGACGAGGCTAGGAGGGCGTTGACGGAGTCTAACGGAGATCTGGCGAGGGCAATCCTCTCCCTCAAGAAGAAGTAGTGGGACTCACGCGCAGGACCACATTATGCCCCCTCTCTAAGAGCGATAGATCGCTCTCCAGACTCTCGGGCGTCGTCTCCAGGGTCACGCCACCGTCGACCGTCTTTAGCACCCTCTCCAGCCTGCTCAGATTCATTTCTCTCCTGTATTTTACGATAGAGCTCAAGAATCTCCCCTCTCTCCTTAGGAGATCGATGTGCGGCCCCCTCGTCCCCCGGTCACTCAGGTGAGAGCCCAAATACCTATCGTAGAGTCGGGAAGATAGCGACTCGGTCCATGAGGATATAACGAGGTTCTCGGTTCGACTTCGAGGGGTAAGACTCGACCTAAGCCACAGGATTGAGTCCAGAAGCCTCTGCACCACGTTCTCCGAGCGCTCAGAGAAGTTCTCCTCCATATATTGGGCGCTCTCGTAGCAACCCACTGGCGCTATGAGAAAGGTCTGGGTGGGCTGGAACCCAACATCGTCGAACAACCTCATAGCGTGAACTCTCCTCTCGATGATCCTCTCTATCTCACCGATCATCTCTCTCAGAGTCACTCTCACCCCCTCAAAGTCCCACCCAGATACAGCCAATAATCCGAATACGTTGATCGAGAATATGCACGTAACTAATGAGACCCCGGATCTGCTGTTGACCTTTGCAACCCACCCACCGTCAAACAAGACCGCATCATCGAGATCCCTACTGATGGTGATCGGGTAAGCTCCTCCCAGAGGGCAGTTTACGAGAACCTTACGGGCACTGAGTTCCTCGAGTAGTGACCGTGGGAGGTTGAGCTCGGTGAACTCTTTCACCCACTCGTGGGGCACACCGTCCACGTTTATCGAGATGGATGTTCTAGTGTCCAGTGGCGCGCACCTCCTCAGGAGCTTGAGTGTGCCTCGGCTCATGTCGGATGAGCGCAGGACCAGAACGTCCCTCACGAGGCTTAAGCGCCTGTAGATGTAACTGATGAGGGCTTCATCACCCTCCTGAGCACTGGAGGTCTTCACACCCATACCTAGCACGTTGAAGAGCGCGCAGTCTACGTCGTACACGTCTATCAGCCCACCGTAAATTCTTTTGAGCATAGCCTCCGAGAAGCCGTGAGTCAGAAGGTAACGTTTGGTTACAGCCTCAGTGACCGCCCTCATCATATGTATCGGATCCCGGGATCGGAGCGATTGCTTTATCATCGAGTTCACCTCGCCGGGATCGACCCCTATCCTCATCATCCTCAGAAATTTACTCTCTAATCCATGCTCTAACAGGGTCTCGCAAATCAGGTGCCTGAGAACCTCGGTCCTGACCTCCATCAACCTCAATTCCTTCAACTTCTTCAAGACATCGTTGGCGATAATTGTGGCAGTCTTTGGGGGGAGACCTACCTCACCCATCAACGTCCGGACCAACCTCAGCTTGTCAAAGCGCTCTGACGTTAGATCAGACTTGATGACGGTCAGCCGCCGCCTCCCCGAGATTACTTCCTCCGTCCTCGTTACGAACTCTAGGACCTGACGGCCCCTCTCCGTTAGTGAGTATCGTTTCGTGTCTCTGTCTACCTCGATCAGTCCAGTCTTCAACAGGTGCTTCAGGTGGTAAGTGAACTTCCCCATCTCACGGTCTCTCTTCAGTTCAACGTTTTTGAAGAGTTCAGTGTAACTGAGGTCACTCGAGGACAGAGACCTCAATAACTTCAGTCTAATCGGTGACGCTAAAGCCGCAAATATCCTATACGACTCCTCGTTCACGTCTCCCTCGCTCATTTAACTGTTATGATCAGTGAGACCGCTCTGAATTAAATGTTAAATTTGAGCCGACCCATCATATACCTATCAGTCATGCAGGTAAAGCACTTCACAGACTTCAGATCGATCGGGAAAGAGGAGATATTGTCGATAATTGAGATGGCAGAGGAGTTTAAGAGGCGGGGATACCCGCGTGACTTACTGAGGGGGAGGTGTATAGCGATGATCTTCGAAAAGCCGTCGACGAGGACGAGATTCGCGTTCAACTCGGCGATCGCCAAACTTGGGGGCTCCTCAATCAATCTGAGCACTACGGAGATGCAGCTATCGAGGGGCGAGCCGATACTCGATACCGCGAAGGTCCTCTCTAGGTACGTTGACGTAATAGTCGCCAGATTGTATTCACACAGGACGATGGAGGAGCTGGCAAAGTACAGCGAGGTTCCAGTGGTCAATGCATTGACCGACGTTCATCATCCGACCCAGGCACTAGCGGACGTGATGACGATTCATGAGCACGCGGGGGACCTGAACGCCGTGAAGTTGGCGTACGTAGGCGATGGTAACAATGTCTGTAACTCGCTCTTACAGATCGCAGGCAAACTTGGTATGCACATGTCCGTCGCCTCGCCTCCCGCTTACTCCGTGCGAGAAGATATCCTCAGCGAGGTAGTGGCATGGGCCAAGACCTCAAATGCCAAGATCGAGATCCATGAGGACCCGGGGGATGCGGTCAGGGGAGCGGACTTCGTATACACGGACGTATTCGTCTCTATGGGGAGTGAGGCTGAGAGGGAGAGGAGGATGAGGGAGTTCATACCGAGATATCAGGTCAACAGAACACTGTTGTCGTACGCTAAGCCGACCGTGAAGTTCATGCACTGTATGCCGATGTACAGGGGTGAGGAGGTGACCCCGGACGTAGCGGACAGTCCTCTCTCATTGGTCTATGAGCAGGCCGAGAACAGGATGCACACCTTCGGAGCGCTCCTGAGGTACCTACTCGGCGTTTGAGACTGGAGTCTCGGTGACCGTCCTCTCGTTATAATCGACCTCTAATCTGTACGTACCTGGTAACTTCTTGGCGGCCGTGGCTAAGGCCTCTTTCACTACTTGGAGATTCTTAGAGTGAGATCTGACCTCTATCACCGTCGAGCCTCTGGTGATCTGAGCGGCCCTACCGATCGGAGTCCCGAAAGCCCTACTCATCCCCTCTTGGAGCCTGTCTGCATGCGCACCGAAGATCATCTTGTTCTCTCTCAGGACGTGATGAGGGTGAGCCTTCACTATCAGGTAAAACTCCTTCTCACCAATCCTGCTAGACAACGACTTACCCGCGGTCACCCTAGCGGACTCAAGGGACACGTCCCTCACCTGCAAATCCGAACCGGCTACGAGTCTCACAATGAGATCGAAGGAGGGACTCATCTGTCCGTAGGTGAACTTCATCAGTTTCGGCTGTGGAGCGCCCGCGATGTAGTCCTTCTTCGTATATGGTCTCTCTATGGACCTGTAGTTCTTCGCTCTCACACCCTCACCTTCTTATCACTACCTGCGTACGATCAAATATATGTTAACCTCTCGCCACTCATGGACCGTGCTCGGAGGGTGGTCTGACGAAGAGCCAGTGCCTGTTATCGGGGTTCCGGAGCTCCTCCACGACCCTCTTAGTCACGGCCTTTACGGGCTCGGATAACCCGATCCGCGATTGAATGTCCTCGAAGCTCTTGAAGAGTTCGACCTCCCTCTCGTTCAGGATCTTCAGTAACATCTTCTTTCCGACCCCGGGAATGACCTCTAGGGAGTGCAGCCGGGGGGTAAGTGGACCGCTGTCGTTGAAGAACCTGACGAACCTTTCCTCGTTCTCTTTCACGATCGTCTCTACCGCTTGCTCCAGCTCCATCTTAGCGCTCTCCGACAGTTCACCGTATGAGATCCTCCTCACGATCCTCAGAACGTCACGAGATACCTCCTTTCCGATGTAGACCTTTGACCCCGTCTTCAGAGTGATGGAGGATGGGTTGAAGACCGCCTCAAGGAGCGTGAAGTGGGAGGTCCCCAGGAGGTGCGCCATGTTCCATTTACGACCGACTATCACGCCCTTCGGGGGTCTCTCGGGTGTGAATACGTCCAGGACTATCGCCTCGTCCTCATAGATCTTGGGCTTGCGTCTCTCCATAACTTCTCCCCTCAATTCCGGCTACTCGTTGACGGTCTCCTGCTCTAGATGCCTTTTCACGGCCTCCATAATCTCCTTCAACTTCTCCTCTGAGAAGAGTATGGTGGAGACCAGGCGGACGTAACCGGTTAGTATGGCCCTCAGTTCCTCGACGTGGGTGGGACACACGTTAACTACCTGACTCGCCTCGTCTTCAATGAGACCGAACCTCTCGATCAGCTCGTTCTTCAACGCGACGGCCCTGTCGGGCGGGAGCTTGCTGAACTTCCTGACGTAGGACAACACATGCTGCTGTAAAGGTCCCATGGTGGCCATCTCGGACTCCAGTATCGCCCTCACCTCAGGTATACTCACCGTCCTCTTAGATATTATTTTCCTCAAACCAGACTACACCCTCTGATAGGGCCTGAGGTGGTCCGGCAGCACCGATATCCTCTTAGTCTTGTGACCGAGCTTGACCTCCACGGTGTACCCCCTGCCCCTCCTCTCAACTATTTTACAGATCAATCCGTGGTACCTCCTGTGTGGCGACCCCCTCTGGACCGCGGGATTTATCGCGATGACCGCCCTCTCATCTGGGCTGTACTCCCTCAGGTGATTCTCAGGAACCGGCCCCCCTCTCACGCCTCTGTCTCTCTTGAGAACCCCCCTGCTTCTGAACCTGTATCCCTTGTGCCTAGCCAGGTTTACCCACCCTCTCCTCTATTTAAAGAACGTCTAGGTGATATACGTTACTCTCAGCCTTAGAGCTTTATGACTGCTACTCTCATTCTCCCCTCAGACCTATGACCGTCAGCTCTATCCTCAGTGGTTTGGTGCCCAAGATCTCGCTCACCGATGGTACGGTTCTGCCGTTGTCTCCGTGTATAAGCTCCTTGACGTAGAGGCCCGCATCGCATACCACATCGAACTCTAGCTGATTCTGACCGACCCTCCTGACCGATAGACCGTGAACCCTCTTGTGTCTGATCCTATCGGGGCGCCTCCTCAACACCCTCATCGGAGTCCTCTGTTCCACAACGCTCCCACTCAGGGTAGATATCAGTCTGCTGAGGGCCTCATCATCTATCTCTCTATCGAACTCGACCACCACTGAATAATGCTTAGTCGACCTCTCATAACGCTCTTTCAACACCCTCAGTGACGATCGGTTTGAGACGACCACGTCCTTCACCTCAACATCGCCCCCACTCAAAGTCCTCACTTCCTCAGCGTACAGCACCGTATCCAATCTCCGGTACCGAGGGGATATCAGCTCGACTATGAACGGTCTACCCTCGCCCTCTACTCTCGCATCAACGTCCTCTCTACCTGCCGCGTGGAACTTGTAGCCCAGAGCTCCCAGGAGCCTCTGCGCCGGTAATCCCACCATCTCCGCTACCGATCGCTCAAGGAACCTTCCCTTATAACCGCAGACCTCGCACCCGCTACCCCAGCACTTCCAGCAGTAGAGTGGGGTGTGAGAGATGCCTCCGCTCTTCTTCAGGTAGCGGCCGTAGATGTAGACGTGGGAAGGCTGAACGTATACGTTGCCCGTGTATATGTCGACGTGAATCACCAAATCGGGGTTGATGAACTTGACGGGACGGTTCAAGACCTCTGAGATCCTTCGCCCGATTGACCGCACGATAGCTTTCTTGACGCTCTCTGCACGGGTCAATTCGAACTCAGAGATGAGCTGCTCCTCGATCGCTTTGATGTACTTCGGGACCAGCGCGCCGACCACAAACGTCTCGAACTCAAAGTACTCCAACACCCTTAGAGCCCTCTCAACCACCTCTTCCATGACCTCATCGTTTAGTCTATCACGACACAGCACGCAGATATTCCCTTGGCGCGTGTTCACCTGAGGACCGGCACCTCCCAGATCACCTCCGGATCGGCCGGTGATGAGTCTGTTGAGACACCTCTCACACAGGCTGTACTTCCTCAGGATCTCGCTCTCAACACTCATGACCTTCCTCCTACGCTCCCCACCGCGAACCTGTGTTGCAGTCGCTTGATGCTCTTCATGGCCTTCTTAGCGTCCTGATATTGCTTCAATAGCACTTTGACGTCCTTCTCGCTCACCCCAGCGCCCCGAGCGATCCTCCTCACCCTTGACGAGTCAATCAGGCTAGGATCTGCCCTCTCCTCCTTAGTCATGGAGAACACTATCGCCTCCCACCTCTTCAGTTGATCCTCAAACGCGCGTTGATCAAATTGCTTCACAGCTGCAGGTTTAGGTATCGGCAACATCTCGAGTATCTTCTCTAACTTTCCCATCTTCCTCACCTCCCTGAGCTGCTTTATGAGGTCCTCAATGGTGAATTTACCCATCATGAGCGACTTGACCTCTTCCTCTGATACCCTCACCTCTGCAAGCCTCACCCTCTCGACGATGCTCTCTAAGTCAGGGAGCCCTAAGAGCCGGGAGACGTAAGACTTAGGATCGAACCTCTCCAAGTCCTCAATCTTCTCACCCGTACCGATGAAGAGTATGGGAGCCCCTGTCACGTTGACTGCCGCGAGAGCACCCCCACCCCTAGCAGAGGTGTCCATTTTGGTGAGCATTATCCATCCAACAGGTGACACCCTGTGAAAGGCCTCGGCCTGCTGTCCGGCCTGCTGACCGATTGTAGCGTCAACTATCAATCCTACGGAGTCAGGCCTTATCGCCTCATATAGCTCGTTCATCTCCAGCATCAGTCCCTGTTGCTCCTTGTGTCTCCCCGCAGTATCGACTATCACGACGTCGACCTTCTGTTCACTCATGTACTTCAGCCCCCTCTTGGCGATCTGGACCGGGTCCTGTCCGTCCTCCTCACCGTAGACAAAGATCCCTCTGCCCTCCAGTAGCTGTCTGGCCTGGTGGAGCGCTGCAGGCCTGTAGACGTCGACGACCACCACCCCCACTCTGTAACCGGACTTCGCGAAGTAGTTGGCCAGCTTCGCGGTACTGGTCGTCTTCCCCGTCCCCTGTATACCGACCATCATTATCACGAACGGGGTCCTCGAGACCCTCAGTTCCTTCCTTTCCCCACCTAACAGCCTCACCAGCTCATCGTAGACTATCTTCAGTATGTGGTCGCGCCTCGAGATGCCCCTAGGTAACTCGACGTTGAACGTCCTCTCCCTTATGTTATCGGAGAAACTCTTGACGAGATCCGCCCTCACATCGGCCAAGAGCAGCGCCCTCTGGATGCCCCTTATGACCTCCTCTATGGTCTGCCTGTCCGGTACCGGGGAGCTGATCAGCCTCGCTATCGCGGACCTTATGCCCTGCGCTAAATTCAATCCATTAAATTGTTCCGTCTCCTCATAAAAATACTTAAAACGGTCTTGAAGTCACTCCTCGAGGTCCTCTAACTTCCTGCCGAGGTAAGAGTAAACCCCACCTTTCAATACCTTGAGGCTCAGGAGAGCGCACTTGAGCCTAACTGGGCTTAGCTCTATCTTTAGCATGTCTAGGATGTCGGCCTTAGTGAGCTTGACGACCTCATCTAAGGTCTTATTGAAGAGGCGCTCCGTGAGCATGGAGGCCGATGCCTGACTGATCGCACAACCTTTCCCTTTGAACTTTACGTCGACCACGCGATCGCCATCTAGTTTCAGGTAAAGCTCCACAACGTCGCCGCAGAGCGGGTTCGAGTCCTTGTGCTTCACATGAGCGTCGCTTATCTCTCCGAAATTTCTCGGGTTACGATAGTGGTCTAATATGAGGTCTATCTCATCGGTTATTGACATTATCGATCAAGAAAACTTTAGAGATTCTATTAAGTCTTTCCAAAGTATTCGGGTTTTAGTTGAAATATATATTTTTCCCCGCAAGGATAATGAGTAGCCCCGGTAGCTCAGTGGTAGAGCGTCCGCCTCGTAAGCGGACGGTCGAGAGCCATTTGAATGGCCGATAAGGTTCGACCCCCTCCCGGGGCTATCAATCTTTAGTGTGTGTCTCAGTGCCCTAACTCACTCTTACAGTTATTAACTTAAACGGAGTTAAGAGGTCTCATAGTTGTTTACAATGCCTCACTCATCCCTCAACCCTGTTCTCACTCCTAACTCCTGAAATTCGTGTTTTAAAACCTCAGACCTCGAACGCGTCAACTTTAAGATAGCTATGTTCTATTGGAGACGGTTTTGAGGACGTATATCACCTCGCTGAGTGTCAGCTCTCCACTCATGAGGTTTATGAGGCCGCCCACGGTCAGGGACAGGGCGAAGATTATCGAGGGTGGAAGTGACGAGGCAGCGATGCTTAGGATCCACGTTGACGCTATTATGAGGAGTGCGACCGCTAGAGATCTTAGGTCTCTCCTGCCAAGCCACTTCAGTGAATATATGGTTGCTGCCGCTGAGGAGAGTAGAATCACTATGGGTGCACCTATCGCCCCCATATATACGGTTAGGATGGGGAAGAGGACGAGGAACGTTGATAAGTGGACGAGGCCTAATGCGGTGAGTTGTTTCAGCTTCTGGAGGTGATTGAGACGTGTGATAACGTTTGTGACTACTACGATGAGTAGCATGGCTAAAGCTAGTATTCTGAGAGTCTCCGATGCCTCGATATATGAGGGACTGATGAGCGACAGTGGAACCCCGGGTGAGGCGAATATGGCCGCAAGTAGTGGGCTCGTCACGGCTAATCCGAGTCTTAAGCTAGCCGTGGAGGCATCGGTCCTCATCATACTTGAGACCGGGAGCGCCATAGTCGCTAAGCTACTTGCAAACCCCGCTGCTACGAAACTAATGGCAATGGCTATGAAGAAGAGGCCTACTTCGACGGGATTCGATGTGAAGACTGCCAGAAACACTATGCTTAGGTTGTTCGTCATGATGCCTACGAGCCTGCTCGGGAAGTTCCCAATTCCTATCTTCAATAAATGAATGAGTTCTTTTGGGTAAACTTTTGCGAACCCTATCCTGGAGATACATAAAAGAGTGAGCGCCATCCCCACTATAGAGGCCTGAACCAGGCTCGCTGCGACTATGCCAAGCCCTCCATAGCTAGCCACTACCAGTACTACTCCAACGACGAACCTCATAATGATTGCAAGAACGTCATAGAGAACCACATATCTTGTCTCTAAGATTGCGAGCGCTGAAAACTTTCCTACGAACGCTAAGCCCGAGAATAAGAGAAGACCTACTCCGAGGGTCATGTATGGCGAGTAGCCGGTACCGTAAATGTAGACTCCGATGAAGTACATGACGGGCGAGAGCGAGAGGAGTATTAACATCTCAAACGCGAGTATGGTTCCGAAGGCTGAACGCCGTCCTATGGCGAGTTCCCTCATCAAGGGGTATTCTAGCCCTAATCCAAGGAGGCCCCCTATGAGATTCGCAATACTGAGCGCCGTAGTAGCAAAACCGACCTCATCTGGGGAGGTAAACATAGAGACGGTCAGCCAGAAGACCCACCCTCCCAAGGTCAAAATGATATTATCTAAAAATAAGATGAAACCTCCCCTAACCAAGTCGGAGGACCCTGAGGCTTGCTCGGACATTAATAGAAAACCGAGCATTTTCCTACTTTTACCTTATCTTAACTATAGGACTTCCTCTAATTAAAAGAGTAAGTGAGATCTAAGACTGCCCGCTAACGAATCCAAATCAGCTGCCTTGATCGACGTAGATGTGAAGGCGATTTGTCTTTGAATACGGCTAGTGCTCTTGAGGAGAGTTGAGGACTCAAGATGCTACAAACGTTTATAACTTAATCGTAACTTTTTACAGTTTCCTCTATTCCATGTTGAAAATCTGTCAATTTTATATCAAAAAATCTTTGCATCTTGGTGGGGTCGCCGACCAATCTTTCGACTCCTTTAGAATTCGATGTATCTTTCAGGACGATCTTGTTGCTTTCCTTGCCTAATATCTTAAGTATCTGTCGGGCAAGATCAATGATTCTGATCTCTTTTCCGTAGCATACATTGAATACTTTATTTTGGCCTCCCAATTCTACTGCTTTGGTAAAAATTTTTACGACATCGTTCACGAAAATAAAATCTCTAGATGTTTGCTCAGAGGCATATAACGGTAGTGGTTCTTCATAATTCAACTGCTTGATTTTATGTATGAGGTCTGGTATAACGAAACCCGGTCTCTGTCCAGGTCCGTAAACATTGAATATTCTGAAAATTGTGTATTTGATTACTCCGCGCGACCCAAAATTCTTCACGTATTTTTCACACGCAAGTTTGGATACCCCATAATTGGTGATCGGTTCTGTTACGTGCTCTTCGCTGACCGGTAAATCGACGGGCTCTCCATATATCTGAGCCGTCGACGCGAATATAAAGTGACATCGAGAATTATTTTTATTCAGGGCTGTTAACAAATTGAGCGTTCCAATAGTATTGACTACGAGGTCATCTACCGGGTTGATGTCAGAATACTTAACGCTTGGGTTACCAGCGAGATGTATAATGGTGTCAGGCTTTACCTCATCGATGTATGTTTTAACAAACTCTCGATTTAGGATATCCATAGAGGGGTCTAATGAAACATCAAACTCAAAGACTTCATACCTTTTCTTTAACTCTGTAATTAATTTGGTACCTATGAAACCTCTGCTACCTGTAACTATTATCCCCCCAGTGCTGTTTCCCATACCTTATCACGCTCTAAGCAAGCTCGAAGTACAGCATCTATAACAAGATTTGCGTTTTCAAGTGACATAGCGTTTCCAATCGGCAAGGTCAGTGACCTTTTGTACAAATCCTCAGCACTCGGGTAGTGAACAGAATTGACATTTTTTTGATAGTAGGGCTGTAAATGCAAGGGCTTCCAGCATCTGCGAAAATCTATTCGACTTCTGAGGAACTCGGCCTCTATCAACTCTCTCTGTGCCTCCGTTCGTGCTAGTATGAAAAACAAGAAATAAGGGTGAAGAGTGACATAATCGGGTACAAACTGAAAGTCGACGACACTTTTAAGATTTTTCTTGTAGATTTCAGAAATGGTGGCTCTACGTTTTAGAAACGACGAAAGTTTGCCTAGTTGAGCTAAACCAATAGCTGATTGAATGTCTGTTATTCTAAAATTGAGTCCATAATTGACGTGTTCATACGGTCTTGTCATTCCGTGGTTTCGAATTAGACGTAATTTATTGGCTAATTCATCGTCATTTGTAACAACACAACCCCCTTCAACCGTAGTAATAATTTTGGCCATATGGAAACTAAAGATGGTGGTATGATCGAATGAACCAATCCTTTTGTCTTTGTACATCGCGCCAAAAGCCTGAGCAGCATCTTCGATGAGGATGATGTTATTTTTTTCTAACAATTTTTTAATGCCATCCAAGTCACATGGCATCCCTCCTACATCAACTATAAGACACGCTTTAGTTTTGCTTGTGATGACTTTTCTTATTGTTTCTTGTGATACGTTGAACGTATGCGGGTCACAGTCAGCAAAAACTGGTTTAGCGCCAACACTCAACACGGCATTACACGTTGCGGCGAAAGTGTAAGTTGGCACTATGACCTCGTCTCTCTGTCCTATTTCGTGTGCCAATAACGCAGCAATCAGAGCGGATGTACCACTATTTACTACAATAGCGTGATTAACCCCTATGGTTTCACGTAAAGCATCTTCAAATTGTTTGGTTATGGATCCTTGACTCAACCAACCGCTTTTTATGACTTCCATAATTTTTTGATGCTCCACTTCACCAATATCGGGATAAGACCATGCGATCATAGCTAATGTGCTTATTTTAATATACTGAAATTTAAGTATATTTTTGTAAGAATTGGGGGGTTGAATTTTAAAACAATGTCTTACTTCACTCAAAGTACTTATAATGTGTATCAGAAACATAAACCTAGCGTATTTCTTCGATCGCAATAGTATGGTATCCAAAACAAGTTAAGTATCAAAGACAGGGACCCGAATTGATTCCTCGTCATAGCTCTTCAGAGGAGAAAGTGTATTACACCATAGTATTCACCAAGCGGTTTCAAACAATGCCCTGAGAAGGCGCTTAGGCTCGAGGTCAGGGTGACAATAGACGATGGTTCCATAAACGAACGTTACCGAAACTCAATACTTTACCACCCCGAATAGAGACCGGCGGTATGTGTGGTGTCAGTATGTTACGCGCTTATTCTATCACTCAAGAAGGATAAATCTCGAGTTTTTTGTCAAAAAATCACGAATCACTTTTACTGTTAAACTCTTAAAATGCGAAAGATCATGTACCATATAGTCGTTATCACCACATCTATAAGAAAATACTGATACTCGTTAGACACCCCTAGGGCATTCGTAATGGTTTGACCGTAATCTACGTACAATACGATCATTATAGAAACCGATATGGCAATAAGAAAACACGTCCAATTAGGTAATCGTTTTAACCTAGATGACTTGATTAAATTGAAATTACGAAAAACGTACGCAAGCACAGTAAACGTCAACACCGTCACAGCTAAAATTGCAGAAACCCAGTAGCCTACGATAGAGGTTGGGATACTCCAAACTAGGTTAACGAATCCTATTAATTCTGTGAACCATAATATAAAATAATGAGAAAAATAGAAGCTAAGAGTGTTCCGCCCTAATGCAGAAAGGATAACTGAGAACCTGGTGAACCTGCTTGAAGCTATAAGCGTTGAAGACCAGAAAACGAACATGGTGAACCCCGTTGCAAAGAAGAAATAGCTGATCGACATCGGCCACTTTTGGAATGGAGATAAAAAATGTACGTGGAGAATGTAACCTAATAACATTAACGCTAACCCACCAGCTCCTACTCTACGGGCTATCTGGTGACTAGTTAAGTGAAACGCAATAAGGAGTGCTCCTAAAACACCATAGCTTCCCCACATTAAAGTTGAATAGCAAAACTCTAGCGCGACTTGAAAAAGTAAGTGACCTGTGTTAAATTGGATAATCGGTTTGTCAGTTAGCCATGGAACAAATGCATATTCTCCACCACCCAACGAAGTAAGCACGATAACATACCTCAGTAGAAAATAAGAGAACACACTCAAAATTAGGATGAGTACTTGTGTTGTCTTAGTAAAAAGATTTAGAACAAGAACGATCACCGAGATCGCCGCAATTGTATTTAATTCAGCGAAAAAGGTCAATGAATAAGGAGGAGGGCGCCAGATCTGCTCGAACGCTATACCGATAGAGTAAAGTAGTGCAGCGCGCGATATAGCAAATAGGACGGTCTCCTTGAGTGTCCCATATCTCAAGGACTTTTTTACGTGGATATGTGCTGCCGCACCAGATGCAGCGAAGAAGATAGATGCCGAGGCTCCGAAGTACAGGTCACCTAAGGACCAAAGTCCACCTCTAATACTAGGTGGCCCCCACGTCCACATGTTATGCATAAGTATCATTAAAAGTAGGGCAAAACCTCTAAAAGCATCTAATTCTATGAGTCGACGTTCTACATCTCGACCCTTATGTGGCGTATTAGTCGGAAACATGATGCATCAATAGTTCGATAGTCTCTTTAGGGTTCACAGGCCTCTTTATTCAGATGCGCAATATCTACATAGGGAAAAATCTGTGGATGCATACTTACCTTGATGCTATTAATCGTAACATTAAGAGGTGGATTAGACAAGAAAAATAATTAAATCCCCTTTTTAAATGTTTAATTCCACCATACTTTGAATAACCAGTAACTCGCTTTCTGTATATATATGGTACCTCGATTATTTTCCTTGTTCTGTTCGAAAACATGAACCAAAGAATCCACCTACCATCGTTAAAAAAAGGGTGTATATTGAAACATTCTTTTTTAGCTGCAAGGTAACCTCCAGTTATATCGTTAACCTTAATGTTTAAAAGCATCTTCGCAATGATATTGAACAGAACTGTTGAAATGACTCTTTCTTCCATATGACCGCCATGAATAAACCGTGATGCTTTCGCGACATCATATTTGTCTTCGACCATTCTAACCAAATTGGGTAGGATAGCTGGATCATGACTACCGTCAGCATCCATAATGACGACTATATCTCCGCGGGAATTCACGGCCCCCTCCATAACAGAATAACCAACTCCCCTCCTAAAGTCATGCTTTATGACTTTTGCTCCCAACGAAGTCGCTATACCGACTGTATCATCAGAACTGTTATCATCGACCACTACGATTTCATATTTGTAGCCTTTCAACGTATTCTTGATCCTTTCAAATATTACAGGAATGTTCTGAGCCTCGTTAATCGTCGGTATTACAATTGAGACGTACAACTCAAATTATCTTATTTCTAAGATTCAATTTATAGCTGATCTCCAAGTCAGTTCTCTAAATGAAACGTCAAGTCATTAAAAGTGAAGCTCGCCTCACACGCTCTTTTGGACACATTTATAAAGCCAATATACATCCTAACAACTTCATCAACCTCTTCCCGTGCAGTTATACTGAGTAGGGATGTTAGATCATATGTCAATCTGATTTCTTCATCTTTCTGTGTTACGAATATGTGAGGAGTTGAATATATTTTTCTAATAGTTCCCTTAACCGTTTTAATTTCCCAGTTGAACACGACAGAATTCTGGGGACAATTTGAACTCAATTTTACGCTCATCAAGATGTTTGGCCTTAATTCGATCCCCTCTATAGCAACTTTATATTGAACCCATTGTTCGGTATTGTTCTTGAAATTAATCCAAATCACTTTATTTTCTCCCTCATGGTTCAAGCCGAAATCGGTCCCTGGCCTGTTCAACCCAAACCACGATTCAGGAATCCACTCTAAAGAGAGCAGATTAATGCTGTTAACTCCAGACTCGGTTAATTTAACAAAAACTATATACGGCCCCTCCTGATAAAGGAATGCATAGTGATTTGATAGAATATAAAGTAGATCAACTTCCGGAATATATGATTTCACTTCTTCACTATATATTATGACCTCGGCCCTTTTTACTAAATCATCCATGATGTATTTAACAGTCTCACCACGTAATCTAGCCCAATTGTTATGAAGCTCTTGCCTATTGAACAGAATAAGGAATAACTGGTTTAATATTCCTCCGGTTTCATTTAAGGCTCGTTTGATAGTGAAGAACTCAAAAGTTCCAATAGAATCAAGGCTCTTATATTCATTGGACAAATACTCGAGCTTCCCATCAACCCAATAAGCGAATTTAGGGACAAACGTAGCATATGATATTTTATTACTAAACAAATTTCTCGTTAAATTTCTTATATTCTCCGCAGGTATATCCTGGGTGCTTGTTGCGAACTCATATCTAGAGAAGAACTCAACGTACTCCTTATGTCCGATAATACTAACCGAGGCAAAAGAGATTAATCCTAGACTCAAAAGAAATATACTTAAAATTTTACGTCGGGAATATGCTCGCCATAACGAGTTGATCAGTACCAACAAAGAAACGAATCCCAATACGAAGATGGAGAAAAATCCATACATGAGGTACACGTAATGAAATGGGAACAGGAAAGTAAACGAAAGTATGTGGGCGATTGCTAAAACGCTCACAAATTGAACAAATTTCTTCTCTTTCTTACTTTCTTTTCGCCAAATAAAAGACATTACAGACATTGGTATAAGATAACCAAAACCGAGCATGAACTCAAGTGGATAAACAGAGTAAGCCTGGCTCCAAATATCGAGAGGCCTGACTACGGACGGGTGATACCGGAGCAATGCCACAATAACGACATTTAGAAGGAAATCATATGGAGCTAGAATGACAAATGGTGAAACGAAAATCGTAGCAAAAGCTAACGTAAAACTGAATATTAATAACGCAGTTTTAAATCTTCTTTGAATTATCAAGAAAATTAAGGCACCTAAAAACATAGGGATGAAGACTCGAACGTGAGATAATACTAACAATGCACCCGCGATAGAACTCAAGAGAACAAGATTTTTTTTACCTCCGAAAATTAATAATCTTGAAATAAGATAAAAAAAGAGCATAGAGAAGGCAACAAACATCGATTCAGCCTTACCAATTGTATCAAATTCAATACTGATAGGGGAGAAAGAATAAAACACCAATGCCATATGAGCATACAGAGTATTCAACCATAATCTCACTATCACATACAATAGCAACATGGTAAAGAGGCTCATGAAGATGCTGAAAAACCGGAGGGATAAAATTGCATCACCAAAAACTATGACAAAGATCGATGAGAACAAAACATGTAAAGGTGTTTTGAATAACAAAAAATCACTATATATAATGTTACCATTCAAAAATAATCTGACCATGTCAAGAAAAACGGCCTCATCATACTCTATATATTGGTTAAATAAGGCCAGGTAAATGCGCAGAGCGCTACCGGCAAGGATTATTAAAGCGGCTACGCTGCTATGCAACGCCTCTCTTATGAAATGAAACGTTATTTTAATTCTCATCTCTCGTCTTAGCCACTACTCATTAAGCCATCCTATAAAATCAGCCTGTCGTCTTATCAGGCTTATATGTTTCGTCCAAAAATAGGGCCATCGATATAACATGCCGCGCAACCCCACCAAATATCTCTTCATTGATAAAAATTCCCTCCACAACAAAACCCATTTTCTCATAAAGTTGTCGCGCTCGTAGATTATCAGCATATACCGAAAGCCACACTTTTTTAATACCTTTTTGTTTAGCAAAAGATATCATGTAATTCATTATACTTTTACCTATCCCCTTTCCCTGCCAACCGTCCTCGATGACAATTCCTAGGGTACAAACGTGTTTTTTCCAAGTTTTTTGAAAAAAGGTCAAGTGACCCAAACCGACTACCTTATCGCCCACTATTGCAATGAATATTTTCTCCATTTCGGATCCGCTTTCAGTTACCCAGCTTAAGTGTTTCTTAACACTATCAATGTCTAAGGGAAAACCGAATCTTGTATAATTCCTAATCGTATTCTCTGACAGTCTAGTAAAGAAATCTATCACTTTTTCGGAGTCCCTCGGTTCAAACACTCTTAATGTTATTTCTGTATCGTTCATAACACCCAGACCAAGATTAGAGTAACGGATGCCATGTTATAAACAGTATAGTGCTCAGGGTTGATAAAAGAGCAAACAAGAACAACCACCCCTTGCGGAGTTTATTCTGTGAGAAAAACCACCAAACAACTATTAACTGGGCAGAGAGCCTCGGTAATGAACGGAAATCACCGACAAATACGAGAACAAAAAATGTACATAAACTCCAGATGTAATATTTAGATAAATTATCACGAAGGAATGATTTAATTCCAAAAGAGAAGGCGATGGCCGACAATAATAAGGTTAGCCATGCAGCAATAGCTGGAAAGAAATCTGGTTCAGTAGTCCACCACGGTTGCAAAAATTGAACGATAGTCCATGTATCCCACTTTAGGGCTGAGTAAATGGGACGAAAGAGATCTGAGCTAGCCAAAGCGAAAATCGGATAGCTCATAAATATTAGGATTAATCCTATAGCATAATGTACGTTGCGGACTAACAATATTCTGATCTTTTTCTTTCTCATTTCAATTTTATTGACAAAAAGATACACGAGGCTTACCAAAACGCCCTCAGGCCTAGTCAAGACTGCGAGCGTCATAAAAAGCGCTGAAATGTGATACTTTGATTTCTCTAAGAAGTAGAAAGAAGAAAACAAGAAAAATAGATACATCGAGTCTGGGTAGATGGCTGAAAAATAAACGGTGCCGGGCGCTAAACAAAAGAACTTCACAGAGTTCCATGATGTGTTTTTGTCAAAAAGTAGACTAGTTAGTTTATACAGGTAGTAGACTGCTAAGACGAAAAATGCGTTACTCACTACGAAGCCTACAATGGATAAAAACTCCCATGTGGGTTGATTTGTCAAAGTGACAGCTCTTAAAAATAGAGGGTAAATCGGTCTAAACGCCCACAGGTTTTCCTCTACAAACCCATGCTGAGATATCGTCAGATAATATGCAGAATCCCAGCGAACAAACAAACCAACTAATGGAACATCAACGCTCCACGAACTAACTTGCCTAATTATTAAAAAATGAGAAGCTAATAGGGCAATTATTATTACACTGACCCTAGAGGTTAGAGACAGGAATATAACTTGTAGACTCATTTACAAGTCAGCCTACTTTAGGGACTCAATGTCAGTCTTATCCGAATCCCAATCCTGATCATTGGGCTTCCCACAAAAAACTCTCTTGAACTATGCAGCGACTTTTTGAACGAAACCTTTTATGGCGTGGAAGAGTGTCAACGAGCAAATTACGGCTAAACCATAAAGCAGTTGTGAAGTTATATCGGCGAAAATAGCGTACCACGATTGGTTTATGATCAACAGAATGTCATTTAAATCTTCTGAAATAGCGGATATTGGGCGTGTATAGTATGCAGGCCCCGAGTATAGTAATGCGTAAAAAAGATAAGCATAAGAAAGCCACAACGCTAGTAACGACCTTCCCCTGTAAAAGAGGAGAGGCAATATACTAGATAAGTGCTGTTCATTCGTTACTGGCCCAATAGCCATGTAAGCGGCTAGAGAAGGGACTAGGTACCTACCGAACCCCTTACCGGACTTGAGGGCGAGTACCGAAACAGCTATACCGAGGGTTAAAAGGGCAAGCTTATTGACAAACGATTGCAAATCATAACTATAAAGTTTCGGCGCTAAATGAAGAAAATTCACACCACCCGGAGATCTAGAGGTGTGGAACAATATACTATTCAACATGGTCTCAGGGTTCTGGATGAGGAACAATAGCGTAGGGATCTGAGAGGCCGTCAGGCCTATTAGGAATACGACGAGGTTCCTCCTATTCTTGGAGAAATAGAGCAGAATAGCTGGTAAAGTAACGATCACATATAGTTTCATAACTGCAATCCCGAAGAGCAGACCTGCTACCAACGGCCGTTTATCTAGATTCATAGCTGTCAGAAGTAAGAGGAGTCCGACTAATGGATCAAAGGCTCCCCATATCGAAGTTATTGTTATAGAATAGGGGAGAAACGCATAGATCAGCCCTATCCTGTGAGATTTCACAGCTAGCGTGTAAGTTATTGCGGCATCCGCTATGATTATCGGAACCTTGATCAGAACTAAGAAGACATAAATGTTGGGTTCGATTAACATAAACGGTCCTTCAAAGTGTCCGCCGGAAATCGGAGGTCTCCCATCAGTTACAAGCTTGTATATGAAGTAGAACGGGGCGTAGATAAATAGAAGATGTGGAAGATAGGTGTATCCCTCGTAGCTGGCATCAACACCGTTGAGTTCTCTGAGCATCTCCGTCTTCTCGCTCACAGTCTCATAGACATTTCTCCCAGAGAGAAAGTCCTCCATTGATTCTTGGACGGTCGTGACATCCCATGTATGCATGAAAAAGGGGCTAAAGCTAGCCTAATCATTCCACTAGCCAAAGCTAAAAACAGCGGCTCTCTTAGCACTCTCGAGCTCGAGGAATCGAAGACCTTACTCCAGCGATCTATGGTTCTTACGTTATTGCAAAATCGATTGAGCACCAGATACCCTGCTGAGAGAACACCTGCTATGATCGGATAGATGTACATTGATGAGAGCGTTATGCTGTTGTTGAGACAGCCTGTGTCAGCTTCCAGCGCTAACTCAACAGTTTTAGCCTCAAAAGACAAAACTATCTTGTCTATTCCTAACTGGTCACCATTAACTAATATTTCTTTAGGGAGAGGGTAGATGAGTAGCTTGGCTTCGCAGATAGTCTCGGACGAGCGGAAAGAGAATCTCAATTCGTTAACGGGTTGGATTTTTGATACCCTCCAATTGTACTTGGTAATTCCACTAACATCTTCGAAATACCATCTCCATAGCGATACGGTAAGATTTGCCTGAGGGTTACTTGAATAGTATTTGACCTTGATGTACTTTTCGCCAGGCTCTACGGTTTTAATTAACTCAACCCCCCCTCCATTATATGCTGCCTCTAGAATTGAATCATGCGTTTTTACTCTTACCTCAAAGTCATAGTAAAGATTGAGCCAGCCTATCCAAGAGGTGTGGTCACTGAACTCAATAAGGGGTGTTCTATCATGCCCATTTGTTAAGTAAATCTCAGGTTTCCCCACTCCCGAAGTATGATCGGAGTAATATAACTCATAGAAACCACTCTTATAGAAATGGGATCCGTGGCTACCGAAACCGCTCCAGACGTCCTCAGTGCGTATTAGAGGCAAGAAGCTCGCAACTATTATGAGCATGACTACTGCAAACTCATAATAACCAAGTCTCTTCAATTTATTCACGTTATGGCGGAGTTATCTCGAATACTATATAAAGATTCAACTCCTTTAAAGGTTTAAAGAACCCCTCCTCAGTAAGGATTGTCAAAACGTCCTCCTCTCTCATCTCGGGCCTTGTCGTTGGTTCATATTTGGCGATTAGGGGGTTGTTAGATTCTATGGAAAGGCCAAACATAGCCGCTTCTGGATTGAGAGAGTAAGTAACCAAGATCCTGCTCTGCTTGTATTCAGGATGCAACTCCATCACGACGCCCGTCACATTTCCCTTAATACGAATTGTAAATGTAGCCGAGTCGAGGGATAACTTCAAGGTCTTGTTACTTTCGTCAACTCTGAAGAGGAGAACAAACCTATTCCAATCAATCCATATAGACAACGTCGATGCGATAAGATACGTGTCTCTCTTATGAGGTCTGGCCTCATAAGTAATGTCAACACTCGTGCTGTCTGACGCTCTTATGACCTTTTTGATGTTAAGGCCAGCGGTCTTATACCAGACCTCCCTCATTTCTGGGTTTATAGTCTCATTTAGAACGAGAGCATAGGCTGGAGCCTCGTGGTACAACTTCCCTTCACTACTTATTATGTATCTTACAAACGAGTCTTTCACTACGAGGTTCTCTACATCAACGGGTAGTGCGTCTTTGAGAAAATCTCTATTTTCTTTCGGAATGACCACGTACTTCACAGCCAGCTTCTCAACCAAATCCATAAAGGATGCGTACCACGGCTTACGTCCAGAGCTCAACGCTGTAGGTGAACTGATAGTTACAGCCCCCTTCACGGTAAACTCGGTAGAAGGTTGGAAAAGCCCTACCGTGAACCTTTGATCCTTAGTCTTATCATGAGAGAGTTTTACCAGATTTCCCGAATAATCAATGAGAAATAGATGCTCATCGATCTTCATATATCCCCTTGTCTCTTCTATGGTTAACTGCGGTAGTTCAGCCAAGACAACACTATAGACATTTAGCATGAGGGAAACTACTTTATACCCTTGCTTAAAGACTCTGGCGCTGTATTCAATCTTAACTTTTGCATCATACTTACTCACGACGATGCTTTTATTTATAAACAGACCAGCTGACTGGAACCTTAACGCGAGCAATATCTCCGTTTCAGTCTCGTTCCATCTGTACCCAAGGAAGCGAGCCTTGTAAGGGCTTTCAGTGAAATCTTTGCCCTCAGGCCCCCTCAGAGTTATTTTAATATAAGAGTCATCAATATACAGGAAAGGTCTGTATCTTTTCCCATCATATATTTGTATGAGAGGCGCCCTAGCTGCCGAGAAAGGCTCCCTATCATCGATTTTGAGATACTGGGTAACGACCCTAAAGCTTGACGAGGTTAAAAGATCTGCAATCTCGAACGACTCTGAGTTTACCGTGGGCAGGACCTTTAGAGTTGACGAAGCAGATAACCAGTTAGCAATGGAAGGGTGAGCAACAATAAGCTCCCCCCTCGAGATAGTCTTAAGAAATTTGGAAGCCTCCTCCACCTCTTTTACCTTATGAGCGTGTTGAGTCTCATTATTTCCTGACGCAATAGCCAACGGTACGGTTAAAACCAGTAACGAGGCCAGCATGACGGCAGTAATACATCTTAAGACTTGAGTATGGTCTATCTCTAGCTCATAATAAGGCGTCTCCTCAATTTTAGCTACTTTTCTAACTTTTATTGCCTCATTCCAATAGATTAAAGGAGAGGATGAGAGAGCTGACAGGACCGGGATTAGAGTTACCAAGATCATTGGTTGGAACGGTGAGGACACGATTACTACCAATATCCAGACGAGAATTAGACTCAACTCTCTCTTACGCCCAACTTGATATAAGCTGAGGGCACCCACAGAGGCAGCGACTATAAGCGCTGAAGTAATTACTACATTGGATGTCAGGTGATCCAACGGATTAGTTTTCCATAATTCATCCGTAAACGAGGCGTTTAGCGTGAATGAGAGGGAGGACGTCCCAGCCAAAAGTGAACCCAGTGTAATAACATGAACCAGCAAACGTCTTTTTAACATATATAGTGTCGTTAATGAGAGAAGAATAGCTATGGTAATCATAAGCAGCAAGGTCGGGTCGCTAAATGGAAGAGCCAATACCCCTAACGATGCAAAGACCATCCCCCTCCTCATATGAGATTCGCGGTAGAGTAAAGTTAATCCGATGAGTAAAGGTGCGGTGAATGTAATTACGCTTAAAGACATGTAGTCGCCCTTGAAGAGCGTATCATAGACGGGTGGTAGGAACGCGCTTAGAAGAGCGAGAAGGCCTATCCAGCGTGAAGAATAAAGAGATGCGAGGAGGTACGTACTTGTTAGATAGATAGCGAGGAGCGTTAACGCTGAAATCTTTGCTGCATCTAATAAATTATCCATAAACAAAGCTAAGGAGTGCGTCAACAATGAGTAGAATGTATAGGGGCGGCCGAAGCCCATCTTTTCAGCTACCCCTGTGAGATATGCGTACTCTATTGACCCTCGATTACCAGGCAGGTACGGCGTATTGAAAAAAGGCTCTCCGAGGATGAATATGATCACAGTCATCAATAACGTTGCCGACGCTATGGGGAGAGCGTACCTGATGATGTTCTCCCGGATGAATATTCTCTGAAGATTTAGTGACTCCATCTTCTCAATCCTTTATCAAAAACTCCGAGAATTATGCTCGCGGCTAAAATTGTCAAGGGACCCAAGGACCATAACGCGGTCACTACGATGTTGGAGGATTCTTTATGACTTGGCTCTCCCTTTATAGACATAGCATATGGTATCTCCCAAACAGTCACGTTCTTTGGACCATACAGAGTAAATAGTGGCCGCAGGCCATTCTCTCTTAATATATAATCATAATATCTATCTGCTGATATAACGTATTTTAAGCCATTGTTAGACTCCTCCCTCAGCACTTTCTTCAAGAGCGACAATCCATTTGGAAAATGCTTGGCAGCGTCTAAACTCTCGACCCCACTCTCCGTTAGCAAGGGATTAGTCTTTGCATGATTGTATCCACCATCAAGTGTTGTAGCCGATGTCTTTGCGCTGAGCAAAAACCTTTGACTATTTAGACCTAACGTTATATATTTCCATTCGGAATTAGTGTCCAAAAAACTCGCTAATCTCTCCAACTGATCTGAACTAAGAAGGTCCTCATGTTGAAGACCAAGAATGACAACACTTCCTGAGACGATACCAAAAGAAATTATCAGTCCCACAAAAAAAGACATTATGAGAAGAGTCTTAACAGGGCCCTTTTTTGAATTTAATCTATCCCCCCAGAAGTATTTTCTGGTAAAGATATCTGCATCCGCTAACATGATTCCAAGGAAGGGGGAGTAAGTCACCATAGCCCAGAACGCAAATCTATCATATGTTAGTACTTGCCATAGTGATCCAAGCACCAGTCTCGGTAACGGAGTCGTCCCGCCGAGTCCGAATAAAAATAGGACTATAAAGAGTGCCAATAAAGGTAATAGGTCCCTCCTCCTCAGCGCTATGGCAATAGCGTTTGGTAAAAGTAAAATTGTGAAACTGTAGACGCCCCAGAAGAATACAGCTAAAGATATGAAATTTAAGAAAAGATTTTCTCGCGTAGCATGCGGTATCTCTTTCAATGATAGTGCCTGTGTTGCAGAATTAATTAGAGGCCATAATATTAGAACAAGGACAGCGGCCGTCAACAATAAATGGAGAAGTGTCCTTTTGACCATGAACTTTCCCCTCCTTAAGAATAGGATTAGTACGGTTAACTGAGTTAACGGAACAAAGAAGAGGAATGTAAAGTGGTGAGCCAGACCTGATGATGAGGTCCACAGACTCGCCTGAACCAGGTTCTTCACAGATCCATCTTCCAAGTACTTACTATATTTGTAAGCAGCTATCAATGCTAATGCTGTTGAGAAAACAGTCGGTAATTGACCGAAAGCGTTTAACACGAGGCCTGCTGCTGGAAGCAGGGAGCCCACAAATGCCGTGTATTGAGCCTCCCCCTCTGTAAGAAATATTCTTGAAAATAGATATATCGAGTAAGACAACAAACCATATGCGAGAATCGCAATCACCTGATAAGCCATCTCAAGATTAAGAAGAAAGCTTATGAGGGCCATTAACTGATGGGTGAGAGGCGGATATGTGGTAACGCTGACCCCTCCATACCATCTATCATCCCAGAGATTAAACCAATCTCTCCTGTAGTGATCTGCGAAGAAAACGTGCGTATACGCATCATAGCTAAACCGATAAATCTGAGTCAATTGCACTAAACTCTCAGCAGTTACTGCAGTAAGAACGGCTGCTACCACAAGGTTTATTTTGAAACGATCGAACATGTTTTCAGTTCTTAATCAACTCAGAGTACAGCTGCATGTATGCCTTAGCTACGTTCTGCCAGGATCTAGAATGAGCGAATTTAACAGACTTCCATGATAGTTCATGAGCAAGATCTGGATTGGAGAGTATTCTCTCTATGCTTTCTGAGAGCCTATTTGGTTCAAGTGGGGTTACGAGAAACCCCGCTCCCTCTCTTTCAAGTTCTCTAAATTCCGGGGTGTCGGAGACGACAAATGGGCATCCAAGGGCGCTTAAC
This sequence comes from Aigarchaeota archaeon, assembly GCA_025059745.1. GTDB lineage: Archaea > Thermoproteota > Nitrososphaeria_A > Caldarchaeales > Calditenuaceae > JANXDH01. Next base: position 42,086 of record JANXDH010000006.1, on the reverse strand, counting down.
ACGTGTACTACTCCGCTCGTACCTGTTGAGGTCCTGTAGGGTAACACAACTACGTCTATCTCTTTTATAAGTTCAGGTAGAGCGTTATCTGGAACATACCCTAAGAATAGTACACAAGGGTCATCTTTAATCGATTCTAATAGTTTCTGTCCCTCCTCGCGGAAGTTCGGATGAACATCCCCACTAATTAAAAGCTTAACCTTGCTCTTCTCTGCTATTCTCTTCACAGCCTTAATCAAAGCGTGGAGGTCTTTATAAGGTGTTATATATCCTAAGAAGAGTATGTTTCCCTTACCGCTATAGCGCCAGGTAGGTTGCTTGTCTGTAAACCATGCCCCATGAGGAATCCATACGACCCTCTTAGCGCCATACAACTGCTCTACAATACTTGTATAACTCTTCATCTTTACCACAGTAACATGAGAGCTCTTTACAACAAGCACAGTAGCCAACCAGAGCCCTATTCTATTCACAATAGTATTAGCAATTATTCCTACAGATTCCAACCTTATCCCAGCAGGAATGTTATGTAGCGTTGTTATCACCTTCTTTCCAGACATCCGAGCGATAAATACTGATAGTAGTCCAAAGAAATTAACTACTCTACCTCTCCCAAATACCGCCATGTGTAGGTTAAAGTGAACAAGTTTGACTTTCGAGGAGATTATTCTGGTCCACAACTTCAGTACGCTAATGACGTCGTCCGCGCGCCATGACGTCTTTACCGTAATCCTGTCAGATTGGTGGGAGCCCGAATCAGACAATATCTCTACACGTATGTTATCATAATTCTTAATCAGCTCACCTATCAAAGCCGCGGCGTATTCGCTCAATCTCCCTTTATCGGGAGGGAAAGCTGATACCATCAAAATATTTTGCTTTCTCACTTTTATCGTCAAATCTATCGAAGAGACCTGTTATGAATTAATTTACCTAGCAACGAGCTTAGACCGACCGCGACCGCAATCCAAAACATCCCCGTCAGTGAGGCCTTCGATGGTGTAATAACAGTGATAAGTCCTTCTCCATAAGGTATAGTGAAATTTACTGTGAACTCGCCAACTATTGGGATACTGAAACCGATATACGACGACGCTACAAAAGACCCCAAAAAGAGCCCCACGAGGAAGACTATCGGAAAAGTAGCTCCTCTAGTGCTCACAAGGTATCTTGACCACCTCTTCTTTACCATGAAAGACCCCACCAGCATCATTAAAGAGGTGAGTAGAAGCGTTAGTTTGGCCGCGAGGTTAAGGTACGGGATAATGAGGATCAGCACCTCCTTCTCCAATATGCTCATGTCAAAGATAAATGGAGAGATCTTAACGACGAAAGTGGGACTCTCTTCACTCCCTCCCGTTACCACCCACCATGGGTCTTCGGAGAGGGCCACATAGAGTAAAAGCAGAGAGCTAGCTAACGCAACAATGTTTAGCCTACGGTTGATGGTTAGTATATGAAGTAAGTTCATGGCCTATCAGTCGTGTGTAATTTAGAAGATTCGATAGTTAATGACGTGCGAAAAGGCACAGTAACCATTGAACTCAACACGTGGACGTTCAATGAACTAGTTATCTCTACCGTTATTCTCTCTTTAGTCATGATAAAGGGTACGAGTTTGAGGACAGCCGACTCGTCGAGAGGCAGCTTAATAGTCATCGTGCCTCTGGTGGCTGGGGGTAAGTCAATGGCCTGAGTTAATTCGATGGGCGTTGTTATTTCCCCAGCTAAGACCGCCTTACCTCTCAACTCCCTCACCGAAAATCCAACATCGCCCAAGTTACTGAGTTCAAAGGTCAATTGAACCACTCGCTCTCGCTCAGATATGACTGCTTCCTTTATCTCAATCGAGTAGTCCACTCTAGGCGGGGAGTAAATAGGAGTAATGAGGCTTTGGAGGTTCCAGCTATGTTGGTGAAACGCAACGACGATAGGAGTTAACCCGACTAGTACAGAGATTGCTAAAGACAAGTACTTTACTAGCTCCCCACCGTCCTTCATAACGTACCTTTAATGAGAGCTTATTTTTATGTGTTTGTTGCTATTAATAGACTTGTTCTCTCTCCTTCAACGAAGTAGTTATGTTTGTAACAAGGATAGCTAGGACCTCTATCGCAAAGGGTGCGTTCATGTCCGTACTAAACAACGCAAGCACTAGTTTGCCCTAAACGGTGAAAGAGTATTCGAGGGGCTCTCATTTCATCATTTTTAATAATTTCATCAAAGAATGACTCCATTCAGAGAGACCCTTCTCGCAAGTTCAGCGTCCTCTAAGATATGTTTATACCAGTCCACAGTTATCCACCGCCGATCGTCAGGGTTAAGAATGCCGCTTTTCAGAGCTTCATGTATTTCTTTAGCTTCCCGACTTATCTCGAAGTGAGTCCGATACCTCAATACATTTCTAATCTTACTGAAGCTAACCCTGTAACTTCTTCTATCCGGTGATCCATACCATTCGAACCGCGCTTCTTGTCCGCACGCCTCAGCTACAATTTTAGCTAATTGAAGTATCTGCACGTTCTGCTCATCACTTCCAACGTTGAAGACCTGGCTGACAACTTCGTCCTCAGACGACTCTAAGACCTTTATGAAAGCAGATGCAGCGTCTTTGACGTGAACAAACGGTCTCCATTGCGTCCCATCCCTCATAACGGGTATGGTACCTGTCATGTAAAGTGACCTAACCATACCGTTGATAGCGAGGTCGAAACGCATTCTATAACTCAGGCCATATACAGTGGCGAGCCTGAGGGCCGTAGGACAGAAGGCTCTATCGGCTAAAGGCAGTATCTCGTTCTCGGCTAGCAAGTTAGCCTTCCCATATGTCGTCAATGGGTTCACCGGGCTCTCTTCGCTCAAAATTCCGTCTTGAAAACCGTATACGCTGCAACTACTCGCTAGCACATACCGCTTTACATTAAGTTTCTTGGCGAGGGTCGCGACCCTCAATCTCCCCCGGTAATTTATGTCGAGCGTCTTCTCCGGGTCTAACTCTCCAGAGGGGTCGTTGGAGAGAGCCGCCAAATCGATAACCGCATCTGAGCCCCGGAGTACGTCTGGGTCGAACCACCTCGTATCTCCTCTTATCATCTTGACGTTTTCTTTCACACCCTCTAATGAGTCGGTACCAAAGAAGAATCTGTCCAGTACAACAACGTCGTAACCCCGGTTAAGAAGTAACCTCACTAGAGTCGACCCAATATATCCAGCACCGCCGGTAACGAACACTCTCATTCTCTCACCTCCGAGAGCTCTTGTCTAAGGGCTTTCAACGCTATCAGAGTCGTGTGAAAATCTGTATTAAGTATGCTCCTCGTTTTATCGCATTTGAGGCTCGAGTCCTTAGGACGAGGAGCGGCCCAGTTGAAGTCCTGCATTTTAACAGGAACTATTAGCGATCGGTCTAAACCTAACGCCTCCGCCACTTTTAAGGCAAACTCATAACGGCTAAACCTCTCACCCACAACGTGAAGTACGCCGGTTATATGTTTCTCTAAAACCTCCGTGATGGCTTCAGCCAAGAGGGTCGCCTCGGTGGGACTGGTATACTGATCGACTACGGCATTAACATTCTCACGTTTAGAAAGCCTCTCCAGAAGTACTTTAGCGAAGTTCTGTCTCCCTGGACCGAATCCGTATATTGTGCTTGCTCTGACAATGGTCACATCTGTGGTAAGCGTGGATAAAGCTATCTCGCCGCAGAGTTTGGTTAGGCCGTAATAGTTAGCAGGCCGCGGTGGTTCTCCCTCCTCATAACTACCTTTAGCACCGTCGAATACGTAGTCAGTTGATAGATAAACTAAAGAGCTTCCGTGCTTAGAAGCGAGCCTTCCAACGTTCACAGTCCCCTCCACGTTCACAGACCACGCAGCGTGTCTCTCCTTTTCACATCGATCTACATCTCCTATTGCCGCCATGTGAATTACGGCCTCAGGTCGATATTTATCGAATAGATCTGCGAGAGTCATCGAATCACATATGTCCGCCTTAACTTTGAGCAGCTTTTCATCATTAATGAGAACGTCATTGTTGTGACAAACGGCTACCACTTGATGTCCGTGTCTCAAAAGGGCCCTTATTGTTCTGAAGCCTGGTAGACTGCTACCTCCAGTAACTAAGACTCTCATATATTCGGCTTCCACCATCTAGGAAGGAGAGAACGTGACCAAGAACTTTTCCATTATCCATCACATATCTCGCTCTTCGATAGATGAAGTAACGTACTTCTCCACCTTCATACACGTCCTCACAACCTAGCATGAAACTTTTTTCCAAAACGTCTTATCGCCAACATCCTTTTAGGAGACGTAATCACGCCGCTTTCGATCAGTACCCTATCCTTCACTACGCGTTTTGCTTGGACTAATGAGCGTCTACGCATTATAAATCTGAAATTCACAAGTACCCATTTTATGGCCTTTAAAATCGCAAGCATATTAGTTTTGTTTTTATCAATTAAACTAGACAATAACTGCGCACTAATATAGATCGAAAAAAGTGTTAATCCAATTAGCACGTACCTCGGTTCAAAGTTCTTTAAAATGTTTACCAAGGAGTTTCTATTTCCATGATAAGCATATAACGGTGATCTCAGCATCTGAAAAAGGACGTTTTTGTGCTTTGTATAAGAGCGTCTCGCCGTCCCACCACCGTAATGGTAGACGATAGAGCTGGGACAGTACGCAACAGAGTAACCGCACATCCATGTCCTGTAACAGAGATCAATCTCATCAGAGTAAACAAAATAATAGTCCTCAAACCCACCTAACATCTTGAAAACGTCTCTCTTAATGAGAAATGAAGCTCCGTAAATAGTCCCTACAAAGTAATGGTTCTTCCCAGTTTCCCTCAAGGGGTAAAATATTCCTCCACCGATTAAACTGATGAAACCGCCAGCATACTGTGGCATACCATCCTCCATCAGTAACACTTTACTACCACACACTACTACTTTATCGGAAGTTAAAGCAACTTTCACGAGTTCACGCAACCAACTCTTATCAACTATCGTGTCGTTATTAAGAAACACAAATAAATCCCCAGCAGCTTTCTCTGCACCAACGTTACATGCTCCAGGATAGCCGTGATTTGCACTTAAGCGAATCGTCTTCACCCAAGGAAACTCCTCAGTCACGTATGAGGCGCTATCGTCAGTAGACCCATTATCTACGAGTATAACCTCATACCTGTCGGTAGGATAATCAATCGCGGAGATAGACGAGAGACAGTCGCGTAGAAACCTCCTTCCATTATAGTTGGGTATTATTATGCTAACAAAGGGTGAGTTTTCCATCCTTGACTAATTCTCTTTGTCTCATTTATAACAAAAATTTAAGATGGTGTCGCTGTTGTGATAGACTGTTACCCGCCGTAATTACGACCCTCATCTATGTGGCGGATAAAACCAGTCCCATTGTTTGCCTATCCTGGGGTCATCCTTTCTGCCGTTTATCTCTAATGGGACAATGCCCGGATCATTCCATGGCCTCCTCAGTTCATCCGGGTTTTTGTAATCGTAAAGTTTTGTAACGAAGTATACCGTAAGGGTTGGCTCGTTACTTATGGTCTTGGTACCGTGCCAGTAATGTCCTGGTACTCTGATGATGGAGGGCTTTTCCGCGCTAGCTATTACTTCGACGAGCTTTCTGGTGTTCTCATCATAAGCGCATATCTTCATCGCACCCCTGATGACTAGGAAATAATCGACTTGACCCCTCTCATGCCTATGCCATGCCCTCACTATCCCTGGGTAACTGTGGCTTAAGTTGACCTGGACTATCCACTCATCACCGACGAGCTCTTTCCAGTCCATCCTGAGGGCCTCTCCGAAGAAGCCCCTCTCGTCCGGTGTTAACTTTAGTTCGTAAGTCCTGAAGCCGTCGAGTGCGTGATTTTTGACCTCTATCTTGGTTGACATGCTAATCACTCATCAGAGTAGTACCTCGGAGTAATCCCCCACCTGGAGCTTTAGTGCCCTCCTATTGCTATACCGCGTCTCAACCCTGGTGTAGTTGCCTATTAAGCTCTCCTCCAACCTCTCAACGTTCCTTATCACAACGTTCTTCATAATCACACAGTACTCGACACTGCTATTAATTACGGTTGTGTTGTCCCAAATGCTCGTGTAAGGTCCTATGTAGGAGTTCTCTATAACGCAACCACTACCTATTATAGCTGGTCCTCTAATTGTGCTATTGATTATTTTAGTGTCTTCTGCGATTTCGACCCTACCCTCGACTAAGGAGTTTAAAGTCTCACCTCTGATCTCTCGCCTACCCCTCTCATCCAACACGAGAGCGTTGACCTGAAGTATGTCGTCCTTCTTCCCTGTGTCAACCCACCAACCCTTCACGAACTCATAACCTACATTGAAACCCCAATCAATTAATTTTTGAATAGCGTCAGTTATCTCAAGCTCGCCCCTCCAGCTCGGCCTCAGTTGTCCTATGGCCTTGAAGATTACGGGAGTGAAGAAGTATATACCCGTGAGTGCGTAATTACTGGGCGGATCTTCCGGCTTCTCTACCAATCTGATTAGCTTACCCTTGTCATCGAGTTCTGCCACTCCAAATTGTTTGGGGTCCGCAACTTCTTTAAGCAGGACCATAGCGTCGTAATCATTCGCGATGAATCTCTCTAGGTAAGGTTTGATGCCGTTCTGAATCATGTTGTCACCAAGATATACAACGAATTTATCACCATCAACGAAATCTCTACTAAGACCTACAGCGTGAGCTATGCCCAGTGGTTCCCCTTGATCTATGTACGTGATCTTCACCCCGTAAGAAGAGCCATCCCGATAATGGTTTTTTACGCGCTCAGGATGAGTGCCGCCTAAAATTATCGCTATCTCCTTAATATCGCAGGCTACTAAGTCCCTCACCACGTACTCCGAGACTGGCTTATTGGCGATTGGCATAAGCTGCTTCGGCCCAATGAATGTAAAGGGTCTAAGTCTAGTGCCCGATCCACCATGAAGTACAACGCCCTTCATCAACGGCCCATTAAAGATATTTGAGGCATGACGTCATTTTGAGTAGGATACGCGTTCATTGAATAAGCTAACAAGTTCATCCACCGTCCTCTCAAAAGTCAAACTCTTCAACACGTGAGTCCTAGCATCTGAACCTATCCTATTTCGAAGTTCTTCAGATTCTATAAGTTTTAAAACGGCCTCGGCAATCTTTTCAGGGCTAAATGGAGGCACTAAAAGTGCAAGATCCTCTGTCAATACTTCAGACACACCGGAACCGGTTGAGACGATACACGGTTTTCCGAAGACCATCGCTTCCAACGGAGCGATGCCCCATGTTTGATTCGCACAAGGAAAAATGAAGATATCGATTGTTTTGTACATGTAAGCAAGGTCCGTCTCTGACAATTGATCTAGAAAAACGCAATACTCATTTAATGATAATTTATCAACAAGATGAAAAATGTAATTAGTATAATTAGTGTCAGTTTTTAGGGAACCTCCAATAAACAGTATTACGTCTTTTCTAGTTTTTATGACCAAGTTAAGCGCATACAACAGATCTTCCAGCCTCCTACGAGGTATTAATATTGCGTGGAAGAAGAGCTTGATTTTACCCCCGCTTGCCCCTCTTAATAATTGAGATATCTCTTGTGAGGGAGACAAATTATTCATTTCAGCTAGCTTTAATAGCGATGGGCTGACTCCGACTCTGATTACAGAGATCTTTTTGTCACCAATAGGTCGTATTACCTCTCCAATTGATTTAGCGACCCTGTTGTCCAAAACCACTATACGATCTACCACGTTTAACCGTAGAAATAACAATAAAAATAGCATGAAGATCCCTCTAAATCTCTCTTTAAAATAAAAGAAATCATCTAGGTCGTAAATGACGCTAATAAGACGAACATTCGAGGGACGTAACAGGGCTATTTTTGCAATGGCTGCTACTATCAACGCCTTGAACGTATGCGTGTTTAGAACTAAATCACGCCTTGTAGCGCTTGATTTTGCAGCCATTGTTATTAATAGAACGACCATCTTAACAGTATTGAATATAAATGGGAGGAGGTACTTCAGTACATCATTTTTCAGCGATAACATTCCGCACTCTATTATGGTACTCTCCTCACTCACCCTAAAAGTACTGGATGGTTGATACCTGTCCGTAATAATCGTTAATCGTCCCTTAAGAAACGCGCTAAGGTCCGAGACTATTCTTGAGATACCGTCCTTTTTCGCAAGCGAAGCGCCCAATACAATCACTCGGTTAGACTTACTGGTCATCACAACATTAGATGGGCTGGGTTTAGGGCACACAGAAACCTCTCGGGCAATTCCCTATGATCACCTCAAGGCACGACATTAACTTCGAGCATTGTGTATGCCTCATAAGATGTTGGCTTTCAGGATCAGCGCGTCCAATGTATATTCCGATCAAATAGGCTATTATTATAATCGCGGTCCTGGTCCCCGCCACGTCTTACCCTTGGTTGAACTCGTTGATCAGTGAGCCCAACGACGACCCACCGTCTATACCCCAACATCTAACTCTGTTTAAGAACTTTCAACATTGAATCTAGCGGTAACCTCTAAAGAAGTTTTCGAATGTTAAAATTACGTAATCGAGGTCGTCTTTAGACAAGCTTGGATGGCAGCCTATGAAGAATCCGTTCTTCCTTATCAGCTGAGAGTTCCTAAGATTGCCTACGACTCTATATCGAACTCCTCTCATGCAAGGCTGATCAACCATATTACCAGCTTCAATGGGTCTAGTCTCTATACCATTTGCTTCCAGATAGTTAACGAGTTCTAGCCTTGTGAACGGTGCGTCCTCTCTGACCAGGATAGCAAAGTGATGATAGGTATGTTTAGCCCAATCTTTCTCTATTGGTAATCTGATCAGGTGGTTGAACTCTTCCAACCCCTTTCTGAGGTACTCTGCATTTCTCCTCCGAGCTTCTATAAATTTATCGAGCTTATTCAACTGCTCTAATCCAATAGCAGCCTGTATATCGGTAATCTTTAACCCATAGCCGAGCTTATCATAGGTTTGTCTTATATCAAATGGTCCGAGCTCCGGAAATAACTCTTTCCAACGCGTGCCCAACTCTTGCGCCGCATATGGATCTCTAGCCACGTCGATGACCCTACCAAATGCCCTAATGCTGCGAGCTAAATCGGCTATCGTATCGTCATTGGTCACTATCATCCCTCCCTCGCCCATCGTTATATGGTGAGCCGCAAACAAGCTGAACGTACCTAATTTTCCCCACGCTCCAACCTTTTTGCTGTAACATTCCGCACCATGACTCTCGCAAGCGTCCTCAACTACAGGATACCCGTGTTTGAGAATTTTGGGCATATCACATGGATGACCAAGAAGATGGACTGGTAAAATGGCCTTTGTGCGGTCAGAGATTGCTTCTTCAACGAGATCAGCGCTCATGCACATCGTCTCATCCACATCAATGAATACGGGTATAGCGCCAGCTTGTATTATCGGAAAAACCGACGTGGGGAACGTTACGGGTGACGTTATCACCTCATCGCCTGGCTTTATTCTTTCGCTTCCCAGCGAGTCATGGGCTAGCGCCATAATGGACACCAAGTTCGCTGACGAACCTGAGTTAACAGATACTGCGTGTTTTACTCCATAATATCTCGCAAACTTTTCTTCAAGTTCTATAGTTAAAGGACCTTGTGTGATCCAACCACTGAGAAGTACTTTAAGTGCTGATATCACCTCACGATGATCAAAAAGCACGCTGTTAGTTCTTATCTCATATCGATTTGATGGACGCCTATCTTGCTCTTTCTCATAATACTCTCTCAGTAGCTTTTCTATCTCACTCAAAAGTTGAAACTGTGCATTATCCAATGCGGACCGCCTCATTGAAATGCAAGTCAAAAGTTTCCTGCAATGTTTCACCAGAGATCAATTCTATGTTTCTGTCCAATGAGTCATTGGTCTTTCGTAATGTCGGCCTGAAAAACGACCCGTTATACCGACTATCATCGCCTTATCCGTGAACGGGGAGGGGCTCACAGAAGTTCTCAGCTATCCTACGTAGGAGTATCAAAGGCCTTCGGCCAGTTCATTATGGTCGCCCCCCAGTACAACGAGTATGCGGGGTCATCTCTCCACCTCAACGCATCCTTATGTCCCCATAATTGAGCTAATTGACTATTCTTCCATGCATGGGTCAACCCTGTTCTCATCAACCTAAGCTTGGGACTCATAGCCTCCATTACCTCCCTTACGACCCTCGTGGCGGCTGAGAGGAGATTACTACTCGCCTCAACTGGAATCTTAACCAATAGCCTCAAGATGTGTATGTTCAAAGGATTGACCTCCCTCTTTATTTCAGGACTCCTGGACAACTTGTTCAAGCACCGGTAAACGTATTCTTTAAGGCGCATAGGAAAATATCGGTTATCTGTCTCAGACCTAGAAACTCTTTTTATATCTGAGCCTCGGGTCGCTTGTACTCCTATTCCATAATTAGAAGAGCCAGCAAGTACCTCCGTCTTATCATCTTTCAGGTAATCCAGAATAGGGTTGAGTGCCTTCAGGACTACTGGATTCCTTATAAAATTTCCTCTCTTAGTATAGCTAAAAGCGGCGAAAAGCAACCCCCTTTTTACGTTCGACAGCAATCTTATTTTTCCGTTCCTACGACCTATCCTGATGACGCCAAGCAACTCGTCACAGGTCAGCATACGTTTAACTGCTTAATTGGGGCAATATTTATTAGTATTGCCGATGTGTTCGATAATATCTGATCAAGCGGTATTTGAGTGAATTGTCTAGGTCTACGATTGAAGCCTAGCTCTCCAGTGATACGGCCAATCATTGAATAAAGACTATACGGGCTTTCCTTCGGCAATCGAACCGATGAGGACACCATACCGATAGCCCCTCAAAATACATTGAAGAGCTCTATGAACCGGGTTTAATCACGATAATATGGACGCACCAGCCCTCCTGAGTTCCACATAGAAAGTAACTGTAATTTTATAAGCTTCAAATATCCTAACACTAAGTGACAGAGTATGGGATCCCCGCTTACTAAAACACCTCGTCTTATAGGCCGCGATAGCGCCTCGTGGTGCATTTGGTGTGAATGAAAGTAACGTGATCGTAGAGAGGGACGTTTTCGTACCGATGCGCGACGGAGTACGGTTGGCAGTCGACATATTCCGTCCTAAGTCAGAGGGTAGATTCCCAGCGTTGGTCTCTATCTCACCTTACGGGAAGGGGATGCAGTCGCTCCCGATACCTCCGCAGCCTCCAGAGTCTCACCTTCACCAGTTAGCCAGGCCGATAGAGTCAGGAGACCCATACTTCTTCGCGTCGAGAGGGTACGCGCACGTCATCGCTGACTGCAGGGGGACCGGCAGGTCAGAGGGAGAGTACTACGGATGGATGTCCAAGAAGGAGGCTGAGGACGGCTACGACCTGATCGAGTGGGTCGCAGGTCAACCTTGGTGTGACGGTAAAGTGGGAATGGTGGGCATCTCCTATTACGGTACGGTACAGCTGAGCGTAGCGGCTGAACAACCCCCTCACCTGAAGGTGATAATGCCGTGGAACGCTGTCGCTGATTTCTACCGGGAGGCGACGCATCACGGAGGTATACTCCAGACCTTCTTCTACTACCTTTATACCACGCCTATCGGTGCAGAGAGGTCGGTCTCCATAGTCAGGAAGACTACACCCCCTGAGCAGTTCAATGTCCTACTCGAGTCGGCAAAGCAGGACCCCGATCTCTGGATGTACCCGTCGATATACGCCGTAGTCGATAAGCCGAACAAGTGCCCCTGCTTCTTAGACATCGTGCTCAACCCCCTCGACGGCCCCTTCTATTGGGAGAGGTCCGCGTACACCAAACTCGATAAGATAAAGGTCCCCTGCTACATACGGTCGGGCTGGTTCGCATACGCACACATGCACCTCGTCGGCTCGTTCATATTGTACGAGGGGATAAAGGCTCCCAAGAAGCTCCTGATAGACGGACCGATCGACACTTGGCACCCCTTACCGAGGGACTTCAACGAAGAGGCGCTGAGGTGGTTCGATTACTGGTTGAAGGGCATCGATACCGAGGTCATGAATGAACCGCCTATAAAGATCTACGTGATGGGAGAGAATAGGTACAGATACGAGACCGAATGGCCGATCCCCGGGACCAAGTGGACTAAGTTTTACCTCAGGAGGTGGGGTCTACTCGATACGACTCCTGAATCTCATACCTCAGATCCGGACGTCTTCGTTCACAGGCCCCTATATGAGACGACCAAGATTGAGTCCATCAGTTACGCTACTCGGCCTCTAGACTCCGATACTGAAGTGACAGGCCCGATCGCACTCTACCTCTTCGCTTCCATTGACAAAACAGATACCAACTGGATAGTCTCGTTGAGGGACGTCGCCCCAGACGGGACCGAGGTGGAGCTAACGAAGGGATTTCTCAAGGCATCCCACAGGGAGGTCGACGAGGCCAGGTCCAGACCATGGGCACCATACCATCCACACACCAAGGCCGTGCCAGTGGAACCTATGAGGGTATACGAGTACGCGATCTCTCTCGCACCGACCTCGAACGTCTTCAAGAAGGGACATCGTATCAAGCTCGAGATAACGAGCGCGGATTACCCGGGTTTCGCAGTACCAGCCCACGGGAGGATGCACCACCCTTGGCACGTGTGCAGCAACATGACCGTGGTCCACAGGATCTACCGGGACCCGGGGAACCAGTCCCACCTCCTCTTACCCATCATAAGTGCTCGTTAGCCGAGCACTCCCACCTTTATGTAAAGATATTTATTATTACTCGTAAACATGGCCATTGATGACTGCAGTAATAGTGCCTTACGAGGGCCAGGTCTTTTTTGATCTGGATATCGCCGGTCTGAGGCGAAGGCTACCACTGATACAGGTCTCGCCGGACACGTGGATAGCTTACTTCGATAGCTTGGGTGACTTGGAGTTCATCTCACACTGCGCGAAGAGACTCGCGGAGGTCCTCTCAGATTGCGAGGTTCTGGTGACCTCTGAGACGAAGGGCGTATCTCTGGCACACGAGATCGCGAAGATCCTAGGACATCGGTACTACATCGTGTGCAGGAAAGGCGTCAAGTCGTTCATGAGGGATCCGATAGTGGTGGAGTACAGGCCGGTGACCAGCTCTGAGAGACTCAAGTTGAGCATAGACGGCCGGCAAGCCGAGAAGATCCGAAACAGGAGAGTCGGCATAGTTGACGACATCGTGAGTACGAGAGAGACCTTCAGGGCGATAGAAGAGATAGTTACCCTTGCAGGGGGCAAGGTCGTGAAGAAAGCCGTCATCTTAGCTGAGGGCGAGGTACCCCATGACATATACCACCTAGGCGTCCTCCCACTCTTTAAGAGACGTTGACTCCACGATGAATTGCAAATAATTTCATGACATTCTCTTAATAATTTCTACAAATTTTATTGAGAATGCTCATAATATAACAACATCGGTGCTTAAAATACAGAGGGCGGGGTTGGAAAGCCCCGGACTTGCAGCAACTTCAATACATATCGAGTAACGATCTGGATGGGTCTTGGAAGTCTTATGATAGCGGCCGTCCGCACGCCCTACACAGCATCTGCTCGAGGACAGGATCGTTTCCACCAGAGATCCCGCGGTACTTCATATTGAGATACTCGAGGGAGGGAGACGTAGTCTTCGACCCGTTCTCGGGGAAGGGGACCTCTCCACTAGAGGCGTGTATCCACGGTAGAGTAGGTATAGGTAACGATCTAGCGCCTGAGGCATACGTGCTGACGAGGGCGAAGGTTCGGCCGGTCTCGATCGATGAAGTCCGACACTGGGTCTCGGAGAATAGGAGCTTCATAGAGGGGTTCACCGGCACCGACGCACCGGACGAGGTCAAGGTCTTTTACAGCAAGTACACCCTGAAACAACTATTGGCCGCGAGAGAGCTGTTGATTAATGAGGACGACGACACCTCCAACTTCATAAAGGCTGTGATACTTGGAATATTACACGGCTCCAGCACCGTCAGCTTGAGCGTGAGGTGCTCCCACTCCTTCTCAATGTCGCCGAACTACGTGAGGAACTCGATAAGTGAGATGGGACTGATAAAGCCCAGACGGAACCTCCTCGAATGTCTCATGGTGAAGGCCGAGAGGGTACTATCTAACGGATTACCAGTGATGAGGGGTTACGCCTATAATTCGGACGCTAGGAGGTCCCCGTTGGATGACGGGTCCGTGGATCTCGTAGTCACGTCACCTCCGTACCTCACGATGCAGACTTACGCCTGGGACAACTGGTTGAGGCTCTGGTTCTTGGGGTACGACTACCACGAGGTCGCGAGACGGTTGTTCCATACCAGCTCTTTAGAAAGGTTTTGTCAGTTCATGCGCGAGACGCTCGAAGAGATTCACCGGGTGTTGAGGGAGGGCGGCCGGTGCTTCATCGTGATCGGTATGGTCAAGTTAAAGGGCGTATCGATAAATATGGCTGAGCTGATCGCACCCATCGCAGAGAGAGCGGGACTGCATCCGGTACGTATAATCGCCGATCAGATTCCGAAGGCGAGCAAGTACCTGATGTACCTGAGGACGGACCAGGGCGTGAGCAGAGAGCTGATTTTAGAACTTATTAAGGGAGATGACATACGCTCAGCTGAACGGAGCGGAGTCCCGGAGGCGATCTGAGATGATCGTGGAGACGCACGGAGAGGTCTGCAGGCTAGGATACTTACGCATCATCCCTCCCCTAATGAGAGGGCTGAACGAGATAAGTCTGGACTATCTAGCCTCCCAGCTTGAGAGCGTGTCTGTAAGCGCATCTGGCCCCATCGCGTCCGGTTTGGAGAACGTTCCGGGGTTCGTCAGGAGCAGGGTGGTTGCAAGGAACTACATCACCCTATCACAGGAGTTCGACTTCATCAACAGGACCAGAAGGCATCTGGGCGTAAACGGCCTCCTTTACTTGGGACTGAGGAGCTCCAACAAGTTAGACGCCATCGTCAAGGGCACCAGAAAACCGAGTCTATCGGATCTGATAGCGCTGAACGACGTCGAGAAGACCTTCTTCCTGAACGTGCTCCTGACGAAGGACCCTTACATGATCAGAGGCATAATAGGTTGGATTCTCGAGAGGGACGAGTTCAATAGGGTCGACGCCATGAACTGGATAATGGAGGAGGTATACCCGAGATCCCTCCAAAATGTGATAGATTCCTCTCCCAAGCGGTTGAAGGAGGCGCTGATGCCGAAGCTGGAGGAGGCGAGGAGGTTCAAAGAAGAACGGATGAAGTATACCCTGAAGATTGACTGGATAAAGAGCAGCCTCTACGCGAAGTACCGTCACGTGGCCCCTCCTAGGGTCGAGTGGTTAGTCGACGTGGGACTGTTGGAGAGGGAGGGGAGGGGTAAGTACAGGGTCAGTAACTTGGTCAGGCGGAACGCGGACATCTTCTCTAGACTGATCTCACAGTCCAAGGAGAACGTAACCGATTACCTACTCGCCCACGTCGCACCCCTCTTCATCACCTACGGTACCAAAGCGATTAAGGAGACCGTAATCGGCGAGTTGTTGAGTACGTACAAGACCCTCTCCCAGGACGGACAGCAATCGGTCGACCTGAGACTGATCGAGGTAGCGACGTCCTTCAGGCTGCTGGAGAACAATCACTACGTCACCACGCGGGTCATTAGGGAGTTACTGAACAACCTGATGATCGTCTATCCTGACAAGGTTCTCGTGGCGCCGGGAGTCGACGAGGGACTGGAGATCGTCAAACTGGATATAGAGAGCCCCTGAACTCAACTTCCGGACGTTGTTCCGTACCACCTCAAAAAGTTCGCGATAGACCTTGATCTATGAGAGTACTCGTTCTTTATAGCGACATCTAGCTCTCCGAACGTTTGTCCCTCCCCCTCCTCAGGTACGAAGATGGGGTCGAAGCCAAATCCCTTAGTACCCCGAGGTCGGTCCGATATCCTCCCTCTGCACTCGCCGTGGAACGTCCGCACCTCACCGTCCTTTCGTACGTATGCAATCACCGAGACGAATTTTGCAGTCCTCTCACGTTCCCCCTCCATCAGTTTGAGGACCCCCTCACAGCCCAGTGTCTTGTAGACGTACGACGAGAAGGGACCGGGAAATCCGTTGAGCCGATCTATGAAGAGACCGGAGTCCTCGATCAGCATCTCAGCTTGCCCGATCTCATTGAGAGCGGCTTTAGCCGAGAAAGTGACCACCTCCTCCAGACTCTGAGACTGGACTTCCGGTAACGCAGTCTTGATGCGTCCGACCCTGAGACCGTAAGCTCGCAACAGGTGCCTCATCTCCTCCCACTTGTTGTCATTACTCGTCACAACGAATATCATGTTACCTCATCACGTACCTGGCCCTCCGCCTTATCTCGGCGACCCTCTTCTTGACCTCAGCCTCACTGAAAGAGCCACGTACCTCCCTATAGCCCCTCCAGAAAAGCTCAATGAAATCCCTTGCCATCACAGGGTAGCTGCTGTATACGCTCCTCTCGACCAAGTTAACGTCTGCCGCGTGCTCCTCGACGTCGTCGGAGTAGCCGCTCAGCCCGAAGTCGATTATACACAGCTCGCCGTCTCTTACTATGAGGTTGGCCGGTGTGGGGTCTCCGTGGTAAAGTCCGTGCTCGTGCATCTCACCGAGATATCTGCCGAGGTCTCCCGCGAACTTCAAATGAGTCTCTGGAGACTTGTAAAGCACCTCCCTGAGCTCGGTGCCTCTAACGTATTCCATGAAGATGATGCTGTTCGGGAGATCCACGTGCACGATATGCGGCACTACTATCCCTATATCGTGCGCTTTCGACATAGTCCTCACCTCGTTCAAAGTTCTCCTCTCCCTAACGTCTCTGTCTATGACTGCGTTCCTGTAGGGCTTGGGGACCCTGACCTTGGCAATCAATGGAGTGCCCCTCAGGGTGACCTCGTATATCGTAGCCTCAGCTCCGATACTGACCGGCCTAACCAATCTGAAGTCAGTATCATCGAATAGCTCTACACCGGGGAGCCCCAAGGGATCTCCACCTCGTTGATCCTATACTTCGGTCTCACGCGGCTCTCATCTATTGAGATGTGCATACCGTGCGCGTGCATCAACGCACCAGTCCACGCTATCATGGCGCCGTTGTCTCCCAAGTACTCATCGCTTATCTCTAGGAGCTTGGCGTTATGAGGCCTGACCATCAGCTCAATCATCTCCCTCAAACGTCTGCTCTTAGCCAACCCTCCCACGATGAGGACCTCCTCCTTCTTGGTCATCGCGAGCGCGCGCTCTAGGACCTCTGTCAGCATGGAGTAGACTGACTCGGTGATGCTGAGGCATACGTCAGGTAAGGGTACACCCGAGGAGAGCATCGACTCCGCGGCCGTCAGTAGACCAGAGAAGGACACCTCCATTCCTTTCACACGAAGTGGCAGGGGGTGTATTACCTTGCCTGCCTTGGCGTGTATCTCAGGAGCCGGCATGGGCCCGATCCCGGCTGTGATCCCGAACGAATCGAGGCAGTTGCCTGCGGCTATATCGAGGGTCTCTCCGAGTATCCTGTACCTGCCCTCTAGGTAGGTCGTTATCATGGTGTTCCCACCTGCGACGTAGAGCACGAGCGGGTCCCTCGCCCCAGTCAGTAACTTCCCGATCTCTATATGCGCCACCCCGTGATTGACACCTACCAAGGGCACGCCAAGTTTCAGCGCAAGGGCTCTCGCCACGGTTGCACCAGTCCTTAAGCAAGGTCCCATGCCGGGTCCGATGGAGAACGCGACGACGTCGATCGAGCGGGGGGATAGACTGGACTTTTCAAGCGCTGAGGCCAAAACCTTACTGGCCACCATCGAGTGGTGCTGAGCAGCCTCGCGCGGATGTATCCCTCCCTTCACCGGACGGTATACAGAGTACTCATTCGCGAGTATCTTCCCGTCAGATCTGACTACTCCGACACCGAACGTGTGGGCGGTTGACTCTATACCCAGAGAGACGAAACCCTCCTCCAAGTTGTCAATTATAATGCCCATCGAAGCTATAAATTTAAGGTCGTCTCTATCAAGAGATGAAGAGTGGTGGTTCCACCTGAGGGACTCTCTTCAGCAGGGAGACCCTCTCGAGCACCCTACTCCTCAGCACCTTTTCCTCGGGGCCCTCATCTACTACCTCTCCATTCACTATGAGGGGCCTCAGGAGGGGCTCGACCCTCTCTCCACACCTCACACACCTCTCCACCCTCCTCTCCCATGGAGTCACTGTATCGTGAAAGCTTCTGCACCGGTAAACCTGCTTCCTTCCCGGGAGCTTACCCCTCTTAGAGATCGGCTTACCCTCCACCTCGACTATATCCATGGCTAGGTCTATCGAGGGAGGAAAGGCTATAGATGTGCCCACTCCGAATCCATCGGCCACATCGCCCAGTTCCTTCACGTCCTCCTCGTCTATACCTCCGCTCACGTAAATCTTCACATGGCTGTATCCGTTGATGTTCAGCGACCATCGTACCTCCTGCGTTATCATCCTCATGTTCCCTCTCCGCGATCCGGGCGTGTCGAGCCTGACACCGTAAAGTCGACCTTCCAACGCCTCCGCAGCCATAAGCGACTCTATCCGTTCATCGTACCAGGTATCGCACAACGCTATTCTAGGGACGTACTCTGGCATGAACTTATCGAAGGCAGTCCAAGCCTCTCTCTGATCACCTATCACTATGATAAACGCGTGAGGCATGGTGCCGACAGGTCTCTCCCCAAGCAGCTCTGCACCAAGGACGTTCGAGACAGCGTCACAGCCGCCGATGTATGCGGCCCTATCTATTACCGGTGAGATGATGGGGTGTACGCACCTCATCCCGAAGAATATTACAGGTTTATCCATTGAGTGGAACTTTATGCGTGCTGACTTAGTGCCGACGCTACTCTCGTGTCTCAATATGCCGAGGACCGCGGTCTCGTATATCCCGAAGTCTAGATAGTTCCCCTCTATGCACATCACCGGCTCCTTTGCGAAGAATAGCTCGCCCTCCTCCATAGAGTAAACGTTCACAGGTAAACCCTTGAGGAGATTAACTACCTCCTTTACGCCCACTAGCACGCCCCAGCTGTAACCCTGCGGGAGCGAGTAGGCGTGTACCTCCGCGGCCACATGACGTTCACTTAAGTTCAAAGACCGAAGGACCTGCCGGGCCCTCTGGAAGTACACGTCGGTAACGCTACCGGACAGAACCTCCTCTTCTTTCGCGTAAAAGAAGAGTCTCTTCTCTCCGTCCGACATACCTAGACCCGCATGTCAACCCACATATATAACGTGTACTTTGAGTACACTACTGCAAATTTTGCCTATTGACTGAGAATCACAAGACCCTTGACAGAGATATCAAGAAGTACGCCGCGTAGAACGCGAACCCCAGGGTGAGCGCCCTGACCCTACTCAGCATCAACAACGCGATGTAGAGAGAGCCCGCGCCCCAGTAGAGCGCGAAGACGTACATGGAACTCTCCGGGAGGTCCCAGCCGGTGAATATCGATGCCAGTCCCATGACGAGCGTTGATTGCGTAAGGTTCTCACCTGAGAGGAGACTCAGCGATATGTCGTGCTTACCGAAGATCATCCAGAAGATCGCCACGACTAACTCCTCCAGACAGGTGGCGAAGGGCGATACGAGGAGCGAGTAGGTAAACGGATCCGTCAGTCGACTTATTCCAGATATAAACGCGTTCGCGCCGATGACCATCAGGATGGACGCCATGAGCACCTGCATCAGTATCAACCCAGTCCACTTCCTATCTAGCACTCGCTCAAAGTAGGAGACCCTCCCCTCCTCCACCCTCTCACCACCCTGAAGGTAGAAGTGCCTCGCGAAGGCTACGTATCCCAAGATCAGCGAGATGCCCACCAAGAACCTCAAGAATGGAGGCAGCATCGAGGCGATGAGAGCGATAGAGATAAAGGCCATGAACCCCGCATAATTGACAGATATTTGGCGCCGCGTCAACTTATGTAGATCGACCCTCCTCCACGACAGCCCAACGATCGCTACCCCTATGAACAGCGTCATTGAGGGCGCTGCCAAGACGCTCCCTATGCCTATCTCTAAAGCCACAGCGTCCGAGTGAAAAGGGGACGTCAGCGCTATGATGGTCTCCGGTAACGCGGTGAGTACGGCCGCGAGTAGCGCTCCGGTTGCGAACCTCGTCAGGTTCTTTCTGCTAGCGAGTGACTCCACGCCATCGATGAAGAGAAAGGTCATAGAGATCAGAGTCAACGTCCCAACGGCTATCAGAAGGTAGGTCTCATCGAGAAGAACCTGCAAAGCCCGTGTGGATTTAGGTTTTTATTTCACGTATTAAATCTATACTATCGGATGAAAAAAATCTTTTTGGTAGTTCTATTGAGCGTGATAGCCTCCTTTATTCTCGGCTTCATCGTATTCAGCAACTTTGTGGTCAACCGACCAGCTGGACCAGCGTCGTTGATCACGTTGGAGCCGGTGCAGGTCCCTGATTTCACACTGACAGACCACAACGGTAATCGTTTCTCACTCTACTCCCTCAGAGGTAAGATAGTCCTCCTCTTCTTCGGGTACACGAACTGTCCGGATTACTGCCCCTTGGTCCTGGAGGTCTACGATAGCTCGATGAGGAGTGAACGCGTAGAGAGAGAAAGTGTTGCGCTCCTTTTCATCAGTTGTGATCCAGAGAGGGACACACCTGAGGCACTCTCGAGGTTCTTATCTCGGTATCGTTTCGGAAACGTGATCGGATTGACCGGTAGTCCGGAGGAGCTTCAGAAGGTCTGGGACGAATACAAGGTTAGACCACTCCCATCACCAAAGGACGAGAAGGGATTCTACGTAGTCGTGCACCCTACCAACGTCTACGTCTTGGACAGAGACCTTCGGCTGAGGTTCGCGGTCACTTTCGAGAACTTATCTGAGGGGATCCCTCAGGCCATCAGATATCTCTCGACCAATTAGATAACGCCGTACCTCCTCAGTATTACAAAGATCACCAGGAACAAGGATATTGAGAGCAGAGGTAGGCTCAGCATGTTCAAGACTCCGAGGAGACCGGCCTCGTCGGGAGCTCTTACGGGCAGGGAGAGGTAGGTGACAGTTACGTTCACCCCCCTCATTATTATTATAGCCAGAGTCAGTTCACCGTGATCGGTCGGTTCATAGAGGAACCTGAATATACCGTTGCTCGAAGAGACGGGGCCGAAGGTCGCCCTATGGACTACCCCCTTGTAGACCTGAAGACCTAGCTCAACGTCTGCTGCAGGCCTTGAGTCCAAATACTCCGCGGTGATCACGATCTCCACTGGCTTACCCGCCGCTGGCGTGAAGGGGTACGTAACGATCTGGATCCTGTAATCATCGATGACCTTGCCCTTACATAAGACCGGGCCGTAGTCAATTCCCGAGGTGGGGACGATCTCAACGGAGTAAACCTGATTCGTTGAGAAGATGACGGTTAACACAACCAGGACCAATATGTATCGATGGTTCATGCCCTCATGACGTATTCGATTATTCTGAGCACTTCTTTTATCTCGGTCCCGATCATGAAGAAGCCTCGTAAGAGTCCCTGACGGTCCACGACGTAGACGAAGCTACCGTGTCCGACGAGGTAGTTCTCGTTCCTCGCAAGAAGTCCTCGCACGACCTCCTCTGATATCTTTTCACCCGTCGTCGTGTAGTACTCCACCGGCACGCCGTAAATTTTCGCTAAGGACCTGAGTTCATTCAAATCGCCAGTAAGCATGGTTGCCGGAGTTCTGTACTGTCGTGCGTACTTTAAGAGTGCCTCCGGTGTGTCGCGATACGGATCGACCGTTATGAAGACAGTCTCTACTTTCCCTTCCATCGGGGTCCCCCTGATCCTCTCGTGGATCTCTCTGTACATGAGCATCGCCAATGGACAGACGTCAGGGCAGTTGGTGTACCCGAAGAAGATAAGGACGACCTTACCTCTCTGAGCGGACAAGAGAAACTCGCCCTCCTTCGCCACGTCATGCAACCTTATCTCCGGAGCGGGCATCGGGTTCTCCACTACGCCCCAATTACGGGGGGGCTCTTCCCCAGTGAGGGACTGGTAGGTGAAGAATCCGGCCACACCACTCAAAACGATTAGAAGCGTGACCAGACTCACGACTTTAAAAGAAATCATTACCATATGAGAGATAGTCTACCCCGTATATAACCCTGATCTGAAGAGTTCGACGAATCATATGTAATCGATTAACGCTTATAACCTGAGCGATCACATGTAACAGACAGGGAAACTTTTGGAGGTACCGGGAAAGGAGGCGTTGTTGTGGAGACCAGTGAGCGGTGACAGGATAAAGTGTACCGCATGTGCGAGGTACTGTCAGATAGGTGAAGGTCAGGTAGGCCTCTGTGGCGTCAGGGGTGTGGTCAACGGGAGGCTTTACCTCTTCGTGTACGGCAGGGTGGCCGCGAGTCACGTCGACCCGATAGAGAAGAAACCCGTCACACACTTCATGCCAGGAACTAAGATCTTCAGCATAGCTACCACCGGGTGCAACTGGCTATGTCAGTACTGTCAGAACTTCGATATCAGTCAACGCCGTAAGGTCGAGGGCGTTCATGTTACACCAGAAGAGCTGGTGAGGGCTGCAAAGAGGTACGGCTCGCACGGGATAGCGTACACGTACAACGAACCAACGATCTTCATGGAATTTGCGCGCGACGTGGGAGTTGAGGCTCGGAGGGCGGGACTCATAAACGTCTTCGTCACTAACGGTTACTGGACTCCTGACTCTGTAAGTATGGCGAACGAGTTCCTGGACGCAGCAACGGTGGACTTCAAGGGCAGCGGAGAGGTCAACTTCGTTAGACGCTACATCGGTATACCAAACGTTGAACCGATCTTCCAGACGCTCCTCGAGTTGAAACAGAGGACCAGGATACACATAGAGATAACTGACCTGATAGTCCCGGAGATAGGTGACGATCTGAACGCAGCGAGGAGGCTGTGCAGGTGGGTATGCGATAACTTAGGGCCAGAGACGCCTGTGCACTTCCTGAGATTCCACCCAGATTATAAGTTGATGCACCTACCGTGGACCCCCGTAACCACGCTCGAGAGGCACTATGAGATCGCTAAACAAGAGGGCCTTCAGTACGTCTACATAGGGAACGTGCCTGGCCACAAGTACGAGAGCACCTACTGTCCGGGTTGCTCGAGCGTAGTCGTCAGGAGGTACGGATTCAGCATACTCGAATGGAATTTAACCGACGAGAACAGGTGCTCAACGTGCGGGAACAGGATACCCATAGTGGGGAGGCCGCCCCTCATCCCGCGTGTCACTAGATCAGCAACCTGAAAGATATCCGGGCTAAGACTAATAGGGTGAGCCTGCAGCCTCTACACGCGTGAAGGATTGCACTTTCTGTAGGATAGTTCAGAGGGAGGAGTGGGCCGCGATCGTGGACGAGAACTCGGATTGCATAGCCTTCATGGACAGGTACCCGGTAGAGGTCGGTCACACGTTGGTCGCACCGAAGAGGCATTATGAGAACATATTCGAGATGGAGGCAACAGAGGTGGGTAGCCTTTACGCGTTCGCAGCGAGAATAGCGCGTTCAATTTGGGACGCCCTCAGACCGGATGGCCTGAACGTGGTCCAGAATAACGGTGCGGCCGCAGGCCAAGTGGTATTTCACGTCCACGTCCATCTGGTCCCGAGGAGGTGGGGTAGTGATCACAGGACCCATCACGTCTTCAACGTAAAGAGGTTGAAGGTCGAAAAAGAAGACCTAATACAAACTGCTCAGAGACTAACGAGTGCCCTCCGATAAGCTAGTAGGTCCTCTCGACGGACTGGAACCGAGTTATGACCACGTTCTTGTAGCCTATCTCCGGACCGTCAACCGTCTTGTAGACCAATGTGTGTTTCAACCAGTTCACATCGTCACGTTTCGGGTAATCTACTCTATAATGAGCCCCCCTAGACTCGGATCTGTTGACCGCAGAGATCGCTATCGTCTCGGCAACGTGTACCATGGCCTCTATCTCGAAGACGTTCATGAGGTTCGTGTTATATTTCCTGCTCTTGTCCTCGACGCCGAGCTCTAGCGTATTCTTGAGGTCCCTTAGCTTCTTCAGACCCTCCAACATACTCTCACCGTCTCTGTATACGTAGAAGTGGTTCTCCATGATCGACTGCACCTTTCTCTTCACATCGTATGGGGAGGTGCGAGGACGGGGGCCGAGCAACCTATCGAACACCCTCTTCTCCTCCTCAGCTACTTTGGATTTATCGATAGAGTTGGATGAGGAGGATAAGGCATATCGTGCGGCCTTCTCGCCCGTGATTCTCCCCCATACTAGGCACTCGGAGGTAGAGTTCGATCCGAGCCTGTTGGCGCCGTTAATTGAGACGCACGCCACCTCACCTGCAGACCAGAGGCCGGGTAACGAGGTCGCACCGTCGATGTCGGTATCGATACCTCCCATGTAGTAATGTGCTATAGGCCTGATAGGTATGGGTTCGTTTACGGGGTCCTTGCCGATGAACTTCATACAAATCTCCCTTATACCCGAGAGCCTCGTCTTGACTTTCTCGGGCTCTATCACGGTTAGGTCCAGCTCCACGTACTCGTTACCGTGCTCGTCCTTGAACCCGCGGCCCTCGTATATCTCTTTCATTATCGACCTCGATACTATATCCCTCGGGGCGAGCTCCTTGCTCTTGGAGGCGTACCTCTCCATGAACCTCTCTCCCTTGTTGTTCCTCAGAATGCCCCCCTCGCCCCTAGCGGCCTCGGTTATCAGTATGCCGCTGGGTACCAGGCCGGTCGGATGAAACTGAACGAACTCCATGTCCTTCAACGGGATGTTGGCCCTAAAGGCTACGTACAACCCGTCTGGTGTGGAGCTGTGCCCGAAGCTTGCGAGATTGTACAACCTCCCGGCCCCGCCCGTTGCGATGACCCCCGCCTTGGCCTCGAACGCTACTAAATCCCCCTCGGATAGATTGACCGCAGTGACGCCGGCGAACTTTCCATCGTTAGTGAGCAAGGAGGTCACGTAATACTCGTGATAGAATTCTATCTGGTCGAACCTCAGACACGTGTCATAGAGAGTACTCATCTCGAAGAAACCGACCTTGTCCTCGGCGTAGCACGTCCTCGGGTAGCTCATCCCCCCGAAGTACCTCTGAGCTATCTTCCCATCCGGCCTCCTCGACCAAGGCATGCCCCAATGATCCAGAAGTAGCACCTCCACTGGACACATGTTCACGAAGAGCTCGACGGCGTCTTGATCGGCTAGAAAGTCGCTCCCCTTTATCGTATCGTATATGTGAGACTCGATCGAGTCGCCCTCCTCGGGGTAGAGGACCGCCGCGGTACCACCCTCTGCGGAGACGCTGTGAGACCTCATGGCCTGAGTCTTCGAGACGACCGCAATGCTCAGCTTGCTGTTACCCACGCGCGCCGCCTCTATAGCGGCCCTCAGTCCGGCCAACCCGGACCCGATCACGACAACGTCGTGGGTAATCTTCTCTACCATCTCCCCAGAGACTTACGGACACGCATGTTATTAACGTTGTTGATGGACTCATATGAAGACGTAGTGTAGCTTCTCGTGCTCAGAGAGTAGCTCCCTGTACGGTGTGATGTACCCGCATACCGGACACTGATATAGCTGCTCTAGACCACCCTCCGTTGAACCCCTCAATATATTCCGGACGGCATCACAATCGACGACCGAGACCATCAACCCGTCCTCGGTAACGCTGACGTTGCAGTGCAGATCGAGACCGAAGGCCCTCAAGAGACTCACCAATAAGTCCGAGATCTGGCCAGGTGTGAGAGGTGTCTTAACCTCGCTGAGGTCTATGGTTATCCTGTTCTTCTTTACGAAGGCGTAGCCGCCGACTGTGCCGAGCGCCTCGGAGAGGTGATAAGCTATGAATCCCTCCACACCATCGCACCCCGCGATCTCCACGTCAACGGTCCTCTTCATGGACTCTATCCCGGTGACCTCTCGGACTTAGCGTCGCTCTCCGCTATGATCCTCAACCTCCTCGCTCCATCTATGGAGTCTATGTAGTCCGCAACGTCCTTCTGCAGGAACTCCCTCCACCTCTCCCCTTTAATCATCAGGGACCTTATGTAGGTCGCATTCAACGTCTCTCTATCAGCGAGCTTGGGCTCTGAATACTTCAGGCCCCTCTCGGCCAACAGGAGCTGCACGAACTTGTTGTTCGTGAAGACTGCATCGAAAGGTGGCAGGAAGGACGTCAGCCTGCTGACCCATAGAGCGTGTTCTCCGATATCAGGTAAGGGTATGATAATGATCTTGGCCAGATCGATCCCCGAGGATCGCAACCCCCTCCTTATCATCTCCACTCGTTCGCCTGTCGTGAAGGGGTTGGTTACTGTATGGCTATACTGGGCGCTGCCGATCACTATGATCAGTTCATCGTAGCTCTCGAGGATCTCCTTTATTGCGTGGAGATGACCGAGGTGGAATGGTTGGAACCTTCCTATGAATACCGCCCTCCTCAAATTTGGTCTATAGTCTATCGGGTCGCCGATAAATCTAACTCTCTCGATAATCATGAAAGGATAGCCGTGATAATATCTACGTGGTATCGTTTCTACTGGAGGTCTCAGACCATTAATAGGCCCGTCAGCTAAGTGGTTCCATGCAGTCCGCGAGCACCCGGAGTTTTAACGCTCATATAGACAAGGCCTCGGTTCTTATTATGATGGGAAAAGGTAAGCTGAAGCCACCTATCCCTCTCGAGGTAGGTGGTTTGCTCGGACTCGCGAGGTTGATACTCGGTAGGGCCGATTCTCAGGCACTCTTCTGGACGTTCAATTACAGGTCAGACCTCATCATCGGCAGTCTCTTCTCGATTCCGTACTGGAAGGGGAATCTGCCGTTCTTCTCGTTCGTGAGGTTAGAGCCGTCAACGGTTCCCGGGGCCTACCTCGCTTACAAGGGGATGGGGAGCGAGGAGGTCTTCTTCACCAACTCTAACGAGGACCCCAAGTACGTATACGGTGTCGTGATCGATGCGAAGGAACCCCCCAGAGTACTCATAGCCTCACTGGAGAACGGTAGAAAGTTACACCAGAGGAGGCCCTTGATGAGCGTAGCGAAGGACCTCAACTCCCTCGTAAGGTTGTGCTACATAATGTCAGACTCCTATTCCTCACCACCGATCCTACGTTTCAATCACAAGGACAGGCAGATCCTCGGAGCCCTAGTACCCATATTCGATTACTACGATGCGAACGCGCTCCCCATCTTCGTTTACGTCGAACGGGAGGACCGGGAGACAGGCGGGTTCATCAGGTACATGGCGGTAGGCGGAAAGGAGGAGTCGTCATTTGTTGATGGAATAAGCGACATGAAGTACTATTACGCGAGGGTAGTCGACGTCAGTGAGCCGCCTTGGTGGGAGAAGAGGAGGAGGCACGGGTAGTCGATCGATTCACCCTCTCTAGAGGACCAATACTGGGAAAGGGTATATAAAAAGGCAGGTAAAGTAGCTAATCCGGTGATATGGGATGGCTATACCTAGTGGTCAAGCGGTAGGTACGCCGGTAATTATATTGAAGGAAGGGACGCAGAGGACTCGCGGAAGAGAGGCACAGTCCTCGAACATAATGGTGGCGAAGGTCATCGCGGAGACCATGAGGTCCTCTCTAGGACCGAGGGGTATGGACAAGATGCTGGTAGATAGCTTCGGTGACATAGTGATAACGAACGACGGCGCGACGATACTGAAGGAGATGGACGTAGAGCACCCGGTCGCGAAGATGCTCGTCGAGGTCGCAAAGGCCCAGGACGAGGAGGTCGGAGACGGTACAACGACGTCCGTGGTGATAGCGGGCGAGCTACTCATAAAGGCGGAGGAGCTGATAGAGAAGGAGGTCCACCCGACGATCATAATCGAAGGCTACCGCAAGGCCGCGAAAGAGTCACTTAACATACTCGATAAGATAGGTATTCCGATACGGGTGGACGATAGACCGAGTCTTCTTAAGATAGCGAAGACGGCCATGTACAGCAAGCTGGTGGCTGAGTACGCAGACCACCTGGCTGAGGTCGCGGTCGGCTCGGTCCTGAAGGTCGCGGAGAAGGCTGATGGAAGTTACAAGATCGACCTGGACGACATAAAGATCGAGAAGAAGGAGGGGGAGTCCATGAACGCTACCCAGATGATCGAGGGCATAGTCCTGGACAAGGAGGTGGTGCACCCGGATATGCCGAAGACCGTGAAGAACGCAAAGATAGCCCTCCTCGACGCGTCGTTGGAGATCGAGAAGACGGAGTTCGATGCGAAACTGAACATCGAGTCGCCGGAGCAGATGAGGGCTTTTATGGAACAGGAGGAGAAGATGCTGAAAGAGATGGTTGAGAAGATAGCGTCCACGGGTGCGAACGTGGTCATATGCCAGAAGGGCATCGACGACCTCGCTCAGTTCTATCTGGCGCGCAAGGGCATACTGGCAGTTAGGAGGGTAAAGAAGAGCGACATAGACAAGCTCGCCAAGGCGAGTAACGGCAGGGTGGTATCTAGGATCGACGACCTCACCCCCGAGGACCTCGGGAGGGCCAAGCTTGTAGAGGAGAGGAGGGTCAGCGAGGACAAGATGGTCTTCATAGAGGGCTGCGAGAACCCGAAAGCAGTAACGATCCTGATCAGAGGTGGGTCGCAGAGGGTGATCGATGAGGCCGAGAGGTCGATAAAAGACGCCATCAACGTCGTGAAGGACGTGCTACTGGAGCCGAAGGTGGTCGCTGGTGGAGGTGCACCTGAGATCGAGGTGGCTCTGGCACTGCGGGACTACGCGAAGTCGTTACCCGGCAAGGAGCAGCTTGCGGTCGAGAAGTTCGCTGAGGCTCTCGAGATAGTGCCTGCACAGTTGGCTGAGAACGCTGGTCTGGACTCCATAGATACCTTGGTGACGTTGAGGGCCAAGCACAAGGACGGCCACAAGTGGTACGGCGTGGACGTGTTGAACACGAGGTACGCGAACATGTACGAGCAGAACGTCCTGGATCCCATAATAGTCAAGAAGCAGACGATAAAGTCAGCGACCGAGGCCGCCACTATGATATTGAAGATAGACGACATCATCGCCGCCTCGAAGCTCTCCGAGAAGAAGCCCGAGAAACCGGCGAAGGGAGAGGAAGAGGAGAAGGAGACAAGCCTAGACTGAGGATTAAATTTATATTTAATAATTTCTAGTCTCAATAGATACAAGGAATTATGGAGTACCCGGGTCTCACTAAATACGAGATCACTAGGATTATCGGTGGTCGCGCGCTGCAGCTGGCATTAGGCGCCTTCCCTCTCTTGCCGCCGAGACCTAACGAGTCCCCCTACGAGCTCGCGGAAAGGGAATTCAGAGCCGGAGTCCTACCCATCATAATAAGGAGGAGGTTCCCGGACGGAACCTACGAAGACATATCGCTCCAGAAGCTGAGAGAGGTAGAGGTCCTGAAGGCGAGCACCGCCTGATAATACCCCCGTATCTACCTTCTAATCCCGTTCAGTATCTTCTCAACTTTTTTCTAGAAATACGTTTATAATAGGCCAGACTTCAGCCGACCCTCAGATGTATAGAGTCGGCATCAGAGAGCTCAACAGCGACGGCGTCCGGTTACCGAGGAGGTTATACGAACAGACGTCTAGAAACGTCAGGTACATAATCGACTCATACATCGGGTACTTCGACACCGGTCAGTTCATAGAGCTCCTCGGCCATCCCCAGAGTTTCAACGCCCTCTGCGCGGCTGCATCGCTCGAGCCCTACACCACGTCATCGGTGACTGCATTGCTATCAATCCTGAAGGACAACTCATCGTTGGAGTATGGCTTCGCGGTGGTGGGCTGGGTCAACAACCGTGAGCTCTCTCTGCCGAAGGGCTTCGACAGGGCAGCGTACGATCTGGGTTTACCGTCATCGACCGCAGATCACCTGAGGCGGTGCAGTACCCTCGTGGGGAAGGTCGATAATTACGCCGTACAGGACGGGTACCGGATCTGGTTCCACTGCATGGTCTTCTCCAGACGCGGTGAGTGGTCGATAGTCCAGATAGGCTCTCGTCCGTCGGTGAACAGGGTCTATCACTGGTTCTCTGAGAGGGCCATAGCATCGAACTTCGTGGAGGAGCCCCACACCGGTCTCATATCCGAGGCCAGCTCAAAGTACGTACTCGACTTCACGTTCAGATCCAACGGCGAGTTGAGGTCAGCGCTGATAGACGTGATAAAGGAACCGATCTCGAAGCTGAGGACGGTGAAATTAGCTCGCCCGGACGGCCTACAGTTGAGGTTGACGAGTTTTGGAGACGAGGAAAACGACGCCCAATCATCTGAATTCAATCCACTATCACTCCCCGTAAAAGTCAACTGGCAGGTAATAGAGGAACTCAGGTCTCACACGATCAGGAACTTCACGGAACTCCTGGCGTGGAGGAAGGTAGGCGAACAGTTGCTGAGGTTCCTCGCGGTCTGTGCTGCAAACATGTACGGTGTGAAGATAAATCTGACCGACAGGGCACAGCTGATAAACCAGCTCATAAGACCCGTCGATCCTGAGAGGGTGAAGGGATTGATATACGACCTCATGGAGGCGATAAAGTTCTCCGGGATGAGTAAGGACGCGGCGAAGGTGGCCATGGCGAGAGTGTCGAGTTACGTGAACGAGTCTCTGGGTTACTGACCCCTTTACCTCTCCCTCCTTCCCTCTATGAACTCCTCCAACATCTTCTTGGCTACGTGATCGGGGAACTGCTGAGGGGGAGATTTCATGAGGTACGCGGAGGCGGAGATGAGGGGGCCGCCGACGCCCCTATCTTTGGCGATCTTGACGCACCTTATGGCGTCGATAACGACCCCGGCGGAGTTGGGCGAGTCCCATACCTCCAACTTCGTCTCTATACTCAGTGGGGTGTCCCCGAACCCTTTCCCCTCTAACCGGATGTAAGCCCACTTCCTGTCAGTGAGCCAGGGCACGTAATCGCTCGGCCCTATGTGAACGTCACCCTCATTTAACTGATAGGGTAGGAGGGACGTTACCGCATGGGTCTTGGACTCCTTCTTCGATGCCAGCCTCTCCCTCTCTAGCATGTTTAGGAAGTCTGTATTCCCCCCGAAGTTCAATTGATACGTCCTCTCGACCTTCACACCCCTCTCAACCAGGAGGTTTATCAGCGTCCTGTGAAGTATGGTGGCGCCCACCTGACTCTTCACGTCATCACCGCAGATTGGGACGCCGCGTTTGGTGAATATGTCCTGCCACCTCTTCTCCCTGGCGATGAAGACCGGTATCCCGTTCACCACCCCGGTCCTGGCCTCTAACGCCTGCTCTACGTACCATTTGGTGGCAGACTCGCTGCCGACCGGTAAGAAGTTAACCATCACGTCCGTCCCCGTCTCCTTCAGGACTTCTGCGACGTCCACGGTGGGTGACCTGTCCTTGACCACAACGTCCTGTAAGTACTTACCTATACTATCGTGCGTCATCCCCCTCATGACCTCCACCTTTAGCTTGGGGACCTCAGCGACCTTTATCGTGCAGTTAGGAGGCGTGTATATTGCCTCCGCAAGGTCCTTACCCACCTTGTTCTTATCTATATCAAACGCAGCGACGAACTCGATATCTCCCACGTGGTAGGGGCCTAGCCTCACGTGCATCAATCCCGGTACTAACTCATCGTCCACAGCGTCCTTATAGTAGTGAACGCCCTGAACCAGAGCAGATGCGCAGTTCCCGACCCCTACTATCGCTACCCTTATTTTTCCCACGGAGTTAGCGTAGAGACACCTCTACTTAAGCCCATCTTCAATTGCCTTTTAGGTGCAGGGTCGAACTGGGAGGATATTCTGATCTCAGAGCATCCCCAATATGGCCTTGGCCTCCTCGCTCATCTTCTCGGGAGTCCACGGAGGATCAAAGACAAGCTCGACGTCCACCTTCTTGATCGAGGGGAAGGCCGTCATGATGGCCTCTTTAACCTGCTCGTTCAGGAAGAAGCCGACCGGGCATCCGGGAGCGGTGAGTGTCATCTTTATCTTCACGTAGTCCCCCTCTATCTTGACGTCATAGATCAGTCCAAGATCGACTATGTTAACCGGTATCTCTGGATCATAGCAGCTCTTCAGCGTCTCAAGGACCTTCTCCACCGTTATCTCACTCATGCCTACTATGGACTTCCTGTGCAGTTTTATTTAAGCACGCTCTCTATACGCCGGAGCAGATAGTTTAATATCTTCTTAAAAATAGGTCCAGAGAGACCAGCGCATGGTCGATGCTATCTTCTTCTTGCTGAACCTCCTCTCTGCGTTGATCCTCTTGGCTTGGACCGTCCTCCTCCTCTTGATGTACAGGAACGAGAGGAGGAACATCTACCTAGAGAGACTCGGTGGAGGCGTCGGTAACGTCAGGGTCTCGGTGATCGTGCCCGCGAGGAACGAGGAGCGAAGGATCGCATCTTGTCTATCCTCTCTGATCTCCCAGAGAGACGTGACGATGGAGGTCCTGCTGGTGGACGACGAATCGACCGACTCGACCGCGACGATAACGTTGCGTGACTTCGTACCATTAGGTGTGACGTACATCCGGCCGCCAAGGAAACCAGCCGAGTGGCAGGGTAAGTCGTGGGCCTGCTGGACCGGTTACTCTGAGTCGAGGGGAGAGCTATTACTCTTCGTCGACTCTGACACGGAGTTCTTAGACGATCGCGTGGTGGCCGACGCCATAACCTACATGGAACGGACTGGGGCAGACGCGGTATCCTTGGTACCGGACCTGAAGGCGGAGACCATCGCGTCAAAGACCCTCCTCCCGACCCTCTGGAACCTCTTGTACATGCTCACCCCTCCCGCGAGGACGAACGACCCGAATGACAGGTTATCGTTCTTCTTCGGCGCATTCATACTGGTTAAGAAAGGCGTCTACCAGTACGTCGGCGGTCACGAGGGAGTGAGGTCCCACCTCTTGGACGACAAGGCCTTAGGAGAGCGTATCAAGCAATCGGGCTTCAAGGTGGCCCTGCTCAACGCGGAGAGGAGACTCACTGCGACCTTCAACGAGACCTTCTCGGAGTACTTCAATGCGATGCTCAGACTCTTCGGGGAGTACATGAAGACCTCTTCATGGAGTCACCTCCTCATCTACGGATTGGGAGCGTTCCTAGTCTTCACCCTCCCCATAGCATTCGTAGCGTTAGGATTGATTACGAATGCCCTCCTAATTCTGTTGACCTCCTCATCGACATTGGTAATCACGATGGCCGCGACAGCCCTCAGGCTGAGGCGTATGGGGCGACCGGTATGGACGGCGCCGCTGTCACTGGTGTCGGGCTTCATAATACTCTGCGCCATAACGTTCGCGGTCGTCACAGGACTGAGGGGCTCCATGACCATTAGCTGGAGGGGTAGGGTGTACACGGTGAGGAGCGACGACTCAGGGCTTCATTAGATATACGATGCTCTCGCGGGCCTCCCCGATCTTCTTCACCCTCGATGAAGTGACTGCTCGGCGGTTGACCGCAAGTATTTTCTTCACCTCGAACCCGATCCTCTGGGCTATCTCCGCTATCAAGACATCGGTCTCCACGACTATCTGATTATAGACCGCTCCTGCCACGACGATCGCAGCCGTCCCCTCTGAGACGAGCACGCGGTACATCTCCCTCAGTACCTCCTCCATGTCCGATAAGTAAGCGATGGCAGAGTCCGGGAGCCCATCGACGTCAAGAGGGAGGCTCTTGAGGGACTTGGGAACGGTCCCTATGTAGGACCTCATGGACTCCCTCTTGGTATCGTGTAAGAACAGGTCCTCCTCGACCTCGTAAACCCTAGTGTACTCTATCTTGTTGAGATAGGGGGGAGACGTGATAATGGCGTCTATAGTCTGCCCCTCGATCCTCTCCATGCTCCGTGCGTCGCCTTTAATTATCGTAGCAGGCCCCGAGAGGAGTTTAATCGATTTGACATCAGATACCATCTCCCTCACCACGCGCCTGAAGGTAGGCCTGAAGGGAGGGACGTGCCTCTTGACTATCCGAATCGAAGACCCGTCCTTGTAGACGTAGGAACACCTCATCGCGGCCCTCATGAGGGCTAGCGTGAAGAAAGACCGGTAATCGAACTCCGGTATCTCCGATACGTGCTCCCTCATAGCTAAAATCTCGAGGAGCGTAGGTTTCTTGAAGACCCTCATCGTGATCGGCCTCAACCCTTCCTCGCTCACCTTGATCGGGGACCTCCTGATCAGTGACTCGAAGTACGTCTCGAGTCTCACGGGGTCATATACCCTTGTCTTAGCGTAGGATACTAGCACCGCCAACGGAGAGGTATCGATACCAATTGACTCGATACCGCGCTCCATGCAGGTGAGGGTGGTCGTCCCTGAACCTACAAAGGGATCTAGTACGACGCCGCCCTCGATTCCGAACTCGGTGAGGAGGTTCCACACGAGCTCCCTCGAGAACCCCTCCTTGTAATAGAACCACCTGTGGACCGGCACCTCCTTGTTAGGTAGGAATGTGACCAACCTCCAGAGGTCATACCTCTCCTCCACTTTCTGAGACGACTGTTCGCTCACGGACCCCCCCAAATGATTTATTAGGAGGGCATAAAAAAATACTTTACAGGTGTTTGTTTGTGTCCGAGGGTCTCCCTATTGATAGGTGGTTCAGGAGGAGAAGGTACCCCACGTTCTTCGAGTACGTCGACGAGATGATGAGGGAGATGGAGCGCATGTTCACGGAGGAGCTGAAGAGGTTCGAGTCCCTTCTCCCGTCCGAGCTGGTGAAGGAGGTCCGCACCCCCACCGGGATAAGGAGGGAGATAGGGCCGCTGGTTTGGGGTTACTCGATCACAGTCGGTCCGGACGGCAGGCCAATCATAAGGGAGTTCGGCAACTTGAGGCCGGGTAGGCGAGGAGACCTCTTGGAGGTAAAGAGGGAGAGGGAGCCGCTAGTCGACGTGATCAACGAGGATCAGCAGATAAGGGTGGTCGCGGAGCTTCCCGGAGTCACCAAAGAGGACATCAATCTAATTGTAACCGGGAACAAACTGACTGTGAGGGTCGATACCCAGGAGAGGAAGTACTTCAAGGAGATCGACCTCCCCGAGGAGATAGATCCCGAGTCGTCATCCGCGAGCTACAAGAACGGAGTCCTCGAGGTCACTCTGAGGAAGAAGGCCCCGCCGAGACCATCTAGAACGATTAAGATCGAATAGATTAAAGATTGAAGAATCTTTAATCTCCAATTAAGTAGTTATTTGAAAGTAGTTAAATAGTGCAGGGCAGATCATCAATATGATGGATCTTAAACAGAGGTCATCTCCCAAGTTCTGCTGGATGATAGGGGGCTCTCAGGGGAGCGGGGTCGACTCTGCAGCGAATGCGTACGCGTATACGATCGCATCAGCTGGTTACAACGTGTTCGGAAAGAGGGAGTATTATTCTAACATCAAGGGAGAGCACAGTTACTTCACCGTAGTGGCCTCTAACGGTAACGTGAGGTCCGTTCTAGAAGAGATACACATGTTGGTTACCTTCGATGCAGAGACGGTCTTCCGTCACGCGTTCAACGTCCTCCCCGGCGGTGGGGTAATCTACGATCAGTCTCAGGTCGAGGAGAAGTTAAGGAACATCCATACGCTCGAACCTCCGGTAGTAAAGAGGGTGAGCGAGGTATTAGGGAAAGAGGCCTCTGATGTGAGGTTAAAGGACGTACTGAACTACGTAGAGGGCAAGAAAGTAAAACTCTACCCCATACCCTACTCGGACCTCCTGAAGAGGGTAGGAGATCTGATAGGCCAGCAGCAGCTGAGCTTCCTCACCAGACTGGTCAACATCATGGCGGTCGCTGCCTCTCTCTCGATAATGGACGTCGACTTGCGTTACCTCCAAGCCGCGCTCGAGTACACTTTCAGGGGTAAGAAGAAGGTGGTGGGGATGAACATGACCGCCGCTCAAACCATCCACGAGTACGTGAGAGGTTCCTTCACCAGCTTCCTAGATTACAAGCTCCCCCAGGTCACACCAAACAACAGGGACGTCTTCATAATGAACGGTACCACCGTGGTGGGCATAGCGAAGATCGCCTCCGGGTGCAGGTTTCAGACCTACTATCCCATAACGCCCGCCAGCGACGAGAGCGTCTTTCTTGAGGATAAGGCCGTCTTCCCCCTCAACTCTGACGTGGAGTACGAGTACCCCCACATCGCTGAGGGTAAATACGTGGGTAAGGAGGGCAACATAGTGGTGGTTCAGGCGGAGGACGAGATAGCGGCCATAGATATGGCCGTGGGTGCCTCCCTCGCGGGGGTCAGGGCGGCCACCGCGACCTCCGGACCTGGATTCTCTCTCATGATGGAGGGACTGGGATGGGCAGGTATGAACGAGGTCCCGGTCGTGGTGACCCTGTACCAGAGGGGAGGGCCGAGCACAGGCCTACCCACCAGACACGAGCAGGGGGATATGCTATTTACTATCCACGCGGGGCACGGTGAGTTCCCGCGCATAGTTCTCGCTTCAGGCGATATGGAGGAGGCTTTCTATGACACCATAAAGGCATTCAACTACGCGGAGAGATATCAGATGCCCGTTATACACCTCCTCGATAAGTCCATAGCGAACTCCACCATCACCCTCAGAAGACCGAGCCTTGATAACGTGATCATCGAGAGGGGACTTTGGGCGGACGGTGAGCTGGCCAATGGTGGAAAGACCTTCAAACGTTACGAGTATACCGAGAGCGGCCTCTCACCTCGTGTAGCGCTAGGTACAAAAGGCGGGATCTTCTGGGCCACGGGCGACGAGCACGACGAGTTAGGTCACATCACGGAGGACCCGACAATAAGGGACGCCATGATGGAGAAGAGGATGCGGAAGATCGAATTGGCCGACTCAGAGATACCGGTCGAGGAGAAGATATCGGTATACGGCGACAGGTCATCCGATAAATGGATAGTGAGCTGGGGATCGACTAAGGGGCCCATACTAGACGCCATGGAAGAGTTAACGGGCATAAGGGACGACCTGGCCTTCCTCCAGGTGAGGTTGCTCCACCCGTTTCCCTCGGCACCGATCATAGAAATTCTCAGGAACGCGAGGATGATAATCGACATAGAGCAGAACTACTCCGGACAACTAGGCCAGCTCATGAGGATGAGGACCAGCATCGCGCCCACTCACCACATCCTAAAATATAACGGGAGGCCGTTCTCGATGTCGGAGTTGGTGGTCGCGCTCCAGGACGTGATAAGCAACGGTACCAAGAGGGTCGTGTGCAAGGGTGAGTGATATGGTGATGGCAGAGAGGGTCTCCGTAACAACCTTCAGGACGGACGTATTCAATAACTGGTGCCCTGGTTGTGGAGACTTCGGCATCCTTTCGGCCCTACAGATGTCGCTCGCGGAACTGAATCTACAGCCTCACAAGGTCGCCGTGTTCTCTGGTATCGGTTGCTCCGGCAAGTTACCTCATTACGTGAACGTGTACGGAATACACACCCTGCACGGCAGGGTCCTTCCATTCGCTATAGGTGCCAAGCTGGCCAACCCTGAGCTGACCGTGATAGCGGTCGGTGGTGACGGTGACGGTTTGGGGATAGGCGCGGGTCACTTCCTCAACAGCGGAAGGAGGAACGTCGACATACTCTACATCATCCACAACAACGGCGTATACGGCCTGACCAAGGGACAGGCGTCGCCCACCCTCAGGAGAGGCATGAAGACGAAATCCCTCCCCCGCGAGAACATAAACGACGCCATCAACCCGATAGCGGCCGCGATAGTAGCGGGGTACACATTCGTGGCCAGAGGTTACGCTTACGATACCAAGCACCTCAAGGACTTGATAAAGAGGGGTATCGAGCACAAGGGGATGGCCTTCATAGACGTCCTTCAACCGTGCCCCACGTACAACGACATACACACCAAGGAATGGTACGGCGGCGAGGACAGGAAAGACCCAGCTACTGGTAAACCAGTACCGAGGATATACAAGCTAGAGTCGGTGGGATATGATGGTGAGGTGCGCAACGAATCGGAGGTCACCGAGAAGATGTCGCGAGCCATCATGAAGTCGTTTGAGATGGGCGATAACATCCCGATCGGCGTGTTCTACTCCAACCCACTCGTCCCCACCTACGAGGAGCGTATAGGCGCCTTCGCGCCCAACTACGCCAATTTCCCGCCCGCGGTACAGCCCATAAGGAACCTAGCCTATAGGCCGGTAGCTAAGATCGATGATATCTTGGAGGAGTTCGCGGTCAAGTAGTTTCAATATTTAAATAATAACTCGGTCCGGATAGACTCGAAAGATGAGCGCGAGCGTTCTAGCCGACTTCTTGCTCAGGATGGACTTCGGAAAGGCCGCCAAGAGTATTGAGAGCTTCATATCCGAGGCTGTGAGGGAGAGCCGGAGGAGGGGCGTTGTAATCGGTATGAGCGGGGGCGTGGACTCCTCGACGGTTGCCACTCTGGCCGTGAGGGCGCTGGGCCCCGAACGCGTTGAAGGGTTGATACTGCCCTCCAAACAGACGAAGAGGGAAGATATCGAGGACGCAAGATCGATTGCAGAGAGGCTGGGGATCAGGTACAGGTCGATAGAGATCTCCACGATCGTTGACGCTGTTCTATCGGCGTACGGGCCCGAGAACGTTCGGTCAAGAGTCGCGAGAGGCAACATCTCCCCGCGCGTCAGGATGACGCTCCTCTACCTTCACGCCAACGAGAGTGACCTACTGGTCGCGGGCACGGGTAACAGGAGCGAGTTGCTGATAGGGTACTTCACTAAATACGGCGACGGTGGAGTTGACATCCTACCTATAGGTGACCTCTACAAGACCCAGGTGAGAGGGTTGGCACGGTACCTAAATATCCCAGGACAGATAATCGACAAGGTTCCAACCGCAGGGCTCTGGGAGGGTCAGACGGACGAGGGCGAGATAGGTATGTCGTACGTCGAGCTGGACACCATACTCTCCGCGCTCTTCGATATGAACATGCAGGCTGAGGAGATAACTAGGAGGTTCGGATTACCTGAACAGAAAGTCAGGCGCGTGATCGAGATGTCCAAGTACAACGAGCACAAGCTGAGGATGCCTCCGTCTCCAAGGGTCCGGGAGCCGCGCAATGATTGACCTTTCACGTTAATATCGTCGCATACTACCTGAACGCCTATGAGCAGACCGACGGATCTCGGTTCGATCAAGGAGGGCAGTAACGTCATCATAGAGGGAGAGCCATGCAGGGTCGTTGAGGTCGAGAAGTCCAAGCCGGGCAAGCACGGCTCCGCAAAGGTCAGGCTGGTCGGCATAGGGATATTCGACGGCGTCAAGCGGAGCATGGTAGGCCCAGCGGACAGCAAGGTCGAGGTACCGGTCATAGAGAAGAGGATTGGCCAGGTGATATCGATCGGCGACGTGGTCAGCGTCATGGACAAGGAGACCTTGGATGTCGTCGAGGTGCCCCTGCCGAGTGACGAGAAACTCCGATCTAGCGTCTCCTTGGGCTCTACTGTTGAGTTTTGGAAGATCTTAAACAGGTATCTCATTCATCAGGTAAGAAGAGAATAGCATACTGCAACTTGTAGTATCTTTATTGCATTGAACCAAATAGTAATATAAAAAAGTTTCCTTAAAATCAAAGATACCTTTATTAAAAACCTCTATCATACTATAATCTGAAGTATGAAGAATCAATACTACAACAAAAATACTCGAAGAGGCGTGACGGGACTGGAGACGGCGATAATACTGATAAGCTTCGTAATCGTGGCCTCCGCCTTCGCCTTCGCCGTGCTGAACTTGGGCTTCTTCACGACGCAGAAGAGCGGAGAGGTATTGATGGCAGGTCTCGACGAGGCTAGTACTGGTATAGAGCTATCGGGGAGCGTTATAGCTAGGGGAACGTCGGGAGGTCAGGTCGCAAACATCTCGATCTTCATCAAGACGTCGGTGGGGAAGAAACCGATAGATATGAGGGTCGGTAACCTCTCAATAAGCTACCGTGACCCATACATTTTCATCCCGAACGTCTACACCTCCTCGAACGTCGCCAACAACAGGGTGAGCGTGCAGCAAGTTACGGGTGACGGAGACAACCTACTCGAGTACGGTGAGACGTGGAGGATAGTTTTGGCAATCACCGACCTAACGCAACTGAGGCCGAACGACGTCTTCGCTGCGGAGATTAAGCCCACGACCGGATCGATACTAAAGGTCGAGCGGAGGCTGCCCCCGTCGATAGACCTGGTCATGGATCTAGGCTAGAACCGGACCTGCTCCCAAATTCTAACCTTTATTTTTTTCATTCTCACCTTTCTTACAGATGCGGATAGTGATGATGCTGTCGGGCAGGAGACTCGGAGGCTCCTCCCTGGCCATGCTGAACCTATCCATAGGCCTCAGGGGGCACGGGCTGGACGTCACGGCTGTCACAACTAAGAGCACGGTACGGTCTAACCCCGCGCTCAGGAGAGCCAAGGGTAGAGGCGTGATCATCGAGGCCGTAGACGATGCGGACAGCGCACCCCTCGCTAGACTTATGACGTCTGTGAGGTTAATGAGCTTGATAAAGAGTGAGGACTCGATCTACCACGTCCACTCGCCTAGGGAGGCCTTTGTTTACGCTGTACCGACATTAAGTTCGGGCTGCAGGACGGTCGCCACCTTTGAGGGCGATGCGCTCTACGAGGTGTCACTACATCAGAACGCTCCCGCTGACAGAGTTATCAACGTGGTGGGCGAGAGGGTGATGTCGAGATCGGATGCGATCACCGCGTGCTCCGAGTGGCTCGCTAAACGGTTGCGTTCAAGGATAGGAAGGGAGATAACGGGTATACCGAACCCCATCGATGTGGAGAGGTTCTCGCGGATAGAGGAGTGGAACGGTCAGAGGAAGGTGGTGCTCTCTCTGGCCAGGCTTGACGTGGTCAAGGGGGTCGACGTTCTACTGAGGGCCGCCACCATCCTGAAGGGGAGGCGCGAACTGGAATTCTGGGTTGCCGGCGAGGGTCCCTTGAGAGGCAAGCTCCAGTCGATGATAGATAGGCACGACCTCAGAGGTCGCTTCAAGTTGCTCGGTCACGTCGATACCGTCGAGGACCTCATCAGTGAGTCCTATATGTTGGTGCTCCCCTCTCTCTACGAACCTTTCGGGATGCCTGCCGCCGAGGGTGGTGCGGGGTCCAGACCGGTCGTAGTCTCGGATACTGGGGGTCTGAGGGAGATAGTGGAGGACGGAGTGAACGGCCTACTCGCGAGACCAGGAGATCCAAGGGACCTCGCCGAGAAGATTGAGTACCTCCTGGTCGAGGAGGGGATAGCGAGGGAGATGGGTAGGAGGGGAAGGGCTCTGTCCAGAAGATTCGCGCCGGAGGTGGTGGCCGAGAGGTTCATTGAGGTATACGAATTGGCATTGAGGGGGTGACTGTCAAGTAACGTTTATTAACCAATGGCTTTACAAATAGATTTGGCGCCAGGACTAAAAGGCGGCGTTGCCCCCG
The DNA here is from genome assembly GCA_025059745.1 of Aigarchaeota archaeon. Lineage (GTDB taxonomy): Archaea > Thermoproteota > Nitrososphaeria_A > Caldarchaeales > Calditenuaceae > JANXDH01. The sequence goes on along the minus strand of JANXDH010000006.1, from coordinate 540 downwards.
AGGTGGGATAGTAAGTCCTTACAATGGAGGGGCAAACTCCGGTCCTGGTCACATAATGAGGGCTCAAATTGACTGTTTGGGCCTGAGGCGGGCCACTTCACCCCTGTAAAGGTCGTTCCAGGCGGACTCCGGTTGATCCTGCCGGACTCCACTGCTATCGGGGTAAGGCTAAGCCATGCAAGTCTCAGGCCCTTGGGCATCGGAGGGCCTGGCGCACAGCTGAGTAACACGTGGCTAATCTACCCTTTGGAGGGGGATAACCTCGGGAAACTGAGGTAAAACCCCCATAGGTGACCGGATCTGGAAGGACCGGTCGCTGAAAGTCCCGATGGGCGATCCTCCTATCGGGAGCCAAAGGATGAGGCCGCGGCCTATCAGGTAGTTGGCGGGGTAACGGCCCACCAAGCCTGAGACGGGTAGGGGCCCTGAGAGGGGGAGCCCCCAGATGGACTCTGAGACAAGAGTCCAGGCCCTACGGGGCGCAGCAGGCGCGAAAACTCCGCAATGGGCGAAAGCCCGACGGGGTTACCCCGAGTGCCA
>JANXDH010000004.1 GCA_025059745.1 Aigarchaeota archaeon | reverse complement strand
GTCCAGCGAACTGCGGCCTCTGCAGCAGCCACTTAAGTCACACGGGCCTCTCCAACCTTGTCATAACCAACCGTTGCGACCTGCACTGTTGGTACTGCTTCTTCTACGCCGAGAAGGCGGGCTACATCTATGAGCCGACTATGGATCAGATAAGGGAGATGGCCATCAACCTGAGGGCTGAGAGGCCGGTGCCAGGGAACTCGGTCCAGATAACCGGAGGTGAGCCGACGCTCCGAGACGACCTACCCGAGATCATACGTATTATAAAAGAGGTCGGCGTGGACCATGTGCAGCTCAATACCAACGGGATCAGACTGAGCAAGGACTTCGAGTTCTTTAAGAAGATTAAGGAGGCCGGCGTCAGCAACCTATACATGAGCTTTGACGGTGTGACCCCCAAGACCAACCCCAAGAACCACTGGGAGGTCGCGGGCGTGATCGAGAACGCCAAGAAGCTTAAGGTCGGGATAGTCCTGGTCCCCACCGTCATAAAGAGCGTGAATGACCACGAACTGGGCGACATAATAAGGTTCGGGTTCAAGAACATTGAGGTAGTCAGGGCTGTCAACTTCCAACCGGTCTCTCTAACCGGGAGGATGCCTAAGAGGGAACGTGAGAAGTACAGGATCACGATCCCGGACTGCATCATAAGGATCGAGGAGCAGACCGACGGGATGATACCAAGGGACGCTTGGTTCCCCGTACCGGCCTGCACACCGCTTACCGGGTTCCTAGAGGCGCTGACAAATCAGCCGAAGTACGAGCTTAGCATACACTTCGCCTGCGGAGCAGGCACGTACGTCTTCAAAGACGGTGACAGATTGAAACCGATAACGGACTTCGTCGACGTAGAGGGACTGATCAAGTACCTCAGGGACAAGGCCGAGGAGATCGAGATGGGACGGAGTAGGGCGTGGGTTGGCATGAAAGTACTATGGAATCTAGGTAAGTTCATCAACGAGAGCAAACAACCAGCAGGGATGAACTTAAAGAGGTTGCTGTTCGATATAATAGTGAAGCACGACTACAAGAGCGTCGGCGAGTGGCACCAGAGGAGCCTCTTCTTAGGGATGATGCACTTCATGGATAAGTACAACCACGACGAGGAGCGTTTGAGGAGGTGCGACATACATTACCTCACGCCAGACATGAGAATAATACCGTTCTGCGCCTTCAACGTTATACCGGAGTGGTACAGGGACAGGATACAGGCACAGTACGGTGTGCCAATAGATGAGTGGGAGAAGAGGACCGGGAGGAGACTCGCGGACGACTTCTACAAGAGGAAGATCCCCGTGAACAACTCGGTACCCACGGCGTCCACCAAGACCGCGGGGTTCGGCGGCATGAAGCCGGTACCGACCCTACAGAACGAGACGAGGAGACCTGACTCGCATAACGGCCCGTCCTGCTGCAGCGGCTGAGAGACTCTATATCGCACGGTATCTCAAAATTTTACTCTCCTCAGTTCGAGCAAGGGTAACCTCTCCCTAGCTCTCCTCACCTCATCTGCGGATAGCTCCAAGACCGCCACCCCCTCCCTCTCACCCAATTCCAGTATTATCGAACCGTAGGGATCCGCCACTAAGCTTTTACCGATGAACGGTGCCGCCGCGTTGTCAACTGCGACCAGATAGGCGACGTTCTCGCTCGACCTGGCCGCGCACATCAACCTCCACTGCCATTCCTTGTTTGGGCCTCCGTACCATGCCGAGGAGATGACGAAGAGGTTAGCGCCCATAAGGGCCATCCGCCTGAACAGCTCGGGGAACCTCACGTCAAAGCATATGGCGAGGCCGACCTTGAACTCACCTAAGTCAAAGACGGATATGTCCTGACCTGGCCTAAAGACACTGGACTCCCTGTAGCCGAAGGCGTCGAACAGGTGAATCTTCCTGTAGGTTGAGACGATATTACCGGATCGATCTACGGCGACGTTCGTGTCATAAAACCCCCCATCGCGAGCCCTCTCGTAGAAGTTCGCAACGATCCACGTGGACCTCTCTCTAGCTGCCGACCTGAGGCTCGATACGAACTCTCCGTCCATCCCCTCAGCGTTATCCTCGACGTACCTTTTATCCGGGCCCCTTTCCGGGGTGCCCATGCAGAACTCCGGGAGGACGGCCAGATCGGTCCCGGGAGGCATATCATTGAGCAGGTCTAGAATTCTATGGAGGTTATCGGCCTTCTTGGGCGTTGGTGAAGTCTGTAGCAGAGCCACGCGCATAACCGCACCTATCTATCGAGTCCTATCTATCTATAAGGTTTCTCTAAATCTGGCGATGTCTCTAATAGGAAGACCTCCGTTAGAGATGGACATGGAGAGGACCTTCGTTATGCTGAAACCGAGCTGCGTTGAACGTCGGATAATGGGCGAGGTAATAGCGAGGTTCGAGAGGAAGGGCTTCAACATAGTCTCGATGAAGCTGATAAAAATGAGTAGGCAGCAGGCTGAGGAGTTGTACAGCGCCCACAGGGGCAAGCACTTCTACGACGGACTGGTCGCTGCAGTAACTGGTAAGCCTGTACTGGTCTTGGTTTTAGAGGGGAGGGGTGCAGTGGAGGTGGTGAGGAGGATGATAGGCGCCACGGACCCCATCAAAGCCGAGCCGGGTACGATCAGGGGAGATTACGGCAGCGACATAACGGACAACATAGTACACGCGTCCGATAGCAAGGAGTCCTACGAGAGGGAGTATCGGCTATTCTTCTCTGACCAGGAGTTAGTCAGCTAGTCTCCCTTCTCTTTCCCGTAGTACGTTGTCCACCGGACCCTCCTCGGGTCCCTCTTTCGATCTATCATGTAGACCCTGCACCTCCTGCTACAGAACCACATGACGGTCCCATCCCTCTTCACGTACAATAGGCCGATCCCGTGTATGAACTCCCCGCCGCAGAAGGTGCACCTGTGCTTAGTCAGCATACAGACCTACCCGATCGAGGACCATACCCTCACGTCACTTTATCTTCTCTGCCTCCCTCTCTGTGTCCAATAATAGTAGAATGTCACCCACCCTGACCGGGCCCTTCACGTTCCTGCTTATGACCCTGCCCTGGTCCTTCCCCTCCAGTATCTTGACCCTCACTTGGGTCACATCGCCCCTTACACCGGTCCTGCCAACTATCTGCTCGACGACGGCGGGAACCGGCTTCTCGACCTGCTGAGGCGCGGTCTTAGATTGCTGCTGGCTCACTTCGGCTTACCCCTTATCTCAGCGATTTTCTTGATTATCTCATCTAGGTAGGTCTTGGTCTCGCCCGGGTCTACGACTGATATGGAGCTGGCTCCGACCTGCAGACCTGAGGCCTGGCCCAACTCCTCCTTCTTCGGGACGTAGACGTACGGTATCTTCCTTTCGTCACAGAGCGTCGGGAGGAACGCGACTATCTCGGGCGGGTCCACGTCTTCAGCAATAACGACGAGCTTTGCCTGTCCCCTCTCGATCGACTTGATAACCTCGTTCACCCCCCGTCTCAGCTTCCCCGACTGATTGATCATCTTTATCGCCTCCAACGTTGCCGCGGAGAGCTCTGGGGGGACCGTGAACTTCACGTAGTAAACCTGAGACGGCATCTTTGACCGCTCTATACTCGTCTCATTCGTTAATTTAAGTTTGAATTCATGCGGTATTGTGGGCGCGTAGTGTTTGTTATACTAGGCCTCTACCCCTCTTCCCACTGAGAGATGCCTGAGGTATTCGTGATCTATGGGTAACTCTGAGTAATCGACTAGCCCAACGTCCCGGGGGTCGCTAAAGGTGCCACTAATCGCCGATGCGGCGGCGGTCAACGGGCTAACCAGATGCGTCCTCCCCCCTATCCCTTGACGGTTCTCGAAGTTGCGGTTGGAGGTGCTTGCACACCTCTGACCCGAGAGTAGTTTGTCCTCGTTCATTGCTATACACATCGAACACCCGGAATTCTTCCACTCGAAGCCCGCGTCAATGAATATCTTGTGCAGCCCCAGCCGCTCAGCCCTCCTCTTCACCAGTTGAGACCCGGGGACGACCAGACCCCTCACCCCCGGGGCGATCCTGTTCCCGTAGACGACTCTCGCTGCCTCCAAGAGGTCATACAGCCTCGCGTTAGTGCATGAACCTATGAAGACGACGTCGACCTTTATCCTCCTGATCTCGGTCCCCGGCTCCAGTCCCATATACTTTAGCGCTCTCTCGGCCAGTAACCTCTGGCTACCCTCGAATTCGCTGGGTGAGGGGATTGCACCGGTTATCCCGACGGTCATCCCGGGGTTGGTACCCCACGTCACCTGAGGCTCTAGCTCGCTCACGTTATAGGCGACTCTGCTATCGTAGACCGCGTCGTGGTCCGTCCTCAATGAGGACCAATACCTAAGCGCCTCGTCCCACTCACTGTCTGCTGGTGCAAAGGGTGTCCCGCGTAAGTACTGGTATACCTTCTCGTCAGGACATATTATTGCCGTCCTCGCGCTAGCCTCGACGGCCATGTTGCAGAGCGTCATCCTCTCCTCGACGTTCATCTCTCTGATCAGTGACCCGGTGTACTCGACAGCGTGTCCTATCGCCCCACCGGTCCCTATCGTCTTTATCAAGTACAGGATGACGTCCTTGGCCATCACACCCCTCTTAAGTCTACCTTCGAACCTAATCTCCATCGACCTAGGTCTCCTCAGCCAAAGGGTCTGAGTCGCGAAGACGTGTTCGCCCTCGCTAGTCCCGATCCCGAACGCCAGCGCTCCGAAGGCGCCATGAGTGCAGGTGTGACTGTCTCCGCATGTGATCGTCAGGCCCGGTAGAGTCAGGCCTAACTCGGGCATGACCACGTGGACTATACCTTGGAACGGGCTGTATATGTCGAACAATCTTATACCGAACTCGCGGGCGTTCCTGTACAGAGTCGTTACCTGTTCGGCAGACAAAGGATCCTGTATCGGTAAGAGTCTGTCGCCTGTGGGCACGTTGTGATCCATTATGGCGAACGTCAGGTCAGGTCTCCTCACCCTCCTGTTGCTAGCACGTAAACCCTCGAAGGCAACTGGAGAGGTCACCTCGTGGGTGAAGTGCCTGTCGATGTAGAGCAGGGTCTCCCCCGATGGACTGTTAGCCAACGCGTGCGCGTCCCATATCTTCTCGAAGACTGTCCGGCCCATGCGAAGATTCTCTTGACTGTAAGCTTATAAACCCTGCTCTTTAAACGATCCTTGAGTTTCAGTACGACCTTATGATCTCTATGAGAGTCCGCGTGACGTCAGTTGACCGCGAGGAGCCGCCGAGGTCTGGAGTCGCGGCATCACCCCTCCTCAACAGGACCCCGACCGCGTCGAATATCTCACGGCCTGCAGTCACAGCCCTGCTATCAGAGAATCTCTTGCCCAGCCACTCGACCATCATCGCTGACGCTAATATCGTCCCGATAGGGTTGGCCAGTCGTGGGTCTATATCGGGCGCGGACCCGTGCACCGGTTCGAAGAGTCCATAACGGTCGCCGACGTTCGCGGAGGGCGCCAGTCCTAGCGAACCCATGAGTGCGGCCGCCTCATCGCTCAGTATGTCGCCAAACATGTTCGTGGTCAGTATAACGTCAAACCTCCTGGGACTCACGATCAACTGATAGGCAGCGTTATCGACGTACATGTACTCGACCTCGACACCCTGGAAATCCTTGAGAGTCTCGGACGCCACGCCCCTGAAGAACCTATGTGCCAGAATTACGTTTGCCTTGTCCACTACGGTGACCCTCTTACGGCGCGAGAGAGCGAACTCGCCGGCGACCCGCGATATCCTTTCGGTTCCCCTCCTGCTGTACACCGCGACAGACATAGCGTAGTCGTCGCCTACGTCCTCTATGCCCCTGTAAACGTCCTCGGTATTTTCCCTCACTATCATGAGATCGACCCCTCTCCACGCGGGAATCTGGGGGTTCAGAGTCTTCACCGGCCTCAGGTTCGCGTAGAGGTCGAGTCTCCGCCTCAAGATTACTATCACGTCCTTTGCGCTCTCTCCCACGGGTCCTTTGAGGCAGGCCTCTGAGCTCTGAATAGTTTTGAACGACTCCTCAGGTAATGGAGAGCCATATTCTCGGAGCGCGGCGTCACCGGCGGGTGCGTCCTCATATGAGATGGAGATGTTGTGCTTCTCGCTGATTACCTTCAATACCTCCAACGCGCACTCAACAACGTGGGGCCCTATGCCATCGCCCCTGATGACTGCGACTCTGTACACGTACGAAGGTGACTGCGGGTAAATATTAATTGTCGCTACGGACCTGCTAACCGTAGAGAGGGACCCGATGAGGGGGAGGGTTTGCGGCTGCTCGCGCTCTACTCAGGTGGCAAGGACTCCACGCTAGCTTTAGAGAAGGTCATTAGGTCCGGTCACGAGGTGGTTTTGCTAGTCACAGCGAGGCCACAGAGAGCTGACTCTTGGATGCTCCACAGCGTGGCCCTCGACGCAGTCGAGTACCAGGCCGTCGCCATCGGGCTACCCCTCATCTACGTAGAGGTCTCAGGGGTCAAGGAGGTGGAGGTAGGTGAGCTGAGGTCTGCACTATTGGACCTAATCAGAGCACACGGGGTGGAGGGTATAGTCAGCGGCGGAATATCGAGCAGGTACCAGTTCGAGAGGCTGAAGGAGATATCCGAGAGACTGGACGTCGAGTTGATCTCACCGAATTGGGGGATGAGGGGTGAGGACGTCCTGAGCGAGGCGGTCGAGAGGGGATACAGGATCATGATAACGTCCGTGTCTGCCCACGGACTCACCAAGGAGTGGCTCGGTCACGTCATAACCAAAGATGACGTCAGATCACTCGTCAGCTTATCGGAGAGATACGGGTTCGACGTGGCCGGTGAGGGTGGGGACCTCGAGACTCTGGTTCTTGACTGTCCGATCTTCAAGATGTCCCTAGACGTCCAGTTCGACCGAGTATGGCTAGGTGACCGCGGGTACGTGGTTCTGAAATCGATAAGACTGATCAGCAAGGGTTAGGGGTCAAGAGCTGCTTAAGTTCGTCTATCACGCTAGCCGTCAGCCCCCAGACGAAGGCCCTGTCGTACGTGTATGCGTCTACGAGACTCTCTCCGTCCCTTCTAGTGATCCTGGATTTCCGCCTCTCGACTGCTACGAGGGGTAACCAGATCGCGTCCGTCACCTCTTGGTTCAACCTCAAACTTAGCCTCCCCTCGCTGAGTAAGACGACGGGGGAGACCGCTATTTCAGGTCTGTTCTTGGGTCTCCTCGCGTTCATCCACCCCAGTAACTCCAGCTCCCTTATATCGATGCCGACCTCCTCGAAAGTCTCGCGCCTCGCGGTCTCGAACATATCTCCATCGGTAGGTTTCGACATCCCACCGGGTAGCGCCCACTGTCCCGACCACGGATCGGAGTCCCTCTGAGCCCTCTTGATCAGGAGGACCTCTAATTGATTGTTCAGTATCACGGATACTGCCGCCGAGAGGTGGTTTAACGGGGGAGGTTCTCTCCTCTCACCCAAGTACCTCTTTAGCGTCTCGAGACCTACGTCCAAATCCACCGTAATATTACCGTCCCTATATATTACGTATTCATCGGACATCCCCCTCGAGGCGATCTATTGAGATATATTAAACACCCATGTCGTTACTAAAAGAATTGGTAGTTTGAAAGTAATCTACGCGAGGTCCTGTCCGATCTGCAGGGGCGACATATCCGATGAGGAACTCTTGACCAACTGCGTTTGCAGCAAGTGCGCGCCCTCAGGCCTTAAGTCGCCCGCCGACCTCTTAGAGAGGAAGAGGAAGAAGACCGGGTACTTCAGGGTGCTCGAGATGCAGTTGGAGTTGGAGAGGTTCATCGAGTTCTTTAAGAGACTTCACAGGGTCAGTCCATGGTCCCTCCAGGAGGTCTGGGCTAAAAGGGTCCTGCTCAGACACAGCTTCTCGATAGTCGCGCCGACAGGTATGGGAAAGACCACCTTCGGATTGACGATGGCCCTCTTCCTCCTCATGAGGGGCTACAGGTCCTACATACTGGTCCCGAGCGGATTACTAGTACAGCACCTCCTCGATAAGGTGAGAGAGTTCTGCGAGCGCGGTCAGGCCGGGTTACTCGAGAAGGTAGTCGGTTACTACTCTGGCATGAGGGCCAGTGACTCTGAGGAGGCTCTGAGGCGTATAGAGGGGGGTCGGTTCAAGATCCTGATTACTACTGACAGGTTCCTGTACAATAAGTTTGACGTGATCAGTAAGTATAAGTTCGATTTCGTCTTCGTCGACGACGTCGACTCGTTCTTGAAGAGCCCGAAGAACATAGACAAGTCTATGATCCTGTTGGGGTTCGATAAGTCCACCGTCGATGATGCCCTGAGGATACTGAGCATGAGGAGGAAGAGAAGGCTCGGTGAGAAGGAGCTGAGTGATCTAGTTGAACTGGAGGAGAAGGTGAGGGGTAGTCATAGCCAGACTAAGGGCATTCTGGTCATCAGTGGGGCGACTCTCAGAGGTAGATTGACTACCCGCGTTAGACTCTTCAGGTATCTCCTGGGGTTCGAGCCTGGGTTCAGGCCCGAGTTCCTGAGAAATGTCCTCAACGTCTACATGGAGCCGAGAGGAAGTGTGGAGGAGGAGGTGATAGAGCTCGTTAGGAGACATGGGAGAGGGTGCCTGATCTACGTGCCTCAGGCCAGGGGGGTTGAGTTCGCCTCTAGATTAGAGGCCGCTTTGAAGGACTCGAGAATCCCGTGCATACTCTACCAAAGAATGCACCCGAGGCTCTTAGAGAGGTTTGTGAGGGGAGAGGTCTCGGCCTTAATAGGCGTAGCCAGCAGCAGAGGCCCCCTCGTTAGGGGCATAGACTTACCCGAGCACGTTAGGTACGTGATATTCGCAGGCGTTCCCCGCAGGGAGCTAAAGGTCTCCAAGAACGAATGTAACCCGTCCTTGATACTGGCGTTATTGAGGAGCCTCGCTATACTTCTCATGGAGAGACACGGCCCCGAACTCTCGAAACACATCGCCACGCTCTCGAAAATCGTCCCCTTGAACAACAACGTGCTACAGAGAGTTAGACTCGCCCTCAATAACGGTGAGAGTCTGGAGGGTTTCGAGGGCTACGTCCTGAGGTCGGTGAGGGATGCGATGGACTTCGTGGAGAGGACTATCTCAGAGGTCGAGCAGTCAGACCTCTCTGATAGGGTCGACGTCTCCGTAAAGGTGACTGACGACGGGTACTCCTTAATCATACCGGATGAGATAGGCTATCTCCAGGCCTCCGGGAGGGCCTCGAGGCTCTTCGCGGGTGGGTTAAGTAGGGGGATAGCGATAACTATAGTTGACGATCGGAAGGCCTATCACGGCCTCGCCAAGCGTTTACAGGTCATGACGGATGAGGACTTCGTTCAATATGACTCCAAGGCCGTTGAAGAGGAGTTCAGGAGGGTAGACGAGGACAGGGAGAGGATCTCGAGGATAAGGGAGGGACTGATCGTTCCCGAGCAGGCGGAGGTGATGAAGTCCTCGCTCATAGTCGTTGAGTCGCCAACAAAATCTCATACGATCGCGTCCATGTTCGGCAGGCCGGCTAGGAGAGACCTGGGCGGTCTCACGGTCTACGAGTCCTCGAGTGGGGACATGATAGTGAGCGTCGTCGCTACTCAAGGTCACGTGGTAGACCTCTCGACGACCCACGGGTTTCACGGCGTGATGGACGATAACGACCAGTACGTCCCATTCTACACCGACATCAGGAGGTGTAACAGGTGCAGAGAACAGTTCACGGACTTCGAGACCTGTCCGGCCTGTGGTTCTAAAAACCTCACCTCGAAGAGGAGCGTCATAGAGTCCCTGAGGACGTTAGCGGTCGAATCAGATCTAGTGCTCTTAGCCACGGACCCCGACTCCGAGGGGGAGAAGATCGCGTACGACGCGTACTGTCTTCTCTACCCTTACAACAGGAACATAATGAGACTGGAGTTCCACGAGGTCACTAGGAGGGCGATAAGGGCTGCACTGGCGTCGCCCACCCAGATCAAGACCTCTCTCGTCGATGCCCAGATAGTCAGACGCATCGAGGACAGATGGGTGGGATTTGAGCTGAGCAGACGCCTCTGGGAGAAATTCGGGAGAAAGACGCTCTCCGCGGGGAGAGTTCAGACACCGGTCCTCGGATGGGTGGTGAGACAGATCGATGAGTCCAAGAAGCGGAGGCAGCTCCTACACGCGGTCCTGAGCGATGGGACTAAGTTAGAATTCACCGATCTACAACTCGACTTAGGGCCGATTCGTAAAAAGTTCGAGGAGGGTAATCTCACGGTGGACATCAAAGAGATCGAGTTGCGCGAAGACCTCGTGAACCCTCCGCCCCCCTTCACTACAGATAGCCTACTTAAGACCGCCGCCAACTACCTTGGCTTTAGGGTAAATTACACCATGAGGCTAGCGCAAACTCTGTTCGAGTCGGGTCTGATAACGTACCACAGGACTGACTCAACTACCGTCTCCTCAACGGGTATAGCGGTCGCCCGTCAATATCTCGAGGAGAGCGACAGACTAGCCTACTTCCAGCCGAGAACTTGGAAGTCCGAGGGTGCACATGAGTGTATAAGGCCGACCAGACCGATAGACGCGAAGCAGTTAGAGGTGTACCTAAACACGGGTTTGCTTAGGACAGTCGCCCCGGTCGGGAGAGACGAGTCGAGGCTCTACGACCTGATATTCAAGAGGTTCATCTCCAGTCAGATGGCTCCCGCGAGAGTCCAAGTCCAAGTCAGTAGTGCCAGACTCGATGGACTCGATAGACTGATCGAGAGGACGGTGAGGGTCATTGAGCCGGGTTTCCTGTCCTTCACACCCTTCATCAAGGAGAGTCAACCACTACTCCCTGGGACATACAAGGTCATCGAGATGTCCGTGAAGCGAGTCCCTGCAGCGTGGCCTTTCAGAGAGGGAGACGTAATATCGCTGATGAAAGAGCGTGGGATAGGAAGACCCAGCACCTACTCAAAGATAGTGAAAGTTCTCTTCGATAGAGGTTACGTCTTCGAGAACGCCGGACGTCTGATCCCCACGAAGCTCGGCAGGCAGGTATACGAGTACCTTGCGACTAATTATAGCTCGATGGTCTCTGAGGAGCTCACGAGGCAGCTGGAGGAGACGATGGACTCTTTGGAGAGGGGCGAACTTGATTATCAGTCGGTCTTAAAGTCCCTTCACAAGGAGATAACACTTATAGCTAAGTGTCCGCTCAAGGAGTGAAGATTTTTATTTAGTAACTCCGTGTAATCTCCGATAGAAGGATGGACCTCGCCAGACTCTTCGACCAACTGTACTTTTACACTTATCCGATCATCATACTGGTGATCGCGCTCTACGTCCTCTACACTACTCTGACGTCAGCAGGCGAGTCCGGTCGATAGATTCGTTGAGGACACAGGATATCTCGCAAGCTCTGCAGAGACGCCTCGAGGTCGGGTGACCGCACCTCTCGCACGTCCTCATATCTCTGTTTTCCCGTCCACTGATCGCGATCATCTCCTCGATCGTCCTCAGGGCCGTATATAGAGTGCCTGGGTAAGTCGCCTCGAACCTCGAGAGGAATTCCTTTATGGGTTCGCGTTGGGAAGACGAGGAGTGAGGACAGGGCACCTCCTGAAAGGGTATCTTGTTTAGGTAGGCGTACAGGACGACCTCATCTTGGGGGGTCAGTTTGAAGGGTGAGACGCGCGGCACTACTCCCTCTCCGCCTCTCCTCTCAGAGAGGGGGGTCGTAGGTCTGTCACCCCGTAGCAGGTTCATTATATAGGTCTGGACTATATCGTCTAACGTGTGTGCAGTTGCTATCACGGTCGCACCGAGTAATTTAGCGGCCTTATCGAGTGCTTGCCTCCTCAAGACTCCGCATACGGAGCACGCCTTCAAGTTGAGCGTTCTGTGGAGTCCTCCATCGATGACCTCGTCCACGCTGTGACCGTACAGCTCCTTCAAGGAGAGGACGTGGTGCTCTATCCCAAGAGACCTCGAGAAGTTACCCGCGACCTCTAACGACTCGTCCCTGTACCCACGTATCCCCTCGTCTATTGTGACCGAGATGAGCCTGACTCTATCGAATCGTCTCTCAACCTCGCTCAACACCTTCAACAGCGAGAGGCTGTCCTTCCCACCAGATACTGCGACCATTATGGTGTCGTCCTCCTTGAACATCTTGTACCTGTAGATCGTTTTGTAGACCCTCTTCACGAAACTCTCGACAAAACAGGACCTGCAGAGGCTCTCTCCCGAGTACCTCCTGTGAGTGACCGGGGGTTCACCCTCGCATCTGCTACAGAGAGTCCGATCCCTTGAGTCGAGTAAAGAAGGGTCTCCTTTACACTTCATCTGCTGGCAATTATGATGATAACTTCCTTTATTTTAATCGTTTAGGCAAGAGGAGGGTGATACCTTGAGAGGGCGATTCTTAAAGATCATAGGTAGGTAAATAACCTTGATAAAGGCTGAGGGTTTCACGTACTGGATGAGGGTGGCCGAGCAGAGTTCAATCGTCAAGAGATATGTACAGGGCGCGATGAGATGCTGGGATTTCCCTTCACGTTGGTGTGACTTGCCCCGTAATTAATCTAACTGTGGTGACCTCATGTGAATACGAGCGCCGGCTCGGTAACATACGCAGTTCATATCGTCCATATCGCCTCCAACGAATTTGCACTTTTTGAGTGAGTTTAAAGATATAAGGTGTGACATTCAATTCGTTAGAGAATTGACCGAGATACCGCTTGAACCGCCCAGAGGAATGGACGATTTGCTTCCTGAAGACACCGCGGTGATGAAGAGGTTGATCGATGCGGCGCATAGACTCTTCAAGCTCTATGGATATAGTGAGGTCGATACACCGACTGTTGAGTACTACGAGTTGTTCGCGGCGAAGTCGGGGGCGGAGATACGTGAGCGGATGTACGTCTTCGAGGACGTTCACGGTAGGAAATTAGCTCTGAGACCCGAGATGACAGCACCAATAGCGAGGCTCGTTGCGGGTAAGCTGAGTAGGAGGCCGATGCCGTTGAGGTTAGGATACGTCGCAGATTGCTACAGGCTTGACGAGCCGCAGTGGGGGAGGCGGAGGAGGTTCTTTCACGCGGGTTTCGAGTTATTCGGGTCTTCTTCACCGATGGCGGACCTAGAGATCCTCAGGATAGCTACCGATTACTTCACGGAGATAGGACTGAACGACGTTCACATCAAGATCGGACACGTAGGTCTATTGAGGAGTGTAATGCGCCAGGGTAACATCCACGAAGACGTTCAGGACCTCGTACTCTCGCTATTAGACAGGGGAAGGTTCGATGAGGCCCTAAACCTGCTTAGATCGAGGGGTGCAAGTGGGTCAATATTACAGATCTTCAATCAGCTACAGGACCTTCAGCCCAAGGAGTTTCATCTGATAGAACGAGAGGTCGCTGAGCTGTTACGCGGTTTCGAGGGCGCCTTGAGGGCGTTAGCGAACCTCCAAGAGATCACTGACTCATTTAGGAGTCTCGCGCCCGAACGACCGAAGCTCATCTACCACCCCGTCTTCGCCAGAGGCCTGGCCTACTACACAGGCATGATATTCGAGGTCTATGCGCCAGAGTCCTCGATAGCGCTGGCTGGTGGAGGGAGGTACGATCAATTAGTTCAGCTATTTGGAGGGCGAGAGGTCCCGGCGGTCGGTTTCGCGATAGGCGTGTCGAGGATCCATCAGTACATCACTACGAGGACCGAACTAAAATTTAGAGGCGACGATCAACTGATATATCTGATCACTCTAGGGGAGAGGTCAAACGTCACGATTGGGGCTAAGATCGCCACTGAACTGAGAAGGAGGGGTGTGCCGGTCGAGGAGGATGTGGTGGGAAGGGGACTCTCAGAGGGTTTGAGCTACGCCGAGCGACGCGGTGCGAGATTCGCCTTAGTCCTCGGTGAGAGGGAGGTGCGTAAGGGCGTAGTCGCCCTGAGAGACCTGGTACACAGACGCCAAGTCGAGGTAGGCATGGACGCGGACGCTATATTGAACGCCATCAGGGAACACGATCGATGACGTTGAACTCTTACGTACTGCTAGAGGCCACGATAGTCATCTCGGTACTCGGCGTGATATCGTATAGGATGCGTCTGCTGGACGGATGGGGGAGTCTCTCTGCGGTCCTCGTGGGGTACTCGACTTATTTAGGTATCGGCCGGGTTGGGATGGTAGCCCTCGTGACGTTCTTCTTAGTCTCTAGCGTCTTTACGAAGTACAAGGCATCATACAAGAGGCAAGTGCTAAGGGAGGAACCGAACGATCACATGAGGTCTTGGAGGAACGTATGGGGAAATGGGGCGATACCGTTCTCATTAGGGGTGATGTCCATCGCCGACCCGGGTAACGTCGACCTCTACACATCGGTCTATCTGGGTGCGATCTCTGCGGCCTTCTCTGACACTATGTCGACCGAGGTGGGCCTGTTATATCGAGGCAGGGTCAGGTACATCATAGGGTTCAGGGAGGTGTATGCAGGAGCTCCGGGGGGCGTGACTCCCTACGGGTTCTTAGGGGCAATCTTCTCGGGCTGCGTGCTCTTCATCGCTACGTCCTTTTTCGCATCCAACGCTAAGATTCTGCCGTACACCCTCGTGATCATATTAGTATCGGGTCTGGTGGGCACAACCATGGATAGCGTCGCAGGCCAGCTATGGCAACGTACTTACAGGTGCGCGTGCTGTAACGAGTTTGTCGAGAGCTCTGTCCACTGCGGGGTCGTAGCCGTCCCATTAAAAGGGTATCGGCTGGTGAACACTCACGTGGTGAACTTAATCTGCACTGGGTCCGGTGCGGTGGTAGCGTTTATCGTTTGGGGTTTACTTTAGCTTAGAGAGGCGGAAAGACATCACCCCCTCACGACCGTAGCAGGCCTTTCACTACTTGGTGGTACTCGTTGATCGACTTGACCTTGATCCTGTGGTCTTTCAACTTGCTGATACTCTTGATGCAGGCGAGTACCCCCATCAAGGTGGTCATGTAGGGGGTCGAGGTTATTACTGCAGCCCTCCTCAATACGTAACCGTTCTCCTGAGCCTTCACGTCCCCTATGGGAGCTAAGTTCACCACCATGCGGACATTATTGGACCTGATGTACCGAGCGGCCTCTACCTCGTTCGAGAGAATTGACTCAGGTACTACGACCAAGTTCGCGATACCAGACACCTTCTCTAGACTCCTCGTGACCATCACCTCAAATCCGCTATCGGCGAACCACTTTACGAGGTAGTTGGCGTCTTGTATCATCTCTGATGAGGCGTGAATCAACACCCTTCCACCCGATGGTATGTGCATCCCTGCAGCCATCTCTGCCTTCAAGTACGCCAGCGGAAAGTCCTCATCGATCCCCATGACCTCTCCCGTAGACTTCATAACGGGTTCTAGAATGGGGTCTACTCCAACGAGCCGGCTGAAGGAGAAGACGGATTCCTTCACCGCTACGTACTGAAGTGGTACCTCTTTAGGTATCCCCAACTCGTCGAGCGTGTAACCGAGTGTGATGAGTGTCCCTACCTTTGCCAACGGTATACTTATGGCCTTGCTGACGAAGGGAACGGTCCTCGATGCACGAGGGTTGACCTCCAGAACGAAGACCTTCCCCTCGTAGACTGCAAACTGTATATTCACTAGACCTAATACTCTTAACTCCTTCGATATCCTGATGGTATAGTCCTTAATCGAGTCTATGACCTCTTGGGGTAAGCTCTGTGGTGGGATGACCATCGCGGCATCGCCGCTGTGGACGCCAGCGACCTCGATGTGTTCCAATATCCCAGCGATGAACGTCCTCTTGCCATCAGATACCGCGTCTACGTCTACCTCTATCGCGGGGTAAAGGAACTTGTCTATCAGTACTGGATAACCTTCAGAGACCACAGTGGCTTTCTCTACGATTCTCTTAAGTTCTTCTTCAGAACTCACAATCTTCATCGCCTTCCCTCCCAGAACGTAGGACGGGCGCACAAGTACCGGGAAACCTACCTTCCTCGCGATCTCTAAGGCCTCATCGATGGACCTCGCGGCACCTCCCGGCGGTTGCAATATGTTCAGCCTGCGGAGGAACTCGTTGAACCTACCCCTGTCCTCCGCGATGTCTATACTAACCGGTGGTGTGCCGAGTACGTGCACCCCTGCGCGGGCCAGTTTGCTCACCAAATTAATCGGAGTTTGACCGCCGAGTTGGACTACCACCCCTATCGGCCTCTCCTTTTCGATTACGTTCATCACATCCTCGAACGTTAGTGGCTCGAAGTACAGCTTATCTGAGACGTCAAAGTCTGTGCTCACCGTCTCGGGATTGTTGTTGATCACTATAGCCTCGTAACCGATAGATTTCAGTGTGATGACCGCATGAACCGAACAGTAATCGAACTCTATCCCCTGACCTATCCTTATCGGGCCTCCGCCAAGTATTATGACCTTTTTGTTTGAAGTGACCCTACACTCGTCGTAATCCTCATAGGAGGAGTAATAGTATGGAGTCGCGGCCTCGAACTCACCCGCACAGGTATCGACCATCTTGTAGACCGGTAATATACCGTACTTGATCCTGAACGCCCGGACCTCTTCCTCAGTAGCGTTCATGAGGTGACCGAGTTGATAATCTGAGAACCCGAGCTTCTTCGCTTCTCTAATCAACTCAACGGCATTGGTTGAGTCTAGTGACTGACCCCTCAACTTCCGTTCCATCTTCAATATGTTCTCTATCTTACGTATGAACCACTTATCGATCTTGGTAAGTCTATGTATCTCCTCAGAAGATACGCCCCTCTTGAGGGCCTCGTATAAGTAGAACAGCCTGAGATCGGAGGGGACCTTCAGGCCCTCGATCAGTCTATTGAGGTCGTCGATCTTTGGTTCCCTACCATCAGAGGCTAGTCCGTACCTGCCTATGTCCAGAGAGCGAACGGCCTTCTGGAGGGCCTCCTCAAAGGTCCTACCTATCGCCATAGTCTCGCCTGTGGATTTCATCTGTGTGCCGATGGTCCTGTCAGCGTTTGGAAAGATGTCGAACGGCCATCGGGGTATCTTGACGACTACGTAATCTATGCTAGGTTCGAACGCGGCGGTGGTCTTCTTAGTCACGTTGTTCATTATCTCGTCTAACCTCAGGCCTAGCGCTATCTTAGCGGCCACCCGCGCTATTGGGTAACCGGTGGCCTTGGAAGCCAGGGCGGAACTCCTGCTCACTCGAGGGTTGACCTCTATCACGCTGTACTCAAACTTCTCTAGGTTTACCGCGAACTGTATGTTACAAGCGCCTACCACGCCCAACGCCCTCACTATCTTGAAGGCGACCTCTCTCAACCTCTGGTGCTCCTCATCGGTGAGCGTCTGTGCTGGGGTAACAACGATGCTCTCTCCTGTGTGAATCCCTAGTGGGTCGAGGTTCTCCATGTTACAGACTGAGATGCAGTTATCGGCCGAGTCGCGAATTATCTCGTACTCGAACTCTTTCCACCCATCCAGGTACTCATCGATCGCTACAGTATTGTTCAGACTCACTGCCAAGCCCCTGTTGACTATGCTTATCAGTTCGTCTCTGTTGTAGGCCACCCCAGACCCTCCCCCACCCAACATGTAACTGGGCCTACAAAGGACTGGGTACCCGCCCAACTCCTTAACAGCCTCCTCTGCCTCTGTGAGTGACGTCACGGTGATTGACTTGGGTATGGGTTCTCCCAACCCCCTCACGAGGTCGTAGAAGAGCTTCCTGTCCTCTGCAAGTTTGATCGTCTTCACGGGCGTGCCGATGACCCTAGTCCCGACCTCCTGCAAGACCCCCATCTCGTCGAGCTTTACAGTAATATTGAGGCCTGTCTGGCCTCCCATGGTCGCTAATAGACCGTCTGGCCTCTCGCGTCTGATGATCTCTGCGATGATCTCCGGTGTCAGAGGTTCGATGTATACTATATCTGCTATGTCTGTATCTGTCTGGATGGTGGCTGGGTTCGAGTTGACGACAACTACCTCAACACCCTCTTCTCTGAGCGCCTTACAGGCCTGTGAGCCGGAGTAATCGAACTCGGCGGCCTGACCGATAGTTATGGGCCCCGATCCTATAACCAAGACCTTCTTTATCGATCTATCGATCGGCATGAGGACACCCTCAGTACGACTCCACTTTCCTCATGAACTCATCGAATACTCTCTCGTTGTCTCTAGGACCCAGGTGACCCTCTGGGTGGTATTGCGTTGACATCACCGGCAGTTCCTTATGCGCGATGCCCTCGACCGAGCCGTCGTTCAGGCTGATCTGGGTAACGATGAAACCTGTGCCATCCAGTGATTGCGGGTCCACCGAGTACCCGTGGTTCTGGGACGTTATGAAGATCCTCCCCGTCTCCAAGTCCTTGACTGGGTGATTGACCCCTCTGTGTCCGAACTTCAGCTTGTAAGTCCTTCCACCCATCGCGAGTGCAAGGACCTGGTGTCCTAGGCATATCCCCAATATGGGAACCTCCTCTATGAGATCTCTCGCGCACTCTATCACCGGCCTCAACTCGCTCGGATCGCCGGGGCCGTTGGAGAAGACCACACCATCAGGGTCGTAAGACCTGATCTCCATTGAGGACGTGTAAGCCGGAAACAGGAGTACGTTCAACCCGCGTTTCACGAGCGACCTTATTATGCTCCTCTTAACCCCGCAGTCTATCAGTGCCACTGTTCTCTTCCCCTTCACGTCTATGAGTTTCACGTCCCCCCTGGTCACCTGTGAGACTAAATCGAGCTTACCGTATGGTGGCATGTCTTTCAGTTCAGAGAGCAAATCGCTGACGTCAACCTCCTCCTCGGATACTTGGATGATCGCCGGCATGACCCCCTCCTCCCTCAATTTGACGGTGAGCGCTCTTGTGTCAATGCCTTCTATCGCGGGGACTCTGTGATCGTAAAGGAACTCGTGTAGGGACCTCTTCATCGCGTGATGTGACGGCTCCTTAGATGCCTCCCTCACGACTAGAGCCTCCACCTGTATTCGATCTGACTCCAGCTCCGTTGTGTAGCACCCGTAGTTCCCTATGAGAGGGTACGTGAAGATCAGTATCTGGCCTTTGTAGGAGGGGTCAGTAAGGGCCTCCTCGTACCCGGACATCGAAGTGCAGAATACCAGTTCACCGTATGCCTTTCCCTCGTAACCCAATCCTTTACCCCTGAAGACCGTACCGTCGGAGAGTATCAGCGTCGCCCTCAAACTCCCTCAGCCCATACTCCCTAAAGGAGCATTATAAAAACCTTGTACCGTTACAATCATATTAAATTATTTTTAAACTCATTATAAATAGTCATTAAATTTTCATAAAAAATTAGGATCCTAAAGATTTATGATACTGAGCCAGCCATTAACTATACCGGATGAGCGAATTAGAAGCTAGGTTGAGGGAGCTAGTCGAGAGGGTCAAGAGTAACCCCTCGGCGCTAAAGACCTTAACCGAGACCGAGAAGAAGTTCCTGTTCAAGCCGACTGACGGGGAACCATTCTTCCTCCGGATTAAAGGACCCAATATCGAGGTGGTCAGAGGTGTCATCGAGTCACCGACCGTGACTATAATCGCAAAATCGGGGGACATGCTTGACGTCTTCGCGGGAAAGGCAGATCCCGTAACGCTCTTCCTCTCGGGGAGGCTGAAGGTCCAGGGTAAGGTCCTTGAGGCTCAGGAGCTCGCGAGATTATTGAGGGAGACCAGATAGATCAGTCGGCGACCAACCTCTGAACGTTAAAGACTAATATAGGTTTCCCGAGTAGTTCGGTCTGAAGTTTGTATCCCCTCGATTCCCTATTAGACCTCAAGATCGAGGTATCTGAGGAGCATGAGGTCTTCCGGAGGAAGGTAAGGGAGTTCGTGACGCAGTACTTGGAGCCGCGCGTCAAGGAGATCGAGTCCACCAACTCTATACCGAATGAGTTACTCAAGAAGGCAGCCGAAATCGGACTGTTGGGTCTAGGGATACCCGAGGAGTATGGCGGTCAGGGCACGGACTACCT
Organism: Aigarchaeota archaeon; assembly: GCA_025059745.1. Taxonomy (GTDB): domain Archaea; phylum Thermoproteota; class Nitrososphaeria_A; order Caldarchaeales; family Calditenuaceae; genus JANXDH01. The sequence continues at coordinate 713,651 of JANXDH010000004.1, read as the reverse complement.
CTACACGGCCATCTACACGGAGGAGGTGAGCAGGGTCTGTCCTGCATTCGCGACCGAGTCTCTGGTCAGGGGCCTCTTCTCGATACCCGTGCTGTTATTCGGCACTGAGGTTCAGAGGCGGAGGTACATACCACCTTTGGCGACCGGGGAGAAGTTCGCCGCGCACGCTACGACGGAGCCAGGTGCCGGTAGCGATATAGCGGGCATACAGACCCGCGCTGTAGAGAGAGAAGGTGGGTGGCTGATAAATGGACAGAAGTACTTCATCACGGGGGCTGACAGGGCCGATTTCTTCGTGGTCCTAGCGAGGACCTCTGACCCGCCAAGCAGAAAGGAGAGGTGGAGGGGCCTAACGATGTTCATAGTGGAGAGGGGGACGCCCGGTCTCAGAGTCGGCGAAAAGATCCACGTCACTGGCCTCAGAGGGAGTCAGCCGAGCGAGGTCTTTCTGGACAACGTCTGGGTGCCCCATGACTCGGTCGTAGGCGAGGTCGGAGACGGTTTTAAGATCGCGGTGGCGACGTACGATTACGGCCGGGTCGGCATAGCCGCTCAGGCGGTGGGATTGATGCAAGGAGTCTTTGAGAGAGTCCTCCAGTATTCGGTGCAACGCATCGCGTTCGAGAGACCAATAATATCGTTTCAGTCCATTCAGTTTCACATAGTTGACATGCTCAAGGATTTACAGGCCTCGAGACTCATGACTTACTGGGCCGCGACCCTAATCAACAAGGGCCTGACGGATAAAGCGGTCATCGCCGCATCACTCGCTAAGCTGCTAGCGACTGAGCTGGCTGAACGCGTCGCCTCGCGCGGGATAGAGGTCCATGGGGGGATGGGTGTGGCGATAGATGGTCAAGTCGAGAGGTACTTGAGGGACAGTCAGGTAATGAAGATATACGAAGGTACCGCGGAGATACAACGATTGACGATCATGACTCATTTGATGCGCAGAGTCTTCGGCGTCGAGATGTAAGAGATATTTTCTAGTTTCTAAATCAGTTAGTATGTGGAGTCGGCTGCAGTGATCGGTGTAGGAATCACTAGGTACGGGAGGATCACAGATAGATCGTTCGCCGAGATAGCTTTTGAGGCCGCGTGGGAGGCCATGAGGGATGCGGGTGTAGACCGGGAAGGCGTCGATTTACTCGTAGTTGGCAACGTGGGGGGTTGGAGCTCAGAACCACTACCCGCGGTCACGATATCCGAGTATCTCGGGCTGGACGGTAACGGTAGCATGAGGGTTGAGGCGGCCTGCGCTTCTGGGAGTGCTGCGATAAAGGTCGCCGCGGACGCGGTCACATCTGGTCAATCTGAGGTCGCCATGGTCATAGGTGTAGAGAGGATGAACGAGTCTCCTGTGACCAATGTTGTTGAACTGATAGGGCGCGCGGGAAACTACTTCTGGGAGTTCGAGAACTTCGGTCTCACGTTTCCAGCCTACTACGCACTTTACGCCAACTCCTACATGCAGATCTACGGCGCCAAGGAGGAGGATCTGGCGGAGGTCGCTGTGAAGAACCACTACTACGGTAGCCTGAACCCCAAAGCGTACTTTAGGCAGAGAGTGACGGTAGACGACGTCATGAAGTCGAGGTACGTTGCTTGGCCTTTGAAGTTGCTCGATTGTTCACCGATTACGGATGGAGCTGCGGCCCTGATCGTAACTTCAGAAGGTAAGGCGAGGGAATTTACCGACACACCCGTCTATATTAGATCGATAGGTACCGGGACTGGTACCTCCAACATCTCGAGACGTGATGACCTGTTGGGGTTCGATGCAGTGAGAAAGGCCGCGAGGGAGGCCTATCGGAGAGCCGGCATAGACCCGTCGAGGCCTCACAGACAGATAGATTTAGCGCTGGTTCACGACTGCTTCACAATAGCGGAGGTCATGGCTTATGAGGACCTAGGGTTCGTGCGCAGAGGAGAGGGTTACATGCTGGTCAAAGAACATCAGACCTACATAGGAGGTATCGTGCCCGTCAATACGGACGGCGGATTAAAGGCGAAGGGTCACCCTATAGGCGCAACAGGAGTTGGAATGGCCGTGGAGGTTGTGAAACAGCTCAGGAGGGCCGCAGACCCCCAAAGACAGGTCGATGTCAGGAACGGTGTTGCGTTAACCCATAACGTTGGGGGCACCGGACACTATGCCTACGTCGCTATATACTCGATTTGACCGCGTTAAATGGGCACCGGGTGATGCTAAATGAGTGACAGAGGGTCAAAGATAGACGAATTCATCAAGCTATTCCTCAACGCGATAGAGGTCGAGAAGAGCCGACGCGGGCTTCCGTTAATTACTGACGAGAAGACCAATGACCCGCTGTTCTTCGATCAGAGGGAGCTACGTCTCAGATACCTGCTACCGATAAAGGGAATAGAGGATTTCTTTGAGGGGCTCGTTAAGGGAGAGGTCCGTTACACGAGGTGTAAAAGGTGTGGGAGAAAGTACTTCCCCCCTCAGCCAGACTGCTCCTCATGCGGGACCAGAGAGATGGAGTGGATGAGGATAGAAGGGACTGGTGAGCTACTAACGTTCAGTAAAGTCGTAGTCAAACCTACGAGCTACCTGCACTACGACGATTACATAGTTGGTGTCGCTAGGTTCCCAGAGGGTTTCAACGTCTTGGCGTGGGTCCGAGCATCGGACGTCTCCGAGCTGGAGATGGGGACTCCAGTCAGGATAGAGGTGGAGCGGCGACAGCCTGAGAACTACCTGACGTACGTATTAGTCCCCACGAAGTTAGGTGACTGAGCTACCTCTCCTAATGGCCCTCATGACCTCACGGACCCTATTCTCATCAGCTCTCCTCTCGTAGACCAAGGGAGATCCGGACGACCGAACGATCAACCCCCTGTTCTCGAGGAAAATGACGTGTGAGATGGCCTCCGAGATGGCTAACCACTTGTCTATGGCAGATAACTCATCGAAGCGCCCCTTTGACCAAGAGATGTTCCGGACGACGTCGATCAGTGTGCCTCTAGGTTGTAGGGAGCCTATCGCCTCCAGGAGCCTCCTCTGGTGGTGCAAGAACTGTTGGTCTATTCTTTCAGAGAGGTTGGTGATCGGGTCTCCGTGAGAGGTGTAGACGCATCTCGAGCCTAGGCCCTCTACGACCCTCATGGACTCGAGGTACGAGAGGAGGGGGTCGTAGCCTTGGATTGGGTAGAAGGCCACGTTTGATGTGTCATCGGCTAGTATCAGGTCGCCCGATATCAGGACCTTGTCCCTCTTATCGAAGACGGCGGTATGTCCGGGCGTGTGACCGGGTGTATGGAGGAGCGTCAGACATCCAAGATCTCTCCGATGGCCTGAGATCAGGTATATGGTCTCTGGCATTATGCGCACGTATCCTAGGATCATCGCTTTTATCTCGTCGAACTCTGTGCGTCTGATGTGGTTTGAGAGCACCGGTGAGATAATGCCCTCAGCGCCTGCATCTAGAAACGACCCAATCGACCTCAACCCCAGGAGCTCCCGCTCATGAACGTGAGCCCTCGCTCCAAACACCCTTTGGACCGACTCCATACCCCCTGTGTGATCCGGGTGCGCGTGCGTAATTATCAGGTCTGTTATCTCTCGCACTCCCTCCGCCTTCAGGAGGTTTATCAAGTCGTCAGACGTCGATCTGAAACCAGAGTCGATCATGATCTGATGTCCCTCATCTACGCTAAGGAGGTAAACGTTCACGCTCACAGGGTATTTGCCTTGGGGGTGCTCGAGCTGCACCTGAGTCACGTGATCCGAGACGTCCCTGAGACTCACACTATCCCACTACCCCTCATCCCCTATTGGACTTGGTTCAATATATCCTGTCTCCGTGACGGAAAGGCCCAAATAACGATATTAGGGAGGTCCCGGACGATCTACAAGGATGGAGATCAGTAAGCTGGCAGTGATAGGGGCGGGGGCGATGGGTCACGGCATAGCACAAGTCGCTGCGATGCACGGATTTGAGGTGGTGATGGTGGACATATCAGAGGAGGCCCTGAGGAGCGCACTGGAGCGGGTTAGGCTGAGTTTAGAGCGATCGGTGGAGAGGGGGAGACTCTCAAGGGAGGACGCGGACAGTGTGCTCAGCCGCATAAAGACGGACTCGTCGTTAGATCGAGCTGTGGTAGACGCTGACGTCGTGATCGAGTCGGTCTTTGAGGACAAAGACGTGAAAGCTAACGTCCTGAGGAGGGCTGAGGAGTGCGCGGAGAGAGTTAGGCTGATAGCGACCAACACGAGCTCGATCCCCATCAACGAGTTGGCGGAGGCATTGAGTAGGCCGGAGAGGTTCTTGGGCATGCACTTCTTCAACCCACCACAGGTCATTGAACTGGTTGAGGTGATATTGGGGGATAGAACGTCGAGCGAGACGAAAGACCTCGCGGTATCCCTCATAGAGAGATTGGGGAAGACTCCGGTACTCGTTAAGAGAGACGTACCGGGTTTCGTGGTCAACAGAGTCATAGCTAGACTGTTTGAGACGGTATCCCACTTGGTCGCCAGGGGCACCTATGGTATAGAGGAGGTTGACTCAGCCCTGAAGTTCAGACTGGGGATGCCCATGGGAGCGTTCGAGCTTGCGGACTACGTGGGGCTGGACGTACTCCTCGCTATCATGAAGGTGTTGACCGCAAGGGATTCGACCTTCAGGTACGATCAGAGACTGGAGGAGAAAGTCAGGTCAGGAGAGTTGGGTCTCAAATCCCGTAAGGGATTCTACGCCTACCCTCCCACCGGTGCTGGACCGGCTCTGAGTCCTGAAAAGGGAAAAAACGTCAACCTGGTCAGGCTACTGGCACCGGCGATCAACGAGGCCGCTCGGCTGATTGAGGATCAGGTAGCAGGTCCCGGGGAGGTCGATAAGGCACTGAGGCTCGGACTCAACCTACCGACTTCGTTGTTCGCCCACGTCAGGAATTTTAAGCGTGAGGAGGTCCTGAGGGCTCTCGAGGAGCTGGAGGTAGAGTTGGGCAAAGGTTATAGACCGGTCCGCACCCTATTCGACCTGTTGGACACCGGTTCAACTACTGACCGTAACTCCTTTGAGGAATTGATAGTGAAGGTCGATCCGCCCATAGGCTGGGTGATCTTGAACAGACCCCAGAGGCTCAACGCCGTCTCGCCGAAAATGCTTGATGAGCTCGAGGTCGCAATCAAGATGCTAGAGAAGGAGGCGTCTGTTAGGGTACTGGTTTTAAGAGGTAGTGGGGAGAGGGCGTTCTCCGTTGGTGCAGACGTCTTCGCTTTCGCCGAAACTTTCAACGAGGTTGATAGATCAAAGAGAGCCACGGAGCTGTCCGAGAAATATCACAGGGTCACAGGGACAATTGAGTCGTGTCCGAAACCGGTGATCGCCGCCATAAACGGTTTCGCGCTCGGTGGAGGTCTTGAGTTAGCGCTCGCGTGTGATCTCAGGTTAGCGTCTGAGAGGGCTGAGGTGGGCCTGCCAGAGATACGTCTGGGACTGATACCGGGCGGAGGGGGGACACAGAAGGTCGTGAGGAGCGTGGGGGTGATGAGAGCGATGGAGATCGTGCTCCTCGGTGAGAGGATAAAGGCAGACGAGGCGTACAAGATAGGCCTGATCAATAAGGTCGTAAGTGCAGAGAAATTCGAGGAGGAGGTGAGGGAGTACGCCCTGAGGCTGGCTGAACTTCCACCCATTGCCTTGGGCTACGCCAAGCTCCTCGTGAGGAACGCCCTAGACTCGCACATATCCGATGGGTTGAGATTGGAGTCGATCCTGTTCGGTAAGCTCTTCAACACTAAGGACCTTGTGGAGGGCATCTCGGCCTTCTTGGCAAAGAGGAGACCAGAGTTCAAGGGCGAGTGATCAGTCTTTACCACTCTCCATCATTATCGCCTCCTCTCTGAGGAGCCTCCTCATGACCTTTCCGGTCACGCTAACTGGCAACTCGTCTTTGAAGTAGATCTTGGAGGGCACCGCGAACGCGGGCAGGTTTGACCTACACCACTCCAAGAACCACACTTCGTTTATCCTCCCTCCGTACTCTGGTTTCAGCGTCAAGAAGAGTACCACTCTCTCGCCCACGTTCACGTCGGGTACTCCGACCAGGGCGGCGGACCTCACAGCCTCGTGGCGCAGTATGATATTCTCGATCTCAGTGGGGTAGATCGACCATCCTTTGTACTTTATGAGGTCTTTCCTCCTCTCGAGTACGTAGAAGAACCCGTCCTCGTCCATCCTGCCTATATCACCCGTTCTGATCCACTTCATGCCCATCTTCTGGAGGAAGACGTGCTTGTCAGCGTCTGGGTCGTCCAGATAACCCTTCATCACCTGAGGGCCCGAGACCACAATCTCGCCGACTTCACCTATAGGCAGGAACTCCTCCCCCTCCTCTCTAACTATCCAGGCGTACGTGTTCGGCAGCGGTAGCCCTATTGAACCTATGCGCGGTGCGTTGGGTGGGTTGAGGTGAGTGACCGGGCTAGTCTCCGTCAGGCCGTACCCCTCGATGATCTTAAGTCCAGTGGTCTCCTCGAACCTCTTCGCTATCTCAGGGTGGAGTTTGTCGGCACCGGAGATGCAGAGCTTCACGCTCGAGAACTTCTCGCGGTCGAAGCTCGGTAAATTTATGAGGGCGTTGTAGAGCGATGGTACGCCAAAGACCACGCTCACCTTGAACCTCCCTATCGACTCGAGGACCGTTCTCAGGTCCGGCCTCGGTATGATGACCAACGTGTGTCCGTGCATGAGGCTGAATCCCATGATCGCTGTCTGGCCGTAGATGTGAAAGAAGGGTAGGACAGCTAGGACCCTCTCGTTATCCGATAGGAACGACTTTGCGAACTCATAGCTCTGGTGGACGTCAGAGACTAAATTTTTGTGAGATAGCATGGCCCCCTTGGGTAGGCCTGTGGTCCCACTCGTGAAACATATCGCGGCTATTGTCTCATCCGGATCACCACTATATACCTCCTCCGGGTCCATAGGTTTTGACCTCATAACTTGGGTGAATTTGAAGAGGTTCCGGTCAGGTGGTACGTCTGCGGTTGGCACCCTTCTGAGCGTTCTCCCCAGAGTCCTCTTCAGGGGAGGTAACATGTCAGCGACGTTCGTTATGATCGAGAACCGCACGTCGGTCCCCTCGAGTGCCCTCCTGACCTCATCGTAGAAGAGATCTAGCACTACGATCGACTCTAATCGACTCCTCCTGATGATGTAGTTTAGTTCGGATGCCTTGTATAGAGGGTTCATCGGCACGACCGTCGCCCCCGTCGCAAGGATGCCCAAGTACGAGACGACGAATTGGGGCGAGTTAGGCAGTACTAGCCCCACTCTCGACCGAGGGCCTATCCCCATTGATCTGAGGAAGGATGCGACCCTCAGTGAGTGATAGAGTAGGCCGCTGTTGGAGTACGTAGACCCCAGGAATATCGCTCCCGTGACGGACCCTCTATCCTTGAAGCTCTTGAACACCACATCGTGGTACATCATGTCAGGTATCTCGACCCTGCCCTTCACTCCCTCCGGGTATCGCTCTGTCCAGATGGTCTCGAGTACGCCCCGCTCCACGGAGGAGTCTCGCACACAAATTAACCATGAGGGGTAGGATAAATCGCTTTAAGGTGTCTGAGATTCGATTTAAGAATATATTCTGGGGGGTCAGTCTGGTAAGAGAAGCCCCGGTAGCTCAGTTGGGAGTTTAGTCTCGTCCGCTAAACCAAGAGCGCCCGGCTGAAGACCGGGAGGTCGCCGGTTCGAGCCCGGCCCGGGGCATTATGATCGATTCATAATTCAAGTTCGTGAGGATTTTAAGGCCCGCGTGCGGGCCCGACGGGAGTCGAACCCGTGACCTCCGGCTCCGAAGGCCGGCGCTCTATCCACTGAGCTACGGGCCCGTCATCACTCGTTCATCGCGGATCGTAATAAAGCTCGATCGACCGATCGGCTCATCCGTATCGAGGGCGGACTCCTTCTGACAGACCAGTATCTGTGCGGCCCCGAAGAGGTAATACTTCCTCCAGACTAACCTGAAGTACTCACCGAGCAGACCGGTCATGAGAGGGTTCGTGGGGAGGCGGTCAAGCGACGGCAAGATCTCTCTGACTGAGCGACCGGGCCTGCCAGCTCTCAACGTAGCGATGACGGGTGCAAGGCGAGACCAGTAGATCCTGGTCAGTTCAAAGATTAGTCTCGAGACGGGCCTCCCTAAGTCTATCACTACCAGACGACCTCTCGCCCGTAACGTAGCTTTGATGGAACTGAGGCACCTGTTGAGGTCTATAACGTCCCTGAGCGAGAAGGCCATGAACACTCCGTCTACCGAGTTTGGTCTGAGGGGCATGTACTCTGCGATACCCACTATAGGACAGGTTCGCGCGGCTTCCTCACGACTCATCGTCTTGATCGCTAACTCGAGCATCCCCCTCAGGGGGTCCAACATCACTACGAATGAGGATTTAGACATCGTGAGGATCTCGCTTGTGAGCGAACCGTCGCCCGCTCCCACGTCGAGAACGACCTCGCCGATTCCCGCTCTAATGATACCCGTACGACGGATCTTTACGTCGAGGCCGAGAGATATGGCCCTGTTCACCCTCCTGTAATTTCGTCCTAACGAGAATATCGCCCTCTCCAGATCGAACCAGTCCATAGTCCTAACTCATCAAGATTTTGACTGACGCATGATCGACTCGATCCTCTTCGTATCCGAGAAGTCGTTTACCCTCATGAAGATGTTTAATTTCTCGTCGAATACCCTGAGAGCGCTGAGCTTCACGTAGAGGACGTTGTTCATCTGATTGACGACGCTATCGAACTGTTTCCTATCGGCGCTGTTGCATGCTCTGACGAACTCTCTGGACCTATACGAGGAGAACAGGTAATAGCAGTTCTCGTCTGATGACCGCGGTATTATCGCAGAGAACTTCTTCGTCCCCTCCAAGAGGAAAGAAGTGAAACCCTTGTTGAGAAGTGGAGCATCACATGGGAGTATGATGAAGGAATCTATCTCTTCATCGCCGACCAGGCGCGCGACCTCCTCGGTCATGGGCAACCCCCTCCCGACGTGTAGCCTAGCGAAGTACCTCTCGGCGATCTCGTTGTAAAGCCTCGCTTCTGCCTCGCCCTTGACCGATAGAAATACCTCTCCTATCTCGTCGGGCAGAGCCTCCAGAACGTACTCTATAGTCGGCCTGTTATTAATTTGTAGTAGGCCTCTCTCTATACCCTTCACTGGCTTGAAATCAGTCCATATTATCGCAATGCCGTGCAACTCTGGTCGAGAGGTATCGCCAGGGAAATATATACGTGCGCTGGAGGGCCATGAGTTCCAAGAATAATCCCGATATGTATCCAGAGATACTAACGATAATCTCTAAGGAATCCGAACAACCACGTCACTGAGAACACCTAAATAGGGTAGATGACTTTGGAATCCTGTCGAGATGATAAAGAACCTGATCAACAGATCTGACAGGAACTCCATACACGGCGGCAAGTCATGGCAGGCAGACGCGAGGTTCTTGGAGATTGTGACGGCGCTGAAGATGCAGTCGGAGAGGCTGAACAGGACGTCCCAGAGAATGATATCTAGGGGTAAGGAGTTATTCGATCAGTGCGTGAGGGCGCAGCAGGAGGGCGATGTCGGTAGAGCCACCATATACGCGAACGAGATAGCCCAGCTGAGGAAGATGTCAAAGGTGATAGTGCGGAGTCAGCTCTCGTTGGAGAAGGTGCTCTTGAGGTTGGAGACCGTCAAGGAGTTCGGCGACGTCATGTACGTGCTAGGACCGGCCACGACGATAATAAAGCAGATCCAGTCAGACCTGTCCGGCATCGTACCTGAGGTCGCGCACAACCTGAAGCATATAGACGAGGTGCTCGAGGGACTGATAATCGAGGCAGGTAGCATCTCTGGCGCGATGGGGGCCAGCGTTGCAGTGTCAGATGCGGAGGCGCACAAGATACTACAGGAGGCGGCCGAGATCGCAACACAGCGAATGAAGACGACGTTCCCCGAGATACCCGAGAGCGTCGGTACGACCGAGAGCAGTTTCTCGAAGAGCGGTTAGTAATCGTAGCGTAACAATTTATTTACACTTATTATTTTTATTATAGCTGTGGAGAGGTCACCAGAGGTCGCAGTGGGAGTCGTCTGCGTCAGAGACGGGAGAGTTTTCTTGGTGAGGAGGGCTAGGCCCCCGAGTGAGGGGCTCTGGGCGATACCTGGGGGCCGTGTGAAATTCGGTGAGCGATTACAAGACGCTGCCATAAGGGAGTTCAGGGAGGAGACGGGGCTCACAGTCGAACTGTTGAGGACCATAGAAGTCGTGGATCTCTTCATAGGATCCGGTGACGAGGTCAGGGAGCACTACGTGGTGATAAACTACGAGGGTAGGATAACGGGAGGTGAGTTGAGGTGCTCTGATGAGGTGCTGGAGGCGGGGTGGATACCTCTCAGGGCGATTGAGGACGTCCCCGTCTCGGATAGCACGCGCCAGTTCTTAAAGAGGCACTTCGATAAGGAGGAGGGGGTAGAATGGTGGCGGTGTACATAGCGTCAGTCGCCAGAGGAGTCCACATCATCGACACAGGTGGTGCGGGGTTCGATAACACGATAGCAGCCTACTTGGTGGTCGGTCAGAAAGGATCAGCACTCCTTGACACTGGGTACGCGAGGTGCGCCACGAGGATCGTCGACGTTCTGAGCAGCGTGGGCATAACAGGTCCTGATCTACGCTACATCATACCCACGCACCTGCACTTGGATCACTACGGAGGGGCGAGCTGGCTGGTCGACCACTACCCTCAGGCTCGCGTTCTGGTGCACGAGAAGGCGTACCGACACGTCATCGATCCATCGAGATTGACTTCAAGCGTGAGGACGGTCTATGATGAGAGCTTCCTCGCGAAGGTCGGGACCGTGAAACCCATCAATGAGGAACGCGTGGGAGTTATACACGACGACGAGGTAATAGACCTCGGAGGCATGACGCTCAGAAGCATATACGCCCCCGGACACGCGCCGCATCACTTAGTGCTCCTCATAGAGGACGTCCGGTACGTGGTCTCTGCTGACGTCTTCTCGACGCGTTACCCGTTCGTAAGCATAGCTGTACCGAACACGCCGCCCCCGAACTTCGATCTGGAAGAGGCCCTGAGGAGCATGAGGAGGGTCTCGGAGCTCTCGCCCCGGCTGGTCCTCTCCGCACACTACGGGACGTTCATACCCTCTGAGGAGTTCTTCAGTGAAGAGGCTGAAGGTTACGTGAGATGGGTCAGGGGAGTGGAGGAGTTAAAGCGGAGGGGCCTGAGCCCGGAGGAGTGCGCGAGGGTCGTGGTGAACGAGTTGGAGAGGAGGCTCGGAGGGGGTAGCTTGCACCCAGCGCTGAAGAACACCGCGAAGATCTCAACGATCGGTACCTACAAGTACCTTGAGGAGCGTTGAAGCGAGTCTATCGTCACGCCCCGCGGACCGCTACCTCTCCTCATCAGTGCGATCGAGTGACCCACGCCGTAGTACCTGCACGAGAAGACGGTCACCAGCATGCCATCGAACATAACTGAATATCCGCCCTCAACCGGTTCGTGTGCTCTTATAAGTAGCCTCGCATTGCTAGACCTCAAGAAGTTCTCCACGACTCGCCTGCCGAACAGCCTGAACCCCGGCCCCCTCTGACTCTCTGAGAACTCGTACACTTCCTCACTCGGGTCGTTCCAGATAATCTGGAGAGCCACCGGGTCCGTCACGTCCTCCTCACCCTTCCTGAGCCTGTACTTCAGGTAATTGACGCTCTCAGCCCCCTCGGGTACGCCTCCGTGAAGACCTACCACCTCTCCGTTCCATACGGCGCAGAAGGGCAGTTGAGCGAAAAAGCTAGCGAAGAGGCCGTAGGCCGCGGCGCCTAACTTCCTCCTCACCACGTCGTAAAACCCGTAATAGTAGTTCATGCTCGTAGTCTCATGATTTCCTCTGAGCGTGATAATTCTATTCGGTTCCGCGACCTTCGCAGCCATCAGAGCTATGACGCTCTCTATCTGCGCGGGACCCCTGTCCACGTAGTCACCAAGCCAGCAGATCCGGCTCTCCCAATAGCTCAGGACCCTTGAGAGGCTCTCGTAATCGCCGTGGATGTCGCCGACAAACGCGACCTCGTCCGATTCAAACTCCACGACCGGGCCTTCCTTGGAGAGGATCTGTACCACGTCATCCGTCAACCTCTTCAGCTCCGAGAGGGTTGGAGCGGTCAATTCACCATCACGCTTAGGTGTAGAGCGACGTTATCTCGGAGAGCGATTGAGCGTCCAGTATACCTACGTGGGTGTAGACTACCTGTCCAGACCTGTTTACGACTATAATGGCAGGTATTCCGTAGATTCCTAAGCGCGAGATCACCTCGTAGGGCCTCTGAGCGATCACGATCTTCCAACTCACTCCGTTCTCCTCTGCGAACCTCCTCAACGATTCTTCTGAGTCCTTCCCATAGCCGGGGAATTCCAACGAGAGGGAGTAGACGGCTACATCAGCCCTCGCCGATACGATGAACTTTCTCAGCTCGGCCACTTGCTTGACACAGGGTGGGCAATTCGTGTTCATCACATCTATCAGGATCACCCTTCCCCGCTCCGAACCGATGATGGATACAACGTCCGAGGGTAGGTCACGCTCATCAGTCCTATTCACCTCCTTGACCATCCCTATCAGACCTCCGAGAAGGAAAGCCAGCAGAGAGAGGCTGACTATCAAGATCGCTCTGAGGTTCTGTTTCTTCACAATCGATCGCTCACCGACTACTCCGCTATGTTCTCGACGCTGGAGTTGATGAACCTTATCCTAACAAACCCCTGCGTTATCTCCTCGTTGACCACTTGGACCTTATAGGCCTCCAGTAGACCGTGGAGGAACTCGTTCATGCAGAGGGTCGTCTCCATGCGCCTACCGACTCCGACGATGGCGATCTCATAGGCGTTGTCACCGAGGTTCTTATACTCTATGCCTTTCACGGGCAGATACTTCAGGAATGTCACGCCGACCTTCACGAGCTCCTCGGGGGTGCCGGCGTAGAGTTTGAGGATGGTGCCGATGTCGTAGCCGAGTCTCCTGAACCTCTCCTTGAGTTCATCAGCTTTTGTCTCATACAACGCGGCAACGAGGTAATCGAAGATCTCTCCCGGGACGATCACTCCCTCTACTTGACTCATCATTTTGTAGACGCTCCATAACTCGCTGATCGACTTGATGTCCACGCCTTCCCTGAGGAGGCTTATGCTGTTCTCGATCAGATTGTTGACGAGGGCGTAGAGGGTTACCCTCCTCGCCTTAGCGATCTCAGAGAGGGACTCCGCTAACCTCGAGTCGACAGCCAGAGTGGTCCTAGGCATATAAGGATTGTTGAGACGCTCTTATATCAATGTATACATCAGTAGTCGAGGAGCTCGAGCGGAGACATCGTATTATAAAAAATATTAAAGGAGATGTCGGAGTTGGCTAATGAGATTGCCCAAGGTAGTCGTGGTCATGCCGACGTTCAACGAGTCGATGAACCTGAGAGAGACGGTGCTGGGGTGCTTGGAGGAGTTCCGGAGGAGTTCAATCGACGGGTCGGTGCTCGTCGTGGATGACGATAGTCCCGACGGTACCGCGGAGATCGCTCTTGAGCTAGCCGAACTCACAGGTAGGGTCGACGTGATGGTCCGGAAGAGCAAGAGGGGTATCGGTAGCGCGTACATAGACGGTTTCAGGCACGTTATAAGGGACCACGGTGAGGTAGAGGTGATAGTTGAGATGGACGCGGACGGCAGTCACGAACCCGCATACCTGACCCGACTGGTAACGCCGATACTGAGTCGAGATGCGGACGTGGTTATAGGTTCGAGGTATGTGAGGGGGGGCGGTTGGGACCTCAGGAACAGCAGATACGTCATCAGCCGTGTGGCTAACGTCTACGCGAGGGCCGTCACAGGACTCAGGATCGGGGATATGACGAGCGGTTACAGGGCCATGTCTAGGGGGTTGATAGAGAGGTGCATAGACATTCTGAAGGCCGCCCCTCGGAGCTACGTCTTTCAGGTCGATACGTTGCGCACTTACGCTTCTATGGGTGCAAAGATCATCGAGGTCCCGATACGCTTCAAACCCAGAAAAGGGGGGAAGAGTAAGTTGAGGGTCGGCGACGTCATAACGTTTTTGACCTGGGGTCTCGGTGTCGCGCTCAAAAGGTCACATGACGCCCGGGGGGCGGTCCCTCCTTCGTAACATCCGGCCCAATTTCTTCATGGCCTTTATCTTCTCGATCTCCTCGTCCAGCTCCTCGAGGTTTATCTCCTCACCGATAAAGTGTGAGAGTACCTGCAGGACTGCCTTAGCGGCGTGGTACTGTTTCACGCCGGGGTCGTTTATCTCCCCCAAGAGGCAGATCCCGTTAATTCCTCGCTCCTTAGCTATACCCAACAGCAACCCGTTGTAACCCGTTATGAAGCCCTCCGACTCTAGCTTGACTGCGCCGTAACCCTCAATCTCCTCGCCTAGCGGGTCAGAGGTAGTCGCATAGAACACCCGCGGTTCCTCGATCTCGTCATCGGTGGTGTGTGCGGCACCTACTGTTATGACCCTCTCGATATTTAGGTTAAGGGAGAGATCTATCACAGACTCACAGAGGTTGTAGAGAGAGGTCGACTCCACGGGTTGGTGTGTGCCGTTCATCGCGATGAACTTCAGTCCGTCTCTGAAGTAGACTCTGAACCAGCCCCTCTCAAAGTGTACTCTGCTGCTCTCGTGTCTGACGTAAGGGGGCCACTCGTCCCTTGCCTCCGCGAAGATCACCATGTTGAGCTTGGTTATCAAGTGATCCATGACTATACCGGCGACGTTCCCCATATCAGGTAAGCCTGCGACCAGAAACTTTACCTTGCTGGGCATAGAGAGTATCTTAAACCGCATACTCTTGAAATGCACTGGTCAATAATAAAAACTTCTCCGGATTACCCCTCGTATGCTACATATGAGTTAAATCATAGGTTATCCATTATCCAAGCGTGAAGGGCGTGCGTGACATTTTCGTCAGATACGAGCCCAACATGGAGGATTACAGGCTTGAGTCCGCCTCCTTTATAGAGGGGCTGCCTGGGATAGGGTTAGTGGCGAAGATCGCGGTCGCTTACCTGTTATCGAAGGTCAAACACTCCAAGATATGCAGGATACATTCGCTTCACTTCCCGAACTTGGTTTACGTCTCAGACAACAAGCTACTATCGACTTTCACGGACGTATACGCGGTCGAGGAGCCCGCACCGGTCTTGGTGATGTATGGTAACGCCCAACCATCGAGCAGTTACGGGCAGTACGTCTTCTGTAACACAGTTATGGACCTAGCTATACGCCACGGTGCCACGAGGGTCTTCACGGTCGGGGGGCTCGGTGGGAAGGATAAGATAACACTCAGGCGTGAGATTTACTGCTCCTCAAGCAAGAGGGACTACCTTGAAAAGTACGTGAAAATAGTAGACGGTCAAGTATACAGCGGTCAGATAGTCGGCGCGGTCGGACTCCTCTCTACTATCGCGGGTATGAAGAGCGTTGAGAACATGGGGATGCTGGTGGAGATAAGCGACTCGGTGCCTGATTACTACGCGGCAAAGAGGGCCGCCGAGGCGCTATCCGTCCTCACGGGTTTGAACGTGCCCATCGGTGACGTAGAGGACCTGATAAAAACGTCTGCGAGATACGGTATCATGCTCGAGAGTTCTTGATAAAACCTCACTTCTCCTCCCTTAACCACTCTTCATAGAGCTTCTGCAGCCTTTCCGCCGCCGGACCGCTGCCCTCTATAACTCCATCCTTACCGATCTTTATCCTGTCCATCACCACTATGACCCCGGCCTCCCTGTAGTACTTAGCCATGTTGGGAAAGAGCCTGTTGATGCGCTCATACAGCTTCTGGAGGTCAGGGCCGCTCTCCTCGATCTCTATGGTGGAGACCTCGTGGCCTGCCACAAACAACCTGTGGAGCGTCCTCTCGTTCTCCACCTTCACGTCAGCCAGCCATAGACTCAGGTCCGATGCGTTGTAGGCCAACAACCTCCCCACGATCACGTTACCCCTCGTCGTAGTCACCCTCACGTAACGGTCAAGTGCCGCGGTGAACTCGTCCGAGAACCGCTTCTGGGCTACGGTAGACATCCATGATCATCCCTAAGTGCTCCCTTATAAATCAAATAAGAGCGTATGAGGGACAGCCATGCAGACCGTGGGGGGTAAAAAGAGGCTCCTGATAGCGATCGTTGAGGCGGCCTTAGAGTTGATACCGCCTGAGATAAGGAGCGAGCCCAGCGTCGTCGCCTACGCCAAGAGACGTGGGAAGGAAGTCAGGTACACGCTCTTAGACTCGTCGTACCATCACCGCGCTATGAAGAGGCTCGCTGATAGAGCCAAGAGGGGCAGGCCTGACATATTGCACCTCTCGCTCTTAGAGCTCCTGGAGTCTCCGTTGAACAGAGGGGGCGCATTGGAGTTCTCTTGTCATACGCGCGGCGACCTGATAATTGAGTTGAACCCGGAGGTGAGATTGCCGAGGGTATATGAGAGGTTCAAGGGACTCATGGAGAATTTGTTGAGAGACGGTAAGATCGTAACGAGCGAGGGGAGGGTCTTGATGACGGTGAGACGGGGAGGGGTGAGGGAGGCGATATCGAGTCTCTCGCCCACCGAGGTTGTACTGATGTCAGAGAGGGGTAAGCTGGTCTCGATTGGAGAGGTCGAGCGCATGATAGAGTGCACCGAGAGGCCTCTGTTCGTCATAGGCGGATTCCCCCATGGAGACTTCAGTGACGAGGTGATCTCCCTGAGCGATAAGAACGTGAGCGTCTCGCCACGCGCTCTGCCTGCATGGGTGGTTGCCTCTAGGGTCCTGTGTGCGGGAGAGAGGGTGCTGCTGAGGGGGTGACGGGAGACCGTCAACCATCGAGTCGACTTAACGTCGGTCACCTGAGGCAGGCTATAAATATTTGAGCGTAGTCATCTGGTGGGGGCCGTGGTCTAGTGGTGATGACGCTGCTCTCACACAGCAGAGGTCGTGAGGCCCGTCCGGCGAGGAGGGCCCGATAGGGTTCGATTCCCACCGGCCCCAATCCAGGTATCGTCTCTTCATACACTCGAGGTCTTGGTTCTCCCGGATTTACCTAAAGTAGTCACGATGAAAAATTTAGATTTATATTGATGCGTTGGCGGAAGACATACGAAGATCAAGGGTGAGAGGGTGCAATCAGAGGTTACGATTCTGGTAGGTAAGAAACCGCTGATGAGTTATGTGCTGGCGTGTCTGCTGTCGTTGCAACAGGGCCAAAACGTCGTCGTGAAGGCTCGGGGGAGGGCTATAGGGCGTGCCGTCGATGTTGTCCAGGTCCTGAAGAACAGGTTCGTAAAGGAGCTGAAGATACAAGACGTGAAGCTTGGATCCGAGCAGCTGACCGGGCAGGACGGCAGGACGGTCAACGTGAGCACTATAGAGATCAAGGTAACTCAGTAGGATTACCGCTCGACCGTCAAGCAAATATATCGACGTCCTCTCCTTTTTAGCAGACTTTGATAACTCCTATATGTGAGTTCGATTTAAGGAGCGGTAGCCTCTGCGGTAGGTGTGAACAGAAGCTCTCCTCCGGTCAGATATCCACGCTCGATATAGAGGTGATGAGGGTCTTGGTTGAGGGGGAGAAGAGGTTCACCTTTCTCCGAGGCTGCGAGTACTTGAGGTCCAGACGTCTATCTGGAGAACTCATGGCAGTCATGATTAAGTGCGCTAATATCGATGAGAAGGGAGTGCAGCAACTCTCGAGTTACGTCGCGGAGAGGTTGAAGTCAAGGGTCAAGATCGTGAGAGACGAGGAGAACGTAAATGACTTCATCACTAAACTGGTTCACCCCGCTAGGATAGTCTCGATAAGACGCGTCTGGTTACCCGATGGCAGCGAGGAGCTGAGGATATCGGTCGATGACGTAAGGAAGATGGGTGACGCTCCGAACATAGTCGAGGAGATAGTCGGGTCCTTGAAGGGTGTGAACATCAGGATTGGGTGAGGTGAACTCGAGCACCGTCCCGGGGAGGATACCCGCAGGTTCTCTGAGTCCACAATTGGACGGCAAGGAGGGTTACGTTTTAGGGTGGGTTCACGAGGTCAGAGACTTAGGACACCTCATATTCGTCGTATTGAGAGACGGTACAGGTTTATGTCAGGTCAGCATCAAGGTTGCGGATACACCCGAGGAGGTAGTGAGAAGAGTCAGGGGCATCACCAACGAGTCCGTCGTCAAGGTCTGGGGCAGGGTCACGAGGGAACCCAAGGCGCGGGCCGGCGTCGAGTTCAAGGGCAGAGAAGTTGAGGTGATCTCAAGGACGGAACGGACCGTGCCCTACGACGTGACCGGAAAGGTCGACGCCAAACTCGACACTAGGTTAGATCACAGGATACTCGACCTCAGGAGGCCCGAGAACCGGGCGATATTTCTGATCGGGGACACGGTACTCTCAGCCTGCAGGTCGTTCTTGAGGGAGCGGGGATTTATAGAGGTCAGGACGCCCCGGATAATAGCTACCGCGACTGAGGGCGGTGCAGCGCTCTTTGAGGTCAACTACTTCGACAGGAGAGCGTATCTGGCTCAGAGTCCCCAACTCTACAAGGAGGAGTTGGTCACGGTATTCGAGAGGGTTTTCGAGATAGGGCCGTTCTTCCGCGCGGAGGAGTCCAATACCACGGTTCATATAAACGAGTTCACATCGATCGATATAGAGGCCGCATTTGCCGATTACAATGAAGTGATGGAGGTCCTAGAGAAATTAATGGTCCACGTTTATCAAAGGGTCATAGATGAGAGGGGGAGGGAACTCTCGTTGCTTAATCTGAATATACGGGTACCCCAGTTGCCCTTCATGAGGGTCACATATGATGAGGCCCTCGAATACCTGAGGGAGGTCGGGATGGAGAAGAGGTGGGGAGAGGACCTGAGCGTGAGGGATATGAGGGCGTTGACATCGAAGTATGACGGGTTCTACTTCATAACCGACTTCCCAACGGTTACCAAGCCCTTCTACATAAAGCCGAGAGACGGTAAACCCGAGGTCTCGGAGTCTTTCGACCTAGTCCACGGCTGGTTGGAACTCGCATCGGGCGGATCGAGGATCTCGGAGAGGTCTCTGCTGGAGAGGAGGATTGTAGATAGCGGGCTCAACCCGGCCTCTTTTCAGCACCACCTTGACATATACGACTACGGGATGCCGCCCCACGCGGGATGGGGCCTAGGGTACGAGAGGCTACTGATGATCATTACGAACAGGATGAACGTCAGGGAGGCCACCCTCTTCCCTCGCGATAGAACGAGGTTAACGCCTTAGCGCCAAGACGTTGTAATTTTTCATATTTATATTAAGGGCCTCAGAGCTCTAAATGGATCAAGTAACTATGAGCGAGTTCGGCCCGCTGAGCGATCCCTTCGTTCTCTATGTGATCCTTCTCATCCTAGCGCCCATCGGGTTCTATGAGATCTCGTGGTTGCTCGCGCCCTCGCGACCAAAGAGGATAAAGAGGATGGCGTTCGAGTCGGGCCAGACGCCCATACCCTGGAGCTTCTCGAGGTACCCGATCGAGTACTTCCCCTACGTGATAATATACGTCTCCTACGCGGTCCTGGCATTGATAGCCTTCTTCTCCGTGACACCCCTATTGGTGACGAGGGAGGGGGCGTTGAGGGCCCTGATCGTAATAGGGGCCATCACTCTTGGTTCGTTCTACCTCAGCACCCAGATCCCGAAGTTGAAGCAGAGGGTGTGATACCTTGGTCGGCGAGGAGATCCTACCACTGTATAACAGTCTACCGGGCGCGTTACAACTCCTGATGAGGTTCATATTCAGCGAGGCCTTCGTCAAGGCTGTAATCTTCCCCGGTGCGATCTTCAGCACCCTGCTGGGGCTCTTCGCCCTCTGGTACGAGAGGAAACTACTGGCTAGGATCATGCTTAGAGTCGGCCCTCTCCACGTCGGAAAGGTGAGCGGGATACTCCAGACGCTCGCTGACGGGTTGAAACTGCTGAGCAAGGAGAGGATCGTACCCGAGAACGCGAACAAGGCCCTCTTCGTGCTCATGCCGGCGACAGTCCTCATTTTAAGCTTGCTCTTGTATGCCTTCCTCCCATTCAGTCCCAGTTGGATTATATTCCCCTCAGAGATTGGGTTGCTTCTATTCTTCGCGGTCTCCGCGCTCACTCCGGTCCCTCT
Organism: Aigarchaeota archaeon; assembly: GCA_025059745.1. GTDB lineage: Archaea > Thermoproteota > Nitrososphaeria_A > Caldarchaeales > Calditenuaceae > JANXDH01. The sequence continues at coordinate 693,417 of JANXDH010000004.1, read as the reverse complement.
TCTGGTCGCAGGCTACGCCTCGGGGAGCAAGTACCCACTAATCGGGACTACGAGGCTTGCGTTGATGCTCTTCGGGTATGAGATTCCTATGTTTATCGCCCTCACGGGCGTCGTGTTGATGTCTGGGTCCTTCAACCTAGTCAAGATCGTGGAGGCTCAGTCCGCCGTGCCTTTCATAATTCCTCAGATCATAGGGTTCATCGTCTTCTTCACCACTGTGCTGGCAGAGGCTGAGAGGGTGCCCTTCGATATACCGACGGCCGAGGGTGAGATAGTATCGGGTTGGGGTACAGAGTACTCCGGGGCCTACTTCCTTATGATATATCTCGCTTTATACGAGAAACTCATCGCACTGAGCGTCCTGACCTCACTGCTCTACCTTGGCGGTTGGCACGGTCCTCCTATACCCGGTCTGCCTGAGTCGATCTATGCCCCCTTCTGGCTGATGATCAAGACCTTCTTGGTATTGACGGTAATCTTTATGTTCAGGGCCATATTTCCGAGGTTCACAATTGAGAAGGTCCTAGACCTTGGGTGGAAGTACCTAATACCACTAGGCTTCCTGAACTTGTTCATAGTGATACTATTCGTAGAATTCCTCTGATCAGCCTCCCTTGAGCCTCTTCAGCCTGAACTCCAGACCGACGCACATTATGTTCGCCCTACTGATGGTGTAGACGGCCTGCTGTACCAAAGATCCGTGCTCTATAGTTGACAGCTTCATATCGTTGGAGGTGACCTTCTCGTACATCGACCTGAGGTTTTCGACCAGATCAGTCCACCCCCACAGATTCTGGCTCAGGTCCTCGGAGTGTATCCTCGTGTGCGCCTTGTAAGCCTCTACCACGTAGCCGTAGTTCTCGGTATCGAGGAAGTTCCTCAGATTCTTTATTATGGTTCTCAGCACGAACCAGAGGTCTCTGACCTCCTCGCTCTTCTCGAGCAGCAAGCTACTCCCACCTGATTTTCCTCCTGAACCACCCATAGAAGGCGTCGATCGGGTTGATCGATGGCTGCACGGTCGAGATCTTCTTGGGCGCTAACGATATGGGGTTGTAGACGAGTCCTGGCCTCTCCAGGGCAGATAGCTCCACGTCCGGACTCATCTCGAGCGCGTAGAACGGGCAAGCGTCCACGCAGAGGCCGCAGAAGACGCAACGGCCGTAATCAACCTGTGGAAAGTAGGACTTCTTGTTGTTGGTTAACTTGAAGTCGGATTTGGAGATCGAAAGGAAGAAGGTCAGACCGTCTCTCTCTATCTTATACATCACACTCTCTGGTGACTTGTCCTCTATGAGCTCAACGCTCCAACCCTTCCCCTCTAGCTCCCCCAATCCACCCCTGAGGTATCTCTCCACCAAGAGGTCGCTGCTGTGCTCCCATATCGTGTCCGCGTTGAATCTGAGTTGATACTGGTTCTCTACCTTCGTGACCTGCTTGAGGTCTATCAGGAGGCACATCAATGGATGTGAGGCGCCTCTCTTCTGGTAAACCTCGCTGTTAATATCCGAGATGTTAGCTGCGAGTGTATCGATCGCCTCGATCGCTGTTGGGTTCCCCTGTTTAATCATGCCGTACACCCTCTCATCGAATTGAAGCTTGACCTCGAATGCGTAGACCATAGTGATCGCCTCGGAGACGTAGGAGCACGCTATGTCACAGAGGCTACACCCGGTGCACTTATCCATGTAAAGCACGTGACGGCCCTTGTATCCTGGATACGCTATACTCGCCTTAGGGTCGTACCTGTAATTGGTCTCGGGGAGGTTAGGCATCTCCTCGTAGGGGTACTTTATGGTGTAGGGTTTCTGGAACAACAATTTAAGACCGGTGAACATAGGTCTCAGAAGGTCCTTGAGCGCGCTCATATTACCCGCTTTATGCAACCAATCGTCGATCCATAATTTAAGTCTATTACTTCGTAAACGATCTAACGTATGTCTTTGGTTGAGCGATCCGGGACCGAGATCATCGCGCGGCTGAGGTCCATGCACGAGGTGGAGCTCGAGCGCTTCATATCGTCCTACGTAGCGAGGTTAACATCCGACCCGTTCAAAGTCTTGATAGCCACCATACTCTCCCAGAACTCTACGGACAGAGTTGCATTCGAGGCCTTCCGTAAGTTGAACGACTCGATCGGCGTCTCGCCGTCCAGGCTCGCGAGGGCAGATCTGAGGAGAATACGGTCGGCTATAAGGAGCGCTGGTCTATATAGACAGAAAGCGAGAACGATCAAGGAGGTCTCAAGGATCGTTCAAAGGGACTTCTCAGGCGACCTCTCGCGCCTCTTGAGGGGTGGGGTTGTAGATCCGAGGAGGTATCTAACGAGTATCAAGGGGATAGGCCCGAAGACCGCTGACGTGGTGCTAGTGACGACAGGTATGTCTCAGACCGTACCGGTCGATACCCACATCTTCAGGATCAGTAAGCGTCTCGGCATATCCGAGGAGGGGGACGGGTATGAGGACGTCAGATCGAGACTCGATAGTCTGTTTCCCCCCCATCTCAGGCACGAGGCGCACCTTCTCCTGATAACTCACGGGAGGAGGGTGTGCAAACCGATCAACCCGCACTGCCATACGTGCTCTCTCAGTAGTCTCTGTAAGTATTATCAAACTAAGAGGGGGCGCTACATCAGATATATGAGGAGCGAGGAGGAGCGATCTCTGGATTGTGGGCTTTAGAGGTCTTCAGCCCCCTCGCTTTGGGGAGGGCCCTGAGGGACCGGAACAGCATAATCAGAGGTAGCATTTTATTCGGGCTATCTTTAACCACCATGATATTCACAGAGGCCTACTATCAGTTCGTCAAGTTGGAGTTCGACCTCACCATACCAAATCTATCCGAGATATACGTACCGGGGACCTCCCTCCGGGACCTGGTATTCGGCAGAGTGACCTACGTGGTCCTGACGTTCTTGGTGCTCGTTCTGGTCCAGAGGCTCATCGTCTTCTTCTTAGAGGTCAAGGAGAGCAAGACCTCCTCTCTGATCAGTGCCATCATGCACTCCTACGTGATTTTAGCGATCTTCTCGCTCCTGCTCTTCCCAGTGGCGTTAACCTCCCCGAACGTTACGATACAGCTCGTCGAGCTGGAGGTCGAGGGGCTGAAGATGGAGAACGTTGAGCTATCAGGCACCCTGATCGTGAATGGAACCACGATAAATAGGAGCGCGATAATGATGCGGGCCGATGGACTTATCGCGAAAATGGAGAGGTCTAACTCAACTGGTAATGGGTTGGACGAGCATTGGAAGGTAGAGCTGAGAGGCGCCACGATCAGGGTGAACGATGAGATCATAAAGCTGGGAGATGTGAGTGTGGAGAGGTTGATGTGGGAGAGGTTGGAGGTAGATACGTACAAGTCATACAGGTTCCAACCGGAGGTCCAACCGGCCCTCATCGCTTACGTGGCGTCAGCGATCGCCTGGGTCATCTTGTTAGCTTATGTAGGTCTGACCATGCGAGGTCTATACGGCTTCTCTCTCAAGGTCGTCTTCGTGTCCGCAGGGATCTCCTACCTCACCCTCCTGATATTTGGCCTGATATGACTCTGCCGTCCGGGGATACCTCGCCGTTGTATATGCGGGTCGTTGAGATGGGCTTACCGTCCTCCGCTATGACTAAGGGGCAGAGCTCTACCCTGAGGGGCCTTAGGCCCCTGCTGACCCTCAACCTGTTCAGCGCCTCTCCCTGATCGTATGTATACAGACTTACAACGAGCGCCTCATACCTCGGATCGGCAGCCGGTGGCCCGTAGGGATCCTCTAACCTCATTACCTCCGCGCGCTTAGACCAGCCATGCTCTCGCAAAGTTCTCTTTAGGTCTTCCTCTCTCGCCTCGTACTCCCTGACCGCGTGAGACTTCTTCAGACCCTTCACGAACTCGTCCGAGGTCAGACCTATCGTGACCCTCTCGGCCAGCCTGAAGGCCGTGTTCAAAAGGATCAGGTGACCATAGTGAATGATGTCGAAGGTACCACCAATGCCGGCCAGTTTAAAGACTGGCCTTATGTATGAGGACACCGATATCTCCTCGAGGACCTCGTGAGACCAGAGCCTGCATTCCCGGAGCAGTATCAGTGCCTCACCCCTCGTCAAGTTCATTAGTCGTTGCAACCCGTCGACGTCGATCGAGAAGTTCGAGGGTATCACGTTCTTGAGTATATATAATTTCTTCTGTGAAAAGGTTGGCGACGAACGCACCTCCTCGTGTAACAGAGCGTAGAGCTCACCGCACTCGACTAACTTCACGCCTCATAGTTCTCCCAGATAAAAGTATAAAACTCTCACTGCTCGGTCCTCTGAAGATGTGATTGGTAAGTCTCTCGATAAAATAACACTTATACATAACCAGTTACATATTGTCCTCAAGGATGGAGAATAAGCCGGCTGTCAGTCGAATAGTGATAGAGTTGCGGGACTCCCTAAAATTGGTGAGGTCGATGCTTGAGTCCAGATCGAGGCTTGAGTTCGTCATAGAGCAGTTAGAGGAAATAATAGAGACTGTAAACAGCCTACTGGGTAGGCAGGACCTCGAGGAGGGCGAGAAGAACGAGTTACTCGCGATAGAGAAGGAGGCGAAGACTCTGAGCAGCGAGGCCATATCGTTGATAGAGATGAACGAGAGGGACCAGAGGAACCTCAAGTCGAGGACGCGGGTTTGGGGGTAGACGAGGACCTCCTCTCACTGGGACTGAGGGTGGCGATCGAGAGAGGTGCTGAGTACGCTGAGGTACGTCAGCAGACAGAACGGATTGAGTACACGTATCTAAGAAACGGTGTGAGTGACCTCACCGAGAGTACCTTTGATGGCGGTATCTCCGTAAGAGTGTATCTTGGAGGGGCTTTCGGTTTCGCCTCGACGAGCTCCATCAGTAGAAGAGGAGTGAGGTCTGCGGCCCGAGAGGCGGTAAACATGGCGAGGGTCTCCAGGAGGCTGATAAAGGCCGGCTACCGCCTATCCGACGAGAAATTAGGTCGAGATAGGGTCGTTACAAACGCTCGGATAAAATTCGATTGTGTGGACAACAAGTCGAGAGTCGAACTGCTGAAGGACCTCGACAGTATTATCGTGGAGGTGAGCAGAAATAGGGGGGCTGAGGCGGTCTCGAGGACCATGAACGTCGGGTGTGGAACCGTGGAGAAGCACGTAATGACATCGGATGGTGGGAACGTTTACTCTCTGACCCCATACTGTATGTTGAACTACGACTACATATTGGTGAGGGGCGAGCGATCGTTACAGAGACACGAGAATCTAGGTCAAACATCCGGATGGGAGGCTGCCGAGAGGTGGGTCTACTCAGGCGACATTAGGGAGGAAGTCGAGAACATAGCGCTGGTTTTGGCTAAGGGTGAGGCGCCCCCGAGGGAGCCGGTAGACGTTGTGGTAGGGTCAGAGATAGTCGGACTGGTGTGCCATGAATCAGCCGGTCATCCGGGCGAGGCAGACAGGATGATGGGCCGTGAGGGTGCGCAGGCTGGAGAGACGTACATACAACCGGACCTCATGGACAGTCTGATCGGGTCTGAGGAGGTCACGATAGTTGATGACCCTACTTTACCTGGGTCGTTCGGGTTCTACCTGTACGATGAGGAGTGCGTCAGGGCGAGGGAGCGCTCGCTTATAGAGAAGGGACGGTTGAGGGAGCTACTGCATAACAGGTATACCGCACCCGCCTTCGCGACCTCATCTAACGGTGCATCGCGCGCTAGCTCCTACAATAGGGAGCCCTTGGTTCGCATGGCTAACACTTACATGAAACCCGGTGACCTATCGCTGACGGAGCTGATCGAGGGCGTCAGGTTTGGGGTCTTCATCAAGAGTTATCACGAGTGGAACATAGACGACAAGCGTTGGAATCAGAAGTACGTGGGTGTCGAGTCGTTCCTGATAGAGAACGGGAGATTGACCAAGCCCGTATTCGAGCCCGTGCTAGAGGTGACCACTCGTTCCTTCTTCAGCTTGGTCGATGCGGTAGGCAATGACCTAAGGTTCTACGCAGGCTACTGTGGTAAAGGGGATCCGATGCAGGCGATACCGGTATGGTTCGGCGGCCCGAGCGTGAGGCTTAGAAATCTGAGAGTATCAAGGTAGAGAACTAAATAGGCTCGGTTACTCGAGGTCCCTGAACGCCTCACCGCGTAGTCTCTCACCGATCGCGGACTCCATCTTGTATATCTCTTGGTATAATTTCTTTAACTCGGCGCTGTTGGTATCTGGGGTCACGATGTGGAAGTGTATTATCAGGTCTCCCCTGCCGATATCGCCCATGAGCCCCCTGCCCTTTATCACCTGGGTGAAGCCAGACCTGACTCCGGGTGGTGCTCTGAGGTCTATCTCGCCGTCGAAATACTTCAGTTTAAACTTGCGACCTAAAAGGGCCTCGCTCGGGAGCAGCGGTACGTGTAGGTGTATGTGCTCGCCCTCCAGCTCGAGGTTCTCGCTCTTACGGATCCTGATTCTTAAGAGTAGATCAGCCTCTGGCGCAAACTTGAATGGGGCCCTGAGCCTGAGCAAATCGCCGTCCCTCACGCCCGGAGGTACGTCTACAGTCAGATCCCTCGCGATACTGACCCTGCCCCTGCCCTTACACAGCTTGCACGGCTTCTCTATGACCTTACCGACGCCCCTACAGTGACTGCAAGTAGACGCGAACGTCATGAAGACGTACCCCGTCTGCTTCTTGCTGACCACCTGGCCTTTACCGTTGCAGACCCTACACACCTGAAGCCCGCCCTTCTCAGCACCCGAACCGTTGCAAGACTCACAGACCTCCTCAAGCTGCATGTTGATCGTCTTCTTCGCCCCTCGGTATGCCTCACCGATGGAGAGTTCTAGATCGATGACTCGCCTCTCCCTCTCGCCGAACCCGAAGCCTATGCCGAAGTCCCTGAAGAACCTCTCGAATATGGACCCGATATCACCGAACCCTAAATCCCTGAATATCTCCTCGAAGTCTGCCTCCCTCCCCCTGAAGAGGTCCTCTCTGGCGTAGGTCTGAGATACGCCAGCGTGGCCGTATGTGTCGTAGAGTCTCCTCTTCTCGTCGTCCATGAGCACCGCGTAAGCCTCGCTGATCTCCTTGAACTTCTCCTCCGCGTCAGGGGACTTGTTCCTGTCCGGGTGATACTGCAGGACCAACCGCCTGTAGGCGCGCTTGATCTCGTCCTTGGTCGCGTTCCTGTCCACCCCTAGCACCTCGTAGTAGTCCCTCTGCATCTCACCACCCGGGCACTCCCGAGTATGATAGAGAAGTGACTCGACTTAAAGGTGAACGACTAGGTCTTCTTCTCGCCCTCGGATCCCGGCTGGCGGGGGGGCGTGCTCTGATAGATGACCGTCCCGATCTCCTGAGCGGACTTACGTAACGCCTCCAGCTTACCTTTGATCGCCTGTAAATCGTTGCCCTTCAAGGCCTCCCTCAACTCGTTGATAGCGGCTTCGATCTTCTGCCTCACCTCAGAGGTTATCTTGTCCCCGTATTCCTTCAGCGCCTTCTCGACTGTATAGATCATGGTCTCTGCCTCGTTCTTCGTCTCTACCAGCTCCTTCCTCCTCCTGTCCTCCTCCGCGAACTTCTCGGCCTCCTTCATCATCTTCTCTATCTGCTCCTTTGACAGCCTGTGGGGCGCGGTTATCTTGGTGCTGATCTCCTTGTTCGTCGCCACGTCCTTCGCAGTGACCGTGAGTATGCCGTCAACGTTTATGTCAAAGGTCACCTCGATCTTGGGAACGCCGCGCGGTGCGGGCGGTATGCCGTCAAGAATGAACCTACCCAGTGATACATTATCGGAGGCCATAGGCCTCTCGCCCTGAACGATGTGTATCTCCACTGCGGTCTGGAAATCGCTGGCCGTGGTGAACAGTTTACTCCTCCTCACTGGTATGGTGGTGTTCCTTTCTATCAGCGGCTCGACCAGACCTCCTAAGACCTCGACGCCCAAAGTGAGAGGCGTCACGTCTAGTAAGACGATGTCCTTTCCCTTTATATCCCCTGATATGATGGCGCCCTGGATTGCCGCACCCATCGCCACGCACTCCATCGGGTCGACCCCCCTCTCCGGTTCCTTTCCTAAGACTTCCCTGATAAACTCCCTGATTACAGGCATCCTGGTTGGACCACCCACCAATATTATCTTGTCTATCTCCTCAGGTCTCAGTTTTGCGTCCTGTAACGCCTGCAGTGTCGGTCCCCTGCACCTCTCCACTATGGGCCTGACGAGCTCCTCCAACTTCGACCTAGTGATGGTCATGACGAGGTGCCTAGGTCCCGAGCTATCGTAGGCGATGAACGGGAGGTTTATCTCGGTCTCGTAGACGTTCGACAACTCTATCTTAGCCCTCTCGACAGCCTCGCGCAGCCTGTTCATGGCCGCGAGGTCCTTCCTCAGATCGATTCCGGACTCAGACTTGAACCTATCGGTCACGTAACTCAGGAGCGCCTCGTCCATGTCCCTCCCGCCAAGCTGCGTGTCGCCCGATGTCGCGAGGACCTCGAAGACGCCACCTCCCATCTCCATTATAGTGACGTCCAGAGTACCTCCGCCCAGATCGAAGACCAGTATCTTCATCTCCTTGTCGGTCTTGTCGAGACCGTACGCCAAAGCGGCTGCAGTCGGCTCGTTTATTATCCTCACCGCCTCCAGACCAGCGATCGTTGCGGCGTCCTTGGTCGCCTGCCTCTGGTTGTCGTTGAAATACGCCGGTACGGTTATGACCGCCTTCTTGACCTCCTCGCCCAGGAATGCCTCCGCGTCCCTCTTTATCTTCTGGAGCAGGAACCCGGAGAGCTGCTGGGGCGTGTAATCCCTGCCGTGGAGCGAGTACCTGTAATCGGTCCCCATCCTCCTCTTGAAACCGGTCACGGTCCCCTCGGGGTTCGTCACCGCCTGTCTCCTCGCTGGCTCACCGATGAGAAGCTGTCCGTCCTTGGTAAAGGCGACGTAAGAGGGGAAGGCCTTGCCGTACATCGAGGTCCCCTCGCCACTCGGGATCATGACCGGCCTGCCACCTATCACAACGGCAGCCGCGGAGTTACTTGTACCCAGATCGATCCCGATTATCTTCTCTGTCATAACGGAGCTCCGATTGAATAATATCAGCCGTACTTAAATATTAAGATGAACGGTCAGCCCTCCGCGACACGACCACCTTCGATGGCCTCATCACCCGTCCCCTCAGCAGATATCCCTTTGCGACCTCAGAGACGATTGTCAGATCATCGACCTCGTCCGTCTCCACGAATCCCACAGCCTCGTGAAGGTGGGGATCGAACTTGCCTCCCACGGTGGGTATCACCTCCACCCCCTCCTCTTCGATCGACCTCCAGAGCTCCTTGAGGACTAGCCTGAGTCCCTCGATCAGCTGCTCGGGTGACTCGATGACTCTGGGAGACTGATTCAGAGCGTTCTCAATCTGCTCGTAGGCCGAGACGAGCTTAGCGATCAGCCGCTCGACCGTCCTCTGTTCGGTCAACCTAACCTCCCTCTCTAGCAACTTCCTCACGTTCTCGACCTCAGCCGCGTAGTAGAGCATCTCCCTTCTGAGCCTGTCTATCTCGCCCTCAAGCTCCCTGATCTTCTCAGCAGCCTCGGCCATCCCACCGAATAGAGATAGATGACCGATATTAAAAACGTGCTCTTATTCTTGGCGAACCGTTAATATATCAAGCGAGGGGAGTTGTTGATGGATTGGGACGGGGCAGATGGCATGCAGAGAGGAGGGCCGATCCATGGTACAGGATGGCTAAGGACGAAGGTTATCCCTCGAGGGCGGCGTATAAACTCATTCACGTTCAGAAGAAGTACGACCTCATTCACCGAGGCGATACGGTCGTCGACCTCGGTGCGGCACCGGGTGGCATGAGCATGGTTGCAGCTCGGTTGGTCGGTAGTGACGGTAGGGTCGTATCAGTAGACACTGAACCATTAACGTTCTCGATGAGTAACGTCGTATATCTGGAGCTCGATCTGTTCTCGAGTAGTGTAGTCGATCTGATACTTGAAGCGCTTGGGGGCAGGAAATGCGACGTCCTAATATCAGACGCGTCCCCGAAGTTCTCCGGCGTCAAGGAGATAGATATGGCGAACCAGATCCGTCTGACGAGGAGGGCCGTTGAGATAGGTGATAGTGTGCTCATGGATGGAGGGTCGGCACTACTAAAGGCCTTCGAGTGCGAGGAGGTCAAGTGTGTTGAGACGGCCCTCAAGAGGGGTTTCAGGTTCTACAGGAGGGTTATTCCGCCCCCGACCCTGAGGAGGCACAGCTCTGAGCTTTACCTCTTGTGTGTGGGGAAGAGAGTATCTGAGGTCTCATTAATGGTGGAGGAGAACGGTTGAGGCACATAACTGCATCCGAGATCGATGAACTCATATCAATGAAAATCATCGTGGAGGTTGTCGAGGAGGTCCTGAAGGAGCTAAGCAGGCGAGAGAGCGTCATGCCCGTGAGGACAAGACTGACGTCCGGATCGACTGACGTCTTGATAATGCCAGCCTACTCGAGTCACTTCGACCTCTCCACCGTCAAGGTCGTTACGGTCAACAACGATAACCCAAAGAGGGGGTTACCGACGATCCAAGGGAGCATAATCGCGGTGAGGCCTGAGACCGGTGAGGTCCTCGCGACGCTCGACGCAGGCATCGTTACTGCATATCGTACCGGTGCAGCGAGCGCAGTGGCAACGAAGTACCTATCTAGGGGAGACTCGATGATAGTCGCGGTGATAGGTACTGGAGTCCAAGCGAGGTATCAACTTTTAGGCGTCTTGACCGTCAGGGATGTTGAGCGCGTCAGAGTCTACTCGCGTACGCGTGAGAGGGTGGAGAGGTTCGTGAAGGAGGTCATGGATAGACACTCGATAGATGTGAAGGCTTGTAAATCTGCTGAAGAGGCCGTAAGGGGTGCGGACATAGTGATCACAGCCACCAATTCACCTACACCAGTGGTGAGGCGTGAGTGGTTGAGCGACGGGACACATATAAACGCCATAGGGTCTTACAAGCCCAACGAGAGGGAGCTCAGCACGGAGACGATAACCTCATCGAGCGTCTACGTCGACCACTTGGACTCAGCGAAGGAGGAGGCGGGCGACCTGATAATCCCGATCAGCGAGGGACTCTTCTCGTGGGATATGGTGAGGGGTGAGATCGGTGAGGTCGCGATGGGTCTGAAGCCCGGTAGGACTTCTGACGAAGAGTTGACGGTCTTCAAGAGCGTCGGCGTGGCCGTAGAAGACACCGCTGCGGTCGCTGCGATACTGCGGAGGACCGGTCTGCTGTAACGTGGGACGTACTTGTAGAGGATATGAACCCTCCCGTCCTCCCTCGATCTGAGGACCTCCCTCTCTAAAGCCGACCACCCACGTATGGGGTAGTCGTGGGTGACCACAACAGCGTCTGGCCTCAACGTATCCAAGGTTGCCCTCAACGACTCCAACGCATTGGACGTCAGATAGAGAACGACCACGTCCGCGAACGAGAGATCGATCCTCCTCGCGTCCTGCTCTAGAAACAACGTCTTGTCTGAGAGGCCTAGGTCTGAGGCCTTCCTCCTCGCTATCTCTATGAGTTGAGGGTTTATCTCCACTCCCACGCCGAGGCATCCCCGAGATCGGGAGGCAGAGATGGGTATCCTACCGTCACCGCTCCCCACGTCGACCAAGACCTGATGCTCGTCGACCCCTGAGAACTCTATTATTCCCTCCACGACGTCCTTCGGGGTCGGCACGAAGGGATCCAGCCTCCTTCTCATTCCGTATACCGACCGTTCGACGGTAGATTTAACTCTAAATTTTCTCACATCCAAGAAGGGATGGGGTGACGGGGATAGAGAAGATTGTACTAGACACTAGCGTCATCATAGACTGTGCCATCAGTAAGATGATCGAGGAGGGTGGTCTGAGTGGTGTCGAGGTCATAATACCGGCTGCGGCGCTGGATGAGCTTCAGGCCCAGGCCTCAAAGGGTAGGTCCGAGGGTATCATAGGGTTGCAGGAGATCAAACGAATCCGTGAGCTCGGTCAGTCAGCGGGCATCAAGATCAGGTTCGCGGGTCAGAGGCCCACACTGGAGGATATTAAGCTGGCGAGGGGAGGGAGGATAGACGCGCTGATCCGGGATGTGGCCAAGTCTGAGGGGGCGATCCTCTACACGAGCGATTTCGTCCAGCACCTCGTCGGAGAGGCTGAGGGGATACCAACGCATTACATCACGAAGGAGAAGGGGTTGGGGAGACTGAAGTTCGAGGACTTCATGACGTACGACACGATGAGTCTGCACCTGAAGCGAGGTACACCACCTCTAGCGAAGAGAGGGGGCGCGGGGAGCTTCGTCCTGATGAGGTTGAGGGAGGAGCCGATGACTCACGAGGAGATCGACCAAGTGATCAAGGACATCTTGGACAGGGCTCACAGGTCCTCTGACGCAAGCATAGAGATAGCTAGGGAGGGCGCCATGGTGGTCCAGATAGGTCAATACAGGGTAGCTATCACGAGGCCACCCTTCAGTGACGATTATGAGGTCACTATCGTCAAACCGGTTGTAAAGCTAACCCTCGACGACTACAGACTCAGCAGTAAACTCCTGGAGAGGCTTGCTAAGAGGGCCGAGGGAGTGTTGATAGCTGGACCTCCGGGATCAGGGAAGACTACCTTCGCGTCTTGTTTAGCAGATTACTACACCGGGCTTGGCAAGATAGTCAAGACCTTGGAATCCCCGAGGGACCTTCAGGTAAGGCCGGAGGTCACGCAGTACGGGCCGCTCGAGGGCGACTTCGAGAAGGCAGCCGAGCTGCTCCTGTTGGTGCGCCCGGACTACACGATATTCGATGAGATGAGGAGGGAGAAGGACTTCAAGATTTACGCGGACATGAGGTTGGCAGGGGTCGGGATGGTCGGGGTCGTTCACGCGAGCAGTCCGATAGACGCCATCCAGAGGTTCGTCTCGAGAGTGGAGCTCGGCATGTTACCCCACGTCGTCGATACCGTGATCTTCATAAAAAACGGTAGGGTAGAGAGGGTATATGAGCTGTCCCTGACCATAAAGGTCCCTACGGGGATGAGAGACGAGGGTCTGGCGCGGCCGGTCGTAGAGATCACAGACTTCGAGGACGGGGAACTCATCTACGAGATGTACACATTCGGTGAGGAGGTGGTAACGGTGCCGATAAGGGTGGAACCGAGAGAAGGCCTTGAGTCACTCGATGAGTTGAGAGCCATGGTGAGGGGGCTGCTGGGGGAGTTGGTGGGGGTCACAGATGTAGACGTGGAACCCGAGGGGATTAACTCCATCAGGCTCCTAGTCGACCAGAGGCATCTACCTAAGGTGTTGGGGAGGAGGGGGGAGACCGTAAGGAGGTTAGAGAGGAGGTTAAAGATGAAGATCAACGTAGAACCGAGGATCCTTAGCACGGGCAGGCCCGTAAAGACCGAGGTCTCCGAGGTTGGGAACTCGCTCGAGGTACGCGTAGAGGGCGTCGGGTCGGTCAAGAGGGTCAGCCTCTATTCGGACGGTCGTTACCTCTTCACCGCAACCACGGGTAAGGTCGGCAAGGTCAGGATATCCAAGAGCTCCCAGAACGGCAAGTTGTTGCTCAGAGAGGTGCTAGCGGGGAGAGAGATCACCTGCATCGTTCACGATTAGGCACTCCCCTTGGTCTCCTTGTACTGACGTATCCCACAGTACGGACACCGGGTCTCCTCCCCATCTATCTCCTCCATGCAGTACCAGCAAAACTTCTTCGTGGGATCAGAGGGCGCGACGTCCTCTCTCGGCTCCGTCAGGAGTCCCCAGATGACCATGAGCAGACCGAAGATCGTTAAAAGTACGAATATCGTAAACCCCGCTATCATCACCACCGCCCCGACTGTGAGGGTTATGAGGCCTGAGATCACCAGCCCGGGGTACATGACTATACCTTGACCTTGTATTCAATACCCTCACAGTGTACTTGGCCGGAGACGCGCCTGATGAAAGAGACGCAGTTGAAGCAAAGAAGAAAAGCCACATTCTGGTTTATGACTGGGCACGATATGTACTCCCTCCTCATCGCAGAGATCTGCTTGTTGCTTACGGCTCCCTTCAACGACTCTAGTAATGATTTATCGATCTTCGCGGGCTTCTCTGAGGTCTGAACCTCGACAAGGTACTTGGTCTCCCTCAACGGGATTATTGAGTAACATATTGTTTTTAAATTTAAACGCCTGATAAATCACAAGATTTATTAGTAAGTTAAAACATCTCTAATCGAATAGGTGAAAGATTATTGCTTCGGGGTTTATTGAGACGGCCTTAACCGTCAGCCAACGAACCCCCCTATCCTCGCTTCTGCTCCTTAACTGAGGTGGTAGATGATGGCATGGAGATCTTATTTGGATGGAGTATATCGATTGCCTGAGAGAGTATACGTCTTCGACACGACTCTGAGAGACGGAGAGCAGACTCCCGGAGTATCTCTGAGGAGGGAGGATAAGATCTTAATAGCCGAGGCGCTCGCGGACCTCGGAGTCGATATCATAGAGGCGGGGTTCCCCGTCGTCTCACGTGGAGAGTTCGAGACCATCAAGGACGTCGCGAAACTGGGTATACCGTCGAAGGTTTGCGTACTGAGCAGGTGCGAGAGGAAAGACATCGACAGGGTGCTGGAGAGCGATGCAGAGTGGATACACCTCTTCATAGCGACCTCCGACGCCCACCTGAGGGACAAGCTGAAGATGACCAGGCAGGAGGTCCTCTCAAGGGCTGTTGAGATGGTCGATTACGCGAAGTCTCACGGACTGACTGTGCACTTCTCTGCAGAGGACGCGACCCGCTCGGACCCGGATTACCTCATGAAGATCTATGAGGCCGTAAAGAGGGCTGGCGCGGACAGCATAGACATACCCGATACTGTGGGGTTTGCCCTGCCTCACGTAATGAGGTCGTTGGTGATCAGAGCGAAAGAGGTGACCAACCTGCCAGTGGCCGTCCACTGTCACGACGACATGGGCCTCGCCACCGCGAACACGCTCGCAGGGGTGGAGGGTGGTGCTGAGATAGTTCACGTGACCATAAACGGGATAGGTGAGAGGGCCGGTAACACCAGCCTGGAGGAGGTCGTTGTGGCGTTGAAGTTCCTCTACGGGGTCGAGACGAATGTCAAACTGACCGAACTCGACAAGGTCTCTAGATTAGTCTCCAAGTTGACCGGTATGATAATACCTAAGAACAAGTCGATAGTGGGCGATAACGCCTTCACCCACGAGAGTGGCATACACGTTCACGGCGTGCTGAACAACCCTTACACGTACGAGCCCATAATGCCGGAGGTCGTGGGGAAGAGGAGAAGGATCGTGCTTGGAAAGCACTCCGGGACTCATGGTATGGAGAGGGTATTGAGGGAGTTCGGGTACAACCTATCACCCGATCAGGTGAGGCGCGTACTGGACAAGGTCAAGGAGTATGCAGACGCCGGCATTAAGATGACGGAGTACAGGTTGGTGAACATCTTGGTCGAGGTCCTAGGGAACCAGATAAGGCCGCTGGTGAGCTTGGAGGATCTTAGAGTCACCTCTACCATGAACACTCACGAGTGTAGCGTCGTACTTAACGTGGCCGGAGAGTCGGTCGCGGGGAGCGCGAGAGGCGGTAGCGCTCACATGGTCACGATATCGGCGACTATCAGCGCCCTCTCGAAGGTGATCGGTAATTTCGAGCTGGTCGACTATACGATTTACACCCCTCCCTACGATGAGAGGAACGTGAGTGAGGCAGAGGTCGTGGTCTCAAGGAACGGTCAACAGTATGTAGGCAGGGGCATCAGCAATAACCCCTCAGCGGCACTCTCGTTAGCTGTTGCAAGTGCGATAAGCCAGTACCTGCAGTCCGTGAACGTCAAGAGTGAGGTGACCAAATGAAGGCGGTAGACTCACTGGTCCATCAGATGGCTCGGAGGGGCGTGGAGGTTATCTTCGGAATACCTGGAGGTGCCAACCTCCCGCTCTACGACTCTCTGTACGACTCGAGCATCCAATCCATACTGATGAAACACGAGCAACAGGCCATCCACGCAGCAGAGGGTTACGCGCGCGTGAAGGGGAAGCCTGGGCTGGTCACCGCTACCTCGGGCCCCGGAGCCACCAACCTGATCACCGGTCTTGTCAACGCATGGATGGACAGCACCCCCGTGGTCGCCATCACGGGTCAGGTGGTCAGGCAGTTTATGGGGACTGATGCGTTCCAAGAGGCTGACATAGTTGGGCTGGTGCTGCCACACACGAAGTACGCGACCACGGTCATGGACCCCCACAGGCTCGCTCAGGAGTTCGTGAACGCGTATGAGAACGCCATGACCGGGAGACAGGGACCCGTTCTATTGGACGTACCGCGTGACGTGATGCAAGCGGACGTGGACTCAACAGCGTTACACGACTTATTACCCGAGAAGCAATTCGTCCGAAGACCTCCCGCACCGTCCAAAGATCTCATAGCCTCCGCCTGTAAAGCGATCTCCCTCTCGGAGAGGCCCGTCATATTGGTCGGAGGGGGCGTGTACTCATCCAACGCAACGAGGGAGGTCTTGAGGTTGGCCGAGATCATAGGCGCGCCGGTGGTGACTACGACTCCCGGCAAGACCGCCGTACCCGAAGACCACCCGTTAGTCCTGGGAGTGGTGGGGATGCATGGCAGGCTGGAGGCCGATCTCGCTATTATAGAGTCGGACTTAGTGTTGTGCGTCGGTACCCGCCTCTCCGATAGAGCGGTCGGACCTCCCAAGGACTTCTCCTCGAACAAGAGAATCATACACATCGATGTCGACCCGTCCGAGGTGGGGAAGAACGTCAGCGTTGACATAGGAATCGTGGGCGACGCCAAAGAGGTCCTCTCGATGATATTGGCCGATATCGAGTCGTACGTAGACAACAGGCCAATCGAGGACAAAGTCACCAAGTTCAAGGAGATAGGACGGAGCTACGACGAGTACATGATCAATGAGATGGGTAGCTCAACGATAACCTCCTGGAAGGTCGTGAGCATCCTGAGGGAGGAGCTCCCGAGGGATGCCATCGTGACTACTGGTGTGGGGCAGCACCAGATGTGGGCTCAGCTCTTCTACAGAGTCTATGAACCTGGCACTTTTATAACGAGTAGCGGTTTAGGCACTATGGGCTTCGGTCTTCCCGCAGCTTTCGGGGCCAAGGTCGCCGCGCCAGAGAGGATAGTAGTTGACATGGACGGCGACGGGAGCTTCCTGATGACGTGCCAGACGTTGGCGAGCATCGCTGAATACGGCTATCCCGTGATCGTTGTCGTATTCGATAACCGCACCCTAGGCATGGTCAGGCAGTGGCAGGACATGTTCTACAGGAAGCGGATAAAGGACTCTGACATCCCGGACCTCACTGACATAATAAAGCTGTCCCAGTCCTTCGGCGTCGAGGCGGTCTTCGTCGATTCGCTGGAGTCGCTGAGGAGTTCGGTGAGACGGGCTGTGGCGAACGACGAGGCCTTGGTGCTGGACGTACCGATTCACAAGGACGAGAAGGTGTACCCAATGGTCCCCCCAGGGAAGTATCTATCAGATGTGATAGTCCCGCCGGGTTTCGAGGTGCATGCAAAGCTTCAGACTTAACGTCAGCATTAGGAACCACCCCGACGCGGTGGCGAAGTTGATGTTACTGATAAAGCAGGGTCAGCTGAGCCTGAAGTCCATGAACTTAGTCGCGAGCGATGACGGTACGCTCAGGGGTCAGGTGGAGGTCGTCGGCCAGTATCAGAAGGTCCTCTGGCTGTCGAGGAAGTCACTGAGCTTCCCGGTCTTGGAATCGGTAACGCTGCAGGAGTAAGTAGTCCATGACGTCAGAGGATCGTGTTGTGAAGTACGTTATCCACGCGAAGGTGAGTGAGTGCCGTTCCCTCATCTCCTCGATACCCGCCGAGGCTGAGCACAAGATTCGTAGCCTGTCCCTGGGACCCCGTTCCAAGGAGGGATGGAGGGACCTGGTAATAGAGCTCGAGGCGACCGCGGAGGACGCTAAGAGACTGATAGACGCGATAGGTGAACGGTGCTCGGCGGGCAGTTTACTGGTCAGGTCATTCCCGAATCTGGTGCTGCACGACCTCAGGTACCCGTTCACGAGAGAGGGCGGCTGAAAGACAAACTTAAATTCGATCGCGGGAGGTAAGAGACTGGTGAGCATTTGGTCAAGGTCTTCTACGATAAGGACGCTTCTTTGGACGCTCTCAAGGGAAAGACTGTTGCCGTTATCGGATACGGGAGTCAGGGACGAGCGCAGGCGCTGAACTTAAGGGACTCGGGAGTTGAGGTGATCGTCGGCCTGAGAGGGGAGGGCAAAAGTTTCGAGGTCGCCAAGACGGATGGCTTCTCTCCGATACCCATAGAGGAGGCCGCGGAGAGGGGGGACGTGATACTAATGTTAGTCCCGGATGTGCCGATGTCGGACGTTTACGCGAGGTTCGTGAGACCTCACCTTAGAAAGGGAAAGGCTCTAGTTTTCGCGCACGGCTACAACATACACTATCAGAGGATCGTTCCCCCACCGGACGTCGACGTCATCATGGTAGCTCCAAAGGCACCTGGCCCGCTCTTGCGCCGCCAGTATCAAGAGAAGAGAGGGGTGCCCGCACTGATCGCGGTCCACCGCGACGTCTCTGGGAGAGCGAGGGAGTTGGCTCTAGGCATAGCGAAAGCGCTCGGATGTACCCGCGCGGGGGTGGTAGAGACCTCTTTCAAGGACGAGGCGGAGACCGATCTCTTTGGGGAGCAGACCGTCCTGGTTGGGGGCGTCTCGGAGTTGATAAAGAAAGGGTTCGAGGTTCTCGTGGAGAGCGGCTATCCTCCAGAGCTCGCCTACTTTGAAGTGTGCAACGAGCTGAAGCTGATAGTGGACCTGATATACGCGGGAGGGTTGAGTAACATGTTCGGTGCCGTCTCTGATACAGCGAAGTACGGTGGGCTAGTTGTTGGACCGAGGGTAATTGATGATCACGTGAAAGAGAACATGAGGAGGGTGCTGAACGAAATACGGACCGGGAGGTTCGCGGATGAGTGGACTGGGAACCCCGACTCTTACGAGATTTTACGCAAAAAGATGGAGGAACTTGAGAGACACCCCCTCGAGACAGTGGGTAGGGAACTGAGGAGGATGCAACTAATCTAGGACCTCGACGACCTTCCCGAGCACCCTCGCCTTTCCTCCACGGGGCTCTGCGAGAGTCTGACCGCAGATCCTACATTGGATGCGAGTCTTAGCGTGCTCGAAGATTACCTGTCTATTACCGCATGACGTACAGACCACGTTGATGAACCTCGAGGTCGGCTTAGGGATGAGGCGCTGGACGTCGACCCTGCTCATGTGCTCACCTCACTATCTCGAGCTTCTTCATCCTTATGCCCCTCCGCATCGAGACGTGTCCACACTTCTTGCACTTCAGGCACGTCGTCTTCTTGTCAGTCGTCTTAGACTTGTTCCTCTGGATAGGGTACTTCTGACCGCCGTAGCCGCGTAGCTCCCGTTCGTGTCTCCGGGCTCCTATCGCCATCGACCTCTCCTGTCCCTT
This sequence comes from Aigarchaeota archaeon, assembly GCA_025059745.1. Lineage (GTDB taxonomy): Archaea > Thermoproteota > Nitrososphaeria_A > Caldarchaeales > Calditenuaceae > JANXDH01. The sequence continues at coordinate 673,855 of JANXDH010000004.1, read as the reverse complement.
CTTGTAGATTGTCACGGTATGGTCGGTGTGCTCGTTACACTTGGGGCAGTATGATGAGATCGTTTGAGGGATTTTCATCGTAATTTGGACTAGGTGGGCACCTCTTTATATAGGGTAGAGGCCTACCATTTAAAAGGCTTATAAGTAGCTGTACCATATATATATCAGATTGGCCATGGTCGTATTACCGGACCTCATAGAGGAGTGTCCCCGGTGCCACAACCCGATCCCGGCCGAGGCCCACAGGTGCCCTGTATGCGGCCTGTGTGTCTCCTGTGCCAGTCAATAACCAGTCCCGTAATGACCTTAGGGAGATCAGTCGATGAAATGGTTCATCTGAGATTCATCGATGGCTAGAGCTCTACGCCCAGTTCTCCTGAGGTTTGCGGCGAGTCTCCTTGAGAAGCCGTATACGGTGAACACGAAACGCGGGTCGACCTCCTCCACGAACCTCATCAACCTGTAAAAATCGTCGTGCGCGCTGAGCGGGAAGGCTTTCTTGTATGAGGGGAAGGTACGGGTTTGTGCCCATCCGGTCGCTACGGCCCAGTGAAGTTTATGTCCCGAGATCCTCTCCGCGATCCTCGCGCTCGAGATTAATACGTACTCGCCGTCCCTAAGGACCTCTCTCCCCTCCTCGCTATGTATGTGGAAGTACGATATCTGAGGATACTGATCTCTGTAGACCGCACTGACCCTAGCGATGTTGCTGTCCGAGATCACCGGGACGCCCAACGAGCTGTTCACCAGCCCCATTATCTCTTGTGATTTACCTGCAGAGTAGACCTTGAAGGCGGGGACGAAGCCCTCTCTCAGGGTCGACACGATCCACCTCAATATCATAGAGTAGATAGTCTCTCTTGGTTTGAACCTGTACGACGGGTCTCCGTAAGTCGCCTCCAGTACCAGGTAGTCCGCCCTGACCGGTCTCGCGGGTTCATCCAGTATGCTCCCCTCCGTATTAATGTCACCAGTATAGAGGAGTGTGTGACCGTCGAGCCTGACCTCGAACATCGACGACCCGAGCATGTGACCTGCGTTCACCAATCTAATTACTATCTCGTCATACACCTTCACATCGATGTCGTAATTGTAGAAGTGAGTGGAGCCGCTGATCGGGGTGCCCCTCGCAGCCAGTAGTCTCGACGTCCACAAGGTCATCAGAGATCTGTACGCCGGGTCACTCGGTCTGTGGTCTGCGTGGGCGTGGCTTACGCAGTGAAAGTCCCCGGACCTTGACGAGTCGAATGAGATGACGGTCTCGTCCCTCCTCAACCGAGGACCCCTGTCGTAGCTTATGCTCAGCACCGTAAATCCGACCATTAAGGAGGGTGAGGGATAATTAACCTTTCTAATGAACCTTGCAACATCGATGAAGTCACAAACCTATATACCTGCAATCAGCTCAGATCTTGGCAAAGGGGATGAGTAAGTTAGTCGAGTACCTGACCCCGAAGTACAAGTATCTGGTCAGGGTGCCGGGGACGAATCACGCTCAATTTGCTCTGCTCGCATCGGGGTTATTCTACGGCCTCCTGTGTTGGGTGCAGGGTCACGATCTCGCATTCGCACTGGTCATGGGGTTGATCGGTCTGGCACTAATACCGCTGGGGGCTGATTTCGGAATCAAGAGATCACCTCCCCTCAAGCCGGTGAGGAGGATAACCATGAGGAGGCTGAGCGCCCTCACGCTATTCGAGACGTACATAATACTGATCGGTGCAGTCCTGGACTTTTTTGTCTCCCAGACCAACACCTTAAAACCTGCGTTCAGTCTGATGACCCTCTCGATATCGTCATATATACGCGTGACCGTCGTTAGCTCCTTCACCACTGCACAGCACCTAAAGACCGCGTCGGTGAGTCTGGTGACCCCCATGTTGCGGGCGTTCTCCATCAGTCTCATACCGTTGAGTAATCACCTGACCCTCACGGGCTCCCTTCTTGGCGTGGCGTCTGGTGGCCTACTCGGTCTACTCTTCGTCGCAATCGCCCTCCGGCCCATGAAAGAGAGGATAAGCCCTCTGAGGATAGCATCTGCGTTCGTAGCTGACCTACTCGACGGAGACGCGAAAGCTTTCGAGGATGCGTTGAAGCCTATCTGTGGGAAGAAGGACGGGTGGACCGATGTGATATATGCTAAGAGGTCGGATGACGGTCTCCAGATAGCGCTCATAGTACCTAGCTTTCACCCCGGCCCGTACCGGAACGTCGGGAGCTCGATGCTGCCGTATGTGCTGGAACGCACTCTGAACAGGCGCAGGATTCGGGGGATATTCCTGAAGGGCTGCTCGTCTCACGAGTCCAACGTAATCTCGAGAGAGGAAATATTTAGGTTGGCGGAGCAGGTAGAGCGCGCGATAATCGACCAATCTACGAACGGCTTCACAGGTTACTGCGCGCTCGCTGAGCAGGTAGAGGTCGATGGGGTGAAGTTGTCCATGATTAAATTCGGTGACCGAGTGTTAGCCATACCCACGCTACACCCGTCACCCATGGAGGACTTTCCAGAGGAGGTCGCAGAGTTAGGGCGCGATAGCGGTTTGATCGTCGTGGACTCTCATAATTCGTTCATGGAGGGCTTCAAGTACCTGAGCGATGAGGACGTGGGGAGGATCAGGGAGGCGCTCACGAATTATGGTAGTGGTGTAAGGTGGTTCAAAGGCGTGTTGAGGATCGGTGTGGAGAGGAGGATACTGCCGGACTACGGGTTATCTGACGGAGTAGGTCCGAACGGGTTCACCTTGGTGGGGTTCGAGGTGAACGGGCACAGATTTGCTCTTGCTGTTGCGGACGCAAACAACGCGCTGCCCGAGGTCAGGAGTCAGGTGATCAAGAGGTTGAAGGAGAAGGGATGGGACGGTGCAGAGTTCGTTACGACGGACACGCATATAGTAAACGGAGTTAAGCTGGGAGGAATAGGGTATGTCCCGTTGGGGAAGAAGATCGATTCGAGAGAGATTAGCAGGGTATATGAGGGGCTATCCGACGCGATATTCGACGATCTGAGACCTGCCGAGGTCAAGTGTATAAGGGTCGAACACAAGGGTGTGGACGTCTTCTCTAGCGATACCTTGGAGTCGCTCACGGGCAGGGCGAGGTTTTACATATGGTTCTATTTCGTCATGTTAGGTGTCTCGACGTTGTTGGGTCTCATCACAGCCTCATGGTAGAAAGATGAGTAACATGGAGGGGAACACCGTAATAGTCGGCAGAAAGTCAGCGATCAGGTACGTCACCGCCATCGTGACCATCTTCAACTCAGGTAGCAGCGAGGTCAGGCTGAGGGCTCGAGGTCGACACATATCGAGGTCAGTGGACGTGGTGAACCTCTTGAGGGGGGCGTTCCTGAGCGACGTACGAGTTAAGGAGATGAGGATAGGGACCGACATGCTGATGCGCGAGGGGAGGACCAGACCGGTTAGCTTCATAGAGATAGTCTTATCGCGGGGCTGAGGCGTAGTTTGGGCCTCAGGTCTTTACTCTCGGATCACAGGTTCGTACTATCAGTCATCGCACTCGTCGTCCTTTTGCTAAAGCTCGCCATAATACAGGTCCCCACGCCCGACCTTCAACCGTCTGAGTGTTACGAGGCCAAGGAGGGTTGCGGGTTCATCTTCGACGAGGCTCACTACGTGCCCGCAGTTAGGAAGATGATCTCTGGGCTTCCCACGAACAACGAGCACCCGCCCCTGACTAAGTGGTTGATGATCCTCGGTATATCGATATTCGGTGATGGACCTCTGGGTTGGCGAATAATCCCTGTCCTGACAGGTTCGATGAACGTCTTCCTAGTCGGCATGATAGCTTTCGCGCTGACAAGGAGGAGGGGAGCAGCCTACGTCTCTAGCGTCCTCTACGGCACCGACGTCACGACGTTCAACATCAGTTCCATGGGGATCCTCGATACGCCCTCTTACACTTTCCTACTATTGACCGTGTTACTGGTCCTGAAGGGGAGGACAGTCCTACCCTCCATAACATTGGGGCTTGCGATGCTCTGCAAGATGAGTGCCCTGTTCGGCGGGATAGGTCTGATGCTCCTCGCGTTCCTCGACGAGCTATCTAGGGGAGGGGGAACGAGAAAGAGGTTCAACAGGGCTCTGGACAGGGTCGCCATAATGTCCCTGCTCACGTCAGCGGTCTTCGTGGCGGGCATCGCAGCCTACGACTTCTATTACAGGGCGTACCCGACGCCGTTCGCACACATCGACTTCATGATGAACTATCACTCGTCTCTCCGATTCAACTGCGTCGAGTGGAACGGCCCCATCTCCTGCACCCATTACGACGACGGTGGGTGGGTTAAGGTCGAGCTGCCTCTGGGCTGGTCCATCCCCGGCCTCTCGGCGGAGAGGGTACCATACTACGTCGTCACAGTGGAGGTCGACGGAGAGGTCCAGCACCCCGTTGCATATTACGGGATCTCCGGTCCACTCTGGTGGGTCACCTGGGGAGTCTTCGCATCGTGTGTTATTGGGAGCATCAGGGCCATAATTAGGATCGTCAGAGGAGGGCCCATCGGTGAGAGCAGGGCAGAGATCTTCGTCTTCATATGGATCGTGACCAACTACATGCCGTACTTCGGCCTGGCCTACCTACTTCAGAGGTGGGTCTTCAGCTTCTACTTCGTTCAGACCCTCCCCTCAATAGCGATAGGCCTCGCCGCACTCTTTAACTACCCGAGGTTCGCGCTCTACACGGTCTACTTCCTGATGGCTGTTCAACTCGCCTGGTTCACCATCTGGTTCCCTGTAAAGCCGGAGCCCCTCATAGAGTTACTGAGGTTGGTCAGGCTACCAGTCTAGTTGAGACGCTCTCGACCAGTTTCAAGTAACTTTCGGCGTACCTCTGTATTGCCGAGTTCCACTCGAACCTCCCCTCGACCAATCTCCTGCCCGCCTCGCCCATCCTGTCCCTGAGGTCAGGGTCTTGCAGCGCCTCCAGCACCTTCTTTGCGATTATCCGTGGGTCTCTCCCCCTCACTATGAAACCCTCAGATCCGTCCTCACAGACCTCAGATATCAATCCGACTGGGGTCGAGACGAAGGGTGTACCACACGCTGCGGCCTCAAACAGGACCCTCGGACCGCCCTCGTAATCTGAGGTGCAGAGTATGATAGATGATGAGTTGTAAATGTTCACGAGCTCCTCTTGAGGAATCCACCTTCCCGAAACCGTGACACGATGGCTGAGTCCCATGGATCGGACCGACCGGAGCAGGTAGGGGTAGAGGGAGCCTGCACCAACTATCCTCAGAGTTACCCGGTCGTCTCTCGAGGCGACGATCTCGAAGGACCTGAGGAGTAAGTCTAGACCCTTCTCGCGCTCTAGCCTACCTACGAACAGTAGCTCGGGCTCTCTCGATGCGTGTCTCTTGATGAACCTAAACTTCTGGACGTCTACATAGACGGCCGGTATCAGGATTGTCCGCTCAATACCGTGAGCCCGGAGCGATCTGATGATGCCATGGTTCACGCCCCTCACGTAGTGAGCTCTCCTGAGCAATAGTATCGCCAACCCCTTATCCAACCTCCTTTGAAGAAAGTTCAGGTAGTCCCCGTGGACCTCTACTATCAGCTTCGACCCGGTCAGTCTGGACGCGAGGTACGCGAATGGCCCAACCCTTTTAGTGGGCTCTTGGGCGATCACGAGGTCGTATGACGATCGTGGGATCCCGGGGGGTCTCATGAAGTCCACGTGTCCCCAGTATCTCCTCAGGTCGTTGAGGGCGACCGAGGGACGGCGGCCGACCATGAGTACGCGCAAGGCTAATCACTCTATGGCTCTCCGGGAGCTAAAACTCCTGACGTGTTGCGGTCGTCTCGGTCTACCAGAGGATGGTCTGATGAGGCGGGTCTCTCTCCCCTCAAGTCCCCAGAAGCACATCAGATGCGTCGATACCAACCGCGTGGAAGACCTCCTCGCTGACCAGCCTATCCTCCCCGGTCCTCAGGGATCTCAGTCTGCGATACTTAGAGTAGAATGCGCTCCTCACCCGCTCGACGTAGCTGAAGAGCTCGTTCGAGTTCGAGTACTCTCCTCTATAGGTCTTGTAGGTGACCCTACCGTTGGTGAACTCCGCGATGAGACACTCCAACTGACCTGGCTCGGGGTCGTAGGACCTGTCCCTGTCAACGCCGCTCGAGCGAGCCCTTGCCTCGACCAAGATCGAGTAGACCTTCTTCGACCCCTCAGACGAGACCACTACCTCTATGGCGAACCCGCACCTTCCGAACCTGCTGTATATCTTCCTCTCCATAGGGTAGTGTCTCAGGGTCGATATGCCCACCACGTTAGGAGCCTCGATCAGGCTCAATATCTGTTCCAATATCTGGGGAGCGACCATGAGATTCGTCGAGTTTGGCGATTTATTAGTCTTCTCGATTTAGCAAGTCATCCCTCTGAGCAGACGGAGGTACGACAAGCTTATCACTCGAGGCCTTTTACTTATCTCACATGGAATCGATAGATGACGTAGACAGGAAGATAATACGAGAGCTGACTCAGAACGCTAGGCTCTCGTACAGGGAGATCGGAAAGAAGCTTGGGATATCCGTAGCGACCGTTGCGAACAGGATCTCTAAGCTGGAGAAGGAGGGAGTGATAAAGGGATACACGGCCGTGATAAACACCGAGAGGATAGGTTTCACGATAACCGCGGTCATCAAGCTGGTCATAAAGGAAGGCAAGTTATTAGAGGTCCAGAGGGAGCTCGCCAAGGAGAAGAACGTGATAGCGATATACGACGTGACGGGTGAGGTCGATTCAATAATAATCGCGCGGTTTATTGATAGACAGGACATGAGTAGGTTCGTTAAGCGGGTCCTGAAGATGCCCTACGTCGACAGGACGCACACTCACGTGGTCCTCGAGGTCGTGAAGGAGGACCCAGTCTCGATATTCAGAGAGGAGTGACTGGTCAAGGGCATCACCTCGGTTCGATAACGGTGAACTTCTCGGACGTGACCTCATGGATCTCCCTGGTCAGATTGAAGAGGCTGCCGAAGCTGTTGAGGTGGGGGCCTATCAACGACAGGTCGTCGTGGGTAAGGTACCGGTACTCCACCCTCAACGGTTTGAAGTACTTGTTCGTGAACAGTCTGCTTACGGCCTTGTATGCGCCGCTCGGCAGCACCTCCTCCAAAGTGATATATGAGAGGTCCTCCATCGATCTCAGCGTCTCGTACTGCTCGGCCGTTAATAGACCGTCCATCACGAGTCCCTCTAGGTACTGTAGCACGTCCGCACGCACCGGGTTGAGTCCGATCCTTTTCAGGGGCACGCGTCCCCGGATGTATATCCTACCACCGACCATTCCGGTAGCGACGTACCTGCCTACGGGGGGTCGATCCGTCCTGACCTGACCCAGTCCCAGTACCACTATGACCCCACCTGCCATGTACTCGCCCAAGTAGTCATCGACCTTACCGCCGATAATCAAGAAGGGGCGCCGGTCCCTGAACTCACGCATCTGTATGCCGCACCTGTTGCCCGCATCGCCCATCACGTAGATGTAACCGCCTTGGAGCACCTGGCCCAAGACGTCCCTGCAATCTCCGTGGATTACAACGCTCCCGCCGTACATAGCGTCGCCCACGTCATCCTGCGCGTTCCCGAAGACCTCGAAGTGCAGGGTCTGGTTGTAATTAGCCAGGCAGTTACCTGGAGTTCCGTATATCCTTATCTTTGCGTCACCCTCTATGCCAGCCCCGATGTACCTTTGACCGTTGACGTTCACTAGGTCGATCTCTTTGATGCCCGCGCGTACGTAGCTACGGATCATCGAGTTCAGGGCGCGGTAATCCGAGCCTACTGTGTCTATTATCACGGCCCCGTCCCGGGGTCTGGGCTGATGGAACGTGAGAGGTGTGTGATAGATCTTGACTTGTTCCGTCGGGTGTATGACTCCCCGATTCATGGAGGCTAGGAAGAAGTCTCCAGGACCTAGCGTCCATACCCTAGCTCTGCTCGAGACGGCCCTTATCTCGGCCTCCTCACTCGCGACGTAGTAGTAGTGGTCGTCCTCACCGATGACGATAGGTCTGAACTTGAACCTGTCTGTAAGTGCTAAGAGGTAGACGTCACTCCCGTCGCAGTGACCAGCGACGACTGTGAAAGGACCGTCAAGTGCCGCCCCCCTGTACTTGACCCTCAGCGGCAAGATGGGGTCGCCGTTGAGGAAGTCCTCGAAGCCGTTACAGAGCAACGCAGCGGCCTCCTCTATGCTCAACCCCTCCTTGCTCGTCAGGTGGTCCAGCAGGTACGCGATCACCTCGCTGTCCGTCCCGACGAAGCTCCTGTAACCGACCGAGAAGAGGAATTCCATGTTAGAACCGAACGAACTGATGTCGCCGTTGTGAACTATCGCCCACTCGCCCGATGAGAAGGGGTGCGACCAGACAGGTAACATGCCCGGGGAGTTCGTGGGCTGTCTCGTATGTGCCAACCAAAGGTCGCCCGGGGGCGAGCGCTCAGCGAGGTTGTATAACTCGTGTATGTCCTTCGGGTAGCCGACGCCCTTTGAGACGTCCACGTAGTCTCCCCAACAGTACACTCTTGCAGAGAAGTTACCCTCTGAGAAGGTCCTGTTGACCTCTCTAACTATGCGGTCCAGATCATCAGAGTGCTCGAGCTCAACGACGTATGAGCCGTACGTCCCGCTCTCAGACTGATACTCCTCAAAGACCTCGCCTATCTTCAGCCCGAAGTTGTCAGCGATGTACCTCGAGAGGGCGAAGATGGTCTTAAGAGAGTCAGCGAAGACCTTGAGCCTCTTGCGTCCGGTCACACCCCTTTGATCGAACCTAGCGAACCCGGCCCCGAGTCTGCTACCCCTGTAACGCACGCACTCGATCGAGGTGAGTGGTATGACTGATGGTATCTTTGGCGCGTCATACTTCCTCAGTATACCGAAGACGCCGCACCCCGATTTGACCTGGGATGGAAAGAGGTCACTCACCGGCTGCCTTCACCCCCAAGAGCCTCCTCACCTCTGCATCTAGCTCGATCCCTCTGAACAGCTCGCGGTTTCCTATGAGGCTGGTGTAGAGGCTACTGACGCCCGCTGCACCGGCGAGTAGCTTTAACTCCTTCTGTACAGCGAGGAGGAAGGCTTCTAAACGATCCGATAGGTCCTCGTCTGGCATACCCTCCGAGTACTCGATACCGACCTGCCAAGTCTCGTCCAGCCCGACTATGTCGGCCCCTAATCCGAGGAGTTTGAAGGCGTCGTGAGAGCCACGCACCCTGCTAGAGATGGCGATGATCGACGCCCTCCATCTGAGCGGGTCTCCAGCAACGTCCCTCGACTCCTTCAGCGCCCTGTCCGTCCTAGAAACCGCGACCTCTAGGGGGCAATCGGATCCCTCGATATCCTCGTCTATAATTATGCCCGCATAACCCTCCCTAACTAACTCAAGGACCGCCCCGGTATCAAAGATCGACGGCACTATCGCGAGTCTCTGGACCTTTCCCGTCTCGTTTAAGCCGGCCCTCCTCATCAGTCGGGCCTCCTTACAGTACTTGCCGTCCTTCAGTCGATGCTTCTCCTCAGAGACCCTCACGATGAATTTACCCCATTCCTCGAGTTTGTGGCTCAGTTGACCCTCGGAACACATCATCAGCAGACCGAGCCTGTAGGAGACCGAGTAGACGGTGTGGAGGTGGGATTGAGAGCGGAGCCTCATACAACTCAGTAAGACCGGCATGGAGAGTCTCAGTTGACCCTCGAAGAGGTAGACGTGCGTCTCGATCGGTTCCCGGTATGGATCTATGCTGGGCCTGGTAACCTGTGCTCCATCAGACACCAAGTGGTCCAATATGAATCTTGGAACCTCGACCATCGGGGGTGCTGTGGTTCCCATGCTAACGATCGGTGCCTCACCGCCCTGCCTACCCTCGGCTCCGGACATCTCTCTCAGCAGTCTCTTCACTCTGTTGGACCATATGGAGTCGCTCATAACTTATTGATCTTCAAGACCTTCAGGGTGTCCTCCCTGAGACCAGTGCCCACCAACAGATCGCGCCTACCCTTAAGCTCCTCGATGCTGCTCACGCCCAACCTCTCCATTATCATTCTGAGCTCCGCGGTCCACCCGTTTATCAGGTTGACGGTCCACTTCGTCGCTATCTCTAGGGAGAGCAGCTTGTTAGGGTTATCGACGATCTTGTTCGTTAGTACCGCGGGACAGAACCCTAGGTGGCACTTATGCACCATGATGCAACCCATACCTATGAGGGCCGCGGTGCCCAATGAGACCACGTCCGCTCCCAACGCGATGAGTTTCGCACTGTCCTCCGCGCTACTCACGCGTCCCGCTGCTATGACCGTGAAGCCCTCCCTGACGCCGTCCCTCCTCAACGCCTCATCGACAGCGGGGACTGCGAGTTCTATGGGGAGGCCTACGTTGTCCCTCACGACAGCCGGGGCTGCGCCAGTACCTGCACCCTGACCGTCCATGATGATGCCATCGGCCCCCATCCTAGCCACGCCCGTCGCGATGTACGGTATGTAGTTCGTCACACCGACCTTCACGAAGACTGGGTGACCTGTCGCCTCCTTCAGTGCCCATATCCTCTGCTCGAGGTCCTCGATCGAGTAGATGTCGTGGTGTGGGGCCGGAGAGATTGCGTCCACCCCGACGGGTATCCTCCTCGTCTCGGATATTATCTGGACTACCTTGCTCCCCGGTAGATGACCGCCTATCCCGGGTTTCGCGCCCTGGCCTATCTTTATGACAACGCCTAACCCGCACCTAAGCACTGATAGGTCCACCCCGAACCTTGCGGACGCCCACTGGACGGTTATCCTCTTGCACTTACGGACCTCTGGGTGAAGACCGCCCTCACCCGTGCCGGTTATCGTGCCTGCGATATCAGAGGCCCTCGCGAGCGCTATGTTTGGGATGCCGCTCAACGCGCCGAATGACATGTCACCCAAGTATATCGGCGTGGTCATCTCCAGCTGACCGTAAGCTATCTTAGTTGAGACGTCGATCTCCTCCAGTCTCTCGTGGACTTGCGGATCGGGCTTATCGGTCTCCTCGAGTTCCCTCTTGAAGAGGATCCTGTCGAGTATCCTGGTCTGGTGCTCGTACTTGCAAGGGTCCCAGACAGCATAAGGTTTCCCGGTAGAGGAGAGGTGTCTTATGTGGTTGATCCTTTTGTCGTTCCAGAACTCGACGTCGTCCCTCTGGGGCGGTAAGGAGAGAAACCTATCTATGATTAACCTCGGTTTAGAGGCCTCGAACCCTAACTTCACAGCCTGAGATGACATTTAAACACCTACTCGGTCTGAGTTAAGGAGCATTTTTTATTGATGATAAGAAAATAAGCAATATATAAATGTAATGATTGAACGAGTTAAGATTTCTAACCTATCTCAGAGAGCATAAACTTATAACTTAAACGATGGGCTATAGACTCGGTGACGCGGGCGATTGCATACGAATCCGCGAGGGTCCAAGAGAGGAAATTACGGTTCGCCCTGCCCAAGGGGTCATTAGAGGCATCTACGTTCGATCTGATGAGGAGGGCATTATATGAGGTCAGGGGACAGGACAGGACGTACAGGCCGTTGATAAACGACCCTGAGATAGAGCTGAAGGTGCTCAGGCCCCAGGAGATACCGGTCTACGTCGCAGAGGGACTTTACGATCTCGGGATAACCGGAATCGATTGGATAGAGGAGACAGGTGCTAACGTCAAGGAGCTGATGGACTTGGAGTACGGCCCGGTCAGGTTAGTCGTCGCGGCACCCTCACGGGAGAAGTACCGCGATATGGACGACCTGATGGAGAGGAGGCTTGCGAGGGGGCTCGACGTGAAGATATCAACCGAGTACATCAATCTGACGAGGAGGTACCTTAAAGGGAAGGAGGTCTACAGGAGGTACTTCGGTGATCAGGAGCCTCTGGTCGTCACCCCTTGGTTCAGGATAGGAAGTAACAACAGGGTAATCATATTCCTCTCGTTCGGGGCCACGGAGGCCAAACCGCCTGAGGAGGCTGACGCGATAGTCGACAACACGGCAACCGGTCTCACGCTGGAACAGAACAACCTATCGGTGTTAGAGACGATCAGACATAGCACTGCGAGGCTCATAGCCAGCAAGAAGTCACTCACGGACCCCTGGAAGAGGGAGAAGATTCTCGATATAGTCGCGCTCTTCAGGGGCGTGGTCGATTCTCAGAAGAGAGTCCACATATTTCTGAACGTACATCAGGACAACCTTGGGGAGCTGCTATCGATACTGCCCTCGTTGAAGTCACCCACGGTCAACAAGCTCGCGAGAGAGGGCTGGTACGCAGTGAACACGGTCCTCGATAAGTCGCAACTGTTCAACCTGATGCCGAGGCTCAGGAGGCTCGCACAGGGCCTGGTAATACACGAGCCTCAACTGCTCCTATCGCTCGAGGACATGCCCAGCTTGGACGGTGAGTGAGGTGAAGACTGCGTTCAATGTCTCAGTCTCGAGGGGTATGCGGGATGAGGAAGTACGTGGAGATCGATGACGGCGTGCTGGTGGCCTCGGACCTCATCAGGGGACCAGTGAAGATCGGTGGCGTGATCTTGGACTGCGACGGCGTTCTGATCGACTCTAGAGAGTCATACGACAGGGCGATAATAGAGGGGCTCTCGTTCATCTTTGAGGTACTCTTCAAGATAAAGACCCTTCCCGTAGAGGTCACACGATCCGAGATCTCGATGCTGAGGAGGACCGGTGGGTTCAACAGCGATACAGATTCTCTATACGTCCTATCGCTGATGACGTTCCTCGCCTTCCCGACGGACGTGCTCAGGAGGTGGGGGAGAGCCATGAGGGAGGTCGAGGGAGATGTCCAATCTAAGGACTTGAGCACGTTGATCGAGGGATTGTCCAGTCGCGTCGATCAGGAGGGGCCTCAACCTATCGTCACCACCACGGACGGCCTGCTCCGCGACCTGCTGACGTTCCTCAGCAAGAGCGGACGCTACTTCGACGTCAAAGCGATAGAGTCGATGATATTCGACTACTCACTAAAGAATGGTGTGGAGGAGGAAGTCCTGCTCTTCAGGGAACTGCTCAAGTACGACGGTGACTACGGAGAGAGCATAGTTAAGACCGTCCTATACGACATGTACTACGGCGATGAGGTGGTGATGAGGCTCTTCGGTCGTCGGCCCCACTTCAGTTACCCTCGCGGGCTATTCAGGAACGAATCCGTGACGGTGAGTGAGGCTGTCTTGAAAGGGGTCTCGGAGTTGATAGGCAGGAAACTCGGCATGGTGACCGGTAGGGATAGCGTAACGACGATAGAGGTGCTTGGCAAACTCTGGGAGTACTTCAACCCCAAGGCATGTGTCTTCTTGCTCGATGAGTTCATGAGGGGGACGCCCGAGGTGGCCGGGAAGCCCAGTCCGTATGGGTTGATCAAGTCCGCGTTGGCCTTTGAAGCGGTCGACGATGTGATCTACGTGGGCAACTCGACGGAAGACCTCCTTATGGCGAGGAGCGCAGAGAACTACGGCCTGCGCCCCATATTCATCGCCGTGACCGGACTCTCCCAGGACCCGAAGGAGGAGGAAGAGAGGTTCATCTCCCAGGGAGCTGACGTAATCGCTAAATCGTTAAATGATCTCCCAAAGGTCCTGAAGGAGGTGGTTGTGTCGTGAGGGAGGGGAGGGTTGAGCGGAGGACCCATGAGTCATCTGTGACGGTGAGGGTGGTTATAGAGGGAGACGGGGTCCTCAAGGGCACTTCGGGCATCAAGTTCTTCGATCACCTCTTGGGTTTGATAGCGTTTCACGGATCTTTTTACATCGAGCTAAGCTCAACTTGGGACCTGAGACATCACGGCGTTGAGGACCTATCGATATGCTTGGGCAGAGCTTTCGGTCAGGCGCTCGGTGAGAGGCGCGGTATAAGGAGGTTCGGGTTCTCCCTAGTTCCGATGGATGAGGCGTTGGCAGACGTCGCGGTTGATCTCGTTACCAGACCGTTCGCTTGGGTTGACCTGAAGGTCGACTCTCAGGTGATTGAGGACATGGCCGCCGAGGACATAGTGCACTTCTATGAGAGTTTCGCGATGAACGTCCCCTGCACGCTTCACATGAACGTGAGGTACGGGCGGAACGAGCACCATAAGGTGGAGGCCGCGACTAAGGCCTTCGCTCTGGCTCTTAGGGACGCTTCTACCGTCGTACCAAATAGGACTGCCCCACCCAGTAGCAAGGGGACCGTCTGATGCGAGTCGCGGTCGTGAACTACGGCGTCGGGAACATCTTCAGCGTCACCTCAGCTCTGAAGAGGCTTGGAGTGGAGGTAGAGGTGGTGGCTAAGCTAGACCCCAAGAGTTACGACGCGATAGTGCTGCCGGGGGTCGGTAACTTCGAGGCCGGGAGTAAGGCGCTGAGCGAGCGCGGCCTGAGAGGCGCGATCATAGAGGCGATAAACGCGGGGGTACCGGTGCTGGGCATATGCCTCGGCATGCAGCTCATGTTAGAGAGTAGCGAGGAGGGGGAGGGCGAAGGTTTGGGGGTGGTGAAGGGGAGGGTGGTGAGGCTCAGGGTGCCCGGAAAGCTGCCGCATATGGGCTGGAACTCATTGAGCTTAGTCAGGTGGTCTGAGTTCCTTGACGGTCTGGGGGACCAGGAGTGGGCATACTTCGTCCACTCTTATTACCCCTCTCCCGACGATAGGGAGGTGGTGTTGTGCGAGACCGAGTACTTCATTAGGTTCCCCTCCGTACTGGGATTCAAGGGTCTCTACGGGACTCAATTTCACCCCGAGAAGTCCGGAGAGACGGGGCGGAAGCTCCTGAGGAACTTCATCTACAAGTGCGTCAGGAGGTGAGGGAGTTACCCCTATGTCGCCCCTGAGACCCTCGTAGGTTCTGGGATAGGTTATTGAGGTGGTTAGTAGGGGAGTGAACAGAATGGAGGTTTGGGCATCGATCGACATCATGGACGGCAAGGTAGTCAGGTTGGTGAGAGGTGATCCCTCGAACGTCATAGTCTATAATAGCAATCCACATCGCGTACTACAAAGTTTCGAGTCGATGAGGTTTGACGGTGTCCACGTAGTGGATCTAGATGCGGCGTTGGAGGTGAGGGGTGACAACTTAGAGCTCATAAGGGATCTCGTAAGGGGCGTTGAGAGAGTGCAGGTCCAAGTGGGCGGCGGCCTTAGAGACAGGGAGAGGATCTCGAGGCTATTGAGGGTGGATGTAGACAGGGTCGTTTTAGGCACCATCATCTTCACCGATCCGGGTTCAGTCTCTTCGCTCATACGAGACTTCGGCCCCGAGAGGTTCGTGGCAGCACTGGACTACCGCGGTCGGAACATAGTCTATAAGGGTTGGCGGGACAAGACCGATATCTCTCTGAGAGAGGGATATGAGCTGGTCTTGAACATGGGACTGAGGAACGTCCTGACCACCAATACGGACAGGGACGGGACGCTCTCCGGCCCCGACGTCCTCTGCTTCTCCTCACTACCACCAGAGTACAAGAGCATCACCTACGTCTCAGGAGGTATCACAACTCCCAAGCACGTGATCGAACTGAGGAGGTTGGGGGTCAAGGGCACCATCATAGGCAGGGCGTTATACGAGGGGATATATCTGCCGTCTGAGTTCATAGAGGCGGGTAAGAGAGATGCCGCTGTGTAAGAGGGTCATTCCGTGTCTGGACGTAGACGCGGGGAGGGTAGTGAAGGGTACGTCCTTCAGGAACCTGAGGGACGCGGGTGACCCGGTGGAATTGGCGGTCCGTTACTCAGAGGACTGTGCGGACGAGATAGTGTTGCTCGATATAACGGCGTCCACCGAGGGTCGGAGTACGATCATAGAGGTCGTGAGGAGGGTCGCGGAGGTTCTAGACATCCCCTTCACGGTGGGCGGGGGGATCAGGACAAAGGACGAGGCTTGGTCGGTCCTCTTGAACGGTGCTGACAAGGTATCCCTCAATACCGCAGCGATACAGAACCCACAGTTGATCACCGAGATCTCCAAGAACTTCGGCGACCAATGCGTCGTCCTGGCTATAGACGCGAAGAGGGAGATCAGGAGTGGGCGCGTCATCCACTCAGTCTACAGCCATAGCGGTACAAAACACACCGGGTTGGATGCAGTCCAATGGGCTAAGAGGGGGGAGGCTTTAGGTGCGGGCGAGATCCTCCTGACCTCAATAGACATGGACGGTACAGGGCTCGGTTACGACCTCGAGCTCTTGAGGAGAGTCTCCTCTGAGGTCAACGTCCCCGTTATCGCGAGCGGCGGCGTCGGGGAGTTAAAGCACATGTACGAGGCGATAACAATAGGCGGTGCGGACGCCGTGCTGGCCGCCTCCATCTTCCACTACGGTAAATACAGCGTTAGGGACGTGAAGTACTACCTCAAAGAGAGGGGTATAGGGGTGAGGTTGTGAGCGGCGAGGGATCTGTAGGTATCGATGGGGTGGTCTACGATGACCGAGAGTTGGTGACCGTGGTAGTGCAGGACGCGGAGACCGGTGAGGTGTTGATGGTAGCCTATGCGAACCGGGAGGCACTTCAAAAGACGCTCTCCATGGGCAAGGCTTTCTTCTGGAGCCGCTCGCGGGGGAGGCTTTGGATGAAGGGCGAGGAATCGGGGAACATACAGGAGGTGGTTGAGGTCCTCGTCGATTGTGATGCGGACTCGATCCTCTACCGAGTCAAACCGAGGGGGCCCGCGTGCCACACCGGTCACAGGAGCTGCTTCTATAGGAGGCTGGCGCCCTAGCACCTACTTCAGCTGCCTATGCCTATGGTGTTACCTATTCCTGCCAGTATCGCCGTACCGTTCTCAGGCACCTTCTCCTTAATTATCGCCTTTACACGCTCCAAGACATCCGAGGCAGACTTCGCTATCGTGGACCTCATCGGCGTTATAGCCTCGGCTATCGACTGGTATATCACGATCGCATAGAGCGGCACTTTGTTTTCTCTCGCGAGCGTCTCGATCTTGAACTTGTCCACACCCGGCCCACCTATAGCTACACCAACGCCCTCGGCCACCTTGCCCGTGTCCTCGCCCTCGAGTTTCAGCGCGGCGTCCACCGTTATTATCAGGTCGACCTTACCGTTGAGCATCTCGACGACGTTCTTCACGGCCTCGCCCGGCTTGCCGACCGTTCCGCCAGGACCCATAGCCCTGACGACGTAGACGCGCCTCCCCTCCATCTCGGTCACACCAACAATTGTGTCCTTAGCCACTTCCTTTGTCTCCAGGACTCCGTTCTGCCTCATGAATCGGGCCGCCACCAGTACGCCTATACCATCACCGATCGGTTGACCATACATGAACGCAAATGAAGCCTGTCTGTATGCCTCCGCTATCTCTAATATATTTGGGAGCGCGTTCTGTATCTGCAGGGCTATGAGGTAGTTTGATGTCTTCCTAGAGAGGAGGTAGTAGTGTCTTACGACGCGGAAGAAGAAGTTCAGTCCACGTGCTACCTCGACCAGATTGCTCAGTGACTTGACCTTGTGGACGTCGGCCTTCGAGGCGATCTTTGCGACGCTCTCCTCGAATCGATTATCGCCTATGTCCAGTATGTGCTCGAGCTTGTAGACGATGCCGTAGGGATCCATTGACTCGGGCGATATGTAGAAGTACTCTAGCAGCTCGTCTAGTTCTTTGGAGGGGTCATTTGATTCGCTATGTCTCTTTATCGCGTCCAGTGTCCTATCCCTCACCTCGTCCCTCATCTGTTTCAGCCTCATGAGCTTCTTCTCTATGTCCCGGAGAACGAAGGAGAGCTGCATCCTCTGACCGAACGACGGGTAAAGGAAGAAGAACGCCAGGAAGAAGAGTATCCACAACAGTTGCAACAGTAGCGCTACTTGGTCACCCGCGCCCGTAGCCGGGCCAGTGGCTATAAAGGTGATTACCTGATCCGGCAACCTATTTCTTCTACCGGGTATATAGCCCTGTAACCTGATTCTTAAGTCTTACTAATTCCAAAAGTCTTTACGTTCGTGATGAAAGGTGATATATATCAGTGTTCCGGTATTTGAGTGATAGAGTACGTGCGCCCAGGATGAAGTGCAGCTTTTGTGAGAAGGACGAGCCATTGCCCTACTACTGCAGCTACTGTAGGAGATATCACTGTTCCGAGCACAGGCTGCCGGAGAACCACAACTGCGACGGTATAAGGATCATGAGGGTGACCGTCCAAGAGGGCCCGAGGCTCCACAAGGAATATCCTAGGTCACAGGGGAGAGCCATGAGCCTCCAAGTGAGCAGCGTGAGGTTCAGGACCTTTCACTTCGATCGAACGGAGGTGATTCACTTATTGATAGGGTGTGGCCTGATAACGGTAGCAGGGATCTCTCTGATCGGTTCACCTGGCGCGTCTTCGGACCTGTTCTTCTTGACCGCGTTCGGCGTGGCCTTCGCGGCCTCGTTCTTGGTGCACGAGCTAGCTCACAAGTACGTGGCCATTAACTACGGGCATACCGCCCACTTCAGGCTGAGCCTGTTCGGTGTCCTGATAACGGCCTTAACGGCCCTCCTTCCAATCAAGTTCCTGGCTCCTGGTGCGGTCATGGTGGCCGGATCCTCTCATCACAGGGTCCTCGCGAAGATAGCCGCGGCGGGCCCCGTGACGAACCTGATAATATCAGGGGTCATAGCACTTTACCTGATACTGATCGGTGTATCCGGAGGCGGTTCCCTGAGTTTGACTGGTGTGAGGATGCTCGGTTACCTGAACGCGCTGCTCGCGCTCTTTAACTTGGTCCCCTTCGGACCCCTAGATGGTCTGAAGGTGTTGACCGGTAGACCGAGGGTTTGGATTCTGTTGTTCGCATTAAGTCTCCTGACTTTCGTGTCTTATAACTTCAGGCTCTTCTGAACAATCTGACGTTTGAGATTGTTGCTGAGAGATCGCTCATGTTTCTCAACTTCTTGATCGGCTCACCCTCTGAACGTACCACTCCTTCAATGGCCCGAATATCACCGGTTTGACCCGCGCGAGCTGATCCATAGAGGAGGAGCCCGTCAAGAAGGCCGCAGCCTTGACCTCGCTGATCAACTTCTTGAGCAGCCTCTCGACCGCAGCGTCACTCTCCACAGCGGCCTTCAGGAACGGGCGTGCCAGCCCCACCATCTCGGCTCCTAAGCACAGCAGCTTTGCGACGTCCAACCCGCTCTTTACGCCACCCGACGCTATCATCTCCAGCCCCTCGATCTCTGCGACCTCCAGTACCGATGCAGCGGTGGGTATCCCCCACTCTCTGTAGGTCTCGGCCAGCTCTGCTTTGTCAACAGCACCGGCCTCCAAAGCGCGCAACCTCTCTATCTCGGTCCAGTTCGTACCGCCGGCGCCCGCGACGTCTAACGCGTCGACCCCGATCTCCCAGAGCTTCATGGCCGCAGAGTAGGTGAACCCGCACCCAACCTCTTTGACTATCACGTGAGTACCTATCTCCCTGACAACTTCCCGCAGTTTGGACAGGAGGCCTGAAAAAGCCGTGTCCCCCCTCGGCTGTATCAGCTCCTGCAGGGGGTTGAGGTGTACTACGAGTGCGTTGGCGTCGATCATCTTGACAGCCTGCCAAGCGAACTCGACTCCCCTCTGTATGAGCTGGGTCGCGCCGATGTTAGCCATCAGAAAGACGTGTGGACCAAGCTCGCGGGCAATCCTGAACGTACCTGCGGTTTGAGGGTTCGAGATGGCTATGCGCTGGCTGCCTATCCCCATCGGTATGTTGTACTTCTCCGCGACTATAGCTAGGTTGCCGTTTATCCGCATCCCCTCCTCTGTCCCACCCGTCATACCCTCTATGACTATAGGCGCGCCGAACCTCCGGTCGAGGAACGTGCGCTCGGTGCTGATGGCGGAGTAATCGACCTCGGGTATGGGAGAGTGAGGCATGATAACGTACTCAAGCCAGGTCGTTATGCGGTACTCGACGTCTTCATGCACGGCGATCTTTATGTGATCGCTCTTCCTCTTCGCTATATCGTCCCGCTCTTGGGCCGTCACCCGATCCACCGCTCACCTTTAACTACCCCCAGTTGGTTTTAAGCATTCACTGTGCTCTCATCGCTCGATTGTTCCTGTGCGACACCCATCGTCTCTAGGGCGCGTTGCCTAGCTCTCCTCTTCTCCATCGCGGTCAGGTAGCCAGCTATCTTGTTCCTCATCTTTTTTGAGATGCTCCCGGAGAGGGACGATTCTACGAACCTCTTGTTCTGATCGAAGTTAGCGGTCGCCTCAGTCCTGGGCCTCTCCATCAGTTTCCGCGCGAGCACCTTCACCTTTCGAGTCCTTACCTTCCCCAACCTCAGTCTATGCTCTGCCCGACTCATTATTTAAAGTTAGGTCGAGGTCCCCTCCGCGACCGCGGAGCTCAGGACCGACTCGTAGAGCCTCGCGTACTTCCTCGTGACAACCCTGTAATCGAACTCCTTCACGTACTCCAGACCCCTCTTCACTATCGCCTCCTTCACGCTGTCCAGCTGTCTGTATGCGGTCAACATAGTGGTCAGGTTAGGCTCTGCGGTTACCACGGCGTCTCTGAAGGGTCTGAACGCCTCTATGTCAGCGGCGATAACCGGGCACTTACACGCCCACGCCTCGAGCATGCTCGTCGGCATACCCTCCCAGAGGGAGGTGATGAAGAGACATTTCGCGGACTTCATGTACGAGATGACTCTCTCCCACGGAGCGACCTCCTCCACCCCAAATGCCTTGTATGGTTCTCCTATGGCTTGAACCAACCTCTTGAAGAGGGGGTAGTTCTTCACCCTATCGTTCCTCCCGACGAATAGGACCCTCTCGTCGGCCTCAGGAGGTACCTTTTCGATCGCGTCGAGGTCTATCATGTTCGGTATCCATATCCACCCGTTACGCCTCGCTTCCCATAGCATAACCGAGGTTATGGCGGAGGCCCTGTTCATCATGTATCTCAGTGGCTTTATTAGCGCCTCACCCAATCTCCCGTATTTGTGGCTGAGCTCCATCAACCCTCCATGGACCGTGAGTATCATTCTCTCGTGTCTCAGTGTGAGCGGGGAGAGCTTCGGGTTGTGGAGGTGTACGAGGTCATAGTCGCTGAAGTCTCTCACGAAGGACCCTAGTAAAAAGCTCGCAGACCTCATCATCGGTAGATTTATGTACCAGGTGTTTGAGATCGAGACCTGGTCTACGTCGAACCCTTCCTCCTTGAGGCCTCGCGATAAGAGCTGGACGTGACGTCCGCTGCCGCTAGCGCCACCGTAAGTCGGGTTTACCAGTAATATCCTCCTAGCCATCCCTGGACCTGAGGTGAAGGTTATCTCGGCTCACTTCATGAAGAGCGTCCTCCGTCTGAGGAGCTGTATCGCCAGCGCAGGATCTACACCCTTGGGACAGACCTGGCTGCATGAGCCGGCGAAGTGACACCTCCAGACTCCATTGAACTCGCCCGCTGACTTCAACCTCTCAGTAGCACCCTCATCCCTGCTGTCTCTGATGTACCTGTAGAGTTGGGCGAGGGCCTGGGGACCGAGGAACTCGTCCATTGCGGTGACCACGGGGCAGGCTGCGTAACAGAGACCGCATTTTATGCAGTACGAGAATTGTAGGTATTCTAGTAGCTGTTCGTCGCTCTGCAGGTACTGTTTCGTCGGTTGATTCTGTTCCCTGACGTCTCTCCTGATCAGCCACGGCATCACGCTGCGATGTTTCTCAAAAAAGCCGCTCATGTCCACGACCAGATCCCTCACGATCGGGTAGTTGCTCATAGGCCTCACCTCTATCTCGTCCGTGTCAAGCTCGGATATCTGAGTGTAACACGCTAGCCTAGGTAGGCCATCTATGAGCATACCGCATGAGCCGCACACGGCCATCCTGCAAGAGAACCTGAGGGAGAGGGTGGCGTCCTGATGTTCCTTTACGTATAGTAAAGCGTCTAGCACGGTCTCCCTCTCGGTGATGGGGACGGAGTACCGCTTGTAGGTGGGAGGTTTCCCAGACGTCGGATCAAACCTGTAGACCTTTAATATGATCTCGTTCCTCATCAAGGACCACCTATACTATGCGCGATGATTATGGTCCTCGTCCCGTAGATCAGTAATAGCGCCCCTATTGCGAACAGAGCGTACTTGACGTAGGTTCGGGCGGACCTGCCCTGAAACAGCTCGTACAGTATGATGCGGAGGCCGTTCAATCCGTGATACGTGGTGCATATGAGTAGTATTTCTAGACTCAGCGCTAGGGCCAAGTTCCTGTAAACTGGGAGTATCGCGAACTGAAACCCGTCAAAGCTCAGGGTGCTCTCCCAGGCCGTCAAGTTGGCGGGCACGGTGAGAAAGACTACGTATACGTGTATCGTCCCGGACACCAATATGCCGAGGCCCGTGAGGTAATGCATGATCATGAGCGTCCTCTCTCTCAAGCCCTGAACACCCCCAGCAATGTGTCGAGTGCGTAGATCATCGAGAAGACAGCGAACGAGATGCTCAGCCAGAACAGACCTCGCTGGAAGTTAGTGAAGGACCTGACCTCATAGGGGAACTCAGGACGGTGAGGTCTCTTGAGTGTGTAACCGAAGTGGGTTAATGTTAGACGGACTCCGTTGATGGTGTGAAAGGTGACCAAGAGGCCTATGATGCCGAGCCCCACATCGAAGACTGGGTCCTTCAGAGAGGCCTTTACTGTCTCCCAGCTACGTTGAGCGACCTCATAGGGGGGGACGTACCAAACCCCCGGGCCGCCCACCACGTAACCGGTCTCGATCACGTGGGCGACGAAGTACAGCATCACGACCACACCACTCACGCGCTGGAGAGTGTAGCTCCACCGCTCAATGGTGTACCTAGAGGGTACCAGCATTGTGGTTAAGACCTTGGAGAGGTTTTGTCTGGAGGTTCTCCTGATTGACGTAATTATCACCCGTATCGAATTAGCCACAACAGGACTTAATTAAGAATTCTGATCGCCTCAGAATCGCCTCTCGCTGCTGTGACCCGGGAAGTAGCTCGATGATGGGTCTATGTAGTTCTTGGCGACGTTGACAGCTATAGCTGCCTGAGCGAACCCCACGCATATCAGGTTGAGCTTCACGGACCCTGACTCGTGCGCTATGTCGCCCGCGCCATATATTCCGGCCACGTTGGTCTCCATCCTACCGTTTACGAGGAGACTCTGTCCCTCCATCTCCAACCCCCACTTCTTCAGAACCGTGTTATCCACTATGAAGCCGAGACAGGGGATCAATGCGTCGACCTCCTTGATCTCCTCCTCGTTGGTATCCAAGTTCATGACCGTGACCTTCCTTAAGGCGCTGTCGCCTTGAGCAGACTTCACGACGTACGGTACCATGACCTCCACGTTCGAGTGGAAGAGTTCTATGACGCTCGCCTCGTGTGCCCTGAACTGACCCCTCCTGTGTATCAGGGTCACCTTCTTAGCTATGTTCTGGAGGTTCAAAGCCCAGTCCACCGCCGTATCACCGCCCCCGACTATCATCACCCTCCTGTCCTTGAACTCCCATTTGTTGGTCACGACGTAATAGAGGCCCTTGCCCTCGAACCGTTCGACCTCCGGTATGCCGAGCCTCCTCGGCGATATCGCGCCGATGCCCGCGCATATCACGATGGTCTTTGAGTAGTACCGTCCCTTGTCGGTCTCTATCATGAACAGCTTCTCGCCCAACTTTACCACGTTCGATACTCTCTCCCCCAGTATGACCGTAGGCCTGAACTGGAGCCCCTGTGCAACTAAGTTCTCGACGAGGTGCTTTGCGAGTACCTTCGGATGACCGGGTACGTCGTAGATGAACTTGTCGGGATAGAGGAACGTCAGCTGTCCACCAAGCTCCGGCATGGCCTCTATGAGTAGCGTCTTCATGTTCCGCATACCAGCATAGAATGAGGCGAAGAGGCCTGTAGGTCCGCCTCCGATGATGGCTATGTCGTAGATTGCGTCATTGACCGGGAGACTCGTATCAGCCTTATAGCCCATCCTACATCAGGTGATAACGATAGAAATATAAACCTAAAAGCGATCGAGTGAACGAATATGGTTTTATTGAAGTGCGGTCCTCTTTGCAGGAGCCACTATATCTGCGATGTCGACTTGGTTCAGATTTATGGCGTCCGCGTTGAGTAGTATCATAGTGGCGGACTTCGTTGGGGAGGCGGTTGGCTCTTGAAGCTTAGATATCTTGGTTATCAGATTGATCACGCGTTCCCTTGCCTTTATGACCTCGGTCGCCAATTTTAGGTCCTCGTTAGTGAACGCCTCGAAAGCGCTGTTCTGTAACGTGATCAAGACCTCGTTTAGGTTACCCAATAACTCGTTCATCTCATCCGAGAACCCCTTGAATCCCTCCAAAAGGGTGTGTGAGGCCATATTGGCGGCCCTATCACCTACGTCCTCGATGAACTTCGCTACGAGTCGGATGTCCATGAGTTGTAACGCGTTCAATTTTAACTCGCTGGCTATGACGGGGTCTTTCATCGCGGCCCTCACGACGCGGACCAAGGTGAAGTAGTGCCTATCGACCTCTTCATCCCTCCCTAGGACTTTCATCGCCCTCTCGTTGTTAACGTTTATGATCGAGAGGAATGCGTCGTTTATCATGCTTTTCACCAAGGAGTTCTGCCTAGAGAGGACTTTCATAGGCTCAACTGCGCCACTATCAAGGAGTATCTGTATCTCGATTCTGTTTTCACCCTCGTCGATGATCTCTGCGCCCGCGAGGCCCCTGATGACCATCTTCACGTTCTTCACGTTCTCTTGCGACAGGGGCTTCTTCGCCTCTATGACTATGTTATCGTACCCCATCAGGTATGCGGCGAGGACATCCCTTCCAATCAGTGCTGTGTCGTTTATGATGAACTTTGAGTTCTCCCTCGTGGGTCCTCTCATTTCTGGTTTGACACGTATGGTGCCGTCCTCACACACCTCCAGTATGAGTGAGTCCCCGGTCTTGAGTCCCTGAGCTGAGACCCATCCCTTGGGGAGTGTAATGGAGTAGGACCGTTTGCCCGTGAGCTGTAGCGATCTACGTAAAGGTCTCATCTGCAGATCTATATGCATGATAACCTTGTTACTATTAAGGCGTGATGTGTCAGAGCGTGTAGAATTTATATCGTAATCCCTATCTCTCGGGATAGATCGAGATGCCGAGGTGGGGGTACTCGATAACTGGTCTGGACCCCATGACGACCGTTAAGGCCAGTCTCAGGGAGGTCGACCTCTCACCGAAATGGACTCGTGAGGTGTGTAACGCAATAAAAGGCATGAGGGTGGTCAAGGCGAGGGAGTACCTCGAGAGGGTCGTTGAGGGTGAGGAGGCCGTACCCTATAGGAGATACAAGAAGCTGAGGGCGCATCGAAGGGGAGTGAGGGGGCCTGGTGGGTATCCTGTGAAGGCCGCCAGACACCTCCTGAAACTCCTTGATTCGCTCTCTGCCAACGCGGAATTCAAAGGCCTCGATCCAGAAAGGTTGGTTATAACGCACGCCGTATCGCACAAGGGACGCGCGTTAAAGAGGTTCACGCCGAGAGCATTCGGCAGGGCATCCCCGAGGAACAAGGTACTCGTCCACATAGAGCTGGCCGCCACTCAGGTATAGGTGACGCTGGGTCTCCGGTTCCGGATGATGCTAAAGTATAATACGAGCCGCAATATGATCCCGGTGTAGGCGATGCCGACCTCAGTCATAGTGACGCTCCAGAAGAAGCACAGGAAACAGAACGTAGAGGAGTTCGTCAGGAACTACCTGAAGGACGCGTTACTGGCCAACGTCGACCTCTCGTTCACCCCACTCGGCGCGCGGATGGTCATATACTCCATGAGGCCTGGCTTGGTCATAGGTTCCAAGGGCCGGGTCATAAAGAACCTGCAGAAGGAGCTGGAGGAGCGGTTCGGCCTCGAGAACATCCAGATCTCTGTCTCCGAGATCGAGTTACCAGAGCTGAACCCATCCCTGATGGCACAGAGGATCGCATCAGCGATAAGTAGCGGTGTCAAGTGGAGGCGTGTAGCCTTCTGGGCGCTACGAAGGATCGTAGACGCAGGCGCTCGGGGTGCGGAGGTCGTGATAAGCGGGAAGTTAACGTCGGCCCGTTCTAAGTCAGAGAAGTACTCTGCCGGCATTCTACCCAAATCCGGTGAGTTCGCGATGAAGTACGTCAAGGTTGGTATAGCAGATGTCAAACTCCCAACCGGCGTATTCGGCGTAAAGGTGAGGATATATCCTCCAGACGCTCCACTCCCAGAGGAGGTCAAGGTACGCGAAGAGGCGAGCGGCCAATGACGAAGAGAGTCATGACCGAGATAAGGAATAAGAGCGATGAGGAGTTGAGGGGGGAGCTTGTCGAACTGAGGACGGAGCTAAGGAACCTGCGGTCCAGGATCCTCTCTGGAGGGTCGGTGGAGAAGCCCTCTAACGTCAGGACAATAAGGAGGCGAATAGCTAGGATACTCACGGTTCTAAGAGAAAGAGAAGGAAAGGCCTGATGCAGGGAGGTACCCGGCGGATCAGGATACCCATATCACTGGTGGGTTACAAGGCGAGGGTGGTATCCTTGGACGGCTCGAGGGTCTTCTCAGGTACCGTGATAGAGGAGACAAAGAACATGATCTGGCTGAGGACTGAGGACGGGAAGGTGGTCAGATTACCCAAGGCTGGATTCAGGCTGATAATCACGTTAACCGAGGGTGAACGGATAGGTGCGGATGGGAGGTATTTGATAGGCCGCCCTGCAGACCGCGTAAGGGCTCAGAAGAGGATGTGGATCAAGGTCACCTGAATTACCTTAATATCGTCCTCTTAGCATTTAGACGTTCAGCACGACAGCAAGATGATGTCCCGCGAAACGAGGAATATAGGAGTTCCAGTCAACCCCCCACCCTCTACCTGTAAAGATATCAAATGTCCCTTTCACGGTCACCTCAAGGTAAGGGGGGTACTGCTCGTGGGTAGAGTTCTGAAGAGGTTGATGAAGAACTCTGTGGTCATCGAGAGAGAATACGTCCAATTCATTAAGAAATACAAGAGGTATGAGAGGCGGAGGACCAGGATACCAGCCCACCTACCTCCCTGCATAGACGCGAGCGTGAACGACACGGTGAGGGTGGCCGAGTGCAGACCGATCAGCAAGACCATAAGTTTCGTGGTCATCGAGAGGCTCACGAGGGGTGAGTCTACGTGAGTAAGAGGTCCAGAGCGGTCGCGGAGGTAGGGACCTTACTCAGGGTACCCGATGTACCCCGGACGATCACGAAGGGCGCGTACATACACTGCTCCGATAATTCCGGAGCTCAGGAGTTGAGGGTCATACAGGTCTTAGGTTTCAAGCAGAGGCTGAGGAGGCAACCCGCTGCAGGTGTGGGAGACCTGGTCGCTGTTACTGTGAAGAAGGGGAACGCTGAACTGAGAGGTAAGCCAATGCATGCGATCATAATAAGGCAGAGAAAACCTTACCGGAGGCCCGATGGGACTTGGATCATGTTCGAGGACACAGCGGCAGTTCTCGTGACGCCTGAGGGTGACGTGAAGGCCTCGGAGATTAGGGGGCCGGTGGCGAAGGAGGCCGCAGAGAGGTGGGCGAAGATCGCCAACATAGCGGGAATAATAATCTAGGGGGTCGATGTGACGTCGGGAGTTAAGGTTCAACGTAGCGGTCCCGGTCGCACCACCGATCTACGCTCGAAGTCGATCACTGTGCACCTCTCCGTGACGCTCCGAGAGAAGTATCGATGCAGGTCCCTCCCGGCAAGGGTCGGGGACACCGTCAAGGTCATGAGGGGGGAGTACAGGGGCGTGGAGGGGAAGATAATCAGGGTTGATAGAAGCAGGGGATTCGTTTACATCGAGGGACTGACGAGGAAGAAAGCCGATGGGACCAACGTCAATGTGCCTGTCCACGCCAGCAACACTATGTTAATGCAGCTGAACCTTGATGACGAATACAGGAAGAAGTCCCTAGATGAGGGGGCGGCGAAGACATCGAACGGTGAGCGGTAGTGCACCTCAAGAGATTGGCTGCACCGGTTGAGTTCAAGGTACCAAGGAAGCGAAAGAAGTTCATCGTCAGGCCTGTCGCTGGACCTCACTCGTTGAGGGAGAGTATACCGGTCGCCATCTTACTGCGTGACAAGTTAAACCTCGCGGCCTCTCTGAGGGAGGTTAAGTTCGTGCTAAACTGGGGCGAGGTCTCGGTCGATGGAAAGGTGGTAAAGGACTACCACTACCCGGTGGGGCTGATGGACGTCATTTACATCAAGAGTCTCGAGAAGCATTACAGGTTGCTTCCCGTTACCGGCAAGGGCCTCGAGGTGATAGAGATAGATCCCGAGGAGGCCGATCACAAGCTCTGCATGGTCATAAGGAAGCAGCACGTGAAGGGGGGCGGTCTGCAACTCACGTTACATGACGGAAAGAACCTGATCTACAGGGGGGCCGATATCGATGCAGGTCGTAAGGTGAAGGTCGGAGACACTCTGAAAGTACGATTGTCAGACCAGCAAGTATTGGATCACCTACCTATGACGGAGGGCAAGTACGGTCTAGTAATCAGGGGCGGCAAGAGAGGGCTCCACGGCGTGATAACCAAGATAGATAGGACCCTTCAGTACCCCGCACGCAAGATACTGACGCTCAGAGGTCAAACTGGAAGCGTCTCGACCCTTCTATCCCATGTTATGGTCGTGGGTGATGAGAGGTCATGGGTGAGGTTGCCCTAGATAACCCCATGCGTAGGGTGAGGCTGCTCAAGGTCGTCGTCAACTCCTCGATAGGAGAGGGTGCTGCGAGGCTCGAGAGGGCCAGTAAGATAATCGAGGAGCTGACCGGACAGAAGCCCTCCATACGACGCGCAAAGAAGACCGTGAAGGGTTTCGGGATACACAAGGGCGAGCCGATCGCGGTGATGGTGACGGTCAGGAAGGAGAGGGCCGTGGAGTTCCTGAAGAGGGCACTGAGCGCGGTGAACTACAGAATAAAGGAGAGCAGCATAGACGAGTTCGGCAACGTCTCATTC
Source organism: Aigarchaeota archaeon (assembly GCA_025059745.1). Taxonomy (GTDB): domain Archaea; phylum Thermoproteota; class Nitrososphaeria_A; order Caldarchaeales; family Calditenuaceae; genus JANXDH01. Next base: position 644,866 of record JANXDH010000004.1, on the reverse strand, counting down.
GGCATCAAGGAGCACTTGGACATACCTGGGATGAGATATAACCCGGAGCTGGGTATAATAGGCATGGACGTCACAGTCCACCTAGGTAGGTCGGGGCACCGAGTCCTCTACAGGAGCAAGATGCCTAGGAGGATACCCAGATCTCATAGACTGACGAGAGAGGAGACGGTGACGTACCTCAGAGAGCAGTTCGGCGTGGAAGTCCTACCCGGATGATGGGGGTCAGTTGAGCAGGAAGGTCTCTTCCCTTTTCCAAGTCGTCCGTCTCGAGGAGCTAGACGGCGAGCGACGCTCGGCGATAATTGATCGCGGTAGGACCTTCTCAGAGGACCTGCTGAAGCGGGTGAGGGAGATCGTCGAAGACGTGAGGAGGAGGGGTGATGACTCGATCGCGGAGTTCCTCTCTGAGCAGTTGGGACGGAGAGTGAGGGCCGACGAGATCTTAGTCAAGAGGGAGATGATCGGTAAGGCGTACAAGAGACTGGACAGGAGAGTGGTAAGCGCCATAAGGCACATGGTCAGGAACGTCATGAAGTTCCACAGGCTCCAGATGCCTAAGCCGTTCTTCGTAGAGATAGAGAGGGGTGTCCGGGCTGGACAATTGGTCATCCCCCTCGACTCAGCAGGCCTCTACGTGCCTGCGGGCAAGGCCGCTTATCCCTCGGTAGCCGTGATGGTCGCCGTGCCTGCTAAGGTCGCGGGGGTCGACCGGATCGTGCTAGCATCACCGCCCTGGGACGGTGAGATGGCGATCGAGCCGGCCACTCTGGTGGCAGGTCAGATGTCTGGAGCCACGGAGTTCTACGTCATGGGGGGAGCCCACGCAGTCGCCGCGCTAGCATACGGTACCCAGAGAATCAGACGTGTCGATTGTATAGCCGGACCTGGAGGACCTTTCACTTACCTTGCGAAGGAGCTGGTCAGGGACGTCGTGAGGACGGATATCCCCGCGGGCCCCAGCGAGTCGCTCGTCTTGACTGATGGCACCCTGCCGTTGGAAGTAGTGTGTTGGGACTTCCTCAACGAGGCCGAACACGGACCTGATTCGACGGCTGTACTGGTCTGCACTTCAGAGGACTTCGCATTGAGAGTCGCGGAAAAGCTCGAGGAGATGGTCGAGAGTCTAACCCCGCCGAGGAAGGAGTACCTGATTCAGCAGAGAGAGAGGAGCGCCATAGTAGTCTGCAGAGACCTCGAGTCTGCCATCAGATTCGTCAACGAGTTCGCCCCGGAGCACCTCGTCATAGATAGCAGGCATGCCTCAAGGATATTCAGGAGATACCGGAGAGTCCTGAGGAACTTCGGGACCCTCTGCATGAACACTCCGAGCGTCGCGGGTAGTTATGGCATAGGACCCAACTCTACTCTTCCAACGGGAGGCTACGCGAGGTTCTACTCGGGTCTGAGCGTTGACAACTTCCTGAAGAGACCGACCGTCGAGGAGCTCAGAGGTGTCAGGGGGTACAGGGCGCTCTACGAGACCGTTCTGACGCTCGCCGAACACGAGGGCTTCCCCTCACACGCTGAGGCGTACCGGTCCAGGGCTAATTTCGTAGGTCTCGGCGTTAGAGCGAGGGGCCGATCGAGGGTGTCTAAGAAAAGTTAATATATCTAGGTAGGCCATAATACACCAGATGCGAACAGTCCTGGAGGAGTTAGAGAGCGAGGATTTGCTCGTTGAGTCGGAATACATCCCGATCTGTGAGACGACCCTCATGCCGGTGATAAACGAGTACAATTTTCTCCACCACCCCTCGATAAGGATCGGTGCTCTGAAATATATCGAGAGAGCGCCCTAAGGACCGGTGAAACGGTAAGCGACCACAGGTGGGCCGGGTGAGTGGTTCGTCCGAGGAGCTCGAGTCGAAGATCGGGCAACTTATCTACACTCACGTCATCCTCGAGAGGCTTAGGAGCTTCGTGCTGGAGAAGTCCGCGTCGGTGCCCCAATCGACGTTCAGGCTCAGCCTAGGGAGAGACAACGAGGGTAACGAGGTGTTCTTGAACATTACTGTAACTAGGGTTAAACCTGATCTGATGGCCGCTGAGAGACGTACGGACCTACTGAGGAAACACGTAGTGCTGGAGCTGGTACACGACGGTCCCTCGGAGATAGACGTGGATGTGGGACGTGAGTTCGCGCACATAATAGAGGAGAGCCTGAAGTGGTGGCACGGGTACCTGAAGGAGCGCGACAGGTTGAGGTTGAGGGAGTGGCGGATAGTTCGGTCCATCGCGGTCGAGTGCACGTCCTCGCGTCCTGTCTTCACGATCCCGGTCGAGGCGATAAAACTCCCAGAGGGAGTCTCGGTCGATCAAGTCAGCGATTTCGCGGAGTACATCGAGCAGATCGCGGATCTCTTCGGTCCGATATACGTCAAGGAGAGCGGAAAGGGGAGCTACGAGCTGGTCGTGGGGCTGCCGAAGCTGCTCTCATTCAAGAGGATGAACAGGACCTCCATAGATGCATACATATTGGAGGAGGGCGAGGGCATCGCTCATATCCACAAGCTGGACGAGTCGTTCAGGAGGCTGCTCGAGGTCCTAAAGGGGGAGTCCCAATAGATGGACGGTATCGGCGAGTTTTACAGGAGGGTCCTGTCGCTATTCGTGAACAGACCGCCACGCTTCGGTTGGGTCTCAGATCACCTCGCGGGCTCAGGCGAGCCCAAGTCTAGACGTCAGATGGTCTGGCTTCGCAACCAAGGCATATCGTCGGTGCTCTCGCTCACCGAGGACCCACTCAGGAAGGACCTCCTGGACGGGCTCGATATAGAGTACATGCACATCCCGGTGAGGAACCACACAAAGCCCACTCTGGACCAGTTGCTGTCCGCGTTGGAGTTCATCGATCGGTCAATAGCATCGAAGAGGAGGGTCTTGGTCCACTGTGCGGCGGGAAAGGGCCGTACCGGTACGGTGCTAGCTGCCTACATGGTCCACAAGAACGGCCTGAGACCTCAGGAGGCGATAGAGCACATAAGGAGGTTGAGACCGGGATCGATCGAGCGGGTCCAAGAGTCCTCTGTCTATGAGTTGATGAAGTGGAAGGAGTGCTGTGGCTCGGAGGGGCGGGTGGACCGTATCCGTCACGTGTGACAAGCTATATATCTGAGGTCTCAGCTTCTATCTTGGGTTGCCATTTAAGAGGAAGAACCGTGGGAGGGCGAAGGGTCAGAAGGGCACCGAGCCGACCGTCCAGTGCGATAACTGCGGGGCCTTCGTACCGAGGAGTAAGACCCAGAGGGTAACGAGGCGCGTCTCTCTGGTCGGGAGGGACCTCGCCAAGGAGTTGAAGAAGATGGGTGCGTACATCGCGGAGAACACCGTCGTCGAGAACCTCTGCATCTCCTGCGCGGTCCACTACGGCGTGCTCAAAGTCAGGTCTAGGGACGAGAGGAAGCCGCCGGCAGAGCTCATTTAAATGCTTAGTGGGTATCAGTTTAATAGAGACCTCAACGGATAGTATGTTAAGGGACCATGTCGTCTGGAGATCTGTCCTCAGGTGGTAGGTTTCAGGGCGTGAGGGTCTCCCTCATAGGTCTAAGGTTGGGAATGCTTGGCGTCTGGATGGCCGTGGTCGGGATATCCGCGCTTGTCCTGACGGCACTCATACTCTACATGGGACTGCCGACATTCTACATATACGGAGTTATAGGTATGGTGGTGTTGCTCAACGTCGTCCAGTGGCTCTTCGGCCCCTACATCATAAACTCCGTCTACCGCGTCAAAGAGGCGGACAGGGTCGACCACGCTTGGCTGTACAGCGCTGTAGAGCAACTCGCCGCAAAGAGCGGACTGCGCCGCACGCCCAAGATAGGGATAGCGGAGATCGAGGTGCCTAACGCGTTCGCCTACGGCAGCCCGCTGACAGGGCCGATGGTGGCGGTTACCAAGGAGCTATTGAACAGAATGCCTCGTGACGAGGTGGAGGCCGTCCTAGCCCACGAGGTGGGCCACCTGAAACACAGAGACGTCGTTGTCATGCTGATGATAAGTCTGCTCCCCGCGGTGATATACTACGTCGGGATGACACTCTACTACTCCGGGCTCTTCGGAGGGGATAGGAGGAACGGTGGCTCTGCGTATCCCGTCCTGATGGGAATGGGTCTGATAGCTCTGAGTTTCATCTTCAACATTTTCGTCTTCTACATGAGCAGGATAAGGGAGTACTTCGCGGACACTCACGCAGCGTTGACGGTGGATAGAGGTGCGAAGAAGTTACAGAGAGGACTGGTGAGAATAATGACGCTCTCGGGCAGGATAAGGCCTGAGAAGAGGCACGAGGCAGCCACCCTCAAGATGTTCTTCATCACCGATCCGGAGAGGGCGATCGAGGGCGGGGTCGACATCGATCAGACGATAGAGGCCCTCATGAGGGCAAAGCCGAGCGTATGGAGCGATCTCTTCAGCACCCACCCCAACCCGGCAAAGAGGATACAGCACTTAGCTAAATTCACCTGATCAGTACGCCCTCGCCACGTAGACGACGTATACCGGGTCACCAGAACACGCGATACAGTTACTGAATGGTTCGTCCACCATCTCAAAGTTGTAGCCCCTTATCTCTCCAGCGACCCTCGATTTGATCTCCATCGCGCACTCTATTAAGCCGCACCAATTCACCCTACATATCTTCCTTCTCGAGATTCCATCGATGAGCTCATCCATTGATCTTACATCGATAACCATATCGCGCATGACGTTCATAGACTTCTTCCGGAGGTTGTCTTGGATATCGAGGAGGATCTCATCGATCTTCTGGACCGCAGACTCCCTCTCCACTTTAATCCTCTCGCCGCTGTCCCTCCTCGTCAGGGTTATAGTCGAGTTCTCCACCTCTCTCGGCCCTATCTCTATGCGCAACGGGACACCCTGCCTCTCCCAGTGGTAGAACTTCTCGCCTGGTGTGGTGTCCCTCCGATCGTCTATCAGGGTCCTGAACCTACCCCCCAGAGACTCGGCTATCTCCCTCGCGTAACTATACACCGACTCCTCCACTCCCTTGTAGGGTATCGGCACTACGACTATCTGGATAGGAGCCACCCTCGGTGGAAATATCGGACCTAGGTCATCACCGTGTTGGGCTATGATAGCTGCCAGGACCCTACTGTAGCCTAAACCGTAGCAGAGCTGCCACACGTACCTCCTCCCACCCTCCTTCGTCTCGTAAGTTATCTCAAAGACCCTCGAGAAGTTCTCGCCCAGATTGTGGACGGTAGCCACTTGGTTCACCCTGCCGTCAGGGTTCCAAGCGTCGAAGGCGACCGAGTAGACCGCTCCAGCGAACTTATCGAAGTCAGGTCTCTTCAGGATTACGTAGGATATCGCGAGGTCGTCCAGCACCTCCTTATAGATCTCTACCGCCCTCAGGAACTGGGCCTCCGCGTCCCTCTCATCGACGTGCGCGGTGTGCGCCTCGTTCCAAAGGACCTCCCTGACGCGGTAGAGGGGTCTAGTGGCCTTGGTCTCGTACCGGTAGACCTGGCAGCTCTGATGAACCTTGAAGGGTAGGTCCGCGTGGCTCTTTATCCAGATGGAGAACATCGGATATATTATCGTCTCCGAAGTAGGTCTGACGATCAGCTCCCTGCCATCTTCATCGCTGGGGATCCTGAACCTGAAGACCTCGCCGTGAAACCCCTTTATGTGCTCTGCCTCCTTTGAGAAGTTCTCTTCTGTGGCCACTATGGGGAAGGTCATGGGTCTATGTCCGTCGGCCTCGAGCTTACCCTCCAAGATCCTCTGGACGGACTCGATGACCTTCCTACCGTTCTCGAGGTAGACGATGAACCCCTTCACGGGGTATCTCGCGTCAACTATCCTTGCGTTGAGTAGCACCTCGTCGAACCACTCGTTGAACTCGTCGTCCTTTTTAGCCCGTCGGGCAATAACATAACCACCTACCTCGCGAAGGCAGTCTACGATATATAAACTATAACCGTGGAGAAGAACATATCAATAAATAGTTGATAGTCGATTGATTGAAGAAGTTGGGTGACCCTAAGAGACAGAGGAAGAAATACGAGACGCCGAAACAGCCGTGGAGAGTAGAGAGGCTGGACGAGGAGCTGAGGTTAGTCGGTGAGTACGGTCTGAGGAACAAGAGGGAGCTGTGGCGCGCGCAGTCGACGCTCAGGAAGTACAGGAAGATAGCCAGGGAGCTCTTCGTCCTGCGCGGTGAGGAGAGGAAGTTAAAGGAGGGTATCTTGATAGGGAAGCTGTACGGCATGGGTTTGATAGACGAGAGCTCGACGGCGGACGACGTGCTGAAACTTACGGTCAGGGACGTCCTAGAGAGGAGGCTACAGACCGTTGTCTACAAACTGGGTCACGCTAAGAGCATATATCACGCGCGGCAGCTCATCGCTCACGGTCACGTCGTGGTGGGGGACCGCAAGGTCACTTCTCCCGGGTATCTAGTACCTCGTGGTATGGAGGGCTCGATAAGGCTCTCGATAGCGACGGCCGCTAGCTGAAAAATACCGTTAAATCCAAGGACCAGGTAGGTGTATTGGGATGTCGGAGAGCTCAACGCCTGAGACCCAGTCACAGCCGAGGGAATTGAGATGGGGCATAGTGAACATCTATTCCTCCTTCAACAACATACTGATCCACGTCACCGACCTGACGGGGTCCGAGACGGTGGCGAGGGCGAGCGGGGGGATGTTCGTCGAGTCGGGCAGGCTTGAGCCAACCCCTTACGCCGCAATGAGGGCCGCGGGCTACGTGATGGAGATAGCGAGGCAGAAGGGGATAAACGCGGTTCACATAAAGGTCAGGGCTCCCGGGGGAGTCAAGTCGAAGACACCTGGTCCCGGGACTCAGGCGGCGATAAGATCCATAGCGAGATCCGGCGTGATGATAGGCAGGATCGAGGACGTGACCCCGATACCACACGACAGCGTCAGGAAGAAGGGTGGAAGGCGAGGGAGGAGGGTCTAAAGACCCCAAAGATTAATTTTAACGGATACCGGTTAGAAACCGGTAATGCGTCAGGTCGACGTCTCTGAGAAGAGGGTGATCAGGAGGGAGGCCACGGCTCAGGGCTTCATCAGGTTGAGGCGCAGTACCTTGGAGCTAATCAGATCCGGGGTCGTGGAGAAGGGCGACCCGGTGCAACTGGCACAGATCGGGGGAGTGATTGGAGCGAAGAGTGTGTCCTCCCTGCTACCCCTGTGTCATCAACTGAAGATAGAGAGCGTTCAGGTGAGCGTCGAGCTCCTCGATAAGGACTCTTGCATCAGGGTGGTTGCGAGGGTGATCGCCCACGAGAAGACCGGGGTCGAGATGGAGGCTCTGGCCGCGGTCTCCATAGCGCTCCTCAACATATGGGACCTCGTCAAGATTTACGAGAAGGATTCTGAGGGTCAATATCCGGAGACCGAGATATTCGGTATCAGGGTGTTAGAGAAAGTAAAGGGTGATTGATTGCGGCTATACATGAAGGTCCTCGGTTCCGGGTCGATAGTCCCCACCAGACAGAGGTTCTGTTCGTCGATCTATCTCCGCGGTGCCTCTCAGGAGCTACTGCTGGACATAGGTCCAGGGACAATACAGAAGATGGTCCGCTACGGTCTCGACCCGCACTCCATCTCGGGCGTCCTGATCTCCCATTATCACGTCGACCACGTCGCGGAGCTCCTGCCTTTGATCAAGATGTGGGCCTACGACCGGGACGGGAGACCCGCGAGGTCTCAGAGGGGGCTGGTGATCATAGGACCCAAGGGCCTCAGAGAGCTCGTAAGGTCGCTGATTGATGGTAGCAGGTACTTCGGCTACCTCGATTCGACCATGAACTACAAGAAGTACACGAGTCTGGTGGAGGTCAGTGGGGACGAGGCCATCGAGTTAGGTGACGTGAGGGTCAAAGCGGTGGGCGTGAGGCACTACGATGGAGTCGCTTACAGGCTGACCTTTCCGGGGAGGAGTCTCGCGTACTCAGGCGATACAGTGGTCGATGAAGGAATGATTAAGCTCGCGGAGGGGGTCGACGTACTGATACACGAGTGCTCCTTCCCCTCGGGGTCCTCGGTAGGGCTTCACACAGACGACGAGGGGCTCTCTCTTGTGGTCGAGAGGGTCAGACCGAAGTTACTAGTCGTCACCCACCTTTATCCGGCATGGGAGGGGAGGGAGGTTTCACTGGCTAGTAAGATACTCGAGAGGCACAGGTGTAGGGTCGTGATCGCGAGCGACGGCCTGACCATCAGGTTCTAATCGAACGACGGTAGCTTCACTCCCCTCTGTCCCTGATATTTCCCCTGATAGGCTTTGTCCACTTCTGAGCTCAGTTTTGCAAAAACTAGGTGTATGAAGCGATCGTTAGCGTAGAGCCTGACAGGGAACTCCCCTCCCACCAGCTCTATGGTCAACTGGCCTTGGAAGTGGGCGTCGACTATGGTCGGCGGCAGCGTCAACCCGACTCTCGCGAAACTGCTCCTGAGGTTGACGAAGGCCATGAGGTCCCTTGGGAGCGAGAGGTACTCGACGGTATGAAGGAGGACGTGCTCGTGGGGCATTATGATGAAGTTCTCCCCCTCCTCTATCTCGTAGAACTCACGCGTGTCCCGAGACCTCGTATCCAGCACCCTGCCGGTCCTCTTGAGACGCCCTATCGAGTTGCCTATCCTCAGGTCCACGCCGTTCTCCCTCACTATCTCCTCCGTGAAGGGGTCTATGCGTAGTCTTCCAGTCCTTATGTAGTTCCAGAGGTCGAAATCCGACAGTATCATGACGCTTTACCCTCTAAAAGCTACAAGATAAACGCGACCAGGACATTTATCCATCAGTCGATGACTGGTGGGCTCAAACTGATCGTGCTCGACCTGTCGGCTAGGTGGTGCGCGAGGCGTTTGGGCTTAAGGTAGTCGCAGATGTGCTTGAAGGCCACCTCGGGATCGCTCCTCTCACCACAGGTGTACACGTCTATCGTGGCGTACCTGTAAGACGGCCAGGTATGGACGGCCACGTGACTCTCACATATTAGCGCGATTACAGAGATGCCGCCCTTCTTTCCACCGAACCTCCAGCTCTTCAGATCGATCAGGTGCATCCCCGCCATCCTGACGGCCTCCAATACCACCCTCTTCAGGTCGGCCTCCGCAGTCAGAACTCTCTCATCACAATCGTACGCGTTACCGTAGACGTGCTTGCCGACTATCACGTCATCTGATCGCTTTATCTCGTTCACTTCAGTTGCTACCGAAGAATTATCGTTATTAAATTTATACCGAGAATTGATCCGCGATTGATGACGGATTTTCTACGAGAGGCGATCATTTACATTATTAGTAAAAAAAAGGTAAAAATTGGGAAAATTATCGGATTTCGATCTCTCAGTAATGTGAGGTTCTTCGCTTGGCCATAATTCGTGAATGAGGAGTGGATGAGCGGATCTCACTAAGTCGTTACGGTCGTTATCATAGTCAATGATAAAAAAGCGATGGCCTGAGATCTAACTAAGGAGTACCGAGCGGTCTGAACTGTCCCCTAATTTCGCCGGCAGGGAATGCAGTAGTGTGGACGTTGACGTATGCAGCGCCGTTCCTTATGGCGGCTATGAGAGATGCCAGATCACCCCTCGATAATCCCTGCGCGGGTATGCCCAGAACGTCGTCAGCTGTTATAGTGCCGGTTACGGTACCCGGGGAGGGTGGACACGGGGGTCTTGGTCCGCCGCACAACCACACAGCGACTGCTCCGATGTGACCGTCCTTGCCGAGGTGAATGTGGGCCATGGTGACGTCCCTTATGCCGTTATACCTCATCTCGAAAGTTATGCTCCTCCCATCAGGTGAGATACTTATCATGGTCCATCCGATTCCAGTGCTCACGACAGAGGGCACCTCGTTCCAACCGTTGAGTATCGCTATGAAGTCCCTCGTCCCCACTGCAACGTTACCAGATATTACTGGTAAGACCACCGCCAAGGTCACGGCTACCGAGACTAATAGGAATGCCGATATCAGGACGAGTCTAGAAGGGTTCATATTTATTGACATGAATGTATCTTATATAAGTTTTTACTTTTTACAATGATCTACCGTTTGTTCATTCATCGATGCTCGTCGAAGGGTCGGCTCGGCTCTTCCTACATCACTGATCAGTCTGGAGCGGCGGCCTCATCCCCCCATATTGGAGGAGGATACACCTTATCAATTTTCACTTCGCTCTTTAGACTCATAACGAGATTTTTATAGGGTAAGAAAGGAGTATTTGCGTGCCCAAAGATCCGGTCTGCGGGATGTACGTCCCGGATGAGGAGGGCGCGATAAGGACATCGCTGAAGGGGCGCGAGTACTTCTTCTGCTCGGAAGGGTGCCTGAGGTTATTCCTAGCGCCTGAGCTGGAGTTCAGGTCTCTGAAGAGGATGACTGTCCTGAGCTTCTCTCTCGGCATACCGACCCTAATCGTGACGTGGTTTGGTATGGGAGTGCCCGGGACCTTGACGAACTTGATTCTCTTCGCGTTAGCCACACCAGTCCAGTTCGTAGCGGGCTATAAGTTCTTCAGGGGGGCGCTACACGCGTTGCGCGCAAGAACAGCCAACATGGACACCCTGATCGCGATCGGTACTTCAGCGGCGTGGGCGTACAGCACCGTCGACACTTTCTCTCCGGGCCTGTTACCTCCCGGGACGTACTACGAGGTCTCCGCCCTAATCATAGCCTTCGTCCTCCTGGGTAGGAGTATGGAGCACGGCCTCAGGAGAAAAGCGTCTGAAGTCGTGAGGAGGCTTTTAGAACTCCAGCCGACTACCGCGAGAATTCTGAAGGATGGTCTTGAGTCCGAGGTGAGGATCGAGGAGGTTAGGGAGGGGGACTTAATCTTAGTTAGACCGGGTGATAGGGTACCGGTAGATGGCGTCGTCGTAGAGGGGGCTTCTAACGTCAACGAGTCGATGATCACCGGAGAGAGTATGCCTGTCCTCAAGAGAACCGGTGACGAGGTCATAGGCGGAACGATCAACGAGACCGGCATGATGATCGTTAGAGCGACCAAGGTGGGAGCGGATACCGTCCTTGCCCAGATAGTGAGGCTCATCGAGGACGTTCAGACCTCCAAGGCTCCGATCGAGCGGATAGTCGATAGGGCATCGGCCCTCTTCGTACCGGCAGTTGTATCGATAGCCATCACCTCGCTTGTGATATGGTCATTGATCTTTGAGGATTTGCTGAGGGGCGTCACCTCATTCATAGCGGTCCTCATAATAGCTTGTCCTTGTGCACTCGGTTTAGCTACCCCTGCAGCCCTTATTGTCGGCGCTGGTAAGGGTGCGGAGAACGGGGTACTGATAAAGGGGCCGGAGGCAATAGAGAAGATCCAGAGAGTCGACACTGTCGTGTTTGACAAGACGGGGACGCTCACCAAGGGCCGACCCGCGGTAGTAGGTGTCATCGGAACGCAGCCCTTTACAGAGAAAGAGATCGTCTCTCTCGCGGCCTCTGCAGAGTGGGGATCAAACCACCCCGTTGCTAAGGCTATAATCGAGTACGCAACAGGCTTAAAAAGTGAGGTCAGACCTCCGGAAGAGTTCGAGGAGATACCTGGCGAGGGTGTCGTTGCTAGGCTAGGCAGCGATCGCGTGTTAGTCGGTAATGACGAGCTCTTCAGACGGTTCGGTGTCGAATTAGACGATCTGCGGAACCAGATTGATATTTTGATCGAGGAGGGGAGGACGGTGGTGATAGTTGGGCTCAACGATAAGGTAATAGGGTTGATAACGATTGGTGATGAGGTTAAGGAACACGCAAGGACCTCGATATCTGATCTCAAGCGGCTCGGTCTCCGAGTAATGATGCTGACGGGTGATAAGGCGAGGGCTGCTCGCTCGGTTGCGAGAGACTTAGGTATCGATGAGGTCGTAGCGGAGGTTAAGCCTCACGATAAGGTGAGGATCATAGAGAACCTTCAGAATCAGGGGAAGAAGATCGCCATGGTTGGTGACGGTATAAACGATGCACCAGCCCTGATGAAGTCGGATGTGGGTATAGCCTTAGGGAGTGGTACGGACGTGGCCATCGAGAGCGGTGACGTGGTCCTCATAAGGGACGACCTCAGGGACGTTGTTGGTGTTATGAGGCTTGGGAGGGCCACGATGCGAAAGGTCAGGCAGAACCTCTTCTGGGCCTTCATCTACAACACGTCCCTTATACCTCTCGCTGCGCTCGGGTATCTAAACCCGATACTGGCGGGCGTAGCTATGGCCTTGAGCTCGGTCAGCGTCCTGCTGAACTCACTTTCATTGAGAAGAATCAGGTGGAGGTGAATTTGGTGAGTTCATTGGTAATCAAATTGATCGCTAAGGCTTCACTGAGGCTGGTAAAGCTTAAGTAAGGCTGACTCAGTTCAAGAGCGTGAAATGAAGGTAAGAGATCTGGTAGAACTCTTGACGACCAAGTGCAAGGTCTATGATCTGGAACAGGTCAGATACTCAGGTATGCCGGCCTTCCAGCCGGTCCAACCAGCATTGCTCTACTTCCTCTACAGGCACCATAAGACTCTCTATAACCCAGAGACTGATGGACCTAGGAGCAGCGCATCCGGGTTGATAATAATGTCAGACCAGAGCGGCACACATATCGACGCTAGGTGTCATCAGGCATCAGATCTGACCCTTATTGGAGGTATAAAGGTGACCGGTGAGATTGAGACGCCGTGGGGGTTCACTAAATTAGGAGCGGACGAGATATCACCCTTAATAGCGAGGGGGGTCCTCGTCGACGTAGCTCGCGTGCACGCGGACCCACTACCCGAGGACGGTGATGTATCTCTCGATCAGTTCAAAAGGGCCCTCGACGCTCAGAACGTCACTATCAGACCTGGCGATGTAGTCCTCATGAGGACCGGGTACGGAAGGTACTGGAACGACCCACCGAAGTACGCTAAGGCACCCGGTGCCTCGAAGGAACTGACTCTATGGTTGGCCGAACAGAATCCGATGGCGGTGGGTGCCGATAACGTGGCCTGGGACAACCCGCACTACGTTGATCCAGATACGCGTTCCAGACTCGTTGCCCACCTTTACCTGCTCGCCAAGAGGGGCATTTACATCATAGAGAACCTGTACCTTGAAGAGATATCCCGCGAGAGGGTGAATGAGTTCCTCTTCATAGGGCTACCTCTCAAGTTCAAAGGTGCCACCGGTTCACCCCTCAGACCCATCGCGATAGTGCCGCACGTTTAGAGGTCGCTTGTTCATTCGTGAGGTAGCTTTATATGAGTCGAGATTAACTAAATTGCATGGTTAGAGATCTAAGGTCTTGGTTAGATACGGTAAACGAGCTCGGGCTCTTGAGGGAGATAAGGGGCGCAGACTGGGACCTGGAGATAGGTTGCATAACAGATATGAACGCGAAGCACAAGAAGTACACGTTACTCTTCGATGAGATTAGAGGTTACCCGAGGGGTTTCAGGGTTCTCACGGGCGCACTCCTCGACTCGGCGCGTGTCGCTCTATCGTTGGGTCTCCCACCGACTCTCAAGGACATGGAGTTGGTCAAGGCAATAAAGGAGCGTTTAAGCATCGCATCAACGTCGGCTAAAGATTTTGAGCCGAGGTACGTGAAGAGCGCACCAGTATTTGAGAACACGATGGAGGGTGACTCGGTGGACGTGTACAAGTTCCCGACGCCGCGATGGATGGCCTATGATGGTGGGAGGTACATAGGGACGGCCGATGCGGTGATCACCAGAGACCCGGATGAGGGGTGGGTCAACGTGGGTACGTACAGGATCATGATACAGAGCAAGAACACCGCGACCATACTGATAGAGGCCCCGCGCCACGCCAGGCCGATGATCGATAAGTACTGGAAGAGAAATGAACCGTGCCCTATAGCCGTCTCGCTCGGTCACCACCCGCTCATCCAGATATTCGGGGGGATGGAGGTGCCCCCAAGGATGTCCGAGTACACGTACGCGGGCGTCATGTCAGGTGAGCCATATGAGGTCGTGAAGGGGCCGGTGACGGGCCTTCCGATCCCTGCGGACAGCGAGATAGTCATAGAGGGTTATGTGTTACCAGAGACCAAACCCGAGGGGCCCTTTGCGGAGTTTGTCGGGTACTACGCGGGAGGGGTGACGCAGAGTCCCTTGATCAAGATAGAGGCGGTACATTACAGAGATGACCCGATCATCTCAGGTACGATCGCAGGGAAACCGCCCCACGATTACACGTACTTCAGGTGCCCAATGAGAGCTGCATTGATATGGGACATCTTAGAGAAGGCTGGCATACCAGGCGTAGTAGGGGTATGGTGTCATGAGGCTGGATACTCGAGGGCGTTTACCGTAGTTTCTATCAAACAGATGTACGCGGGCCAGAATAAATTAGCAGGATACGTTGCAGCACAGTGCAGACCTGGAGCGGTCACCGGAAGATATGTGGTGGTCGTGGACGACGATATAGACCCGACCAACTTAAATGAGGTTGTGTGGGCGATGTGCTCACGTAGCGACCCCGCTACAGGAATAGACGTCATCAGGGACACAATAGGGAGCATTATAGATCCGTTGGCTGATCACTCACCTGATAAAGACATCCTCGAGTACACCGGGTCGCGAGGTCTCATCTTTGCTACCAAACCCTTCAGCAAGATGCTTAGGGGAGAGTTCCCGCGGGTAGCTGAGCCTGACCCTGAGACTAAAAAGAAGGTCTCAGAGAAATGGAGGCATTTGTTTACTTGAATTATTGGATATTAGAGGCCGGCCATAACAGCTGACGCTACCTTATCCTCGATCTCCATCAACTTTATCAGTCTCTCGGCTAGCGAGGGGAAAATCGCGCCCGATATGAAAACTACGAGCTCAGATGGATCGTATCCAGCGCGTAGTCTGCTTGCGGTACATCCGAGGCTCATAACTACGTTGTTCTCCGACATCGATATTGGTATTCCTATGCAAGCCGGTTTTCCCGTGACTTTGAACTGAGTCGCTGACGAGATCATCATGGCCTGCTCTGCGTTGGCGAACATCACAACAACGTCCGGCACGAATTTCACCGTTCTAAGAGGGCCGTACACTACCCTCTTCTGTTGTTTCCTTACAGAGGGCAAGTTTCTTATGTCCTCTGCAGTAACCCACCCCACGTCTACTAGTAGGTCAACGTCCGCGCACCCACAGCCGGGACCTATCTCCTCTGCTTTCTTGAAGCCGTGCGTGACCGCGCCGACGCTGCAATTCAAGTGTTGTTCTGGTCTCGTAGAGAATGTTCTAGTCTGTCCCAACGCCCAGAACGTACAGCTCGAGGGGACTACGTCTGTCGATTCCGGTACGTCCGTCACGTCTCCCATGGTAAATGTAATCGCTACCAATGGCTTCTTGAGTTTCAGGGTCATTTCCAACTCCTTTGCCAGCCTGTTGTAGTTCTCAATAGATAGTTCCATACACATACATACTTCACGAGTCGATATTTAACCTTTGATCTTAGGATTTCTTAGGTTTTGAACTTGTTAAGCATAAGAAAAGATTATTTAAATGCGGTGTAGGGTACTAACTCTCGGGTGCAGAACTTGGATCTGACCAGACTATTTGAGCCTGTCACGGTTGCTGTTGTCGGCGCCTCCTCAAACCCCGAGAAGACGGGTTATTTGATTCTGAGAAATCTGGTCGAGAAGAAGTACCCTGGACGGATCTATCCGGTCAATCCTAGGGGCGGAGAGATCCTAGGAGTAAAGGTCTTTAGAAGTGTCAAAGAGATACCTGAACCGATAGACCTCGCCGTGTTAGCGATCCCATCGACGGAGGTCCCCTCGACAATGGAGGAGCTGGTCACGAACGGCACTAAATTCGCGGTCATAATCGCTGCAGGGTTCAAGGAGGTCGGTGATGAGGGGGCTAGGCTCGAAGAGGAGGTGGTCAGGATAGCAAGAAGGGGTAACGTACGTCTGATAGGCCCCAACACCATCGGTTTCGTCAACGGTCACAGGGACTTGATCGCTTCCGGGGTACCCTTCCTCTCCTGGAGGAGTAGCGGAATTGCGATCGTCTGTCAAAGCGGTATATTCGCTGGAGGTCTGGCCGCGTGGCTCATGGCCAACAACCTCATGGGAGTTGGTAAGGTGATTGCGTTGGGTAACAAGTGTGACTTGGACGAGAGCGACATGCTAGAGTACCTCGAGAAGGACCCCGATACGAGAGTAATCGGCCTTCACATCGAGGGCATAGTCGACGGTAGGAGGTTCATAGAGGTCGCGAGGAGAGTGGTGAAAAAGAAGCCAATAGTCGTGGTGAAGGCCGCTAGGACGGAACTGGGAGGCAGGAGCGCGATGACGCACACGGGGTCTCTTGCGATAGATGACAGGGTCGTCGATGCGGCTTTCAAGCAAGCGGGAGTCATAAGAGCGGAGACCATCATGGAGATGCTCGATTACCTGAAGGCCTTTGAGTATCAGCCCATACCCAGAGGTAACAGGGTTACGATAATTACCCTGAGCGGGGCGTTAGCGGTCCTGGCCTCTGATATGTGCGATAAGTATGACCTGAAGCTCTCAGAGCTATCTCCAAAGACGCTCTCCTGGATAAGGGAGGAGATAATGCCACCGGGGATTATTGTCACGAACCCCATCGATATCTGGGCCGCGCTCGGAGCGGGACCCGCGAAGGCGCATGCGGTGGCGTTTGAAGGGGCGCTCTCTGATGATGGTGGCGATGTCGTTCTACTGATACTCCTCCCACTGAGACCGACCAATCACGACGTGGACCAGTCGTTCGGCGAGGTCTTGAAGCGTTACAAGGACAACGGGAAGACTATACTCGCGGTGCTTTTGGGCGGAGAGTTCTTGAAGAGCTGGTTCGATAAGCTGGAGGCGATGGGTATACCCTGCTATATCGGTCCTGATGGCGGGGAGAGGGCTGTTAAGTCGATTAATGCGATGTTGAAGTTCAAAGCGACTAAGACCAAGATGGAGACGTTCTCGAGCCAGCGACCGCTCACTGAGAGTCAAAGACGACCTTGACGTCTACCACCGTCGCGCCTCTACTGTAACCAATTACCGGGTTCAGGTCCAACGAGGTTATCTCGGGGTTCTCCGTCACCATCCGTCCGATAGCCATCAGTATCTCGGCCAGCGCGTCCTTGTCGACCTTCTCGGTCCCCCTGTACCCCTCGAGAATCTTGGCGCCCCTTATCTCGTTTATCATCTCCAGTGCCTCCTCCTTGTAGATCGGAGCCACCCTCAGTGAGAAGTCCTCAAACACTTCCGTAAATATCCCGCCTAACCCGAAGAGGAGGACGTGTCCGAAGGTCCTGTCCTTGTTGGCGCCGATTATGAGTTCCTTTCCTGGTTTAGCCATCCTCGAGACCGATACCCCGTCTATATTGGCACCCGGCTTGCTCTTACGAACGTTCTCTACGAGTTGATTATAAGCGCGTCTTAGAGACTCGCCGTCAGTGATATTGAGTAGAACTCCTCCGACGTCAGACTTGTGTAATATCTCACTCGATTCTACCTTCAGGGCTACTGGGTAACCTATCTTCTCGGCTACCCTTACCGCCTCCTCGACGTTCTTCGCGAGGCCAGAGTCTACGATGGGGATACCGTAACTCCCACAGAGGCGGGCGCACTCCTGAAACGACAGGGTCTTCCGTCCCTCGGATCTCGCCTTCCCCGTAATCTCAAGGAATAAGTTCCTGCTCACGGGATCACAAGAGAATGCCCTGTATTTAAACGAGTCTAAAAATTATAGCTAAAGAGACTCGGTCACCATTCCTTAATTAAAGCTCTAAGAAAGATTAATATATTTTTTTATGAGGGGGTTAATTAGGGATGGTATGTGTTTATTGATATAAAGGTCGATGTGGACCGAGCGATAAATTGGTTCAAAAACTATAATAGTGTGATAGTCGCCTTCTCGGGAGGTGTAGACAGTAGCGTTGTGGCGGCCCTCGCCAAGATGGCCCTAGGCGATCGCGCGTACGCGGTCACCGGGATCTCTTTCTCAGTCCCGGAGGACGAGGTGAAGGAGGCTGAGGAGCTAGCGCGGCTGATCGGGATAAATCATCTGACCGTTCAAACTGATGAGTTCGAGAACGAGATGTATTTGAGGAACATGCCTGATAGATGTTATCACTGCAAAATAGAGCTCAGCGATAAATTGCTAAAGCTCAAGGAAGAATTAGGGGTCGACATCATAGTTGACGGAACGAACGCCGATGACGTGAAGGGTCACAGACCCGGTTATCAGGCCGTTAAGGAGCACGGCATAAGGAGTCCACTCCTCGAGCTGGGCATAGGCAAGCAGAAGGTCAGAGAGATAGCATCGTATCTGAAGCTCCCGGTCGCTGATAAGCCCGCGAGCGCCTGCCTGTCCTCGAGAGTGATGTACGGTCAAAGGATAGAGGTCGAGGACCTGCTGAAGATATCGAAGGCCGAGTCGCTGATCAAGCGTCTGAGTGGTGCAAAGCTAGTCAGGGTTAGGTTGCACGGCAACTTAGCTAGGATCGAGGTGGGAAAGGACGAGCGAAAGCTACTCTTCAACGAGCAACTGCTGGACGAGATAACGAGGGAGTTAACTAATCTAGGGTTCGCGTACGTAACACTCGACCTCTCAGGATACGAGAGCGGTAGCATGCTGAGGCCCTTCATTATCCCCAAAAGAGTTCAATCATGAGGTTCGACGAAGTATTAAGGAGGCTTTTCAACAAGGAGATGACACCTGAGGAGGCGGAGAGGATCTTAAGGCCGTACTGGATAGAGACCGTTGAGGACTTTGCGAGGCTCGACGTGGGCCGCGAGATCAGGAGGGATGTGCCTGAGATCATACTCGGTGAGAAGAAGACGGTGGATCAGCTGATAAAGATAACGAGGAGGATGCTCGACGCCTCGGGGCGCGTCATAATCAGCAGGCTATCGAGGGAGGCTATGGGAAAGGTCGTCTCTTCGCTAGATGGGGATAGCGTCAGGATCGAGAAGGACGAGGAGGT
This sequence comes from Aigarchaeota archaeon, assembly GCA_025059745.1. Taxonomy (GTDB): domain Archaea; phylum Thermoproteota; class Nitrososphaeria_A; order Caldarchaeales; family Calditenuaceae; genus JANXDH01. Next base: position 625,938 of record JANXDH010000004.1, on the reverse strand, counting down.
CGGTATACTAGCCGTGACTAAACGGGGCCTCGAGGTACAGAGGCTGAACGTGATGGTGGGTATAGTGACCGCAGGTACGGCAGACATACCTGTCGCTCGTGAGTGTGAGTTCGTGGTAAGATACATGGGGTGTGAGTCCTTCACGGTCTTTGACGTGGGTGTTGCGGGAATCCACCGTCTGCTGCTCGCGGTTAGGAGGATCTTCGAGGAGGACGTTGACGTCGTCGTTGCCATCGCGGGACGAGAGGGTGCATTGCCCTCCGTTCTGGGGAGCCTGGTAAACGTACCGATAATCGCGGTACCTACCTCGGTGGGTTACGGGATGGGCGGTAAGGGGGTGGCTGCCCTGAAGGCCATGTTGCAGTCGTGCTCGCTGGGAATAACCGTCGTCAACATAGACGGGGGCGTCCCCGCGGGAATAGCGGCTTCGTTGATTGCGAGGAGGATCTCGAGATACAAGGAACAGCCGTCTAAACTGACTATTTAGATGTTGAAACTATCCAGTCCCGGATCCCAGGTTCAGGGCCCGCTCCACAATCCTCTGGACCTCCCGCAGCGGCAGGCCCGTCTCCTCTGAGACCCTCTTCAGATCTTCGAACTCCGGCTTGACGTTCAGTAGTCGACCTTTTACGAACGACCTCTTCACCCTCACCGTGAACCTCCTACCAAGGATCTCTACGGATACCTCTTCCATCGTCCTCTCCGCGATCACCCTCATGACCCTTTGAACCCTAACTCCAAGCGTCCCGCTCTCCCTCATCAAGTCCACGACTAGCCTCTCGTAGTTATAGATGTCCGAGATGACCTGTAAAACGAAGGCAGGCCTCCCCTTCTTGCCGAGCGTAGGCACGACCGTCACGTCCTTTGCGCCCGACGCGAGCAGTTTTTCAGTCAGGTGTCCCGTTACCTCGCCGGTCACGTCATCCAGATTCGTCTCGAGGACGACCACCTCATCAGTTGTCTGATGTGAGTCGCTCGCGGACTTGCCGATGACCAGTCGTAGGACGTTTGGGACGTTCGGAAAATCTCTCTCGCCCGCGCCGTAACCTATCCTCTCTGGCACAATGATATTATCGGCCACGTGTACCGGAGATAGTGCCGCTAGGATCGCGGTGCCCGTAGGAGTTGCGAGTTCACTCTCATGAGGTCCGTAGATAAAGGGCATGTTGAACTTAGTGAGGATCTCCATCACCGCAGGCGCGGGAACAGCAAAGGTACCGTGTGAGAAGGTAACCTGCCCCCCACCGACCGCGATAGGGGTTATGACGAACCTCGCATCCAGTAGGTTAAGGTCCTCTAGGAGTAGTCCAAAACCCACCACGTCAAATATAGTGTCTGCGGCCGAGAGCTCGTGGAAATGTATCTCCCTCGGGGTCGATCCGTGAATCCTGCACTCCGCCTCTAACAAAGTATTTACCGCATTGAGTGCGATCGATTGCGCTCTCTTATCACTTATTAACTTCAACGCGACCCTCCGCACGTTATCTATGACCTGATCGCCCCTCACTTCGCCGCTCCCCCCCTCGCTGACCCGGATTAACCTCGCCCTGATACCAGCCCTAATAACGTTCTCGACCTCGAAGGAGAAGTCCCTGTACAACGGGTCCAAGGCGCGTATCTCGTCCCTCAGGTGCTCTAACTTCTTGACGTCCCCGCCCAGATCTATCAGTGCCCCTAGTAGCATGTCACCCGAGACCCCAGAGTTGGACGCGTCTATTAAGACGATCAAAAAAAACCCCGAGTCGGGCCTACCAAAATATTAGCTCACATCTTTACAGCCGACCACGGGAGCTGATATCTAGCGTAAGGGAGGACGACCACCTGGGCGTCCGAGCCGTGTCTTCTGAGTGCTTCCTTGAATGCCTCGTCAAGCGAGTCGGTCGCATCGATACCTATGTCATGAGCCATCTGTAGGTTTTCCTTGTTCGTCACAACCGTTACGTGCTTCCTCGTCATAGTCTCGTACACCGGTATCCATATGCAACCAGTCCACATTGGTATCTCCAGCTTGAATACGCCCGCCAGTACTCTCTCAAAGTTTGAGGTTGTAGGTGGCATGTAGGGCTTCATCAGGTCCATTAGGGCGAATCCGGGCACTGGGCCGTACCCGGGTACTGGACTGCAGTATATGATGGTCCCACCGTCCCTGCATATGAGGTCAGCGCTCATGATCCCCCAGCAGGTGTGGAAGAAGATATGATTGGTCGGTGCGAAGGTGCCGCATATGACTATATCGGCTTTCTTGTAGCGCAGCTGATCTATGTCGAATGCATATATGTTGTTGTATTTCTTCACGGACTCCACGTGTGAATAGGGTAACATGCCGAAGTTCACGTCAGATATCTCCAGCTTCGTATCCACTATCGTGTTGATGCAGAAGTCGTAATTGATCATACGCGCTATCTGCAAAATGTCCTTCTGCATCGGCCCCGTGTACGCGCCGTAGTGCTGTGCTGGAGTAAGGGGCGGGCTGTACCTGTGATTGGACTCTATGGTTAACGCCGAGCACATGGCCAGTCCCAGCCTGTCACCTCCTCCGTACCCCCAATGACTGGCGTGGGTGTTCGATATGCCCAGCTTCACGTCGAACCGCATCAATTTCTTGTTGACCCATACAGGAGTGGCTAGATCGGTCCGACCCCTGTAGACGTTCTCCTCCATGTGGCGCGGGGTGTTCTGCCATATCTCTCCGCCCATCTCGTATATCCTCTCGACGTTCTCAGCCCCCAACTTGGCTGAGATCATCTTCTCGTCTAACGGAACCTCGTGGGAGACCATCATCCCCGCTATCGCGACGCCTATCTCCTTCACTCCCACCTTCTTCACGACGTCGAGGACCGGCTTCAGGAACTTTGAGGTCGGCGTCGGCCTGAACTGGTTATCGGTGATTATCACTAAACTTTTGTCAGGGCCTATCAGTTCCGACAATTTAGGGCCGCACACTGGATTCTCCAGAGCCCTCATCGTTGCTGTCTCGACGTCTGCTATCGGTGCGGGCTCTAATGGGTTTACCACCGCAAGGAGGTTCTTCTCCGGTATCTCCAGCTCGAGCGAGTCCCTCTTAATTTCTTTAGGCGAGACGGCCGAGGCTATGACGTGCTTGTCGATGTACTCATATGGTATCTTGACCCTCTTCATGAACGTTCAAATTAATATCAGCCTGTCAATTATTTATATATTTTTATCTATAGAAAGGGTTGCGTAGATTCCGTGCCTTCAAGATCCTTATAAATTCCATGAGGTTTGACTTCACGAGTAGGACAGTCGATCGTTTTAAAAATTTATAAGTTATGTTTGAGGGTGAGGTTACGTAATGAGTACTGACACGTCTCTGAGAGAACCCCTGCCCTACGAAGAACGGATAATACTCGACAAGTGGGCTGATAGGAGCTGCACGCTCGAGCAGTACAGAAGGCTCCACTCGGAATGCACATCTAACCCGGAGGAGCACTGGGCGAGGGTCGCGAGAGAGATCGATTGGTTCAAGTCCTTTGAGAGGGTCATGGAGCCCGGAGATCACCCGAACGTCTACAGGTGGTTTCCGGGCGGTAAGATCAACTTCTCTTATCTATGTCTCGACAGACACGTCAGGACTCGAAATCGGAACAAGGTGGCTATCGTATGGGAGGGAGAACCGGTCGATGACCGGGGGCAGCCTCTGGAGAAGAGAGTACTGAGCTACTATGACCTCTGGAGGGACGTCAACAGGGCCGCATACCTGATGAGTCGCAAGTTGAGACTGAAGAAGGGTGACGCGGTAGCGTACTACATGCCCATGGTGCCCGAGTTACCAGCGCTCATGCTCGCGGCCGCTAGGCTGGGAGTGATCTTCACTCAGGTCTTCAGCGGGTTCAGCGCTGAGGCGCTCGCCACTAGAGTGAATGACGTTGGGGCAAGGTACATCTTCACGACTGACGGGTACTACAGACGTGGCTCTGTAATCAGGACCAAGGACATCGTCGATAAGGCTGTAAAGGACTGTCCTGATGTCGAGGGAGTGGTCATTACTAGGAGGCTTGGACTCAAGGATATGACGGTAGATCATGAGAGGGACATGTCTTATGACGTCCTGTTGCGTGAGGTCCCAGCTAACGCTTATGTCGAGCCTGAACACCTAGATTCATCGGACATACTATACGTGCTCTACACCTCTGGGACTACTGGTAAGCCCAAGGGTATAATCCACGACAACGGTGGGTACGCAGTGATTCTGCACGCCACTATGAAGTGGGTCTTCGATATCAGAGACGAGGACCTCTTCTGGTGCACGGCTGACATCGGATGGGTTACCGGTCACTCCTACGTAGTCTTCGGACCGCTGATGGTTGGCGCGTCTATCGTCATGTATGAGGGCGCCCCCGACTACCCCGAACCAGATAGGTGGTGGAGCATAATCGAGAGGTACGGGGTAACGATCTTCTACACTTCTCCTACAGCGGTGAGGGCCTTGATGCGCGTCAGCCACGATTACGTGAGGAGGCACGACCTGTCGAGTCTGAGGCTCATACACAGCGTCGGTGAACCGATCAACCCCTCTGCCTGGAGGTGGCTCTTTGAGACCATCGGTGGAGGGAGGTGCCCCGTGGGTAGCACCTGGTGGATGACCGAGACGGGCGGTATCCTGATCTCTCACACGCCGGGACTCTGCCTGATACCATTGAAACCGGGTACCAACGGTTGGCCCCTTCCCGGGATTGAGGTAGAAGTTGTAGACGACAAAGGGAGGCCCGTCAAGGACGGTGAGAGAGGGTACCTGATAATCAAGCGGCCGTGGCCCGGAATGCTAGGGCCGCCCACGGGGATGTGGAGGGAACCCGAGAGGTACTCGGAGACTTACTTCTCGAGGTTCGGTTACTTCTTCACAGGCGACTACGCGATAAGAGACAGTGATGGGTACATATGGGTTCTCGGGAGGGCCGATGAGGTCCTGAAGGTCGCAGGGCACAGGATAGGCACCTACGAGATCGAATCGGCGCTGGTCTCACACCCGAGTGTCGCAGAGGCCGCTGTCGTTGGGATACCTGATGAGGTGAAGGGGGAGGTCCCGATAGCGTACGTCGTGTTGAGGGTGGGTGCCACCGCGGGATCGAACATGGAGAACGAGTTGAAGGAGTGGATCCGCGAGAAGATGGGACCGATATCTGTACCGAAGAACGTTTTCGTTGTCAACAAACTCCCCAAGACTAGGAGCGGGAAGATAATGAGGCGCGTGATAAGGGCTGTCGCTACGGGTATGCTGATAGGCGACGTGACGACACTCGAGGACCAGGCTGCGGTCGAGGAGGTCAAGGCGGCCTATGAGGAGATGCTGAAGGACCTAGCAAAGAATGAGTGACGGTGATGTGGTTGGACACCCCGTTACCCGTCCCGTGATCTCTACGAGTTTTTAATTAGCCGCGTCTGAGTCGTTGATGGTGCTTGAACCCGACGTACGTGCTCACGTTAAACGCAGGAGTTTACTGGTATACGTTCGCGCTCCTGCTGGTCCTCTCGCCCCTCCTACCCCTCATCAGGTCTGAGTTTGCTGTATCGTACGCCGGTGCCGGGTTGCTGATGACCGCGCTAGAGCTCTGTTTCTCACTCTCGCGTTTTCCCTCGGGCCTGCTCTCGATAAGGGTGGGTCTGAAGAGGGTGATGGTATTCGGTCTACTGATATCTGCCGTAGCGGCGTTCTCGTTGTCTCTCGTGGAGAGTTACCCGACGCTGCTGGTCGTCCTCATAGTCCTAGGTATGGCTCTTGGGATACCTCCCACCATCGGTGTGGGAATGATCGCGCTGGCCTATCCTCCTGAGAAGAGGGGCAGGGCTCAGGGGGTCTTGCAGACTGGTGCCTCTGCAGGAGTCCTCTCAGCTTACTTCATAGCCGGTCTGCTCGCTGAGCACTACGGGTGGAGGCTAACCTACGCAGTCCTAGGACCGGTCGGACTCTGTCTGGCCGTCCTATTCGTAGTATCGCTGAGACAGAGCGCATACGGGGAGACCTCGAGGGCGGTAAGGAGTAGAGACGTAATTAGGGAGGTGATCAGGAACAAGGCCATCATGGGCCTCTTCGTGCCGTTCATCCTCTTCCACATGACCGTCACAGGTACGACCTCCATGATTCCACTCTACATGGTCGGGGTTCACGGTATCGACGTCACCACCACCGCGATGCTGTTGCTATCCATACAAGTAGGTGGACTCTGTGGCGCGTTGATCTGGGGCATACTGGCTGATAAATTAGGGACACTCAGGGTGATCTCGATACTCATGCTCATGATGTCCCTCTCGATCGTCCTCTTCTTTTACTCACCCTTCGGTTACCAGACCGCGACACTCCTATTCTTGTGGGGCTTCTCGGCCTATCCGGTATTCAGCGTCACTTGGGCACACATCTCGATCGTCACCGACCAGATACTCAGGACCGCTTCGGTCGGCTTCTTCGCATCAACCGGCATGGTGATAGGAAGCTTCGGTGCTTTGATAGCTGGTTTGATTACGGACGTGACCGGGTTCGCCACTACGTTCCACGTTCTCGCGGCCATGGTAGGTGCTGGTTCTCTCATGACAGCTAAAGTTAGGAAGGTGAGGGAGTGAGCCTATGGGGTACGCCTCTTCTTCTTGGCCCCCTTATCTAATATCACGTACCTCCTAGGATAAGGTATCTCGATGCCCCTCCTCTCGAACTCTTTCTTTATCTGGTAGAGAAGGTCTTTTGACATATTGAAGGCGGTGGGTTGATCTTTAGCCTTGGTCAGGAGTCTGAGTCTGACTCCGGACTCACCGAGCTCCATTACCTGTACTGACGGCAGACCGGGCGCCGGGAGGAAATCGGGGTGCTTCTCCGCCAGTTCCTTCATGACGGATATCGCAGCGTCCACATCGCTCTCGTAGGATACGTCCACCGTGACGGGTACAATCATCGAAGGATCTACGGTCGTGTAATCGATGATGGTCTCTGACTGGAATATCGAGTTGGGTACCACGACGCGTCTGTTGTCCCATGTCCTCAGAACCGTGTGGAAGAGTCGGATGTCCTCGACGTAACAGAAGTCGTTCCTGAACATGACGGCGTCTCCTAGCCTGAATGGCTGGGTTATGGCTATCATCAACCCCGAGATCAGGTTGGATAGCGTCGACTGGGCCGCGAGACCGATGACTATGGAGAGGAAACCCGCCGCGATGAGGACCGAGGCGACCAGTCCTAACAGCTCGGGGAAGACCACCAGCAGGAGCGCTATGATGCCGAGGATCCACACCCCGATGCTCGCGAGCCTCCTCAGGAAGGTGTATGCAGTCGCGGTGTACGCTTCCTCTCTCTCCCGTTCCTGGACCAGTTTGTGGAGCACGAGCTCGACTATCGATGCGAAGACGTAGACTGCGACTAGACCGTTAACAAAGTTTAGTACTCGCCACTCAGTAGGGCCTATCGACGGAAAGATCTGGGAGCCTACTATGATCCTGATCGCTACGACCACCGCTAACAGGTAAAGGGCTGCGTAGACGACCTTCAGAACCCGCTTATCGATCAAGGATATACCTATCGTGACTGTGATCAGGTTGATAACCAGCCTGATGCCCAAGAAGAGGACTATCAGTGATGCGATCAGGTAAGTGATCGATCTCGAGAGGTATACTGACAATTCAGTGGGAAGGTTGGGCGAGATGATATCGACGATATCTCCGATAGCTAAGGCGAGGAGCCCGACTATGATGATGACCCTCGACCCTCTTATCAGTTGTGATATTATAGCCGAGCTCCCGTACGATTTGAGGAGCCGAATAGATATCTCGTAGACGCCTACTATGGTCACTAGCGCGAGTGAGGCCCTAATTATCGCTCCTAGTTCCAACTATCGTCATCACCCTCATCTTGGCGTCTAATCCACTCTATTAATCTAAATTCGATCGATATAGTGATGAAAGTTTTACTTCAGCGCGTCACCTGACTCTCGGCGCCTTATCCCATAAGCTATCCGGAGCTAGTACTGTCGACCTGATCCTCGTATCTAGGGCGTCCTCAAGCGCGTTGACGAGTGAGGGTATCGCGCCTATAGGACCGGCTTCTCCAATGCCCCTAGCCCCGTGTAGGTAGTGGGACGGATACTCGTAGAGGTGCGACTCTATCTCCATCGGAATGTCGGCCGCAGCGGCAACGCCCGCCTCGAGGATGCCACCGATCTTCAAGGATCCGTTGTGATCGTACTCCGCCCTCTCGTAAAACACCTGGGAGATGCCCATCACTATACCGCCTATTATCTGACCCTCGGCGATCAAGGGGTTTATGATCCTGCCAGCGTCGTCCATCGCGTAGTACTTTACGTGCCTCAGGGTCCTCGTCTCCTCGTCTATCTCGACAACCGCCATGTGAATGCCGTACGAGAATATGTCCTGTCCCTTGACGAACTCGTACACGGAGATCTCACCCTCGCTCGCCACGTCACCCAGCCCCATGAGTTCGCCTCCGTTCTTGAGATCGACTACGCATCGTCCCGAGATAGCTAGCCTCTCTCGCGGAATTCCGAACAACCTCGATGCCCTCTCCAGAACCTCGTCTCTCAGCCTGAGAGCAGACCTCATAACGGCCTCACCACCGATAACGGCGCTCCTACTGCCGAAGGTACCGACGCCGCCGGGGAGGTCATCGCTTGATGACATCTCGAAGACCACGTCCTCGAAACCTACCCCGATCGCGTCCGCTATCAATTGTCTGTATATCGTGGCGTGGTACTGGCCGTGCGATCCGGACCCATAGGATAGGTAGATCCTCCCGTCCCTCCGAAGCGTGAGCTTTGCGCCCTCACCGGCGAACACCCTGTTCAACTCTATGTAGTTCGCCAGACCTATGCCTATCAACTTACCCCTCGCTCGTTCCCTCCTGACCTCCTCTCTCAATCGTTTGTAATCGAACCTGTTGAGAGCGGTCCTCAGTATCTCGCGGTAGTCCTCCCTGTCGACCGTCAATCCTAGGGGCGTCTGGAACGGCATCTCGGACGGTTCTAAGAGGTTCCTGAGCCTGACCTCAATGGGGTCGAGCCCGAGCTCCTTCGCAACTAGGTTCATCATGCTCTCGTAGAAGAAGGCGGCCTCCGGCCTGCCAGCACCCCTGTAGGGACCTAGAGGCGTCTTGTTGGTGAAGACCGATATAGCCCTGACCTCTCCGGCCCTTATGGCGTATGGTCCCGTTAACTGTGCACCTATGAATGGTGCGTAGTTGGCGTTGATGAAGACGTTGAAAGCGCCTATATCAGCGATTACCGTGCCCTTCATCCCCAATACCTTTCCTTCCTTGTTTACCGCGAGGGAGATCCTGGCCTGCACGTCACGTCCGTGGGTAGTTGATCTCATGTGCTCCCATCTCGTCTCGAACCACTTTACCGGTCTCTTGAGGATGAGTGATGCGTAGCTGGCCAGTACGTACTCCGGATAGAGCGACGACTTAGTCCCGAATGCGCCGCCCACGTCGACCACGTTTACGGTGACCGAGCCTGGTTGTAATCCGAGGGCGTTCACCAGCTGGTCCTTGATCCTGAATGTACCCTGATTCGTGACCCAGACGGAGAGTTTGCCGTCTTTCCACTCCGCGACAACGCCCCTCGTCTCCATCGGATTCGGTATGGTCCTACAGACCTTGAGCTCATCCTCGAGGACATGGGCCGCCTCGGCGAACGCCCTCTCCACATCGCCGCCTCTCAATGTCACGTCGACGCTTATGTTGTCGCTGCACCCCTCGTGAATCACCTCGCCTCCACTGAGGCTCTCCTCGATCGTCATTACGGGCCGAAGGGGTTCGTAGTCCACGGAGAACAGCTCTAGCAGATCGGCCGCTTCGTACCTGGAATCTGCCACTACCGCAGCGACCGGTTGACCCTCGAAGTTCACGTACCCGTTGGACGGTAGGACTGGCATCCTCACCAACGTAGCCCTGCCCTTGTACTCGAAGAAGGCGGGGATCGCGATATCGCGCATCACCACTTTATGGTCTATCGGTAAGAGCACCAACTTAGCCCTGGCCTTGACGTCGGAGAAATCTATACTCCTGATCCTGGCCCTCGCGTACGGACTCCTGAGCACGCCCATGTATAGCATACCGTCCTTCCTCACGTCATCGACGTACCTGCCCCTGCCCTCAACATGTACTAACGACTCGTCCGGTGGTATGGGCTTACCGACGTATCTGTGAGAGCTCACGGATCAACTATCACCCCTCTGAAAGAGTCAGCATCTCGACGCTCATTTGACCTCATCTGCTTTTAAGATTCACTATCTCATCATAGATATATAAGTTTCCGGTAGACAGCGCGCGCCCAAAGCCGGTCGAATGTATTCGACCGCAATAGATATAAACCCTAAATTCAGGAACTAGTTGTATGGGACTGCAATTCGCGAACTTCGGTCCGCACAACATCCCAATGGGCGGCCTATGTCTCTCGTCGTTCGTCCTCGCGATGAAGCAGGACAAGATACTGCTGGTGAAGATAAACAACCGGGACCTGTGGTACGAGGAGTTCTTCCTCAACAAGGCCATTCCCAAAGTCTGGATGGACAAATGGAGGTTGCCCGCGACTCACTTAAAGATAGGCGAGCACCCGACCGATGGTGCCAAAAGGATCGTTGAGAAACAGCTGGGAGTCAAGGACTACGATCTGAGGCTATTAGAGGTCCAGTCACACACCGGAGAGAGCTCCATGTACAAGGGTCAGCTCCACTGGGACATCTGCTTCGTCTACAGCGCCGAACTACGCGGCGAGCCCAAGGCCAACGAGTACGTCGCCGAGGTGCAATACAGAAAAATAGATGAGGTCGGGGTCAACGACCTAGGAAGCGGGCACGGTTGGGTCCTAGATCAGGTGAGGAAGAAGGTATGATGCCGAAGAGGGTAAAGGCGATACATCTGGTCTACGCGAAGTGGTGTCCTCACTGCGTCCCCACCGTGATAGAACCAGCGAGGGCGATGGCGATGGAGTTGAACGTCCCATGCAGGCTGTACGATATAGACACTGAGGACGAGAAGCTGGCCGATGAGCTGGTGAGGAAGTACGGCGACTGGTCTGAGGACTACGTGATTCCGCAACTCTTCTTTGAGTTCGAGGACGGTGAGATCGCCCACGTTCTGACCGGAAAACGGGAGGGTGTCGAGTACACGAAGAGGAGCGTGATGGAACTCATGAGGAGCGATTTTTACAACTCTCTAAAGCGGCTCCATGGCTCGAGATAGACCAGTCCCTCATCTCAGATAGACTTGTTTCTTGTAGGCTACTCTGAAACCGAGCCTCTCGTAGAATCCCGTCAACTTGTCGCTCGCGAGCGTCTGGAGGCACACCGCTCTCGCACCTCTCATTCCTGCCACCCTCACGGCCTCATTTATCATCGATGAGCCTATTCCTTTGCCCCGATACTTAGGAGGGGTGCCGATGCAATAGAGTCCGCAGAGATCGCCGGTGAAGTAGGCGGCCAACGATCCCACTGGTATTTCGCCTGCGTACTTCACGAAGAGGGTCACGTCGTCCCTCCGCAACATGGTCTTCGTCCTCACCTCGATCTCCCGGTGCCAATAACTAGGGATTTTGAAGGCGCTCTCGTAGATCTCTATCCACGTTCTCAGGGCATCAGTGTCTTCAACCGGTCTCAGGGTCGATTGGGTCGGTGATTGAGGGTCCGCTCCACGCACCTCTACAAAGAGTTCGTCCCAGAGTCTGAACCCATACCCAAGTAGCACCTCGCGTAGCGGGAAGAGATTCCAAGGGTTGGCGTAGATCGCTGGCCTAACGTTCCTGGAATCGAAGTACCTTATGATGAACTCTATTACGTCCTCGGAATCGAGTGTACCTGTAGCGTGGTTGAAGAGAGGGTCGTCGTGGAAGACCGGGTTACACAGGAGGATCGCACGTCTGTAGGTCTCTTTATCGGACCATAGTGAGAAGAAACCGTTCTCGTTCTCCTCCAGAAGCTCCTTCAACGAGTCATCTATCTCTGGCCGCTGGTATACCGAGGACTTCGCACATCTCCCTCAGGGAGAGTAGATGATCGGTCGACGCTTCTCTTCGCATCATCGAGGAGCATAGTGCCATCAGGGACTCTATCGCCTCGGGCGTGTTCAGGTCATCACTTATAGATCGCATGAACTCTCTCAGGTAGCGCGTCGACATCTCGGTCCTCATCCGGTGAGGTCCCTTCTCGTCGAGCTCAAGTAGCTCTTCTCTATATGACGATAGGACCTCGGAGACTTCTCTATAACGAGAGCAGGCCTGGGTGAGACCTTTGATCGAGAAGTCGAGTTCGTCCCTGTAGTGGTGGCTTAGTAAGTATAATCTCAGAGCCTCAGGGGAGAATCTCTTCATTACGGACTTGACCTCGACCACGTTACCAATCGATTTCGACATCTTCCTCCCCCTATATAGCAAGAGGCCCACGTGAACCCAGTACCTCGCGGGAGACCGGTCGCTCAATAAGGCCTCCATAATCTTGACGTAGGATCGGTGATGGGGATATATCAGGTCGATCGCGCCCCCGTGGACGTCGTACCTCCCGCCCAACGCGGCCACGGCTACCGAGGCGTCCTGCATGTGCCAGCTCGGTCCACCGGTCTCTCCGCGGGCTTCAGCGGTCCACAACTTTATGTCGGATTGTTCCCTCTTGAGCGGGTCTAACTCGATCCTCATCAGCCTTAGCTCCCTCTCTGAGATCCCGAAGAGTTTACCGCCCCATCTGTTCCTTAGATAGACGTTGTCACCAGCGCTGTACGCTTGACCCCTCTCGATGAGTGTGCGCACCAATCGAGCCGCTAGACCAGTCTGCTCCGAGACCCTGAAGAAGTCGTTGAACGTGCTTATACCCAGCAGCGTTAGGTCCCGCTTGAACTCATCAAGGTAGAGCCCCGCTATCAAGTCGGGCGGGAGTCCCTCGTACTTTGCCCTCTCGGTTATTTTCCTGTCGCGGTCCGTAACGTTTACCACAACGCGGACATCGTGGCCCATGTATGTCAAGAACCTCGCGAGTACGTCAAAAGTCACAAACGTTCTAGCGTGACCCAAATGGATGTTATCGTAGACGGTGGGGCCGCAGATCAGCATCTTAACCCTCTTCTCCTCGATTGATCTGAACCGTTCGGTTTTCATGGTGAGTGAATTGAATATCCGCAGCAACTACCCCGTTCCCGGGGTTTATTACATGTAGGCAGATAATAATCTTGCTAACTCTCAACGAAAAACTTTATCATATGGGTGTAGAGGCTATCTGGTGCTCATGAGGTATGCGCGAGAGGCAGTTGAGGTCGTGGAGGGAGTTGAGGAGGGCCATAGAGGGTCTCGAGCATGATGAGGGGATCAGGATAGAGGCTCCACTCAAGGTCCTCAGAAGGAGGAGCTACGTCTTCATCTCGAGATCCGACGGAACGTATATCGTCAACCGGACGGAGAGGGTCTATGACAGGAGGTTGAGGGGGTTCGTCCCTGGAGGTAAAGAGGAGTGGGCATTTTTTGACGATCCAGCTCAGTTATTACTCCACATAAATCAAAATTTCAGGAGGCCCCTCAAGGCCTGGATCTACTGATGGGCATCAATCGTCTACACCGGCCGACCTAGCAAGCCGGATGACCTCGTCTCTGGTCAACCACTCTACCGATAGATAATCAATTATCTCCCTCTTTGTCATGCCGATCCTCTTAGCCTCCTCAACGGTGATCCTGTAGGCCTCGATCTCGGTCTCTCTGTCTACGTAGGATTTCGTTCTATCGAAGAGGTCCTTACCCTCTCTCAGTTGCCTGATGTGAACGAGTTCGTGTATGACGTCCAAGTAGATGTGCTTAGCGTTGCCCCTCTCGAGGTAAGACCTGTTGACACAGATCCTGCCCTCCTTGTCGTTCACCCACATGTATCTCCGATCGTCAACCACCTCCACCATCAGGCTCTCGAGTATCTCCTTCGTGCGGTCCCCGAGGATCCTCTTGACGGAATCGAGTCTCTCGAAACCACCGAAGACGTCATTGAATCTCACGAGCCTGCCATTCGGGCTCCTATTGATCGTGGTGCCCTCCACGTGAGTTAACGCGCTCGATGAGAATTTAAGTCTAATAGGTACAGGGTCTTAAGTCAGTCTCGATCGTCCTCAGGTAAAATTATTATTCTAGAAGAGGTTGATGGGATGCATGGGATGGGGTTTACGTAACAGGCTCTCTAGGATCTTCAGACCATCGGACGGGAGGACGCTGATGCTCGCTATAGACCACGGGTACTTCCTAGGACCCATCAAGGGTCTCGAGGACCCAAAGAAGACTATAACGCCACTACTGCCTCACGTGGACGCCGTGATGTTGACGAGGGGCGTGCTGAGGAACTGTTTCGACCCATCGATGCAGCAGTCAGTGGTCTTGCGCGTGTCAGGAGGTAACACGATAGACGGCCCTGTTCTCGGAGACGAGGAGATAGTGACCTCTATAGACGACGCGATCAGGCTCAACGCCTCGGCCTTGGCCTTCTCGATATATGTCGGCACGGAGTATGAGCATCAAACGCTGAAGTCTCTCGCGAAGCTAGTCGACATGGGGGAGCGGTACGGGATTCCCGTACTGGCCGTCACAGCGGTCGGCAGGGAACTAGAGAAGAGGACCACCAGGTACATAGCCCTCGCTTGCAGAGTCGCCGCGGAGCTGGGCGCTCACTTCATCAAGACTTACTATACCGATGACTTCGAGAAGGTCGTGAACTCGACCCCCGTACCGTTGGTCATCGCTGGCGGTCCGAAGATGGAGAGGGAGGAGGACGTTCTCAGGTTGGCCTACGACGCAATCAGAGCTGGAGCTCTCGGGCTAGACTTCGGGAGAAACGTTTTCCAGTCGGGCAACCCGCTCGGTATGATAAGGGCGCTGAACAGGATCGTGCACGAGGGAGCGACGCCTGAGGAGGTCGCAGATGAACTCAACCTGAAGGTCAAAGTTTAGTCCTCCCTTCAAGATCATCCCTGACTGCTATTTTCTATCAGGACCCTTTCGAACTCCTCGTCGCTCAGCGGTTGGACCCTTGAAAGCTCTAAGTTCTCTTTGAGGTGCGCGGGATCCTTCTGTCCCACGAGAGCACACTTAGAAGGCGAGGACCTAGCGAACTGGATGAGCGACTGAGCCCTCGACAGGCCCCTTATGACCGATCCCCTGACCTCTCTCAGAAGCATGCCCTCGAGTAGGGGCGCGCTGGTCACAGGTATCAGGTTTAGCCTCTCGCAAGCCTCGAAGACGGACAAGACCTCTGTCCCGACGAGTTGGTTCCTTGAAGTAAGAGCCTCGGTCATCTTCAGGTTGAACGGTAGCTGGACGAACTTGAAGCCGTGATTACTCCCCCCGATCTCCCTCGCCATCGAGACTATATCGGCTAGGTTGGTGTGGACCTCGGCATCCATGACTACCCTCAAGGAGTTCCAAGTGGCGAGTCCGTAGTACGATATCATACCTCTGTCCCTTAGTTCCTCCAACCTCGTGAACGCATCGCTGATCCTCCTTCTGAACACGTGCGGCCCCACGACCGGTACTTGATTCTCGGCGACGTTATGCAGATACAGGACGTCTATCACCTCCACGCCCATGTTGTCCAGACTCTTCTCAACGCTCCAAGAGAGGTACCTGGGAGAGATGCTGTGTATGCCTGCGACTATCTCGTCCGGCGAGAACACGTTGGTGGTCAGGAGGTTCCTTGTAATGTAACCTTCATAGTCCGTACCTCGCTCGTGATCGTGAGTGAGGTAGCCTGCCTTGGTACAGACGAGTACCTCGTCCCTCTCTATGTGACCACCCTCGATGAGTTCATTCAGGGCTATCCTCACGCACCTCTCAGACCTCATGAACCTGTAATTTATCGCCGTATCGATGACGTTACACGCCCCGCTCATCACCGACTCCTTTACAGCTTGGATCATGTAAGCGTCCGTCACTGGGTCCAGGTCTCCAATGTAAGTCCCTATTCCTATGCTGGTGAGGAGGAGGCCGCCAGCCTCCTTGAAGTGCCTCTCGTGGACGCCCCTCTTGAGTGCTTTGTTTTTGAACCGATGAGTGCCGTCCGGGGTACACCTGCCCACTATCACGGATTTAGGACGTTAGAGGGTAGATAAAACTGTGTAAGATCGGCCTAAAGCCGAACTCACGACTTTCCTCTCGCGATCATCCTACTGCCCAAGAATCCGCTGACCGCTATCAGACCCGCGAAGACGAAGAAGGTCAGCTGTGCCAACCGTGGCCCCGTGATCTGGATCATGAACCCGGTCATGACGGTCGATATGAATATTCCACACGTACCGAGGACGTATAGGAACCCCGAGAGGGAACCGCCTAGCCTCGGATTGAGGGAGTTTATCCATGCCAGCGTAGTCGGGTAGACCGGGCCCAAGAAGAACCCAGCGGCCGCGTACATCCCCAGTATTATGAGGTAAACAGGGACTGACCAAGCGATCAACAGGGTGATCAGCGTCAAGATCGAGTTGACTGTTATTACGTTCCTGTAACCCCACCTGTCCGTCAAGGGCCCCAACACCAGCCTTCCTACCCCCATCATCCCCCAGAAGACCCCAACGATGGTGCCACCCTCGACTAGCGTGAAACCCGTGAGCAACATCACAGATGGCAGCCAGAAGGAGACGCCCAGCTCTAAAGCGAGTATGAAGGGTGCTATCATAGCTATCGGCAGGACCTTGGACATCTCCCTGAGGACGTTGGAGGTATCGACAGGACTATCGTAAGAGGAGTTACGCTCTAAGTTCCGGAAACGGTACAGGAGCAGCCCCACCGCGATCAGTAGCGGTATGGGTATCATATACGAGACCCTCCACGACCCCGTGATCACTATCAGTGAGGCCGTGACGGGTGGCGCTACGCTGGATCCTATGTTCCACGCCACGTGGAGGAGGTTCATAGCCATACCCCTGACCTCTGAGAACGTGGAGGCTATCATTGCGTTGACAGAGGCGGAGAAGAACCCAGCGGCGACTCCCATCAATAGTAGAGCGAAGACGATAGTTGGGAGCACAGTCGAGGTGCCCATCAATACGGAGCTCGCTCCGAGGACGCCTAACGAGACGCTCCCAACGAACGCTCTCCCCCTCCTATCGGAGAGATACCCGCCTATCACCGCGGAGAGGCCGCCGATTGCGAACAGACTCGCTATGAGCCCCAGAGATCCATCGTCGAGTTGAAGCTCAGTCTTGATGGACGGTAGCGAGGGTCCGAGGACGTTGACGATGAACGAGTAGAGGAGGAACGAGAGAAATGTGACCAACCAGAGGGGGTACTTTCTCAATGCGCTCTTCAACGCTTTACTTCAAGATATAAATATTACCAGAGTGATTTAGAATATCAGTTGACGAGGGAGTTCCTTTACAGGGGTCACACGGTGCAGCAGCTTCAGGAGATGAGCATGGACCACTTCATCAAGCTCCTCACCAGCAGGCAGAGGAGGTCTTTGAAGAGGGGACTCACCGAGCCTCAGAGGAAGTTACTCGCGAAGATAAGGAAGTTCAAGAAGCTAGGTTCGACGAAGCCGATCAGGACCCACGTCAGGGACATGATAATTCTCCCTGAGATGGTCGGGCTGACCGTATGGGTGCATAACGGGAAGGAGTTCCAGCCCGTTGAGGTGAGGGCCGAGATGATCGGTCACCGGCTGGGCGAGTTCGTCATAACTAATAAGCCCGTGAGGCACGGAAGGCCCGGTGTGGGTGCGACGAAGAGCAGCATGTACGTCCCACTCAAGTAGAGTTAGCTCTAGGTCATCGTGACCTGATTTTTAGCCTGAACCGATTCTGAGCTACGAGTGCCTCGCAGATAGATAGGAGGTTCGTTCACCGAGACGGTTAGTCAGTAAGTCGCGTCTCGGAGCTGATCGAGCGGTCATATAGCGCCCTATAAGGGAGGTGCCTAGATTTGATAGCCGGCAAAGCCATCTCTAAACTTCGCCAACAATAACAACTCAATTTCCCACCCTTAACAATTCATCTAACAACCTTAAGATTCCGTTAGCGTCAAGTTCCTCCTGCGCACCCCCCTCCTCCTCAATTATCCTAACGCGCCAATAACCATTATAATCTTTAACCAAATAAACACTTTTCGGAAAATGAATACTCTCGTCTCGGGCTTTCGAAATCACGGAATCGCATAACCACTGAACAATAGGATGACTTAATGTCAAAGAGTTTTGACCTCCAGCGGCTATTCTCACCTTGTTCCATCTCCTCAATTCAGCAGGGAGCAAGATACCACAACTAAATCTATACCCTCTTCATCAAACGGATTTGCATCTGAAATCTGGTGTGTTTCACCGTCAGAAGAGATATAAACTCCTTTTTACAGGGTCTAATAACCAGAAACGTAGTCCAAATCTCACCCACATTTCATCAAGCCACTGCTTCGTCAAGTTCTTAGGCGCTAATATCAAGACCCGTTGTATCAGCCCCTGCTGTATCAGCCTTTTAATCACGGCGCCTGCCTCTATGGTCTTGCCAAGCCCCACTTCATCAGCCAATTTCATCCCTGAATAGTAATAGCTTTTCATGAAAAATTCCATTACCGAGACCTAAGAAAGTCTTCTTTGGTAGAGCAACCTTCACTTGAAGCGTCCCTTCTGCAAGCATCCACCTAAAGTTTCGATCCTCTTTCTGGCATACATATCGGCTAAAGCCTCTAAATCTTGCACAATTTTTTCACCCATTTCTCTAATCAGTTCTTCTGCCTTTTCACAACTTAAGCGGTAAGCTTCTACGAGATCTGGTCCTACGTTATGAAGACCCACAATTAATCTCATATTCCCTCTATTCTTTATTAGCCCAGCTAATCCGGTTGCGATGACTACAAGAGAATCAGCGATGAAAAACCCCGACAGCCTATCATATGATTTTGTTCTCTTGAGTACGGGAATATAAAACTCCGTTGCCACCTTATTCCCTTCTCCTTCGTAAATGATATCAAGACTGTTAGCCACTTCGACGTAACAAGGCACGTTACATCACTTGTAATTGTATAGTCGGGAGAACGTACTCAAACTCTTTTCGCCTCCCGCCTCCTCGAGGGCCTTAGCCTTATCAGCCTCAGGAGGTGTGTGGGTCTGTCCGAAGATTCGGAAGGCCTTGTCCGCCTTCTCAAACTCCTGCTTAATGATTTCGGGCGTCGGCAGGTAGTAGGTTTTCTCGACCCCGCTGTTGTGACCCATCCACACGTCGATTAAGAGCCTGTTTACTCTGGCTGCCTCGAGCGTTGTGCGATACCATATCCGGAACGTGTGCGGGGTGCAGGGCGTAGGCTCCTCCGTCTGGGGTCTGATTGTCAAGGCCCAATCGCTTAAGCAGGTCAATGTAGTAGTCCCTGAACTTTTCACTATGTATGCGCCGTTCCTAGTCGCCCTCCACATGAAATATGTAGCCGGTCTGCCTTGGATAGTTTTTGAGATAGCTCAGAAGCCAGCCCGAAGCTCCGAGGGGAATAGATATCTCCCTCGGCAGGCCCGTCTTCATCACGTCTCCCGGAAGCCGTATCACGTTGTTCTCGAAGTCTATTCACTCTCGGCGGAGGCTGAGGGCCTCGTTAAACCGTATACCAGTCAAACACATCGTTATAATAGCGAGCCGCATCCTGGGCGACCTGCGTAAGGTTACGATTCGCTGAAGCTCCGCCAGGGAGGGTATCCTGTCAATCCTGCTTCTGCCGGCCTTCCGAGGTACCTTCACCGCCCGAGGCGGCAGATAGACCCCGTAATATCCGAGAAAGCCCCGGAGATAAGACAGCCTGAGCTGAATCGATCTCCGCGTCCTCCCCTCTCCGACAAGCCTGTTAACATACATCTGCGCCGCAACGACAATCCTCCTCAAATCACACCTAAAAAGCTCCTCCCGGATCCAGACACCAAGCACACCACGTATAAAGTCCAAACATTCGAGTAGGAGGTAGTACTACCTCCTAGCCGCGAAGACCGGGTTAACCTCAACAAATCTTTTAAGCTCGGTAGATAAACTATTTAGCGTGACCCGACCACTCCCTAGGGCGCGAATAACCACGAAAAAACAGACCCAAGAGGAGGATATAGATATTGCAAAATGCAACGAGAATGGGCCCGTGGCCTAGCATGGATAAGGCGGCGGCCTCCTAAGCCGCAGATCGTGGGTTCGAGTCCCACCGGGCCCGAATCGTCTTCTGACTGGGGATTAAGAGCGTCTCAGGTGCGTCGAGGTTCTCTTCCCAGAGCATAACTTGGATATTACCCGTTCCCGTTAAGCTCAATAGAGGCGACGCGTACCTCTAGTTAGAGTATGAGGGGTGATATAATCAAGGGTCTTCATCACGTGACCCTGGTTACTGGGAACTACCGGGTTAACTCAGCGTTCTACGTGGATGTCCTCGGCCTCAGGAGAGTGAAGCTCTCAGTTAACCAGGACGACGTGTACCACAGGCACGCCTTCTACGCTAACCCAGAGGCGACCGTCGGCAGCACGATCACCTTTTTCGAGTGGCCCCAACTACCCTCTGGACGTCCAGGACTGGGGTCTCCGCATCACGTCGCATATCGCATTAAGTCGGTCGATCTACTTAGGCCGTGGTTCTGGTGGTTGAGGAGTAGAGGGGTCCCCGTGTCCGGCCCGTTCGAGAGGTTCTACGGGTTCTCGATCTACGTGCGGGACCCTGATGGTGCACTCATAGAGATTGTCGCGCCAAAAGAGGACGTGACTTATGACTACGTGAAGGAGCTTATGGATAGCAGGATTGAGGTCGGATACATCACAGAAGAGATGAAGCTAATGACTTTCGACCACGTCAAGGTCCTGGGCATCGATGCAGAGCTCGTCTCGCGGTTCTACGAGAAGTTCCTAGGGATATCGAGGTGGGAGAGGGCCGCTGACGTTAGTGGGAGGGAGTACCTGGTAGCATCTGATGATGAACGTAATGCGTACCTTCACTATCTCATTACCCCCGATGTCGATTATGGTCTAGTGGGGAAAGGATCGATACACCACGTGGCATTCGCAGTCGATGATGACGTCGATCAGAGGTCCATCATGAGACGGCTCAACTCCGTCTACTTACCCAACTCGGGCGTCGTCGACAGGTTTTGGTTCAAGTCACTCTACTTTAGAGATCCGAACGGAAACCTTCTTGAAGTCGCAACGGTGGGACCGGGGTACGCGGTTGACGAACCTCCGGAGCAGCTGGGGACAAAACTAGTCTTGCCCCCATGGTTAGAGCCGAGAAGGGAAGAGATAGAGGCAGCTCTCGCCAACCTCGACTCTATCAACCCGAATAAGTGGCCGCCAAATTACCCTATAATGCCCGATGAACCTGAGGAGTAGAGGGGCGCGAGTTCACCCGTGCTCCTGAGAGATGATGACAGCCTCTGGCGAATAGCCCTGAGCGAACAGTTCGGTGCTGAGGTACCGCTCCCCACCATCAGGGAGTATCACCACTACAGTCTTACCGCTCCCCAGAGACTTAGCCTTCCTCACCGCGACTGACATAACTGCACCCGAGCTGATGCCCATGACCAGACCTTCGAGCCTAGCTAGATCTCTGGCGGTCCTGATTGACTCGCTCTCAGTGACGAAGTAACGCTCATCGAAGAGCATAGGATCGAACAGAGAAGGTGGGAAGGGTTCCCTCATGTTCCGCAATCCTTGTATCCTCTGGCCGAGTACGGGCTCTACTCCGATCAGTCTGATGTTGGGGTTGTACTCCTTGACCCTCCTTCCCACTCCCATGGCGGTACCGCTCGTCCCTATGCCGACGACGACCGCATCCAGCCTACCTCCCGTCTGTTCGAGGATCTCCCTCCCCGTCGTCTCGTAGTGCGCCTTGACGTTGTTTATGTTGTTGAACTGGTCCGGTACGAAGTACTCTCCGGGAGTCCTCCTCACTATCTCCCTGACCAGCTCTATGGCACCAGCCGTACCCTTCTCGCCCGGCGTCAGGATGACCTCCGCACCCAATGCCTGTAGGAGCCTACGCCTCTCAACGCTCACGTTGTCCGGCATGACCACCTTGAGCTTGTAACCTTTGACCGCGGCCACGACCGCCAGTCCTATGCCCGTGTTCCCTGAAGTCGCCTCCAGGATCGTCATCCCCTCTCTCAACCGCCCCTCCCTCTCTGCAGCCTCAATCATGTACTTGGCGATCCTGTCCTTCAGTGAGCCGCCGACGTTGTAGTTCTCTAACTTCGCCAGTATCGTTGCATCCCCCTTACCTACCAACCTGTTGATCTTAACCATGGGCGTGTTGCCTATGAGCCCTAACGCATTCTCGTATATTACTCGTTTATTTAGTAGCACGTATTTCCTTACTATTATTGTAATATAAATATGTAATTAGTCTTTAACTATTTAAACTAACCACCCTATCAGATCCCTGATGTGACGTACCCTCAAAACGTACTCATTTACTAATGACTACCAATACCGGGCTCCACTTTAATGCATACAGCCATCCGTGTCAGATAAAAAGACTGGGATAATTGCAGGGCGTCATATGGGTTATACAATAAACCTTACAAGTTTTACCTTTTACATAAAATACATCTCCCATTTTCTTATTGACCGGGACACACCTCCTCTTACAACCATACTTAAAATGAATTAGCTCAGGTTTTCTCCTATTTGGATTTGACAGGAGAATTTTCGTACAAACTATCTTGAATTAAAGGGAGTGATATGGGGCAAAGTGACCGAAATGAGCCGTTTTTTTAAAAATAGTCACGTGGAATCATACGAATCGATTGAAAAAGAGGTGTGGAACGGTAAAACAATCTAACCGGTCTTTGGTAAAACGTAAAAGATAAAACATAAATCTCTCTTTACTTCACATTGTTTGTGAACGAAAGGCGCAACAGACGAGCAGAGTCGAAGAAGGATAGATCTAAGAGGGGTAGAGGGGCGGTAAAAGGGGAGGGCGCGGAGAAGAAAGAGGGTGATTTGAAAGTTCTGGCCCTCTCCATTGATTACGCAATGAGGCAACCGAGGATAGCGTTTTACTCACCGCTAAGCTCGGCTCTACTGAATTACCTCAAGAGCGTCACTCCGAGGTTCAGTATAAGCGAGGAGGTGGCCAGGCTGGTAGAGGCAGAGTTGATTAGGAGGTATCCAGTTCTTGGAGTGAAGATCAGGAGAATGTTGGAGAAGAAACTAAAGAGACGAGGGGTGTCGAGGGTTGGATGAGGACTTCATATCGGACGTAATCCGCGAGGCCCTGCTCTCCGCTCACCAAGCCTACAATCAGTTAAGGAGGAGGGGGATCTCTACGAAGCCTGTCGGAAAGGGAGCCTACGGTGATCTGTCGTACTTAGCGGACGTGGTCTGTGAGGAAGCGATAATGAGAGTCCTCGAGAGATCTCTGTCCAGCGTCACGTTCGTCTCAGAGGAGAGCGGCTTGATAAGGAAGGGTAGCGAGTTAGTTGTCGTGATAGACCCCATAGACGGTAGCACTAATATGTCAAGGAGTATCCCTTACTTCTCCTCCGGGATCGCGCTCTCAAAATCCACTCACTATAACGACGTCTTCGCGAGCGGGGTCATAGACATGATCTCGGGCGATATGACTGTGGCCGTCGAGGGGAAAGTATCGACGAGTGGTGAAGACGTTAGGCGGCCTACCTCACTCTCAGAGGCCCTGATGACGGTCGATCCAAGGGCGGTGGTGAGGGGGCCACCGTACGATCAGAGATATCTCGCTCTGTTACCCAGGGTCAAGCACGTGAGGTTGATGGGTTCCGCCCTTCTGGAGCTCTTGAATGTAGTGAGGGGATTGAGCGATGGGTTCGTCACCCTCTCTAGGGAGTTGCGCATAATGGACTTCGTCCCTGTCCTGTACATGATCGAGTCGATCGGTCTACCGTTTCACATAGAGGGCGAGAGCGTGGAGAGGCTATCGTTGAGTAGTACCGAGAAGTACGGCGTTATAGCGTGTTCAAACGAGATACTCTTCCAAGAGGTTTTGAGCGCGTGCGGCATGAGATAGTCACTCTCTGTTTTGATACATTGTAATATACACCTTCAGTAGAGTAGTGACCTCGATGGAGGTGGATGATAGATTAAGGCGGGACCTTCGGTTGATGAATCTAACGGATTACGAGGCCCGCACTTACTTAGCCCTGTTAACCAGGGGTGAGGCGACTGCAAAGGAGTTGAGCGAGGTCGGAGGAGTACCTCAATCGAGGGTATACGGGATAATAAGGTCGCTCTGCAACAAGGGGTGGGCGGTAGAGGCAGGGGGGAGGCCTGCGAGATACAAGCCGACCCACCCAGCAATAGCCATCGAAGCCTCGAAGAACAGGCTGCTCGGACGCATCGATGACGTCACGAAGGTGCTGATCGATGAGCTGACGCCTCTCTACGAGGCGAGGGTGGATAGGGAGAAGCCCGACCTTTGGATAATAAGGGGGGAGAAGGAGGTGATAAAGAGCATTAGGGAGGTGGTCTCGAACGCGAAGAGGCAGCTCTCACTGGCAGTACCGTACGTGAGCAAGGAGCTGATCGACATCATTTATCCTATAGCGGCTCTGTTGAGAGAGCGCGGAGGGTCGGTACAAGTCCTCCTAGGGAGCGTCGGGGATTCACAGAACCTGAGGAGGCTGTCACTGGTCGCAGAGATAAGGGAGAGGGAGCTGACGTTCGGCGGCGGGGTGATATGCGATACCACGGAGGTCATCCTCATCATATTAACGAAAGGCGAGAGGAGGCCGAGTCTCGCTATACACTCCGCGCACGCGGGGCTCACGAACCTAGCGAAGAACTACTTCGATCTCCTGTGGGCGACTTCGTCGTCCGTAGTCTTCGACTGAGAAGTTTTTTAAACCTCCGGGCGTCCTCGAACATACCGACGTTGTTGAAGAGGACGTAAACGATCCTGGCCTCGGTGTTGATCACTAAATCCAGTAGTCTAAGGAGGTCCGCATTGGTATATCTGTATACGTATGGATGGGGGCCGGGAGGGGAGCCGTGTAATCTGAAGTAGGCGATCTCACCGTTGAGTGTCCAAGATGGAGTGGAGACGAAGGGGTCGACCACGTGTATCAGGTTCAGTCTGCTGCAGAGATCGCGGACTGTATCACGGGACCACCCCCTGAACTCAAAAGCAATCTTCAGGTCGTCAAGTTCTACAGTCCTGAAGAATTCCTTGATATTTTTAACGTTCCTCTCGTTCTCCTCGAAGGAGTAGGGGGTCTGGATAACGCATATTGGTGCATCCAAAATCCTACAGATCTCTAAGGTCGAGCTCCAGCTTCTGAAGACCTCCTCGGTAGGTTGAAGGTTGCCGTACCTCGAATTGGGCTTAACGTTTGAGCGTCTCCACGTCGGGCTGCTCGGTGGATGCGTTATCCCTTGAAAGGCCTTGACGGTGAAGGTGAAGTCCCTAGGGACCTCCTCCCTCCACTTTTTAACGGTCGAAGTTCTGGGGAGCTTATAGAAGGTGTACTGGAGCTCGACTAAATTGAAATCCTCTAAGTAGATGCGCTTAGGTACCGGAAAACCACAACAACCTATTAAGACGGACCGCATTACTGACCTATTCTCCTCAGACGAGATATCATCTCATCGACCGATTTGAGGTGTGATAAAAGGAGGGGGACCTTCATGAAGACCGCGAGCTCTCTAGCCAACCAGTCTATGCTCTTGACGTCCTGGGGGCCGCTTAGAACTACCGCGCTCGGCTTCAGGGGAAATATCTTCACGGCGACCATGGGGGACCTCCCCGTCGATACGTTGGTGAAGATCAGCGTCCTCATGGAGTTGTTTCCGTAGACGTATATGAAGTCCGTTGAGTCCATGTACTTTATCGCTGAGTGACTGTCCATGATGCTGTACCCGTAGGTCTCGTTGGACGAGAGGTGTGAATTCTCTATGAACTCTGCCTCTATGAGCGACGCGAGCTCACCTATCGTGATGGGGACCCTGAACTCTCGGATATCGAGTATTGAGGAGTGGACCCTGCCGAACGTAGTGGTGTACCTGTTGATGTGGTAACCACCCCGTTCCTCGTCCAGCTCTATGAGGCTCTCCACGAACCTCTTCACGAACATCGTGCCCGGCGTCTTCCTCTTGCCCTTCTCGTAATCGCTGAGGACGGAGGGGGAGATGCCCATCTTCCTCGCGAGATCCCGCTGCTTAAGGTCGAACAAAGTCCTCCATTTCCTGAGGGTCTGCCCCGGTGAGCTCGAGAGGGTTATCTCCCCGGCGATCTCGGTGAGGAGTCTGTCCCTAGCTAGAGAGAGGGCGTCCTGGGATAACCTCTTCATCCTCCAATCTCGATTAACATAGGGTTTAAAAGTCTTTTACCCCTAAGGGGGGTCTACGGTAACTATCAACATACGTCTTGAGTCTCCTTAGACCCTCTGCGATCTCCTCTGATGACGTGCCCGCGGATATGCGTAGGTGATCCTTGTAGTCACCGAACGCGGTCCCAGGCGCTATGGCTACTCTGTCCTTCTCTAAGAGCTTGAGTGCGATCTCGGCCGTATCGATGCCCTTCACGTCTATCTTGGGAAAGACGTACATTCCTCCCCGGGGCCTCATGTAACTCACCGGCATGGAATCGAGCCACTTGCATATCTCTGATATGCGCTCCTTCATCACTCGACCATAGACCTTAGGGGTCTCGTTATCTTCGAGAGCCTTGAAGGCCGCTCGCTGAATGAACTCAGGTACGCACGTCATCAGCATCGCCTGCACTGAGGCCGCCCTATCTATCATCGCCCTCTCACCGACGAGGAATCCGACCCTGTAACCCGTCATGCCCCAGCTCTTTGAGAACGACATCAACATGAGGGACTTCTCGTAACCTGTCTCGAGTACGGAGTAGTGCTCTGTGAAACAGTAGTCCATGTACACCTCGTCGCTCAAGACGTAGATGGACCTCTTCCTGCATACCTCGACTATCTCCTCCATGAGCCTCCTGTCGATGACCGCGCCGGTGGGGTTGTTGGGCGAGTTCAATACGAGGAGTCTCGTTGCGCTGGACAGGCTATTCTCCACGTCCTCTACCCTCGGCAACCAGGAGTCCTCCAAGGTCGTCTTGATCGCTATCGGGCGCGCGTGGAGCAACTGGGCCGCTTGCTTGTAGAGCGGCCAAGAGGGGTCTATGACCAGCTGCTCGTCGCCGGGCGATAAGAGGGCCGCTGCCGCGGCGTAGACACCGAACCTGCCGCCGGGCACGACCAAGACCTCCTGGGGGCTGCGCCTCACCCCGAACCTCTCATCGAGGTACTCGATTATCCTCTCTCGAAGCTCAGGGAGTCCTTTAGCTTCGCCATACTTCGCGTAACCCGAGATAGCGGCCTCGGACAGGGTCCTGTGAACCTCCAAGGGTGCTCCGAAGTCAGGCTCACCGACCTCTAAGTGGATGACCTTCTGACCTGAACTCTCGAGCTGCTTAGCCTTCCTGAAGATGTCCATGTGTGTTATCCTCGGCCCCTCCCTATCCTCGATAGAGGACTGCTGTCTCAATGACTCCTGAAAGAGAAACGTGAGCGTCCTCTGGGTCGACTCAGGGTCCAATCCGTGTCTCTGGGCGACCCGGGCGATTCTTTCCCTCAGGTCCTTCTCTGCGTTCAGATCTAACAGCGCCACGTTCATACGCCTCTTTAGCTGACCGATAGCGCGCGACCTCTCATTACGGAGAGCTAGCAGCTCGATAATCTTCTCGGTTATCTGAGCCACCTCCTCGCGTAGGATCCTCAGTTCTTGTTCGTCAGCTCGCACGTTAATCACCTCACCTTTATGACCGGGGGTATAAAACCTCCTCTTATGGCGTGATCCGCTAACACTATCGCCACTATTGACTCGACGACGGGAACGGCCCTGGGTACAACGGTTGGATCGTGCCTCCCTGTCACCACTACGTCCTCCTCTCTCATGGTGGAGGTGTTGAGGGTCCGTTGCGGTTTCGCTATCGATGCGGGGGGTTTGAATGCGACCCTCAAGACTATGTTCGCACCGGTCGAGAGGCCACCGACTATACCTCCCGCCTTGTTTGTCACCGGTAATATCTTACCGTCGATATAGCCCAATGGGTCATTGTGCTCAGAGCCAAGCATGGTGGCAGCGGAGAAGCCGGCGCCGAACTCGACCCCTCTCACAGCGGGTATGGCGAATACGGCCTTGGCTATATCGCCGTCGAGAGAAGAGAACACCGGTTCACCCAGACCGAGGGGGACGTTGATGACTATGCACTCCACTATACCGCCCAGTGAGTCGCCCTTTCCCCTGGTCTTGATGACTAAGTCGCGCATCTGCTCCGCGAGCTGCGGATCCGGGCACCTGACCTCGTTGGAGTACCTATTGTTTTTTATCTCCTCTATATCGAGCTCCCTCGTGACCTTGAGTTCACCGATCTGTTTAGTGTACGCGATCACATCGATGCCCAGATAAACGTTCAACAGCTTGAGGGCTAGTGCGCCCGCCATCGTGTAGGTCACCGTCACCCTGCCTGAGAAGCGACCGCCGCCCCTCCAGTCGTTGAAACCGCCGTACTTCACGTGCGCGAAGAAGTCAGCATGACTCGGCCTCGGGGTGTCCCTGAGTTTGAGGTAACTCGTTGAGTCCACGTCCTTGTTCCGCGTTATCATCAGGATAGGTGCACCTGTCGTGTATCCGTTGAAGACTCCGGTGAGTATCTCGACCTCATCGCGCTCTCTCCTCTGGGTGGTGACGAGTGACTGGCCTGGCCTCCTGAGATCGAGTTGTCTCTGTATGTCCTCAACTGATATGGGCAGACCTGCCGGACAGCCATCTATTAGCGCGCCCACGCAAGCACCGTGGCTCTCCCCGAAGCTCATCACAACGAACCTCTCGCCCAGAACGTTGCCGGTCAAGTGTAGCTCACACCAGCTCCTATCATTGTGAGGTCCGATATAAAACTGGGGTACGATACAGAAGCAGACGAGGGGTCCAGTACGGTCATGCCTCCCTCACAAGCCAACGCAAGTATAGCGAACGCCATAAAAAGTCTGTGATCACCCCTCGGGTCAAGGGCCCCCGTCTTCACCCTCACAGGTGGCTCGATTATCAGCCCGTCCTCCAACTCTGTGACCTTCGCGCCGACCTTCCCTAATTCAGACGATATTATGCTCAACCTGTCGGTCTCCTTATACCTCGCGTGTCTCACACCCCTTATAACGGTAGTACCGCGGGCCCTACAAGCCGTAACGGAGATCACGGGTAGTAAGTCAGGTGCGTCTTGAAGGTTCACCTCGATGCCTCTCAGCTCCGACTCTTCAACCACTACCCTGTCCCTCATCACCTCGACGTTAGCCCCCATCTTTCTTAGTATCTCGACGATTCTGTAATCCGCTTGGGGGGGACCCTCAGATAAGTTTAGAACCTCGACTCGTCCACCTGCGAATAGAGGGGCTATCATGAGGAAGGACGCCAGTCCGTAATCGCCCGGAACCTCGAACTCTGTGGCCGAGTAACCTCCAGGCCAAACTCTGAACTGCGCGTACCCCCGGTTCTCGATGGACCTATATCCAAACGCGGACTGGACGTATAGTGTCGCATCGATGTAAGGTCTCGAGACCAGATCCCCTAATACGTTCACCGCGAGTCCCCGTCTTGACCTAGGGCCCGCGATGAGCAGACCGCTGATGAACTGGCTACTGACGTCACCCCTTATCCTGCATTCACCTCCCATATCTCCACCCTTCACTATCACGGGAGGACAGCCGTTCCCCCTCGACGACAGCGCCATCACGCCGAGCTCGTTCATGGCGTCCAAAAGGGGTCCCATAGGCCTCCTCCTGAGACTCTCGTCTCCCGTCAGTATCGTGTATCCGTTCTCGACCAGTCCTGCGATCGCGGTCATGACCCTGATCGTGGTGCCAGAGTTCATGGCGTCTATCACGTCGTCAGGTATTGATGGCCTCGCGACTCCGACCACCGAGAGCTCCGACTCGTGTACCTTCAGGCCTGCGCCGAACTTTATTGCAGCGTTCATCGTCGCCAAGACGTCTCTACTGAACGAGGCGTTAATTATCCTCGACTCACCGTCCGCCAGCATCCCGACCATAACGGCCCTATGAGAGTAACTCTTACTCGGCGGGGCCTTAACAGTTCCGGAGACGGGTCCCTTTGACTCTATATGGACGGATTCGCGGACGGACAAACACCTCTCACCTCCACACCGATTCCAGTCTAGCCCTAGCGATCTTCTCCATAAATATTGGATCGGGCTTTTGACCGGTCCAGAGCTCGAAAGAACGGACGGCCTGACCGATGAGGACCTTTATCCCGTCAGAGACCCTACACCCGGCTGCACTCCCCTCTCTCAGGAGAGCCGTACCTGAAGGTGAGTATACGACGTCTATCAGATACCTCACGCTCCTGAGACTCTCCGAGTCGAGCAGAGGACGGTCCTCCTTCTTCAGACCGACCGAGGTTGTGTTCACCACTAGCTCGATTCCCTTTAGATGGTCTCGAGCCTCCTCGAGAGGGATAGCTCTTACATCCATTCCTAGCCTACCGAACTCAACAGATAGTCTCTCGGCCCTGCTGAGGGTCCTGTTGGCTATCAGGATTCTCCCCACGTTCATCTTCATCAACGAGAGGAGTGCAGCCCGCGCTGTCCCACCCGCACCGAGGACCATCGCGTTCTCGACCCGCCGAACGTTGATGCTCTCCGCGGCGTATACGATCCCATCGATGTCCGTATTGTAACCGTGGAGTTCACCGTCCTCCACAACGACCGTGTTGATCGCACCGGCGGCCGACGCCTCATCGGACAGTCGATCTACCAGCCTCGCGGCCTCCTCCTTGTAGGGTATTGTGACGTTAAAACCCCTGAACCCCATAAATCTTAGGAGAGACCTCAGATCATCGACTGAGGGGCTCTGCAACTCTATCGCCACGTAGAAGTATGGAAGCCCCATCTCCCAGAACATCGCGTTGTGAATCGCGGGAGAGAGCGAGTGTGTCACTGGGTTACCTATGATGCCTATCAGGGGCAATCCTCGGCATCACCATCAGCTTCTCTATTGAGTGTAAAAGCTCGGTGAAGCTCAGCTGTCCAGGTCCTGTCGGCTCATTATCTAGAGACGCGTAGGTGAACGGGGCACCCAGTATGACGCTGAGGGGCCTCGTGAGAGACCACCTCTCGCCCATGCAGAAGGAGATCAACCTACCCTTGGCCCACTCCTTGGCATATAGATCGATGATCCCCAAGGCCACGACCGTGTTGGTGGCAGTATAGACCACCTTGACCAGGTCTGCCACCCTCCTCATCTCCTCCGCTAGCTCCGAGATCTGGTCAATCTTGAGAATCGGAGTCAAGACGTGTCTGGACGCGATCACCATCGCTCCGTTCGACCTCAGATGATCTACGATCCTCGGATCGAATTCGCACAGCCTGTACTCGACGTCTACGAGGTCCGCACGACCAGAGAGTTCCCTCAACGATTTGATCATCGTCTCGTCGTCTCCCCTGAAGCCACCTCCCTCTCTGACTGACCTGATGGTGGCGATGACTTTTACTGGATACTCCGATGCCAGAGACAGGGCCTCCCTCGACTCGTCAAGAGACAAGTCATCGAGCCTCAGCTCAACCATCACGGGATCTAGGTCATGAGCTCTCCTGAGTTTCTCCTCAAAACCCCTAACTGAGGACTCCCTTATAGAGAGGCAGATCCTCTCCAGTACGTCAGACCTCATCGATCGATTCCTCGACGTCGATCCCCATGTGCCTTGCTGGGCGCGAGAGGTGGACCATAACCTCCTCGCCCCCCTTGAGACTTGTGACCTCGATTGGGGAGCCCTTGGGGTCGACGAGCCTGATAGTCTCCGCTAGCTGGAGTATAGCCGCGCCCCTCACTTTGTCTATCTCGGCCACTACCATTGCCATGGGCCTCCTCTCTATCTTGACCCGCCCTACTGAGACGACCCTTGACTTCCCCCTCCAGTCCACCACGAGCACGCGCTGACCAGAGGTTATCTCGGAGAGGTACCTGGTAACTCCCTTGGGCATCAGGGTGTACATGTGGACGGCTCCGGCGTTTACCCTGAAGGGTCTGGGAGGGGTGAACTTGGAACCGATGACCTCGCTGTGGACGAGGAAGAGCATTCTAGACATGCTGCCGACCAACATCCCCTCGCCCATCCTTAGCATCGACGAGGTGTCCACGCACGCACGATCACCCATCCCAGTAGGGACGACCTCCACCACCCTCGCAGGTCTGAGTTCGAGAGAAGTGGGGGTCCTCACCACCTCGTCTATTACCTTTACCTCGTGCCAGTCCCTCGGCCTGTAGACTACGCCGTCTACGCCCCTCTCGAGTATGCCCAAAAGGGTCTCTACCTCCTCGACCGATGAGGCACGCGCGAAGAGCCTCGCGTCTGTGCGCTGAAGTACTGCTACCACGTTCTCGAGAGGGATGACCTTGAGGTCCTCGGGCTCGACGATCAGTGAAGTTGACCCGCCCCTCACCAGCTGCTCGAGTCTTAGTACGTCGTCCTGCGACTTGACGTTGACGAACTTAAGCTCACGCCTGTCATACACCTTGATCTTGCCCTTCAGCTCGCTTGGGACGTCCGATGGGTCGCAGAGTATGGCCGTAGCGCCGTTGTTGTACGCCTCGAGCGCCTCTTGAGGTCCGTTGACCTCGATTACGACCTCCCTGCTACTTGATCGCAACTAACTCAGCCGCCTCTTCGACCTCCTTGTCCTCTATGACTATCGCCCTCAGTGCCCTCATTATGACCTCGGGCCGATCGTGCATGAATACGTTACGACCGATAGTCACCCCGACCGCACCCGCGTTGATCGCTCCCCTAGCTATCCTGAGGACGTCCAGATCGTTGTCCATCTTCGGGCCTCCGGCCACTACTATGGGTGAGGGACACGACTCCACGACTCTCTTGAACGTGTACTCGTCGCCAGTATAAGGCACCTTGACTAGATCGGCCCCTAACTCGGCCCCCACCCTCGCCACGTGCGCTAGCACCTCAGGATCGTTCGGGTTCTTCACTCCCTCCCCCCTCGGGTACATCATAGCGATGAACGGTAGCTGCCAAGAATCGCACTCGTCCGCCAGCTCACCGAGCTTCCTCAACATATCGGCCTCCATCTTGCTGCCCACGTTTATGTGAACGGATAACCCGTCTGCTCCTAGCTTCACTACATGCTCAGCACCGCTCACCCTGACCTTCCAGTTGGGATCGGGTCCCATCGAGGTGCTCGCTGAGACGTGTACGATGAACCCTATTTTCGGGGGTCTCGGCATGTGTTTGATTATGCCCTTCTGGAAGAGCACGGCCGTGGCGCCGCCGGCCTCGATACGCTCTATCGTCCTGTAAATCTTATCCAGACCCTTCAGGGGCCCCGAGGAGACTCCGTGGTCCATGGGCACGCACAACATCTTGCCGTTCTCGGTGAGTCTCGAGAGCCTGACCTGTTTCCCTGAGACCATACTAATCCAACCACCCACCGACTTTTAAGAGTTCAGCAGTCAGTATCGCTATACCGGCAGCGCCCCTTATCAGGTTATGACTCAAAGTGACGAACAGGAGCGTTCTCTCGTTCACGCCCTTCCTTATCCTGCCTACCGAGACGCTCATCCCCTTTACGTCACCGACTTCTACGTCAATCCTCGGTTGGGGTCTATCATCCTCAGTTAGAACCACGATCGGTCTTGATGGTGCGGTCGGCAGCTCGAGTAACTGGGGCTTACCCTTGAACGAACTGAAAGAGTCTACGACACGATCGATAGTGAAGTCGCGCTCAAGCTCCGCGGTAACGGATATCAGGTGTCCGTAAAGAGTCGGCACCCTCGTGCAGGTAGCGTCGATAGACACCTCAGCGGGTATGATGTTGCCGTCCTTTAGAGTGCCCAGTATCTTCCTCGGCTCCTCGATGACCTTTCTCTCCTCACCGTCTATATACGGTATGATGTTCCCCATTATGGCTATCGATGGTACACCTGCGTACCCTGCGCCGGATACGGCTTGCATGGAGACCGCGTTGACGTACCTGAGAGTGAACGCGTCGTGTAGCGCTTTCAATGGCATGACGAGTCCGACAGTAGTGCAGTTCGGAGTGGTCACTATGTAACCGTCCCATCGCCTGTTCCTCTTCTGTAACTCTATCAATGCCAGGTGATCCTCATTTATCTCCGGGACTATGAGCGGTACGTCTGGTGCCATCCTGTACGCGGACGCATCGCTCACCACTGGAAGACCGGCCTCCGCGAACTTAGGTTCGACCTCCCTCGCTACAGGTGTCGGTAGGCTGCTGAAGACCACGTCAGCGTCGACCTTCGATGGGTCTGTGGGCAACACCTCGATGTCGGCGTACTCAGGAGGTACCCACCCCTTACCCCTGTAGGCTTCTACCAGCTTCTTGCCCACGTTAGACTTGCCTGTGACCGCTGAGAGCTCGAACCACGGATGTCTTGAGAGGAGCTGGAGATAGATCTGGCCGACCATGCCAGTCGCACCGAGAACTGCGGCCTTTAACTTACCCAACTCTCATCACCACGATGTGACACCGATCGGTTCGCGGGGGGATAGAGGGGGCGTTCATGGGGCATCCGTGTAGAAATAGGCGCGTCCGTCTGAGGTGAATCCAAGTGTATACCTTAGATCCGCGCCCATTTCCCCCCGCCCCGGTACTTGCTGTATCGACCTACATATAAATCTAATTACGATCTCGTTCTGTGTCCTGCCAAATTTCGCGTTTATAAATCAACGAGAGCGATAGACGCATAGAAAACCTGATGAAGGCGATGGTCGTAACAAACGGTGCGATCACGATAGTGAACGCTATCTCGATATCTAAAGGTAGCGCGATGGCTATAGACCTCAGGACTGTCGCAGAGGTAGAGGTCGTCGAAGGAGGGGACGTCGAGATAGCGAGTGCGAGGGACCGCTATGGAGAGCTAGAAGTCTCAAGAGAGGGCGGTCTTATCAGGGAGGTGGTGACGGAGGTGCGGAGGAGGAAGGGGATCGATGATCTGGGGTTCAGGGTCATGGTGCAGAGCGAGATACCGTCCGCTAGGGGCCTCAAGAGCTCGAGCTCTGTGGGCACGGCCGTTGCAGTGGCCGCTCTCAAGGCTTCGGGGTGCGAGGTCAGGTCGGATGAGGTCTTGGAGATGGTAGTATCAGCATCGATCAGATCCGGGACCTCGATAACCGGAGCTTTGGATGACGCGGCGGCCTGTCTGTTGGGAGGTGTAGTGGTGACGGATAACCTCAACAGGAGGTTACTGATGAGGAGCGAGGCCCCCTCATGGGTGAACGTGGTGCTCCTGATACCACCGGTGAAGCGATATACAGGTACCTTCGATAGGGAGAGCCTGAGGCCGATAAAGAAGTTGATCGAGGCGGCGCACGACATGGCAACGCGCGGAGACTTCTGGACGGCCGCGACACTGAACGGGGTGATGCACGCTGTCATCACCGACGTCCCCCTCGATCCGATAATCGGTGCGATGAGATTGGGCGCGATGGCCTCGGGAATGTCAGGTAAGGGACCGACGATATTCGCGGTTTGCGAGAAAGAGGTGACCGGTGACGTGAGGTCGCATTTCAGTAATTACGAGGGAGAGGTCGTAGTCTGTTCCCCCACGAATCACTCGGCTCTCGATGAGCTATGTTCAAGCAGGTCTTGATAGTTAGGACCGATCTCGGTATGGGGCGTGGAAAGATGGCGGCGCAGGTAGCACACGCAGCGGTCTCCAGTTACTTGGTCACGACTAGGTCCAGACCGGAGTGGGCAGAGCGGTGGCTCTTAGAGGGCCAAAAGAAGGTGGTCCTCAGGGTAGACTCCCTAGACGAGTTGCTCGAGATCGCGAGGTCCGCGGAGAGGGCCGGCCTGCCCTACTCCTCGGTCGAGGACGCGGGGCTCACTCAACTTGAGCCCGGCACCGTAACATCGATCGGGATCGGGCCGGCGCCAGAAGAGTTACTGACACCGATTACCGGACACCTCAGGCTGCTCTGATTAACTTGTAACAGAGGTCAAAGCGCTCGACTCTAGAGCCTCCCTCAACTCAATACATATCCTACGGCCCATAGAGACCGCCTTTCTAAGGAAGAGCTTAGAGTACTGTCCGCCTATCCCCATCTGCGCGTTGGTACCACCGCCTATCCTAGTCGCGACGTCATAGACGATCATCTTCAGATCGGGCGACACCATCACCTGTAGGGTGAAGGGACCTATTATGCCGGGCGGTTCTAATCTGCGTGTGGCATCCACAAACCTCTCACCGATCTCCATCGCCTCCTCCAAGAGGCTCTCCCTGAGGCTGACGGGGACGTGACCAACCTCGATCATGCGGACGGGTGCCCGGAGGTCGAGCTGATCCCTCGCTGGAAGGTGGAGGAGTCCGTCCAAGTTAGACTGTATGCGCCGGTCTATGCTTACTATCTCCAACCTCCTTCTGACGACGCTGTAGAAGTAATTTATGTTGAAGTGTGCACCAAGTACGAGCTCCTCGATGACCGAGCGTCTCAGCGTCTCCTCGCTGATGAGGTTCCTAGACCTCATAGACTCTATCTTACGCTCTAGGTCCTCTCTGTCAGAGGCTATTATGAAGGCCCTCTCCTGCTCCCTCATGGCCTCCTGGACCTTCAATATCACTGGACCGTCGACCTCCTCGATCCTCATCACCCTCGGCCTTCGAATGCCTGCGGAGTCGAGCAGCGCGTAGTAGTTCTTCCCGCCGACTCGCTCCTCCCACCTCAGCATCTTCTTGTTACCGAATACAGGGACCCTAAGCCTCTCCTCTATCCTGTCGTATCCTACATAGACGGCCATGCTGCGATTGGGCACTATCACCGCGTCCTTCCCCAACAGCTCGGCCTGGACCTCGTCCTCGATGATCTTCGCGTAATTCGGTAATACAAGACACTCGTCCACCGTCTCTCTCACTGTCTGGTAGACCTTGGACCTCCCGACCTGGCAGAGCGCAATTGTCCGGAAACCCTCGTCCTTCGCCCCATCGAATACGTCGAGGGCAGAGTGGCTCGCGATGCATGAGATGGATATGGTCCTCAGATCAGGTCACCACCTCATCGATGCGACCCTGTTCTGCCGCGAGCCTCACCTCCCTCGCGATCCTCTGGCCCACGTTCATCCTCTCACCCCAGTAAAACTCGAGGTAAGGACTCCCGTCCATGTATACGTTGGTACCTGCGACTATCCTCCCTGAGAACTCGAAGAAGACCGGCGTCAGGTCCTCGGTCACCACGGACTCGAGGCAGAACGGGCCCACGACGGGTTTCCCCAGATACCTTCCGGTGGCCTCGACGAACCTCTCACCGCACTCTATGTACGTTTCTATGAGGCTCTCACGTAAATATACCGGAAAGTTGCCCCCTACGACGAAGCTAGGTTTGATCTCAGCGGCTCTCCTGTGGCTCAGACGCCTGAGGCCGTCGACGTTCGTCTCGTATCTCACATCGAATCCCGTTATCTCTAATCTGTTCATTATGGGACTCATGAAGTAGTGGGCGTAGACCGGGATACCGACGACGTACTCCTGTATGTAGGCCTCCGATGCGTCGCTTATGATACCCTTTCTCACGTACTCCCTCAGGGA
The DNA here is from genome assembly GCA_025059745.1 of Aigarchaeota archaeon. GTDB lineage: Archaea > Thermoproteota > Nitrososphaeria_A > Caldarchaeales > Calditenuaceae > JANXDH01. Next base: position 588,429 of record JANXDH010000004.1, on the reverse strand, counting down.
CTCGTTTATCTCTCCGGGTGAGTCCGTCAGTATGTATCCCCGCCCGCCCTTCGCGCCAGGCAACTTCACTATGACCAACCTGTCTACCTCCTCGGGTCTCGAGAACCACTTGGGGACCGGTAGACCGGCGTCCATCAGGAGGTTCATCTTCCGGTTCCAGCGGCTCTCGATCCACAAGAGACCCTTCGAGCCGATGAGGGGCGTCTTCAACTCTAGGACGTTCTTTGCACCGACGTACTCCACCAGACTACCGTTTGGAACGACCACGTGGTCACTCAGAGAGTTTAACTTCTCTATGCAGTCCTCGTTGGTGCACTCCAGCGTACTCATTTGCAGGGCCCTAAACCTCCGATAGAAAGTCAGCCTCTCCGCCGGTCCAAAGAGCGTGACGTTTAGCCCCTCTCTCCTTCCACCGGTGATTATCTGTAGAGCCGAGTGGCTCGCATAGACCGCGAGCTTTGGTGCGTCCACGTAACTGAGATCCCGTACCTACGTCATAAACCTTAAATCCCTTCAACTATAGGTTGAGGTGTTTGAGAGCGGTACCGATCACGCTCATTTTAATTGTTTTCGTGATACTTATTCTTCATCCTGTTGACGGTGGCCACGACTTTCAATCGTCCTCACACGCGATCACCTACGAGAGTCCTCCCGCGAACCTCACCGAACAGAGACAAGAGGATGGCGTGATAGATCTGCTGGGCTCTTGGAGGAAGAGGGAACTGAACGTTCTCATCTATCCCCACCAGGAACACGCTTACACGGTCTGGGCGGCGGAGGGCGTGAGGTGGTGGATCACCGCCATACCGATATTCACCGCTCTCTTCGGTTACAACTACTTGGAGGAGCTCAAGATCAACGTGCTGATCTACGGCGTTAACGGTTCTTCGGGAGACATCAGGATGAGGTACGTTGAGACGTTGGGCTCGGGTATCTGCGGTGTCGCCTACATCTTCAGGGCGGGGACGGAGATAGTGAACGCGTCCATAGCTATCTCGTTGTCGTGTACGAGGGGCGATGAGGAGATCACGAAGGTGGTGGCGGCCCACGAATTCGCCCACGCGCTCGGCATAGGTCACACCACGAACTGCAGGAGCATAATGTGTAGGTACGTGGTCCCTGGTAGCAGGCCGTCCACGCTTGAGCTCTATTCACTGGCCGTAGCTTACCGCTGGATGGCTACGAACGTCTTTGAGAACGTACCGTCGAGGGTCACCCTGCCAGCCGAGATACCGATGTTCTATCTGCTCGACGTACAGGGGTACCCGATCAAGCTCTCCGTCAAGATCTATCGCAGGGTGGATGGTAGTGGCCTCATACCTTTAGAAGTACTCCTCGTCGAGCCTGGTCAGTCCATCACTCTTAGGAGTGATGAGATCGTAGGTGTCGATAGTTCAACTAGGATGAGGTTCATCGGATGGTCGATCGGTGGAAGGGCCGTCTCGAGTTCTCCTGAGATAGTAATCAGACCGAGATACCACATGGAGGTCGTTCAAGACTATAGGACCCAATATCTGGTTAGGGTGGCCGGGACCTTCACGAGGGACTTAACTGATTGGTTCGATAGGGAGAGCATTATAGACTTAGAGGTTCCCAGCGTAGTCCCGATAAGCGAGGTCTCTAGGTTAAGGTTCGATAGGTGGGTCGGTACATTCGGCTCCACGATAAACACACTGAGGATCGTCGTCAGAGGGCCTGTCGAGGTCACCGCGACGTGGGTGAGGCAATTCAAGGTTGACGTATTCACCGCACATGGCAGCACCCGCGGTGCTGGTTGGTACGATGAGGGGGGAGTAGCCGAGGTGTGGGTAGAACCGTCTACGGTGGACCTTATGAACATGACCAGGATCCAGCTCTCGGGATTCACCGGAGATTACGCGATGAAAGGACCGAGGGTGCGACTGTTGATCGACGGGCCGAAGAGACTGTACGCCGAGTGGACGACGCAGTACCTAGTCTCCCTCTGGTCGACTCACGGCAACCTCAATAAAACCGTCTGGATCGATAGGGGAGATACGCTGACGATCGAGTACCCTCGATATATTGAGTGGGATAACATGACCAGAGCCGTATTCAGGTCTTGGGAGGGTGGCCTCAACCTCAGGTCTACGGTCTTGGAGGTCAGGGTCGTCAGGCCCATCACCGCTATCGCGAGGTACGACGTGGAGTACTACCTCGACCTAATATCCGGCGTCGGATCAGTCAGCGGTGAGGGATGGTACCTCATGGGGTCAAGGGCCATCGTCTCTGCCGATCAGATCAGTTACCTATCGGACTCTACTCGGGCGATCTTCAAGAAGTGGGAGGGTGACGTCACCTCTGTCGAGAGGGTGGTCGAGGTGAGAGTGGATAGACCGATGAGGGTACGAGCAATCTGGACCCTAGAGCACCTAATATCGATAAACTATCCCGAACCCCTAAAGTCCCAGAGGTTCTGGGTCACTCAGGGCTCAGAGGTGTCGTTCAGTGCGCCGGAGTTCATCTACTTGAGCGATCGGGAGCGTCTCTCCTTCAGGCACTGGAGCGGTGACCTGATCACAGAGCTCGTGAACGTCTCAGCGGTGGTCACGCGCCCGTTATCGCTAACCGCTCGTTACGTCAAGGAGGTCCTGTCCCTGCTTATCGAGGAGCCGCGCACAGGCACCTCGGGTTCGGTGACCTTTGAACTCATAGGACCTGGCGGGGAATTCGTATCTCATCATTCTGGGAGTATAATATGGTTGAGGGAAGGCAGATGGACTGTCCAGAGGTCGATATGGAGAGGGGCCGACGTCACGGACCAGAGATCGGTCGATGCGGCTTCGGGGGAGGTAAGGGTGGGGGTGAGGCTCTACTACATAGAGTTCACTCTGAAGGACCTGTTCCATCTCCCCGCCCCCATGCTCTCTGTGACCGTAAGCAGAGAGGACGGGTTCGTAGAGTCAGAGGGTGTAACGAGCTGGGACGGTGTCGTCCGTCTCGGTCCAGTCTCGCCCTACGGTAAGTCCTTGACAATCACCTTCGGGGGTTTGAGGAGCGAATCCTCAATAGACCCAACGACCTCACCACAGAGGCGTACTGTCCCCCTCGGGCCGTACAGCGTCCTCTTAATATCTATCGTGGCGGCCTTGATGACCTTGATCTACTTGAGGCACAGGCCCCACCAACCGGAGTAAATCACTCCTCGCCCTCGACGGGTTGAGCGGTGAACTGGTCTATGGTCATGTTGCTCAGCAGCTCAGGCGTTGCGCGGCCGCTCTCGATCAGCACCTGTCTGGCAAGGTACCAGAACGCGAAAGGTAGTGAGGTTCGTCCCCTGTTGTTTATGGGTATGACTACGTCGACGTTGCTGTAAACGTTGTCGGTGCTGCACATCGCAATCACCGGGATCCTAGCGACCTTCGCCTCGAAGACCGCCTGCGCGTCGTAACGCGGGTCCGAGACCAGCAGTAGCTCTGGCTCTAGGTAGTAGCTCAGTACCCTGTTTGTGAAGGTCCCAGGAGGGATCTTTCCGGCGATCGGTGTACAGCCAGTGAGCTCGCAGAACCTGTTCACTGCCTTGATCCCGTAGACGTGGGTCGTCACGACTACTACTTTCTTGGGGTCGTGCATGGTTATCATGCGTGCAGCCATGTTCAACTTGTTCAGTATCTTCTTGACGTCTATCAGGTAGATCCCGTCCGCCCTCAACTTGTAGATGAACCTCTCCATGTGCTTGACCTTTATCTTCGCGCCCAGATGTGCGCCGCTCTTCACCAGCAGCTCCTGCAGCTCAGCCCCGAACGTCGCCTCTACCTCCTCGCTCAATCCCGCTCACTCGTTCCCCCTTTTTCATTTTACTTCAATTGGTATCTAATAAGTATGAGGACGGTCTGACGCATCAGAGGTGAAGCTCCCAAATTGTGGCTGGGCTCCCGCGATCTGCCTCCGTCTCTGCTATCCTCAAGAGCTCGTTAGCCTTGACTACCCTCTCGCCCCCGACCACGCCCGCCTTCAGCACCTTGCAGCCCGTCCCCACTGCTATGTGTGATATGAACGCGTCGTCTGTCTCGCCGGACCTATGCGAAGAGACTGGGACAATGTCGTTGGATAAGGAGGCCTTGACTGCCGCCCATGTCAGAGATAAGGTTCCGACCTGATTGGGTTTGATTATCGCGGCCTTTATCGCCCCCCTCTTGGAGTACTCTCCTATAAGCTCCGCCCTAGTGGCTAACAGATCGTCTCCGCAGACGAGTGTTCTCTTCAAACTCCTCGTGAGGTCGACGAATGACTCCCAGTCCTCCTCCCAGACGGGGTCCTCAATATAAACCAAGTTGTACTCATCGGCGAGCTCAGATATGAACGCGAGGTAGTCCTCTCTGCTCAGGTAGAGACCCTGGGATCGCAACGAATAAAGTCTCCTGCGAGGGTCGTAGAGGTTAGATCCGGCGATATCGAGGCCGATCCCCAACTTTACGCCCCTCTCGCGCTCTACGAGATCGACCGCCGCTTTCACGACCTCGAGTGACTCGACGTTATCTAGGGGCGGCGCGTACGCGCCCTCGTCACCCCTCCCGAGCGCGTAACCCGGCACTGATAGAGAGAGCAGGCTTCCCAACGCCTTGTGTGCTATCATGTTCGCCTCTAAGGCCTCGTGAATGGATTTGCAGTTCAGCGGTATGACGAGGAACTCCTGAAAGTCGGGGGCACCGCTCCCTGCGTGCTTACCCCCACCCAAGATGTTTCCGAGAGGTAACGGAAGCCTCACGTCCGCCGAGAGCTCCTCTGAGAGGTATCTGTAGAGAGGTACACCCCTCGAGGTAGCCACTGCCTTCGCTGTTGCAACGGATGTGGCCAGTGCGGTGTTCCCACCTATTCTCTCGAACCTCGTAGAACCGTCTATCTCCGATAACTCCGAGTCGATCGCGCCGAACCTCGAGACGTCCAACCCCCTTATCCTCGGCGCTATGACAGATCTCACTACTGAGAGCGCCTCCTCCACTCCCCCCTTGGGATAGGGCTCGCACTCCTTGAGGCTCCTACTCTTCCCTGAGGGTACCGACGCCACACCTATCCCCCCGTCGACCCTCACCTCCACCTCGATGGTCTTGTCTCCCCTGCTATCGAAGATCGCCCTGGCCTTGATCTCCTTAACGTAAGCGGTCAAGCTCAAACACCGGTACCGTAGAGCGAGTGGAACTTCACTAGGTCCTCCATCACGTCCACGTGACTTATGAACATCCTCCTGCAGCAGTATCTGGTTATCCCCAGTTTGTCAAGGGCCTTGGACGGTTCGGTACCCGAGTCAATCATCGACTTGTACTCATCCCACTTGTCCCCTATTGGAGATCCGCAGGAGAAGCACCTTATTGGGAACATCATACGTGGAGTCTGGAATAAGAGCGCAGAACCTCTATAAATACGAGACGCTATTGGGGGACATAAATTGAGACTCGACACGGGTTATCGTGCGATCCTGATAATAGGTCTGATCAGTCTCCTCGGCGACTTCATCTATGAGGGCGCGAGGTCGGTGCTCCCTAGCTACATGATGACTATGGGCGTGGGTGCCGCACTGATCGGTCTGGTGTTCGGACTCGCCGAGCTGGCTGGTTGGTTGTCGAGGCCGGTCGGAGGGTTCCTAAGCGACCGCACGAGAAGATACGACGTAGTGATGAGGGCGGGCTACGGCCTGCTGATAGTCGTACCGCTCATGGGTTTTGTCAACGAGTTATCGCTGCTGGTGCTGCTGATATTCGTGGAGAGGATAGCGAGAGGCATTAGGGCTCCCGCCAGGGACGCAAGTATCGTCCTTCTCCGTAAGGACGTCAAGCTCGGGACTGCTTTCGGCATACATGAGTTATTGGACCAGTTGGGCGCTGTTCTCGGGCCGCTGACTGTCACGCTCATGTTGCTTACCTTTAATGACCTCCGTATGCCCTTCTACGTTCTCCTCGCCCCCTACGTCACGCTGTTGAGTGTCCTGATGCTTCTCCCAGTTTTCAGAGGAGGTGAGCGCGAGAGAGTTGATAACAAAAGACTGGTGACGTTGCCAAGGGCGAGGCTCGCTTACCTGTCGTTGGTGACGTACCTGACCGCGACCGGGCTCATTCCCGCGCCCCTCCTACTATACTTGGTCTCCCTGAACTCTCAGGGCGTAGGATGGTTGACTCCCGCTACGTATACGGTGATAATGCTGACTGATGCAGTGGCGGCCGTCGTTCTAGGCAGACTCTTCGATAAATACGAGATCAAAACCCTGATCCCTATGATGCCGCTATCTGTGATCCCGGCGGTACTGATGTACGGTGACGTTTCCTCTTTAGTAATAGCGGGCGTCTTGATTGGTGTCGTTATTGGAGCTCACGAGTCCGTCTTCAGGTCCGCGGTAGCCCTGTTAGTCGACCGCTCAGGTCTGGGCGCCGCGTATGGTATCTTGGGGACGGCCTACGGCGGCGGAGCGCTAACTGCAGGTGTAGTCTTCGGTTACTTCGTTGACGTGAGTTTAGGTCTACCCATCGTCCTGTTATACGCGCTACTTTTACAGACCTCGGCCTCCATAATACTCTGGCGCAAGGTGATCAGATGATAAGGCCGCCTATCACCTGTAGCTCTTCTGTTTGAACCGTCTCGCGGACCTCCTGTTCGGTTTCTTCGGCTCGGTTCTCCTCGGGTCCCCCGCGAGTAGGTAGCGATTGTACCCCATGATCTTCTCCTTTGTTGCCGGGTTGCTCGCAGCGATCGACCTAGCAATGGCCTGAGCTACTGCATCGGCGACACCGATCATGCCTCCGCCCTCCGCGTGGAGAAAGAAGTCGTGGCTTTTCCAGAACTTCTCGTCCATCCTGAGGGGCGTCATGATCTTCTCTCGAGCTATCTCGTCCCCGAGGAGGTGGAGGGGTGTGCCGTTTATGAAGACGTTCCCCTTCCCAGATTTGACCCTCAGCCTCACCCTGGCTTCCTTCCGGAAGCCCGTAAAGATCTGCTGTGTGACTCCCCTAGTCAAGCCACCTTATTCTGATTCGTAGCTACTTAAATAGGTAGCCTCATCGATAGACGGCCATCCAATCTCTAAATTGACCATAATCTTATAACATGGTTTAATTAGAGGCGCATATAACTTAGACGAGGTGTGCCGCGTAAGGTCAAGGACTTCATGACCATGAAGGTCATAACTGCCAGACCCGACTCTACGCTCAGGCAGGTCGTGGAGTTGATGTACAGGAACAAGATCGGTGCGGTCCCGATAGTAGATGAGTCTGGGAGAAGCGTGGGCATAGTTACGAAACGCGACGTGATCAGGTACGTGATAAACAACGTCAACTTCGATGAAAGGGTTGAGCTTCACATGACCAAGAACCCCATAACGGTGACCCCGGACGTGAGTTCCGTGGAGGCCCTGAACATAATGAGGGCGCACAACATCGGCCACCTTCCGGTCGTTAACGAGGAGAGACGCGTGATAGGCATACTTTCCACCATGGACTTCTTCATAATTGGTGAGCTCTGAATGAGGGAGGAGGTAGCGAGCAAATGGATATCCTTAAGGCTGAGGGAGGTAGCGAGCATAGCGCCCGCAGTCAGGGCGTCTTTGAATGAGCTGCTCCTCCAAGAGGACCCACACGTCCCGACCCAAGGGAGGGGAGTGCATCGATTCAACAGAGGAGATCTAGAGAGGTCTAGGGGGTTGCTGTCCGAGATCGAGGCCGATGCGAGGATATTCCCGATCGTCCTCGCGAAATTTGAGGATCTCGGGGGGGACAGCTACGTGATACAGGGCGGCGAAATCGCCTCAAGGGTCTTCTCGAAGCTGCTGGGTAGCAAACTCGTGAACAGGACGGAGGACGGACTCTACTACACGTATAAATCTGCGGTCATAGAGTTCTCTAGGAGGTTCCCGTCCCTTGCTGTGATCGTTGGCTGAGATCTCTCTTTATGAAATTGAGGACCTCCCTCACGTGACTTGACGGGTTCAGACCCTTGTAGATGAACTTGATCGTACCGCCCTTGTCTATCACGTAAGTGACCCTTCTCACGAAGACTTTGAACAGCGATAGAGCGTCGTACATCTCCGCGACCTTCTTGGTAGGGTCGCTGAGTAGTAGGTACGGCAAGGAGTTTCTCTCGGCGAACATCTTGTGGCTCCTCACGGTGTCAGCGCTCACACCCACTACCGCGTATCCCAACCTCCCCAGTTCACCGTGAGCGTCTCTCATCCCGCAGGCCTCTCTCGTGCAACCGGGAGATCCGTCCTTCGGGTAGAAGAAGAGTACGACGCCTGATTTCTTATATATATCGGAGAACTTCACTAAATGACCGTCCTGGTTCGGCAGCATGAAATCCGGCGCGATATCTCCTACTTGGGGCACACGTGATAATACGATGGTTAGTTATTTTAGTATTTTCGTCACGGATATTCTTTATATAACGCAGGCTGGACATATAGATAGAATTGAGTAAAGTTCAGCTGAACAAGATCGGCAAGAACACCTGGGTCATAGATAAGAGCTTCAGGTCTGATATGCGAGTCCCCGTGTACGTGTTCGCATCAGAGAGACTGCTGGAGAAGATGATGACTGACAGGACCATCATACAGGGCATCAATGTAGCGACTCTGCCCGGCGTCAGGAAGCAAGTCGCGGTCTTACCTGACGCTCACGAAGGCTACGGTTTTCCCATCGGGGGCGTGGCGGCGATGGATGCCTCAGAGGGAGTTATCTCACCCGGCGGGGTTGGGTATGATATAAACTGCGGGGTACGGCTCATGGTGACCAACCTGACGTATAATGAGGTGAGGCTGAGGATAAAGGAGCTGGTCGATGTAGTCTTCCGTAACGTCCCCGCGGGGCTCGGATCGAGGAGGAGGGACTTCAGAGTGAGCTTCACCGACTTGGACAGGATCGCCGTCGAGGGGGCCAGGTACGTAGTCGAGAAATATGGGTTGGGGTGGCCCGAGGACTACAAAAACATAGAGGAGGAGGGGAGGTACCCTAGGTACAAGTCGTCGAACGTCCCCGACCCTGACCCCGGCGCTGTCTCTCAGCAAGCCAGGAGCCGCGGTGAGTCACAGATAGGGACCCTCGGGAGCGGCAACCACTTCCTAGAGATCCAGAGGGTCGATAGGATATTCGATCAGAACGCTGCCAAGAGGTTCGGCATCTTCCAAGAGGGCCAGATAACGGTACTCATACACTGTGGATCGAGGGGATACGGTCACCAGATCTGTAGCGACTACCTCAGGGTCATGGAGAGGGCTGTCAGCAAGTACAACCTCAGGTTGCCAGACAGGGAGCTGGCCTGCACACCAACCAACAGCCCAGAGGCGACGCAATACCTGAAGGCCTTCGGGTGTGCTGTTAACTTTGCGTTCGCGAACCGCCAGGCCATAAGTCACTGGGTGAGGCAGAGCTTCGAGGAGGTATTCAGGAGGCCCGCCGAGGAGATGGGGATAAAGATCGTGTACGACATAACTCACAACATAGTTAAGTTCGAGAGGCATAAAGTCGACGGCTCTGACGTGGACGTCTTCGTCCATCGAAAGGGCGCCACGAGGAGTTTCCCTGGCGGACACCCATATTATAGCCAGTTCATACCAACCGACTACAGAGACCTCGGACAGCCAGTGTTTGTGCCCGGAAGCATGGGGACCGCGAGCTGGGTCCTGATGGGTAGGATGAACTCGCTCGAGCTTACGTTTGGGTCTTCCGTCCACGGAGCGGGAAGGACCATGAGTAGGTCAGGAGCGAAGAGACAGTACTCCGGCGATACAGTGGTGAGGGTTCTGGAGAGCCGCGGCATTTACGTAAAGGGCGACACGATGGAGACGATAGTCGAGGAGGTGCCCGAGGCGTACAAGGATCCTGATGAGGTGGTCGAGGTCGCGCACGAGGTCGGGATAAGCTCTAAGGTGGCTCGGCTGGTACCGATAGGAGTTGTGAAGGGATAGCCTTTAATACTGCCCGGTCTATCTGCGGTTGAATGGTTAAACTATCCAAACCAATTTTATTGGCGTTAGTCACAGCAGTCGTTGGTGTCGCCGCGCTTTTCGCTGCTGTTCTAGCCGTAGGATCCATGCCGGAGGTGCACGACGTCTTCATCAGGTTGGGCACTAATACAGGGGGCATCTTCTTCGTTCTCCATAACCACGGACTCTCAGGTGATTGCGTGGTTGGTGTGGAAGTAGAAGGAGTGACGGGTGCCGGGTCACGTGCCAAGGTTAAATCAGAGTTACATAAGACCGAGATAGGGCCGTATGAGATGAAGATGGTAAAGGTAGATCGAGTTTGTATAGGACCGATGAGTGAGGTGAGGTTCACCGGAGTAGAGGGTGAGGGGTACCACGTGATGATATTCGGAAACGTCCACGACTATAAGAAGTTCCACATCACTCTCATCTTCGAGAGCGGGAAGAGGGTGTCCTTCGATGCCACGCCCTCAGACCATACCTCAGACCATGGGCATAGACATTAGTTGCTCTAAATTTTTTGCGTATTATCGCGAATTTTAATTTATAGAAAACCTATATACGTCTTTTAAAAAACGATCGCAGATGAGACGCGTCTACTCGACTAATAACTCCTCTGGACTCATTCAGGCCTCCGTGGACATGTTGAGGTTTCTGAAATCGAGACATGATTACAGGAAGATATCTTCTATGACCAAGTTACCGTCGTCGACCCTATCCCGTTACGTGAGCGGGAGAACGCTGCCCCGCTACAAGAACGCGTATAGGATAGTCAACATCTGCTCCGAGGTAATAAAGCCCGGTGAGATAATCAAGGAGGTGCTGAGCCCGCCGAACGAGCAAGACAACCTGATAACCATCTCTCAGGACGTCCAGAAGGTGAAGATAATGGCGTTACACGCGTTCAGCGAGCTCCTGGGAGTTAAGATAAATTCAGTCCTCGCGGTCGATATCGTCTCGATACCTATAGCGACTTACTTCGCCTCCCTGACCAACTCGAGCCTATTCTTCGCGAGTGAAAAACCCCTATGGCAAGAAGGAGAGTACGTCGAGATAGGCTATAGAGTGGACGGCATAGCGAGCAGGCAGAGGCTCTGGATACCGCTGAAGTCTTTAGACAGAAGGAACTCAATCGTCCTGTTCGTGAGTAGCGTCTTCTCCGTGAGTCCGCTCAGAGAGATAATCAGGCACTTCGAAAAGAGCAGGATACCGTTAGCGGCCATCTGTACGTTAGTAGCGTATAGAGAGGTATGGGAATCGATCCTCATCCCTTCCGGAACTAAGCGAGTAGCGACGCTGATACTGGACTCGAAATAGCCTCTAGGCGTATTCCCTCCACGTGTGCCCGCAACCCGTACACCTGAAGAATTGGGTGGTGGGCTCATCTGCAGACCTCGTCTGGACGCTCCACCAGTAGGCCTCTCTATTCCCACATGCTGGGCACTGTATGTCGGTGGTCTTAGGGTGTAATTCGGCCTCGGTGTCCTCTATGAGGAACGCGACTCCCTGTCTCTTCTTACCGAACTTGGCTATCGTCACGTAGCTCTCACTCGAGGACTTCTCGAAGCCGCACTTACGACACCTCAAGGAGTTTCCACCTGAACGCTTTGAGGCCGAGAGTATTCCCCCGCACTTAGGACAGAACTCCATATTCGTAACACACAACCAAACTCCTACTAATTTAATATTTTATCGCCAACGGTTTATCAACTCCTACCCAATGTGTCCCCGATCAAGGTACTGAGCTCGTTAGAGAGCTTCATGAGTTTATCGATTCCCTCTTTGACTACGATCATCACGTCAACATTACCTTTTGACTTCACGATGAACCTTATACGACGGGTTAGGGGGTGCGTCAGGTTAACACCTGCATACTCGATGCGCTGGTCCTCATTGAGGATCGTCTTCAAGGAGTCGAGGACGCTGAAGTCCACTCCCCCGGTATCCAGCTCGAGAAAGTCCTCCCTCAAACCAGCTACCTTCAGCTCCAACGGGGGCCACCTCACACCTCTCTTATTTTAAGATAACTGAAGCCCAAACCTTGATAGTATCGCCTCCCTGTTCCCATAGTAACTCACCGTCTTCCTCCTGAACGCGACTCTACACTTGTTGCAGACCAGTGAGCCCCTCCTGTAAATCAGGTTTCTCCCGCAATAGTCGCAGAAGGCGAGCACGACACCTAACCCCTTCTCGTCTATCGTTAACTCGTACATGCCGAAGCTCTCCGACTTCACAACAGCCACCACCAAATCTCCGATGGTGAACGCGGGTAGCGAGGCCTTACCGCTCCTGGGCGTGGTAACTATCGCTCCGTTCCACCTGTACTTCACCTCTCCCCCCTCCTTCGCTATTATGTCACAGAGCACCACGCGGTCTTGGACCTCTCTCACCTCACAGAGCACGACATCTCCGACGACCGGTTTGAGGGAGGGCCTCATCGAACTCACGCTGACGACGTGCTGTTTCGTGTCATATACCGGGTAGCCGATCACTGAAGATACGACCTCACCGCCCTGAGAGATGAACGCGTATCGACCTGGTAAGAACTCTTCTATGACGCATAGTCTCTTCCCTGGGAACGCTAAATCCCTCTTCAAGATCAGACACCTCCGGGGACGTACATTCTGAATAGCAGACCCCTTTCTAGGAACTCTGACCACGATATTATGTTCAGCGCTACCAGTACCTCCGAGGGTAATAGGAGTGGTTTGGTGAACTTTGACTGGTCCTCCACGCTCAGCCTAGGACAGGCGCTGTTAACGTAGGCGTCGTACCTCTGATCCATCAATAAGTACTCGTTGACCTCATCCGTGACCAGTTCGTCAGCCTCGTAACCGCGATCCTTTAGGAGGCTGGTGATCCTCTTCGCCAATCCGGGCAAGTACTGCCCAGGCTTTGTGCTGAGTATAACTCCTATTTTTCTCGCGGACTTAAATCTCTCTATGTTGGCGTAGCGCTGCCTGTACATTCTATCCGCCAGTTCGTTCGCCCAGAGGACCTTGCACGTGTGTGGGTCAGCAGAGAGAGTTGGCTTGGAAGAGGTCATGGCCAGTCCCAACGAGTGAAAAAGTGAGCCTATGCAAAGGTACACATCGACCGCTCCCTTGAGTTTCATCAACGGCGTGTAGTCGCAGCCGATCACTTGGCCTCTGTGTGCTAAGCGACCTTCAGCTTCGCCGGTGACTGCCTCTATCCCGTGATCATTCAATTTCGATATCACCAGATCAAGGAAGTTTAGCCACTGCACGCTCATCCCGAGACCTACGCGCGAGTGCCCGGATAGTTGCTCGATTGTGGGTCCGAGTACGTTCAGTAAAGGCTCGGGGTCTAGGTACCTGCCCTCGAGATAGAACACCTTCACGCTATCTATCCTCATGAAGGGTGCGTGTCCTATGTGTACTATACCGTCTGCACGGACTCGCAGAGCCTCGCCCACAGCCACGTCGCACCCACCCCAGCAGTTCGAAGCCGACACGACGTAATCTACTGAGGATCGCTCCAATACCGCCTTCACCTCCGAAATCAGGTGTTTTAGACCGAGTGGGGCCTGGATCAGGACCTTTCTTAACCTGTTCGTCGAGATCCATTGGAGTAGCTCTTCCTCATCGGACTCTCTGAGTCGTCGGGCGATGGGTTTCGTCATCTTTTTCTTAACATCAATTTCCCACTTTATAAAGAGGGGCCTGAACTCTAAGAGAGTCGCTAAGATCTACGGAGGGAGATCTGAGCCCGAGGGGCGGTGCAGTAGGCGGTCTTCCGTTAACTGTTATTAAAGTTTATATAACATAATATAATGATCTATTAATATGATCCCAAGAAAAACTTTAGTCTTAGTTATCCTCGTGGTTGTTGTCCTCATCGCTGGCGGTTTCGGGTTCCTACTCCTATCGGCGCCTCCAGCACCTGAAATACCCAGAGAGATCGTGATCGGCGTTAACCTACCCTTGACAGGCGGGTCTGCGCCTATCGGGTTGACAGGTCAGGAGACCCTCGAGATATGGCTTGAGGAGGTGAGGGCTCAGGGCGGGTTGCTCGTGAAGGCGTATAATAGGAGGATACCTGTTAGAACGATTCTACTAGATGATCAGAGCAATCCAGCCATATCGGCACAGAACATGGAGAGGCTAGCGAGCGAGGGTGCTCTCGTAGTCTTCGGACCTGCGGGCACCGTATTCGCGCTCTCGGCGGCTCCTGCAGCCGAAAGACTGGGACTACCGATAGTCACCGTCCAGACATCTACTGCGGAGCTGACAAGGAGGGGGTTCAAGTACGTCTTTTCAGCCTACAAGCACTTCTATCAAGACTGGCCGGTCCTGTTCGACGTAGTCGAGAACCTCATACCTAGTGATCGACGTCCTAGGACGTTCGCGATAGTGGCTGACAACACCGCGTTCGGGAGGGAAGCGTTGGTCTCTTTCGTCGATGTAGCGAAGAATAGAGGATACGGGGACAGAATAGTACTGAAGGAGAACGTAACGGCCGGTCAGACGGACTTCACACCGTCCATACTCAGGCTTAGGACTCTCAACCCGGACGTGCTAGTCAATGTGATCTTCTTCCACTCAGACGTCTTCAACTTCGATAGACAGATGAAGACTAACAACTATTACCCCAGGCTGTATGTCGGTTGGACAGCACACTCGTTCATCTCTTATGCAGACACCTTGAGGGTCGACTCAAACTACGCGGTAGTTACTGCAGTCACGTGGCACCCCGCGCTACCATACCCTGGTAGTCAAGAGTTCTATAGAAAGTTCGTCGCGAAGTACAATAAAGAACCTGGGAAGGAGCACGGAGCCGATTACGCGGCGCTTCAGATAATAGCCAACGCCATAGAGAACGCTAGATCCTTGACCAGAGAATCGATCAGGGAGGCTCTCTCCAACACCAAGATGACTACGATATTGGGCCCCGTAGAGTTCATGAAGGAGGGTTCTAGCGACCCCGGGAGAATGATAGCACCGGATTACGCAATCCAATGGATGAACATGAAACAGGTACTGATATGGCCGAGGGAATATGCCACTGGTACTCTAGCATATCCTGCACCTAGCTGGGACAGACGGTAAACCTATGAGCCATCCCGCGGAAATTGACGAATAATTTTTGCTGATGGTACTTACGATTATGAGCGTCAATACCGAATAGCTCACGTGGGTGATTCTGCTTGTCTATTGCGAGGCCTAACTTTCAACTGATCGCCGCCCTGATATTGGCCTTCGTGATCTCCTCGGCGATAGCTTACTACTACGTAGTTTACGTCATGAATAACACCTCTCTTCTTTTTGCTCAGCTCGTAACGTCCGGATTGATGTTGGGCGGGATTTATGGTCTCGCGGCAACTGGTCTAACGATAATTTTCGGGGTGATGAAGATAATCAATCTAGCTCACGGAGAGCTGATGATGTTGGGCGGTTTCATCTCGCTCTGGATATCGACGTTCCTCCGAACAGATCCGTTGTTCGTGTTGCCGATATCATTCGTAGTGTTGTTCGTTATTGGAGTATTCTTCCAAAGCACCCTCTTCAATAGCGCCATGAGATATGGTCTGAACCCTCCCGTCTTTTTAGCTTTTGCGATAGCGCTTGCGCTCCAGAACCTTATGATATTAGCGTGGACTGCAGACGTAAGAATTATCAGGAGTCCTTTGATAGACTCGACAGTGCAGGTTGAGGGAGTATCAATTCAGCTGGCCCGGTTCGTCTCGTTCATTCTGGCGATAGTCCTCATCCTATTGGTAAAGGCCTTTATTGAGAAGACCATGATAGGGAAGGGGTTGCGCGCCATCTCCCAGAATCGGGAGGCGGCTGCGTTGATGGGGATAAACGTCTCTATAGTCAACGTATTAGCCTATTCTCTGGGCGTTGGTCTCGCAGCGATAGCAGGTACAATGTTAGGTATGGTCTTTAGCGTTAGTCCGTTAGATGGCCCCGTGTTGACGAGTAAGACGATTGCCATCATAGTTCTCGGTGGAATAGGGAGTGTGGCGGGCGCCCTGGTTGGGGGTTTGATACTCGGTCTCATAGAGACCTATGTCGGCTACATAGTAGGTAGCGGGTTCATAAACGCGGTAGCGCTCTTAACGTTTTTGTTAGTCCTCATCTTGAGACCGTCGGGTCTCTTCGGTGAGAGATGATGTCGATATTTAAGAACCGCTCGCTATACCTTTTCATCATTGCAACTATAGCGCTCGGGCTACTACCTCTCGTCGTAAAGAACTCCTACGTGATATACATGCTCTTCATCATGTTCATATTCATAGGCCTATCGACCGGGTGGAACATAATAGGCGGGTTAACGGGTCAGGTGAGTCTTGGACACGCGGTCTTCTTCGGTATAGGCTCCTACACTACCGCGGTCGTATGGTTGAGCGGGCATCCTCCGATATCTGGAATTATGCTGGGCGGTATGCTCGCTGGAATCTCAGCCTTACTACTGATACCGACCTTCAGACTCAGAGGCATATACTTCGCAATAGGTACACTCTTCCTGAACGAGGTCACCAAACAGGTCTTCTTAAACTGGGATGCAGTAGGTGGAGGAGTCGGCCTTTACCTTCCAATACCAACGGTCTTCGTGTTAGAGCCCTTCTATTACACGGCCTTAGCTTACTGCTTAGTCACCGCCCTCGTTGCTCTCTTCGTACACAGATCAAAGTTGGGGCTGACCCTTAACGCCATAAGGGAGGATGAGACAGCTGCCAGCGTACTGGGCATAAGGATCCTGCCCTACAAAATTCTCGCATTAGTGATAAGCGCAGTAATATTCGGAATAGGAGGGGGTGTCTATACTAGCTATCAGACGTACATAGAACCCCACTCGACATTCCACTTGGAGTGGGGAATAGGACCCGTATTCATGGCGATCCTTGGTGGGTTCGGGACCTTCCTGGGACCTATACTTGGTGCAGTCGTCTACACGCTGATCGGTCAGAGCGTCGCGACTCTAGCGAACATGCGGCTACTCTTCTTCTCTATAATTATTATCCTAGTCGTCAGGTTTATGCCAGAGGGACTCATTGGGCATACCAAGGACCTGGTGAAGAGACTAGTAAGACCTCTAGGCTGACAGACCGAGGTACGCCGACCTAACCCTCGGTTCGTTCAGAAGTTCTTGACCGGATCCCTCCAAGGTTATCATACCGTTCTCGATTATGTATGCCCTATCAGAAATCTGAAGAGACCTATAGACGTTCTGTTCAATTAAAAGGACCGTGATGCCGTCCACCTTGTTTATTCTGTCTATTGCGTCCATCACGAGCTTAACGATCTTTGGCGCGAGGCCTAACGATGGTTCATCTAACAGGAGTAGTTCGGGTAGGGCCATGAGACCTCGTCCAATAGCCAACATCTGTTGCTCGCCTCCGCTCAAAGTCCCAGCGAGTTGAAACTTCCTCTCCTTAAGGATTGGGAACAGTTCATAGACGCGATGAAGCGTCTCCTTAATTCTCGTCCTAGCCTTTTTAGTGTAGGCACCGAGTTCTAGGTTCTCCAGCACCGTCATCCTCGGAAAGAGTTGCCTGCCTTCCGGGACCAATATTATTCCCATCTTTACCCGCTCATTGGTCCTCGCCGTCGTTATATCATGACCGTTGAACGAAACGCGGCCACCTTTCGGTTGGAGTAGTCCGGAGATGACCTTTAAAGTCGTTGTCTTCCCCGCACCATTAGCTCCTAATAGCGACACTATCTCTCCTTTTCTCACCGTCAAATTAATTCCTTTGAGAACGGTTACCTCACCGTATCCTGCAACTACGTTGTCGACGCCTAGCATCATCTCATCTCACGGGCCCCCAGGTACGCTTCTATGACCTTGGTCTCGTTCATGACTTGAGTCGGTGTCCCCTCGGCGATCTTTTCTCCGTAATTTAAGACCATAACCCTGTCCGCTACTGAGACGACTACTTTCATCACGTGTTCGACTAAAAAGACGCTCACTCCCAGCTCGGCCCTTATATGATTTATGAGTTGGTTCGCCTGATCTATCTCACTTGGTCTCAATCCGGCCATTGGTTCGTCCAAGAGTAGGATTCGGGGGGACAGAGCGAGGGCCCTTGCGACCTCCATCCTCTTCATCTCCATGAGGGTTAAAGAGTTGGCCGTAGAATAAATCCTGTCCTCCAGCCCCACCACTCTCAACAGTTCCTCGGCCCTCTTGAGAGCCCTCCTCATGTCCAATGGTTCCTTTCCGTGCATCGCGGCTATTGCCACGTTCTCCCTCACGCTCAGGTTCTTGAAAGGTCTCACTATCTGGAACGTACGCGCTATACCGGACTTAGCGATCTCGTGCGGCGGCTTGTGGGTTATATCGCTGCCGTTGAATGTTACACGGCCTTTATCAGGTTTTATCAGACCGGTAATTACGTTGAAGAGGGTGGTTTTGCCGGATCCGTTAGGTCCTATCAGTGCCAATATCTCCTCTTCATCTATACGAAAATCAACGTTGTTGAGAGCGATGAGGCCACCGAACCTTTTAGTGATGCCCGTGCCCTCAAGCATTGTAAGCGTCAATCATTGATTGTTTACTTATTAACAGTTATAAATCTTTTGTACGTCGATAGACCGGCCACTTTCTTAAACGCTAATCTCGTCTCAAGCCCCTCTCAGCAAATAGTACGCTAAGGAACGTCACAGATAACGTGAACAGGACGAGTCCACCAAGCTCTCCGAAGAAGAGGTAGTTCTCGTATGAACCAGTGACTAGAAGCTGGCGTAGGAGGTCGACAGCGTAAGTCAGCGGGTTGAGCTGCGCAACGACCTGCAACCACTGGGGCATTATATCGAGGGGATAGAAAACGTTGCTCGCGAACATTAAGGGCAAGGTAAGAAGGTTCATGAGAGTCATCTGGGACTCCCAGGACTTCAGTCTGATGCCTAGAAGGATGAAGAGTGACGAGATACCGAGGGCCAACAGCAGTATCGCACCGATCAAGACGAGTATCATCAGCGGATGGGGCGTAACGTACTTAGCGCCGAAGGCCACAGCGACCAATAACACCAACGCGGCCTGAACACCTGACCTTATCACACCTGAGAGGACCTTTGCGAGTATTATAGACCCCCTCCTCACAGGCGCGACCAGTAGTTTGTTTAGGAACCCGAGACGCCTGTCCCACGAGATCGAGATACCGCTCGACATGGACGTAAAGAGTATGACTATTATGGGCATCCCCACTGACATGAACGTGAAGTAGTCAGCGTGGGGAGTACCGAATACGTTGGAGATGACCTTGTTGAAGACCGCTGAGATCTCTGATGAGATGTAAGGGGGAAGCTGCGCGAGGACCTCCTCGGGGACTCTCAGGATCCCAGTCAAGTTCATGGCCTTCCCGAAGAGGCCCATCCATAACACGGGCTGAACGAAGGTCATGACGAGCAGGAACGGTGACCTGTACCAGTGCTTCAATTCCCTCATCGTAAGGGCCGATATCTCGCTCAGTACTTCCCTCAATCTGACAACCCCGGTCGTGGACGTCGTATAAATCCTTGATTGATGTACGCACCAAAAGATCTCATGGGACGATCAAATAGGATACCAGGACTGCTATACAGACCGACATCAACCATGGGCTCGAGTACTTGAACAACTTCCAAGCGATTCCCGGATCGTGTGACGACATCAGCCTCAGACTGTAGAACGAGAGGACGAATGTCAGAGGGGCAGAGACCAAGAGGTATAGCACGGGGTTGGGAACGAGGAAGGTGCAGAGTCCCCACAGCGGCAGCATAGAGAGGTTGGAGGCTCCGGTGACCTCAGAGGCCCTCTCAACGCCCACTACAGCTGGGAGCATCGGTATACCCGCGGCCCTGTAATCATCCACAGCCCTTATCGAGAGCGCCCAGAAGTGTCCTGGGGTCCAGAGGAAAATTAAGACCGCGAGCAACGCCGGTACTGCGGCTACCGTACCTGTGGCAGCGGCCCACCCCGCCAATGGTGGAAAGCTACCCGCGGCCCCACCTATGACGATGTTCCAATACGTCCTCCTCTTCAGGACGAGGGTGTAGACGATCACGTAGAACAGGGCTCCTGAGAGCATGAGTAGAGACGTTAACGGGTTAAGGGTGTAGGCGGAGATCACCAGAGATGCGATGAGCATCAGTAAACCCATGACCAGCGTAAGGAAGGGGTTTAACCTTCCAGAGGGAATTGGTCTTTTGACTGTCCTACGCATCTTTGAGTCCAACTCCTTATCGAGATAATTGTTGAGGACTGCAGATCCACCAGCGGCCAAGTATCCCGAGATAAAGAGCGGTAGTGCGCCGACGATAGGGCCGCTACCAGCGAAGTAGCAGGTGAGGCAGGTCATCAGGTTCAACAGCGCGATCTTTGGCTTGGTGATAGAGATCAAGTCACGCAACCGAGTACTCATGAGACTGCCTCACCCGCTAGACGACCATATGCCGTCTTCAAGATCTAATCCTCCTGATGGTGAACCTGCTCTTGAGTTTGTCCTCCCAGTCCGAGCTCTCCTGTCTCAGCTGCCTACCAGTGTATTCTAAGAATACCTCGTCCAACGTCGGCCTCTTCATCGTGACTTTTGTTACCTTGACGCCCAACCTGACGAACGCCTCCAGGATGGTCGGCAACACCTCCTCTCCCCTCTCAACGGTCAGATGGTACGCCCTATCTCTGCTAATCACCCTCTTCACCCCGTCTATCTCCTTCAGAGCGTGGACCAGACCCTCGTGACCGTTGAACGTCTCGAGTTCTATTATGTCACCCCCTACTCTCACCTTCAGCTCGCTCGGCGTACCGGTCACCATAACCCTCCCCTTGTCTATTATAGCCACCCTGTTGCAGAGCGCGTCGGCCTCCTCAAGGTAATGAGTGGTTAAGAATATAGTTATGTTCAGCTCGTCCCTCAACCTCCTTATGTACTCCCATATGGCCGAGCGCGTATGGACGTCGAGCCCTAATGTAGGTTCATCGAGGAACAACACTTTTGGTCGATGCATAAGTCCGCATGCCAGCTCCAACCTCTTCTGCATGCCCCCCGAGTAGGTCTCCACCCTCCTATGTTTTGCGTCTGAGAGGCCCACGAGCTCGAGCAGTTCCTCGGCCCTTTGCCTCCGAGCGGCGCTCGACAGGTGATACAGCCCGCCTTGGAGCATCAGGTTCTCCCATCCAGTCAGATCCTCATCGACCGTCAACTCCTGAGGCACTACCCCAACGATCCTCCTCACCTCGTTGGGGTTCTCTACCACGTCGTAACCTCCCACCACAGCCCTACCTGATGTTGGACGCATTAGGGTGGTGAGTATATTGATGGTGGTGGTCTTCCCCGCCCCGTTAGGTCCGAGGAAACCGAAGAGCTCACCGTCCTCAACGCTTATGCTAACGTCGTCGACAGCCACCACATCACCGAATCGTTTGACTAAATTGACGGTCTCGATAACGCCTGCCATATGCGGGTATCTAATGGTAAGGAGGGGGGAGCGCCTAAAAAATTTGTTTGTGATGAACTGACTCGATCTCGTTGGCTCTTAGTTGATCGCTCGAGGGCTTGCTCGCGTCTATTGATTAGATCTGTGCACAAGGAGTGTTATGATTACCTTACAGCGTCACGACTAAATATTAGGACGCTCCTAATTTTTCGTGATAAAACGGAGTCGCCGGTCACGGGCGCTAGCACTGGGGGCTACCTCGATGATCTCGAGGGTCCTCGGAGGGCGTGCGTAAAAGAGGGAAAAAATTAAAAAATGTCCTTTAACACGTATCAACCAGATGTCGATTATTAAAAAGAGACTCGGGTCCACAGACGAGTATATCCCCGAGATAGGATTAGGGACCTGGGAGATCGGTGGCAGGTCTATACCCGACTACTCCCACGACCTAGATGCTATCAATGCAATCAAGTATGCTGTCGAGTTAGGGATGACGCACATAGATACTGCAGAGATGTACGCTGCGGGGCACGCAGAGGAGTTGGTCGGCGAGGCCCTCAGGCAGTACCCGCGTGATCAGGTGTTCGTGGCCAGCAAGGTATGGCCCACCAACCTCAGATACGATGACGTGATAAGATCGTGTGATGCAACTCTTAGGAGGCTCGGAATGAAGTACGTAGACCTCTATATGATACACTGGCCGAACAGGGAGGTACCGCTCAGGGACACGATGAAGGCCCTGGAAAAGCTTTACAGAGACGGTAAGATCAGACACATCGGTGTGAGCAATTTCTCAATCGATGAGGTAGAGCAGGCGCGGTCGTACCTCTCGGTGACCGAGGTGGTCGCCAATCAGGTCGAGTATAGCCTGCTGTCGAGGTGGGCCGAGAACGGCCTCCTACAACACTGCTCTCGCGAAAGGATCACAGTAACCGCTTACAGCCCGTTGGGAAAGGGCCGTCTGCTCGCACAGCTCAATAACAAGAGGAGCGAATTGTATAAGGTCGTGTCGAGACTCGCCGAGAGGTACCAGAGGACGCCGGTCCAGATACTACTGAACTGGGTCGTCCATGATGAGAACGTGATCACGATACCGAAGGCCATCAAGAGACCCCACCTAGAGGAGAACGCCGGGGCATCTGGGTGGAGACTCTCGGATGAGGACTATCGCTCGTTATCGAACGCCTCTCTGAATCTTTAAATGTGATTCTCAGAGCCACCTTATTTTTCTAAAGAAGTACATCATGACGCCGGCTATCGTCAGGGAGCCCCCCACAAGTATGGCGAACGCGCTGTACTCCCCTATCAGAGGCAGACGTAAGTCGGCCAGCGGGAGATCGACGTTCATGCCGTAGAATGACGCCACCAGTGTCGCGGGTATGGTCGCTGTGAATATCACCGTAAGGACGGCTAGGATCTTGTTAGTGAGCTCGGTGCTGAGGACGAAGTCCGTGTCCTTGTAGATCTCTATCACCTCCTTTGCCTCCTCAAGCACTTCCCAGACTTTCTCTACGTGATCGTTGAGGTCTCTCAGGTAGGCCGAGAGGTCCTCCTTGCTCCTCATCTGGAGTTCAACGGCTAGGTCGCCCAAGGTCCTTCGTAACTGATAAACTATCCTCCTCAATGAGGAGACCCTCCTCCTGAGGGTGGACACCTCTCTGACCCCTACCAGCTTCTCGTCGAACACGAGGTCCTCGATCGCCTCTATGTCGTCCATTAGATTCTCTAATATCGGAAAGAGGTCATCGATGAGTCTGTCTATGATCTTATAGAGGACGAAGCTGGGCGATTTTATCTTGCCCTCTTTCCCTTTAAGTTCAGCTATGACGTTCTTTAACGAGCTGAGCCGCGGGTCGTGTACGATGACTAGGTAATCGTCCCTCAGAAATGCTGATAGTTGAGCTGGGACGACGACCTTCTCTTTGCCTATCATGGCCGGGAAGCGGAGTATGACGAAAAGGTGGTCAGGGTAGTGCTCGATCTTGGAGAGCTGTCTCCTAGATAGACAGTCCTCTATCTCTAACCTGTGGAACCCGAACCTACTACCGAGGTCCTCCAGTTCCTTAAAAGTGGGACTCTCCAAGGTCAGCACGGTGAAGTCCTGGAACACGTACTCCTCCAGCGCCGTCTTCATTACGTAACCTCGTCGAGTTTCCCATCATTTAACTCTGTATTAAGCGGGACCGGTCAGGGATCGATTCAAGAGAACTAGATGCGTTCCAGTATCGCGGTGTCATAATTTACTCGTACTTCCCTATCGGACGTGAGCAACCAGGTCATCCAGCAGAGCTCTACCGGCCTGTAACCACACTCCCTGGCCAGCCACTCTATCGTCTCGACGAACTCTACGTTACCCTTTGGGGCCACACCTCCAGACTTGATAATGAATTCGTTGAGGACCTTCTTGACGACCTTATCAGGCATGACGGTGTCCACACCTCCCATCATGCGCAGGTATTGGAAGGTGACCGGCCCTACACCCTTCAGACGGCCTATCGGATCATCCCGCATACCTGAGAGGCTACTCCGCTCGGCCCACCCTCGGAGCGCAGACCTATCGTCGGATGAGAGTCCTGTCAGGGTCTCAGCTATGCCCTTGGCGATCGCCCAAGAACGCTCATTCTTCCACACGGCCTTAAGAGCTCTTGTCGGCACCTCGGTCAGGTCCCTCAGGGATGCGATCACACCGCTCCTCACGAACCTCCTCTCGAAGTTCAGAACGCTCGGGACCACGGCCCTGAGGTAGCTCATGCCGATGGAGGTGAAAGAGGCGTCCACTACCATCAACACCACGCTCCCCCTCCACCTCTCTGTCCTCAGACAGCGGTCACAGAAGGACCTCAGGTCAGGCAGCTGACTCATCTGCTCGTCTACGGCCTCCTTAAAGGCCCTAAGGTTGAACCCGGGTCCCGGCAAGTACCCAGTTACATGATAAACCAAGCGAGATAAAAACGCGACACTTTTATCACGTGGAGTGGTCGATGGGGTGTCAGTATGAGGGGGGAGGAGAGCTACGCATTAACTTACCACGAGTCAACCAAACACAGCTACATCAGCATTAGGAGTTCAGGCCACAGGTTGGACTGGAGCAACAAGCCCTACCCATTCAAGGTCTACCTAGACGGTGAGAGGGTTCACCTGCCCAAGGAGTTGAGACTACCAAAGAGCTCGGCCCTGAGATCGATAACGGGCAGATCTGAGGTCATGGAACGTCTGGACGTCAGTTCACTCTCGGGGCTGCTATTCTTCTCCTACGGGATAACTAGAGTCAGGGAGTACTTCGGCGAGAGGTTCTACTTCAGGGCAGCACCGTGCACTGGCGCACTCTATCAATCAGAGCTCTACGTGGTCAGTCATAACGTGGTGGGTTTGGAGCAAGGGGTCTACCATTTTGACCCGGGAGAGTTCGTGCTGACAGTACTGAGGAGGGGAGACTTCAGATGGTGGATGAGGGAGGCGACGTTGGACGACTCGGTGAAGGGGTGTGGGGCGAGCGTAATTCTCACCTCGGTTCCCTGGCGCAACGCGTGGAAGTACGGAGAGAGGTCTTATCGCCACTCCTTCTGGGATGGTGGGGTCATCCTTGCGAACATGATCTCCGTAGCCAACGCGTTAGGTATCGAGTCTAAGATATTTGTAGGGTTCGTTGACAAGAGGGTCAACGACTTATTGGGGATAGGCGGGATGGAGGAGTCAGCGATCGCCGTCCTTGATATGAAGGTCAATGGGGGTGCAGCTACCGTACCTAGGGCCATCGAACAGCTGGATAGTCTGGATCTCCCGAGGCTACCGTACTCACCCAGAGAGTTGAGTTACCCGGCGATAGTCAAGGCCTTCGAGACCTCCGCATTACAGAGTGCAGAAGCTCTCAGAGAGTGGAGGGCCCGCGTCGCTGAGTACGCTAGGTCGAAGATCACCGACGATAGACTGGTGGATATGAGGGTCGAGATACCATCAGAGAACGATAGACCTCTCCACGAGGTGATACTCCAGAGGGGCTCCACGAGGCGGTTCAGCCGCAGGCCAATAAAAAGGGGAGACCTAGAGACGATATTGCGCTGTTCTTCATCGAGCCTGAACTCCGATTTCACCATAAAGCCAACCCTCTCGTTACTCGATATCTATTTAATAGTAAACGAGGTAGACGGACTAGAGGAGGGCGCATACTTCTACGATCGGGTCAGAGACAGTCTGGTTGGCTTGAAGAGGGGGAGGTTTAGGACGGTCTCGAGGCACCTGTGTCTGGAGCAGGACCTCGGGGGCGACGCGAGCGCGGTGCTCTTCTTCATGGCTGACGTGAGAGAGGTGGTGAAGATGCTCGGAGAGAGGGGTTACAGGGCGTGCCAGTTAGAGGCTGGGGTCCGCGCTGGGAGGACGTACCTCGCGGCTTACGCACTGGGTCTGGGCGCTACGGGCCTGACGTTTTACGATGACGACGTCAGAGAGTTCTTCTCGCCTCATGCCGCGGATAAGGAGAACATGATGACCGTGGCGATCGGGGTACCTGCGTACAGATCACAGAGGGGGGAGATCTACTTGGGGATCGTCGAACATCCGCGCGCCCATCCCTAGCCTCTACCGATCTTTTCCTTGACGTACTCCAAGGCCCTCAGCGGGTGATCCTCTGCCTTAATCTCCTCGAACGCACCAATCACTCTACCCTTCTCATCGATCACGAATGTCTTTCTGAGACACCTGCCCTTCTCCTCGCTGAAGCTGTCGAAGAGTCGAGCGACCTCGCCCTTGCTGTCCGTTAATAAGGTGAAGCCCAGAGAGTACTTCTTAGAGAACGACTGATGGGAGCGCGCGTCATCCACGCTTATCCCCACCACGTCGCCGTTCATCCCACGGATCTCATTCAGTAGGTCTCTAAAGCCGCACGCCTCCTTGGTGCAACCCGGGGTATCGTCCTTGGGATAGAAGTAGAGGATAAGGAACTTCTTGTTCTCCAAGAGGTCTCTGAGGGAGCGGACTCTGTTTTCGTGATCTGGCAGAGAGAAGTTGGGCGCTAACTCTCCTACCCTCATACCACGAGTCTCTCTCGGTCAGGTACTTATAAGTGCATCCAAACAACACGTTCAGTAGACTATGGTTTTTATAGTAAAGAAATTAGATGAGGGCTGAATGGAGTACGAATGCGATGTCGTGGTTGTGGGCGGAGGTCCAGCCGGCTCACACACCGCGATGGCCGTCGCTAAGTTCTCAAACCAGAATCTGAGGGTAATATTGGTGGACCGCAACCCTCCGGGCGAGTTCGGCAAGAAGACTAGGAGGGGGTGGTCGTGTGGCGACGCCGTCAGTAAGAGGAGTCTCGATACCGTCTGCAACTCCCTGAACATATCCTACTCGTACCCCGAGATAGAGCATGAGGTCGACGGCGTGCTGGTCTACTCCCCCGACCACGAAGTCAAGGTCCTCTTTGACGGAGAGGGATACATGCTCAACAGGAAGCTCTGGCCGCAGAAACAGAGGGAGTACCTCGAGAGGTTCGGTGTAGAGGTCCTCTACCAGATCGATGCGAGGACGCTGCTCTCGGAGAACGGCAGGATAGTCGGAGTCGCGGGTCTCAGGTTATCAGACCAAACGCCGGTGAGGGTAAGGGCGAGGGTGGTCGTCGACGCCTCCGGATCGGCATCAGTCTTGAGGGCCCATATACCAATAGATACTCTGATAGAACGCGAGATAGATAAAGAGAACGACATGGAGGCGACGGGGCGTTATATACTAGACTTCGAGCGGGCGGGTGATGACGAGACTTGGTTTGACCCCAGGTACTGTATTATACACCTCGATCAGTACCTCGCACCTGGAGGTTACTGCTGGGTCTTCCCAAAGGGCGAGTCGAAGATGAACGTCGGCCTCGGGGTGCAGAGGAAGGCTTTGGAGCGGCGAAATAGGGCGTACGGAAAGGAGGACACGCTGGTCAGTCTGATCGACGAGTACGTCAGGCGAAACAAGGCGATAAGGAACGCCAGATTAGCCGCGGGATCGCAAGATTCTGGTAACGAGTACAGCACCTGGCAGGTGCCGGTGAGGAGACAGAACGACTGCATGGTAGCCAACGGTTTCGTTATTATTGGAGACGCCGCGTGGATGCCGAGGCCGATAGACGCAGGAGGGATGGGGCCCGCCCTATACGCGAGCGTGATTTTAGGGAAGGTGCTGGTAGAGGCGGTCGAGTCGAATGATACCAGCGAGGACGGACTCTGGAAGTACAACGTTGATTACGTCCACGCCTATGGCTATCAGATGGCGAGCTTCGAGGTGCTGAGGAGGTACCTTCAGACGCTCCCCAACGAGAAGATAGATTTCGGTATGAGGTACTTCCTCTCCCAAGACGACATAGAGAGCATAAAGAGACGAGAGCACCCGCGGTTTCCGAGGTTGAGTAACCTGATCAGGTTGCTCACGGACGGTGAGTTGAGGTCGAGGATAAGGCAGGAGCCCCAACTCGCGCGAAACCTAAAGTTCACAGCAGACAAGAGCAGGAAACTAATCAAATTATATATGGAGTACCCGGAGATGAAGGGTGGCTTCCAAGACTGGGTCAAGAGGTTAAGGAGGGAATTAAACGAGGCCTATCAGAGATTCTCCTGAGATTTCTACTCACCGATTAAGACTACCGTGACCTCTCGAGTCCTCGGGCCGTCCAGTTCAAAGAGGAAGACGTTCTGCCAAGTCCCCAGTGCCATACGGCCGTTCACGATGGGTACGGTCAGCGAGGGTTGCATGAGGTTCTGCCTGAGGTGCGCGTCGGCGTTGTTATCTATCTCGTCGTGTCTGTATCCCGCACCGGTCGGCACTAGCCTGTCCATCAGTACCAGTATGTCCCTCTTCAACCTCTCCTCGTCCTCGTTGATTATTAGCGCGGACGTTGTGTGTCTCGTGAAGACGACAACGACGCCGTCCCTGACCCTCGCCTCCGATATCTTCTCGTTGATCCTTCGCGTTATGTTTACCAGCTCGACCCTCTTCTGTGTGTTGACGTCTATGCTGAAGACCCTTATCAAACCTCCCCCTCAGCGTCCTCTATGTACCTCGTTATTACGTTTGCAATTACCCTCGCGTGCTTCATCTCACCTATAGTTATCCGCAGACAGTTCCTCAGCATCGGATCGCTTGCGAACCTCCTGACGACTAGTCCCCTCTTTAAGAGTCTGGTCCAGAGATCCTGTGAGTCTCCCTTTAACAGCCTGACGAGTAAAAAGTTCGTCCTTGAGGGGAAGACCTCCAACGATTTAATCGACGCGAGTTCTCTGTAGAGCCACTCCCTCACCCCGGCGATCCTCTCGACAAACCTCTTGACGAACTGAGGGTCCCTGAGTGCACGTTCTGCTATTGCTATGTTGAGTACTCCGAGACTGTTCGGAGGCCTGACCTTGTTGAGCAGGTCCACGGTCTCTTCAGATGCCAGGAGGTAACCTATGCGTATGCCCGCCAGACCGAATGCTTTCGAGAGAGTCCTCACCACTATAAGGTTCTGGTACTTCTCGATGAGTGGGGCCGCTGAGGTCCCGCAGTACTCGTAATAGGCCTCGTCCACCAGCACGGGCACCTCGACAGAACTGCATATCCGTTCAACCTCCCTCATGGGTAACGACTGACCTGTCGGGTTGTTCGGGTTGCACAGGAAGATCAGGCTGGTCCTCTCTGAGGCGCGGGAGATTAACGCACCTATATCGATCCTGAACTTATCATCGCTATCGATCCTGATGAATTCGGCCCCTTGTATCTCTGAGGAGACTCTGAAGTAGCTGTATGTGGGATGCGGCGCTAGGACCTCATCGCCCTTCTCGACGAACGCCCGAGTCACTATGTCGATCCCCTCGTCGGCACCGTTGGTCGGTATGACATTATCAGGACCGACACCCGCGTAGCAGGAGATATAGTGACGGAGGGACGCATAGCTTGTATCGGGGTAGTGGTTGAGTCTGATCTTGGAGACCGATCTGCAGACCGAGTTGATCACTCCCTTTGGGTAATATGGCGAGGCGTTGGTATCTAACCGGACTATCTGATCCGGTCTCAGTCCAACCAGCGATGCGAGTTCTCTATCCGATGGTTCGAACGCGTAAGGCTCGAGTCTCCTGAGAACCTCCCTCACTAACACTCTGATCGACCCAAAGACCAAGTAATAAAACCACCCTTTTAAGTATATGAGGTGTGAATGCAATTTCACCGTAGATTTGAGTAGGGAGGTAGTGAGGGTCGGAATCGACGATACCGATTCTAAGAGGACCATGTGTACGACGTACGTAGGTTGTAGGGCCCTCCGAGCCCTAGAGCTGTTGGGATGCGTCAGGGTAGGAGACCCAGTGCTCGTCAGGCTGAACCCCAACTGTCCTTACAAGACCCGCGGTAACGCAGCCGTTGGCTTCTCCGTCAAACTGGGTCGCATCACGGTTGAGAGTGCTATCGGGGTGGTATCTGAGGTGGTTCGTGAGCTGGCGGACTTAGACGACGAGGGTACTGATCCAGGCATAGTGTTTATGCCCTACGGTGTCATGGAGCGTCTCAGAGACTTCTACCTGAGGACCCTGAGGGAGCTGGTGGATATCGATGAGGCTATGAGGTTATGCGACGAGTACGCTCTGGCCTACAAGTATTTCAAAGAGGGTAGGGGGCTTATAGGAGCACTCTCTGCCACATCGGTAGATGAGTCTCACCTGCTTACCTACGAGTTACTCGCTTATAGGGAGCGAGGGAACTGGGGGAGACCGCGGAGGGTCTCACCAGACTCTGTAATCAGGATGGATCAGTCTACGAGACCGTACACATTCGATAATTACGATTACGAAAAACGAAGCGTCAGATTGACGCCGCACACGCCGTGTCCCGTCCTTGTCGGCATACGCGGCACCTCGAGGGAGGTATTGAAAGGTGCGCTCCAGATGATCGAGATCGACGAGAGAGTCGACTTCTGGGAGATCTTCGCGACCAATCAGGCGACGGACATCCATTACGTTGAATCGCGGGTGTCCGAGGTAAGACACGGCGTCTCTGCATCAGTGAGGGGAGTAGTAGTGGGTAAGCCGTACGTTGAGAGGGGGGGTCACGTGTTCGCAAAGATAACGGATTACACTGGTCACCTGACACTGGCCGCCTACGAACCTACCCTCTCCTTCAGGAGAGTAGTGTGCAGCCTCCTCCCTGGAGACGAGGTGGTTGCGTTCGGTGCGATCAAGCATAAACCTCAGGGGATAACCATGAACCTCGAGAAGTTACTCATCTTGAGGTTAGCCGAAATCGTGACGGTCAGGCCTCCCATATGCGGGACATGTGGCAAGAGGGGTGAGTCTGCGGGATTCGGTAAGGGTTACAGGTGTAGGAGGTGTGGAATTAGGTTGGGTGGTACGCCAGAGATAGAGGTGATCGAGAGGGACCTGAGGCCGGGGATGTATGAGGTTGCGGTATCGGCGAGGCGTCACCTGGTCAGACCTCTAGGTCTTGCCCTCGCTTCCCATGACTAGCATGGTGAGGGTGGACCTGACCTTGTCTAACCTCCTTATGTTCCACGAGACTATCTCCTTCAGCTTGTCCATCGACTCGGCCTCAACCTTCGCGATTATGTCATAGACTCCATAGACCGCGTACGCCTCCTTGACGGCCTCTATCCTCTTCAACTGCTTCACCACGTCCTCCTCAGATCCGATCTCCGTATTTATCAGGACGAACGCTATCGGCATCTCCAGATATCCCTAAAGATGTTAAATATATATGTTTAGAGTGAAACTGAGTCAAAAAAATTTGATGATAGAGAGCTGTATCGTTTGATATCACTCTAGTGAGGCCCACTCCCTCCTCGGATCTGGTGGATTCCACCAGAGATTAATCCCGAGGTCTTGCGCGATCACTCGAGCGGTATTGTAGCCCGGTGCTCCAGTTATGTTGCCGGTTGGGTGGGTTGGTGCTCCTGTGAGGTAGAGGTTCTTTATCGGTGTGCGGTAGTTTGAGACCTCCGGGAAGGGCCTGTTGTACACGAGTTGCTCTGGTATCAGGGCGCCCACGTGAAAGTCTCCCTCCCTCATGTTTATGAGGTGCCTCTCCGTATCAGGCGGGGTCTGCGGGAACATGTATATGATGTTGCCCGAGGACTTCCTGAGGTTCGGTGCGTAATCGGCCCACCTGTCTAAGACCTTCTCGAGATACGAGTACTTTATCTCGTCCCACTTCTCTGGCCCGTGACCCTTTATATGATACGGAGCGAACTGCCACGCGAGGAGCACGTGCTTACCCTTAGGTGCCCTCGTTGGATCAAAGAGTGTCGGAACAGCACACTGGAGTCCTATCTCTGAGGGTACGATCCCCTCCATCGTCTCATGAATGTGCTTGATTATCGACTCGGGCGTCTCATAGCCTATGCACGTGTTGAAGACCTCGTTGATCATCGGATCCCACTTCTCCGATGCGTAACGTGGGGGCTGGTGGATTCCAGCGTGTAGAGTGAAAAGGACGCCGAAGCTCCTAGCCGATGCACCGTACTTGTAGTTCCTCACCTTCTTCAAGAAGTCGCTCCCGAGGTGTCCGTCATCTATGAACCTTAGGAACGTCTGGGTCGGATCCACGCTGCTCACCACGAACTTCTTCGCCATGAACTTCCTCCCGTTAGTGGTCTCCACACCGATCGCAGTCCCGTTTTTCGTGATTATCCTCGAGACCTCGTGGTTCTCGAATATCATCCCCCCGTGCGTGAGTACAACCTTGCTCAGGGCGTTGGTGAGCATCCTTGAGCCTCCTCGCGGTAACATGGCCTTGTTTCCCAGATAAGTCATGGCGACTGCAGCGAAACCTGTGTTCTTGCTCTCGGGCGATGGTAGATATCCTCTGATAGAGTAGAGGAAGAGGTAGAACGTGCGCATCTCCACGGACTCGAATAGATCCATGACGATGTCGTAAGCGCTCCTCTTGTTGATCTGGAGGAACTCGCGCCCCATCTCGCTCTTCTCTAGGAGTCGAGCCTCTTCATCCGGAGGGAGTGGGGGCGAGTAATCGCGGACGAACCATATCTTCCTGCCCATCTCCTGGTACTTGTGGTAGACCTTGTAATAGGAGTCGGCGTCCTTCTTGGAGATCCTCTCGATGGACTTGTAGGAGACGTCGGGGTTAGCGTGTACTACGATGTTCTTACCGCTGCTGAGTGGCGTCCCGTTGTTCGCCTGTGGATATATGTAGTCAAGGCCGTAGTTTGAGAGCTCTAGGTCCCTGTACCACGGTAGATTCGGAATGTTCCTGTGGAATTGGGAGTGGAGTTCGTGAAGGAACCCCGGATACTCCGGATGCATGTAGGTACCGCATCCTCCGCCGATCGTGACGTTCCTCTCGATCAGGGCCACTTTCAGACCCGACTTAGCCATGTACCCGGCCAAGACCAAGGCGTTGTGTCCTGCACCTATAATTACTCCGTCAAATTCTAAACTGCTCATTCTCGTTTCCTCAGTATATATGGCTTACTTATAGTATAAAAGCGTTTTTAACTACATAAAATAGTTAATCGATCGTTTCAAACATCCATGGACATATAACTCAATAATATGTTAGATATAATAATATAATAATAACCTAAGATATTGGATCGCTGATGTCTACCGAAGAATCACCTCCTTTAGTGACGACAGACTGGGTTTGGAACAACAGAAAGGCTGATAACGTAAGGGTGGTGGAGGTCGATTACGAACCCACGGCGGCCTATCACCAAGGTCACATAGAAGGCGCTACGCTCATAGATTGGAAGAGGGATATAAACGATGAGCTCGAGAGGGATATCGTCAGCAAGGAGGGTTTCGAGAAGTTAATGGAGAGGAACGGGATATCGAATGAGACGTGGGTTGTGCTCTACGGCGACTTCAACAACTGGTTCGCTTCGTTCGCGTTCTGGGTCTTCAAGCTATACGACCACAAGAGGGTGAGCCTGATGGACGGGGGTAGGAGAAAGTGGATCGAGGAGGAGAGGCCGTTAGTGAAAGACGTACCGAGTAATAAGCAGACTAGGTACAAAGTCACGAGGGTCAACTACGAGTATAGAATACTATTACCCGACGTAAGATCTAGACTGGGGAGTACGAACGTGTGCTTGGTTGACGTACGATCTCCTGACGAGTACGCTGGTAAAATTTTAGCGCCACCGGAGTATCCGACTGAACACGCGCAGAGGGGTGGCCACATCCCGGGTGCCGTGAACGTACCGTGGGCAAAGGCCATAAACGAGGACGGGACCTTCAAGTCAGTTGAGGAGCTGAGGAGGCTCTATGAGTCTTTAGGGATAACGCCCGATAAGGAGGTCATCACCTACTGTCGAATAGGTGAGAGGTCATCCGTGACTTGGTTCGTACTGAAGTATCTGTTGAAGTATCCGAAAGTACGGAACTATGACGGTAGTTGGTCCGAGTGGGGCAACGTGGTGGGCCTACCGATAGAGCGTTAATTTACAGGCCTGCTTTTTTACCTTTTTATTTCTCCGCATAACAGATGATGTCAGTTGGATGTCTGCAGGGGCTAACGTGATCCAAGGATGTAAGTATAGGGAAGATCTTCTCTACAGTTATGAGCGTAACTTGTGGTTCGAGGTAAGGGACGGTTCTATCTCTCGCTTAGGACTACTCCCTATCACGCAGGCCCTCTTTGGCAAGATCAGAAGGATCAAGCTGAAGGGGGAGGGGACGGTCATAGAACCCGAGGGGGTGTTGTTCATGATTGAAGGGCGCAAATTTCTCGGTAACGTGCACTCACCTATAGGACTCAGGATATTGAGGGTCAATGAAGGCGTGTCGGATAACCCACATCGTTTACAAATAGGGGACTACGAGGACGGGTGGATCTATGAGGCGGAGGTACTGGATAGAGGCTCAATCAGCTCCCTCCAAAAATGGGATGAGATATCTGATAGGGTCGCTGAGGACTCAAAGAGGAGAGGTTTGATGTGCTTCGATCACGTACCGGATCACGTCTACGCCGCGATAGGCGTAGATTGCGCTCAGGTACTGATGGTACTCTCTGATATGATAAATTCTATACCTCCAGGAGAGGTTGTCCACGTGGTCGCAGAATACAGCCCTGGTTCAGATGAACAGTTACGACAGTGGTCTGAATTTACGGGGAACGTTGTGCTCGATTTTAGAATCGAACAGAAGTTGGCACACGTCCTCATAAAGAAGACATGAGTGAGATCGCCATAGAGGCGACAAGACTTTATAAGACCTACGACGGTCTCAGATGGGCACTTGAGGACTTCTCCTTGAAGGTCATGAGGGGACAGGTAGTCTCCTTGCTGGGTAGAAATGGAGCGGGGAAGACGACCTTCGTGAGGATAGCGGCCACACAGCTCAGAAAGACCAAGGGTGAGTTAAGGGTATTGGGATATGACGTTGAGAGGGAGGCTAAGATGGTTAGGGAGAGGGTGGCCGTTGTGCCCCAGGAGTCACATCCCCTGCACCTCTGCACGCCGTGGGAACACGTCTACTATTACCTGAACATACGGGGGATAGGACGTAGTGAGGCGAGGGAGCGGGCGAGGAGCTACTTAAAAGACCTGGAACTCTCAGATTACATGAACGTTCCAGCCTCCAACCTCTCAGGCGGCTTGAGGAGGCGCGTGCTTGTCGGGATGGCGTTGGCGTCCGAGGCCGATCTACTCTTCCTCGATGAACCTACGATAGGTCTAGATCCTGTTAGCAAGCACAGAGTGTGGGAGGTCGTTAGGAAGTCTGTTCGTGAGGGTAGGACCGTCCTATTGACGACCCACGATATGGAAGAGGCTGAGGTCCTCTCGGATAGCGTAGCCATTTTGGAGGCCGGAAGGGTCCTAGCGTCCTTTTCAGTTCAAGAGTTGAAGGCTAGGATCGAGAAGAAAATGAGGGTTGACCTCGAGACGTCACGTCTAGACCTGAGTCTTGTCAGGGGTTACGGGCGTTGTATCGTACTGGGCTCGATTGTGAGGGTCTATACCGACCTGAGGGGTGCGAGGGAGTTGGCGGAGATAGCTGTAAGTAACGGAGCAAAAGCCACCATATCTCCTCTCACTCTGGAGGACGTCTTCCTCGAGGTAGTAAACAGGGCTGAGTAATGAGGGGTAGGCGCCTTCTCATGGGGTTGTGGAGGTCGTTCCTGATAGCGTACCTCACGAACCTGATCCCGTTCAAGAGGCAACCCATCTGGGCCCTCAACTACCTCATCACTCCATTTACCATAATCTTCTTCGCGTATGTTTACGTGGGCAGCATTATCATGCCGTATGCCCTGATAGGCGGCCTCATATCAATCACGGTCGCGTCGACCATAGTAGTGGAGACGGACATAGCTCACATGCGCGTCCTCTTGAGGCTCCAGGACGTCTTCGTTGCGTCGCCGAGTGGCCCTCTACCTTACTACTTCGGTATCGCTCTCGGCAACCTGATTATTACGGTACCTGCACTGGTAATGATCTTGTTCTTGATCTCACAGGTCGTCCCCGTCACGGTGTTCAATCTATTGGTGATAGGGGGGTGCGTGATATTGCTGTGGATCACCATATCGGTGTGGGGTTTCATAATCGGTAGCAGGGCAAAGGAGCTGAAGGACCTATGGACCTACTCTCCCATGATCACCGCACTACTGACAGTTCTACCACCGGTCTTCTACCCGCACGAGTTGCTCCCGCCCCAGATAGCACAGCTGGCCTTCCTGACTCCAACTTACGTTTGTGCGAGGATAATTCAGATGTCCTTCAGTCTGAGCGAGATAGGTGAGGTGGAACTGCTCTATATAATAGCCGGCTTGCTTGGGTTCGTTGTGGTAGAGGGGTTGTTGGCCCGTAGATACGTGAAATGGGAGGACCTATGAAAAACCCATGTTAATGGGTTAATACTTTTATTCAGGGAGAGAGAGGTGAACTTAGGATGGGTGAAATTTCCGCCTCGATTGGTTTCATCAACAAAATCGTAAACAATCTGTACGAACTGGACAACAAGGCGACCGAGGACATCTATACCGATATCAGGAGTTCCGGCGTTATAGTACCAAGCGCTGAGGGGAGGACGAAGGGTGCCCTGAGCATATTCTGTAGCGAGCTAGCTAAGATGAAGAACGGTAAGGTGGTCATCGATAGGGGTGACATAGGCTTCCCCGCGAGGCATATAGACGAGGCCGCGCCCACGTTGAGGAGACGATTCGGGCAGATCTCGCTCCTAATACTCTCCGGTAGCGGGAAGTCTCTCCTACCGCTGATCGACGCTCAAAAGCTCGCGTTATTGATCGCCAAGTCCGAGAACTATAAGGACCATAAGATAGACGTGATAACGAGTGACCCGGAGTCTCCGCTAGGTAAACTCGGTTACAAGTACGGCACACTCATGGTCCTGAAGGGGAGGGAGCTCAGTGAAGACAAGATCGATACCGTCGAGTTCAGATCAGTTGGTATATTAGAGGACGTCTTCATTCTCGGAGGTCTCCTGTTCCTCTATGGGTTGGCCGAGACCTTGAACAGGGACGCGCCGGCCAGTCAGATCCGTGAGTACATAGCGTCTTTCACCTCGGAGGTGACGAAGGTGGTGGAGGACGTCGTGAGATCGGACTTCATGAAGACCGTCGTCGATATGCTCGAGAAAAGGCACGTCTGCTTCCTTGCCGGTTTAGGGAGCAGCAGGGAGGTAGCCAGAATGACCGCAGTGAGGTTGGGACACGTGAAGAGGGCCATAGGGGACCAGGTCTATGTCGCAGGGGACGCGAGCACGCCCTCACCGAGGGCTGGAGATCTCTTATTGGTCATATCTCAGAGCGGAGAGATAGAGGTCGTTGCCGCGTGGTGTAAGAACTTCAAGAAGATGGGGGGCGTCGTCGCATCAATAGTCGGTACCAAGGGATCAACGATAGAGGCCCTTTCGGACTATTCGTACTACATACCATCCAACTCCTTCGATGGTGGTCCCAATGACTTCTATCTTAAGGCCGCGTTCGCCTCCAGCCCCATACCGCTCCTACTGGTCTACAAACTACAGGAGAGGGGACTGAAGTTACCGGAGTACATCCTGAGGTGGCACCACTCCGTAACGTCTTAGATCACTCCGCCGCAGATCTGATAGGAGCCCTCAGCTCCTCCCAGTACTCCCTCATCCAAGGCAGTATCTCCCTGCCTAGGAGGTTCAGAAATCGCTCCTCGTTGGGGGAGGCGCTATGTATGTATACTCTATCGAACCCTAGCTTCAGGAAATCCCCCAGTGCCTTGAATATGTCGTCGGAGTCCGTCGTTATCAGCCAGGTCCGCTTTATCTTCTCTATCTCTTTCTCCGTCACCATAGATTCCAGAACCCTTGGGTCGGCGACCTTCTCCCTCTTCTCCCTCGGTATAGCGGTCGGCGCCCAGAAACTGGCCGCCCTTAGTGCCCTCTGGTAGTCGAGGTCGTAGGAGACCTTGAACTCCATGCACTTGCTCAGAGTAGACGGGTCTCTCCCGGCGCGCCTGGCCGCCTTCTCCATCGACTCGATTATCTCCTTAAGGTTCTCTAGTCCCCTCGGGTTCGTCAAGATCCCGTCCGTGTGCGTCCCTGCTATCTCGGCTACTCTCTCATTGGACGTCGCGACGTATAATCTGATCTTGCTCTTGGGCTTCGTGTAGAGCTTTGCGGTGTTCAGCCTATAGTACTCGCCCTCATACGTCACGAAGTCACCCTCCCAGAGGAGTTTGATCACCTCTATCGCCTCCTTCAACCTACCCACCTTCTCTCTGTACCCCGGCCAGGAGTAACCTAAGGGCACCTCATTCATCGCGTGTCCAGTACCGACTGTTAGGAAGATCCTCCCAGGATATAGGTGGTCGAGCGTGGAGAACGCCTGCGCCACTATGGCGGGATGATACCTGAAGAGGGGAGTGGTGACCGCGGTGCCGACCTCGACCTTCTTCGTGCGCTCGGCCACGCTCGCCAACCAGATCCACGTATGACCGCTTTGGCCACCGGTGTCGCTCCATGGGTGGAAGTGATCGCTCGTCACTATGATGTCGAAGCCCATTATCTCCGCTCGTATCGCAAACTTCAAGAGAGTGTCCGGCGAGTACTGCTCTTGCGCGGCCCAGTACCCCAACTGGAGCGATCTGGTCACCATACTCACCTCAAAGGCCGGGGCCTAGAGATATAAACCCTTACCGAGCTCGTTCAGGTGGAGAATCGAAAAATTATTTAACTCGACGAACGGATTGAATTGAAAAGTTGAAGGCGGCACTATTATCAAAGACCCTATCTGAGAGGACTCCGGTGTACCCCGGAATGATGCCTCTGAGGGTCTCACCGTTGCGTCAGATCTCCTCAGGGGATACGAGCAACAGCTACGCTATGATGTTGGGTAACCACGTTGGAACACACGTGGACGCCCAGAGACACTTCTACGGTGAGGGGCGAGCGATCTCGGACTTCAGACCGGAGGAGTTAGTCTTCAAGAGGGGAGTCATTATAGACGTACCCAAGGGACCTGGGGAGCTGATAACGAGAAGAGATCTCGAGGCGCATGAGCAGGCCATATCCAGGTCGGGCTTAGTCATGATACGCACTGGTATCGAGCGCATGGCGGTGAGCGATCCGGTCAAGTTCGCGAACGATGGACCGTGTATATCCGAGGAGGGCGCGAAGTACCTGATCAAGTTCTATCCGCGTCTCAGATGCGTGGGCACAGACGCTATAAGCATAGGATCTCCGCGTCACAGAGATGAGGGATGGAGGTCACATAGAGTTCTCCTGTCGGCCCCCGACCTCCTGATCATAGAGGACATGGCGCTCGCGGGGAAGGATAACTATTACGATCTGGTCATAGTGGCTCCGCTATTAATAGAGGGGGTTGACAGCACACCTTGCACGGTCATCGGTATCTGCGAGCTCTACTGAGGAACTTCCTGTAACTCTCTAACTCCGAGGAGAACCTAGCGTCGTGGCCACGCAGGCCTCCACTGAACGACTTGGGGATGTGAAGCAGTTCGTGGAGAATAACGTCCTCCAGCTGCTCATCGGTCAGTCTCCTGCATGCTTCTTCAATGAACTCTATCACGTAGACGGGCTTCATGTTCAGGGCCGCGAGTACGGCCTTCGAGGGTGCATGGACCCTAGCGAGCGTCCTCTTGGACCGAGATCCGTAACTCCTGATGCAGATCACCCTCTCGGGGTCTATATGGTTCAGACCGAGGGCATCGACCATCCGCTTGGTTCTCTCCTCCAAGTCCCTAGCCCTGACGTAACGCATGAGGGTCGGAATGGAGCGGGCGTTTATTACGTTTTAATACCCTCCCATCCGAGTTGAGAGCCGGTCGTATTACTGACACATTTATCTTATGAGGTACACGGAGCTAGTCTGGTTTGGGAGAGGTCGGCATCATAGGACTGGGTCCCATGGCGGAGAACATAGTGATCAACGTGGAGAGTCGAGGGTACTCCGTCTCGCTCTATAACCGGACTTACGAGAAGGTCGAGAGTTTCCTTAAGGAGAAGTGCGGGAGTTTGAGGGTGAGGGGCTACAGGGAGCTTAGAGAGTTCGTAGATTCCCTGAGTCCTCCAAGGCTCGTAATCTTAATGGTCAAGGCTGGCAAACCCGTAGACGACTACGTAGCTGAGCTGAAGAAACTGCTCTCGAGGGGCGATATAGTGCTCGATTTCGGGAACTCCCACTTCAGAGATACCGAGAGACGTTACGAGGAGCTCCTACGTGAGGGTATCAGGTTCCTAGGGGTCGGTGTGAGTGGTGGAGTTGAGGGCGCGCTCAAAGGACCTTCTATCATGGTGGGTGGAGATGAGACTGGGTACGCCGAGGTGAGGGAGCTCCTACGGTCGATCGCGGCCAAGTATAACGATGATTCATGCGAGGGGTACTTTGGGAGGGGTGGAGCCG
The DNA here is from genome assembly GCA_025059745.1 of Aigarchaeota archaeon. Lineage (GTDB taxonomy): Archaea > Thermoproteota > Nitrososphaeria_A > Caldarchaeales > Calditenuaceae > JANXDH01. The sequence goes on along the minus strand of JANXDH010000004.1, from coordinate 548,286 downwards.
GGCACTTCGTGAAGATAGTACACAACGGCATAGAGTACGCCATGCTCGGCGGCATAGCTGAGGTCTATCAGTTCCTGAGGAGGGTGGGGGGTCTCAGCAACGGTCAGATCGCTGACTGCTTCTCCGAGTGGAACGGTAGTGAGCTCGGATCTTACCTTCTAGAGGCCGCGTCGCAGGTCTTGAGGTTCCGCGAGGAGGGTAGTGAGGTCGAGTTGGTGGAGAAGGTGGTCGATGAGGCGGAACAGAAGGGCACGGGGATGTGGGCGAGCGAGGAGGCCATGAGGCTCGGAGTTCCGGCCCCCTCCATCGACGCGGCAGTAACTGAGAGGATTGCATCGACGTCACGCGGCGACAGGTTGGCGCTGAGTAAGTCGTTTCCTAGATTGACATATGAGAGGATCGGAAGGTTACTCGCTGAAAGACTCTCGGAGGCCGCGCTCTACGGCACGTACGTGATGAGTTACTCGCAGGGCCTGTCCATGCTGGTCGCGGCCATCGAGAGTCTCGGTTACCAGACGGAGCCCCGCAGGGCGTTAAGGGTCTGGCGCTCGGGTTGTATAATCCGGTCTAAGATAGTGCAGACGGCATATGAGTCGGAAGAATCGAGTAGCAGGTACCTCTTCAGCACACCCATCTTCACGAAGGGTACCCTCGAGAGGGTGGAGAGATGGAAGGAGTTCATCAGGCTCTCCGCGTCCTCAGGCCTACCGATACCCGTTATTTCATCGGCGTTCAACTACTTCCTCATGATGACCTCAGAGCGTCTACCTACTAACTTGATACAGGCGATACGTGACCTGTTCGGGGCCCACGGGTTCAGGAGATCCGATAGAGAGGGCGAGTTCCACTCCACTTGGAGGCTGACATGAGGTCGAGCTATGGTTGGAGTACTGGTTGAGGAGGGGGAAATTCGAGTACTCGTTCGATCTACCCGATGAGGCTGAGGTCTACACGGCGATACCCCAAGTAAGGTCTGAGAACATCAGTTCGAACGTAGTCGAAGAGGTCCGGGAGAGGACAAGGGGTACTGATGCGGTTGTCGTAGATTACCTACCACTGAGGGCGTACGCGGACCTCATATCTCAACTCGAGACGAGGCCGATCCTCCTCAGTACTTGGAGGGTCGGTGAGGTAATGGGTGATGTAATTATCCGTGACTTCAGTGATAGGGAAGGGGTCCACCTGGTGGATGACTTCGTAAAGAGAGGTGATCTGTTGAAAGACATCAAGAGTGTGGCGTTCATTGTGCCGACTTTACCTACACCCCTCAGTGGTCTCTCGAGTTCGTCTCAGAGGTTCATTACGGCTGTCTCGGGCATGGTCGGCGTATGGCCCGATGCGTTATCAAGGTGGGCGTCCTCCTTAGAGGTGACGACCGTGGGCCTCTCCTTCGGACTGGACGGATCACTCCTGTCCGTCTCGTCCGATGAGACAGGTGGCGGGTCCTACGTCGCTAGGTTACCTAAACGTTACGACGCGGTCATAGCTTCAGTTGGCGGTGAGCCGCTCGACCAGACCCTCATGCTGAGCATCAATGCGCTCCTCTTATCCTCCCGTGTCATAAAGGGCTCCGGTACGGTCATACTCGTGACTGAGTGCGAGAAGGGCATCGGTTCAGAGAAGTTGTTGAGGTACTTGTTGACCTCTGAAGTGGACGATGAGTCGAGTTATCACTATCTGATGGCCACGAGCGTAAAAGGGGTAAGGGAGAACTATCACGTGGGCATGGTGACACCGCTCCCGAAGAGCTACGTGGAGGGAGTTTGCGGTTTTCGATCGTTCGATACGATCCAGGACTCAGTTCACTACATCACTCGTCTGCACGGTAAGGGTCTCTCAGTCTGCTTGATTCCGCACGGTTACGTCACTGACCCCTTAATTGAGGAATGAAGGGGCTGGGGAGGGCTACGAAGGTCACCGCGAGCATCACGAGTCCACCCAGAAAGATCAGCTTCCTCGATAGGGATAGCGAGGAGACCGTATCGAGCGGTTGCAGATCCATGGTGTTCCGCATAAGTAACAGGAGCAGTAACGCCATCAGAACGTAACCAGTGATGAACAAGAAGACGGCGCCCACGTACGACAATATCATGTGAACTCTCCTGCTGACCAGAGCCCTCATTACCCTGCCCCCGTCCAGTTGCCATATGGGCACCATGTTCAGTCCCGTCACCAGCATGCCCAGCCATGCCGGGAACGCGTAGGGTGTGAAGGCGATCAGGGGCACCTCTGAGTCCCTCCCCAAGAAGCTCTCGAAGATGTCGAAGATGAACGGCCTCGGTAGGAAGATCCCTCCCTCGCTCTGCATCCACCTGTACAAGTCCTCTGCTGTCCCATAGGGCACCCAGATTGCCGTTGAGTAAGCTAAGAAGAGGACGAGGAGACTGACGGCGAACCCAGCGATGGGACCACTTATACCGAGGTCGAAGAGGTCGTCCTTGTTGACCAAGGGACCCTTCTGGAGTATAACAGCTCCGAAAGTTGGTATCTCCCCCGGTATCCCGGGTATGAAGTAGGGGAGAGTCGAGTCGATCTTCCTCATACGAGCGACTATCTTGTGCCCTAGTTCGTGAATGCCTATGATAGCCAACAGCGAGACCGTGAAGAGGGCTGCGTAGTACCAAGCGTTGAAGTTTTCATAGACCGTTGAGGCGTACTTGTAGATCCCGTTCGACCTGAGCAACCCGTCGATGAAGACCGTCGTACAGGTGACCGCCATTAGTATCAACGGTAGCCTCGCGCTGCCTATCCTGGGGGGTTTGAAGGGGTAGATCTTTATGACCACCGAGTCTCCCATTCTCTCAGCGGTCGGGACGTAACCCATCGGCTTTAGATCGTTGTACAACCTCTTGAAGGCGTCCTTGATGTCGGCCTTCTCCGTGATGAAGGTGAGGACTCCGGCCTCGTATCTCACATCAGACACGTGGAACAGACTGTAAACGGCGCTCTTTATACTACCGAGCTTCTCCGCGTACGTCTCGGGTTCTACCCCCAAACTATTCCATCTACTCACCTACAAGCGTATTATAAACCCTTGCGTTATCACGGCGATGCTTTTATCAATCCCTATATCTCCGTAAATTATAGCGTCTTGCAAAGGACTGATAGAGACGGTCTCTCGGTCCACATCAGGGAGGCTAAGTCCGAGGACCTACCTACGATCATGCATATCAATCGAGTATCTCTCCCTGAGAACTACAGTTACTCTTTCTTTCATAACATCTACGAGACCTTTCCTAACGCGTTCCTGGTGGCAGAGGTTGACTCGATGGTCGTCGGGTACATAATGTGCCGCGTCGAGAGGATCTTCTCAAAGATTGAGAGGTTTAGATACAGGAGGGCTGGACACGTCATATCTATCGCGGTCCTTCCAGAGTATCGTGGACGAGGGGTGGGGAGACGCCTGATGGAAGTGGCGTTGAGCGTCCTTAAGGATAGATATAAGTGTGATGAGGTCTTCCTCGAGGTCCGGGTGAGTAACTGGCAAGCAATAAGATTATATGAGAACTTAGGTTTCGTAGTGAGCGAGGTCCTGAAACATTACTACCTAGATGGAGAGAATGCGTATGTTATGGCGAGAAGCCTTTAGTCACATCGAACTCTTGAGACCTCACCCTGATGATTGCGATTGATGTAATCGATGGGTCAATAGATGACTTATCTCCCGTCGTGACCTTGCCCGTGAACTTATCGACTTGGAGGAATTTGGCGTTTAGGTCGGCATCGAGTCTGTAGTAGTAGATCAGGCCCCACCAACTCGGCCCAACAAGTAATAGGTAAAGGACGCGGCCACTGACGTCGTAGTTCAGGTGAGGGATGGGTAGCATTGACGCTAGCATGGCCAGATCTTCGAGACTGTCTACCTCGATCCTTATGAATGATTCGGGCCGTTGCAAAGTCGTCCACCACGGTTGCGGAGACGTGGATAAAAAACTCTTCTTTCACCTCGCTTTCAAGAGGATGGACTCTGCCTCCTCGAGGTCCTTGTGACTGTCTAGGCTCTTCCACATGACCTCTCTATAAGGAGAAGCGATCAACCTCTCCTGACGGGCGAGGACCGGTAACGTCTCTCGCTCCAGATCACCCTTCTCGGGCAAGTAATCTATAACCTCGGGCTTGAACAGGTACACGCCGGCGTTTATCCAATAGTCATGTAACGTGGGCTTTTCAGCGAATTCCTTGACCCTCATATCGCTGTCGAACCTTATGATACCGTAAGGTGAGGGGAGTGGGACTATCGCTATGGAGCCGATTGCGTCGCCTATCTTCCCCAACATGCTGACAGGTGATAGGTCTGTTATGATGTCGCCATTGATCACGAAGAAGTTTTCGCCCCTCGCCAGGACGTGAGCAGCGTTCCTCAGTGCACCCGCGGTACCCAAAGGTTCGTCCTCGACCACATAGCCCACCTTTACGTTGTATCTCTGACCGCTACCTATGTAGTTTATGATCTTGTCCTTCAAGTATCCGACGCACAGGATGAACTCGTCTATTCCGTGCTTTATGAGCCACAACAACTGCCACTCGACTATCGGTCTCCCCGCTATCTGGACCATGGATTTGGGCATGGAGTCTGTTAGAGGCCTCAGACGCTTACCGTATCCGCCCGCGAGAATGACGGCCTTCATCTCCTTTGATCACTCTTCTCCTCGATTTATAAATTACGATCGTCGTCTTTAGAACTCGGTCTTCCGGCGATTCGCCATCTGGTACCACCTGCCGTATCTTCTAGCTCGATTCCCATTTGCTCCAGCCTTCCCCTTATCTCGTCGGCGAGCTCGTACTTTCTCTCCCTCCTCAACGCGTCCCTAACGTCTATTAGCAACCTGATCAAGTCATAGAGTTCGGTCAATTCGAGTTCGGTCACCCGGCGGTACTTTTTGATGCCGAGTATCGAGGTCATCTCGTGGAGGATTGCCAACGCGTCGTTCTTTACGTTGGCGTTCAGCCTCCCCTCTCTCTCCAGAAACCTGTTTATCTCCGATGCGAAGGCGAATAGCGCTGCGATGGCCGAGGGAGTGTTGAAGTCAGAGCACATCGACCTCATAAACTCCTCACGATGGGCCCTCGCCTTCTCTAAGAACTTGAGGTCCGAATCCTCGACACTCTCCGTGACATCGATCGTTTCGAGGTTATCGATCGCGTTGCGCAACGACTCGAGGGCCTGCTCGGCCTGGGCGACGTTTTCCTCTTTAAAGTCTATGGGACTCCTATAGTGGGAGGACGCGAGATAGAACCTGATGACACCAGGTTCGTACCTAGAGAGGATCTCCCTCACGGTGATGAAGTTTCCGAGGGACTTGGACATCTTCTCGCCGTCTACAGTCAACAGCCCCGTGTGGGTCCAGTACTTGACCAACGGCCTCTCACCAGTGAAGGCCTCTGCCTGAGCTATCTCGGCCTCGTGATGAGGGAAGATCAACTCTATGGCGCCTCCGTGAATGTCATAGGTCGGTCCGAAATAGGTCACCGTGATAGCGGTGTCCTCTATGTGCCACCCAGGTCTGCCATAACCCCAAGGCGAGTTCCATCCAAACTCCTCCCTCGGCCTCTTCTTCCAGAGAGCGAAGTCGTGGACGTGTCTCTTGGTCGGATCGGGATCTACTCTATGCTTGATCAACTCGGATGGGTCCTGATGTGACAGCTCGCCGTAGTGGGGGAACTTGGTCACGTCGTAATAAACCCCGGTCTCAGTTTCGTACGCGAAACCCTTCTTGATGAGCACAGATATCTGCTCTATCATCTCTTCCACGTGTTCAGTGGCCCTCGCGAAGAGGTTCACCGAGGTTATCCCTAAACTCTCGAGGTCCTCGCTGAACCGTCGCTCATACTCCCGCGCCACCGATAACGGATCGCGCCTCAGTTCGCTTGCACGTTGAATTATCTTGTCGTCTACATCGGTTATATTCATCAAGTAAAATAGGGAATACCCAGCGCGCCTGAGGAACCTCGCGATGATGTCGTAAGCTAGATAGGTCCGGGCGTGGCCGAGGTGCATGTCGTCGTACACCGTCGGGCCGCAGACGAACATCTTGACCCGGTTCCCGCGTATCGGCACGAAAGGTTCCTCTCTCCTCGTCATCGAGTTATAGATGTGGATCCTCGGGGCCTCCTCTCCGCTCAGGACCATATACGTGACACATCCCCCTTAGTGATATAAAACCTAAAGAATTGGTGCTCTCATCTGATTGAGAAAGGGTTTATATATTACGATACATAAGATTTACTGGCTTGGATATAAATTTTGAGGTGGGATCGTGGGAGGTTTGAAGAGCTGGAGAGCAGAGGGTATATGTCCAGAGTGTGGAAACCAAAATCTAGTCACGGACCCCAAGACCGGTGAGGTGAGCTGTCCCGAGTGCGGTTATGTGGTGATGGAGAGGGACGTTGATAGGGGACCTGAATGGAGGAAGCTGGAGGATGAGGAGGGTGACAGGAGCAGGGTCGGTGCACCCCTCTCGATAATGTACAGGGACCACGGCCTCTCAACGGTGATAGAGAGGGTCGATGAGGACGCGACGGGGAGGAAGCTGACCAAGGAGGCGCGGGAGAAGATGCTCAGGCTCAAGAAGCTAGATCAGACCTCGCAGGTCAACTCCTCCGAGACCAGAAACCTTCAGCAGGCCGCCAACGTACTAGAGATCTACGTCGACAAGCTCCACTTCCCTCAGTCTGTGGCGGAGATGGCCATGACGATATACAGGAAGGCTCTCAAGGCAGGGCTGGTCCGGGGCAGGTCTATAAAGAGTATCATGGCAGCCTCTGCGTACGCGGCTTGCAGGTTGTCCGGAATGCCCCGAGACCTCAGGGAGTTCGAGAGGGCCTATCCGCTCGTGAAGAGGAAGACGATAGCACAGGGATACAGGTTGCTACTGAAGTACCTGAACATAAGGGTGCCGATAGCCGACCCGGCGATCTACGTGAGCAAGATAGCCTCGCGCGCGAACCTCGATCAGAGGACAGTTCAGGAGGCCGTCAGGTTACTCCAGGAGGCCACTAGGAGGGGTGCGACCATAGGAAAGGACCCCGTAGGAATAGCCGCGGCCGCTCTCTATATGGCATGTCAGGAGACTACCCAGAACATCACTCAGAAGGACGTCGCGCGCGCCGCAGGGGTCACGGAGGTCACAGTCAGGAACAGGTTCAAGGGCCTGAAGGAGATACTCGAGGGAGAGCAACCGCAGAGCACGGTATAGAGGGGTAGGGTTGCCTGTCGAAGGAGTCGAGTGGGCGATAATCGCGATAGTATCACTACTGATGTTATTATGGAAGCCTGAGAACATAGCTGAGCTCTTCAAGGCGATCATACGAGTGAGGTCTGAGTTCGCCAAGGCCCAGTCAGAATTCAACAAGATGATATCGTTCAACATATCCCCTTCAACCTCGACGAGTTATACCCCACTCGCCAAGGAGGGCGCGCGCGTACAGGGCGTCACCGAACTATCAGAAGACATGAGGTTGCTGAAGGTCGCGAGAGAGCTCAACATAGGCACGGAGGGATTGACGAGACAGGACATAAGGGACGCCATAAACGCGAAATTAAAGGACCTAGTCTCTGCCCTTGAGACGACACAAAAGGGTACGGAGGACGGGAAAGAAAAATCCGGTTGATGTGTGTCTGGGATCAGATTACCTCGATGTTCTCCCTCGACAGTCCCATCTCTATGAGCGTCTTCACGACCTTCTCGCGTTGATCACCCTGAAGGATGATGAGGCCGTTCTTCACCGCGCCACCGCACGCACATTTCGTCTTCAGGTCGGTAGCAAGCTGGTAGAGGTCTATCGGTGAGGACGTCAGTCCCTCTATGACTGTCGTGGGACGGTTCCATTTCTTCGTCTCCAGCTTCACCTTTATCCGCTGTGCCTCGTACGATATAGTAGCGCAGACGCAGATGTTCTTCGGGAGCCCACAGACAGGGCAACTACCATCCATTACTTCTACAGTACCCAATATAACAGTAAATGACCATTATTAAAATTTTCCTGAATGAACGACCGCCTCTATCGGATGGCGCCTAGAGGTGTTAGATATGGTTAATATGTGAGTTGAGATCACCCAAGTCGGGTTTGGCTATATTAGTTAACAGAGAGACGAGAGTCGTCGTCCAGGGTGTAACTGGAAAGGAGGGCAGGTTTCACACCTCTGCGATGTTGAGGTACGGTACCAAGGTGTTAGCGGGCGTCACACCTAATAAGGGAGGCGAGAGGGTTGATGGGGTACCGGTCTATGACTCCGTACGAGAAGCGGTGGAGAGGCACCCTGAGATCAATACCTCCGCGATATTCGTGCCCGCTAAGTCCGCTCCTGATGCGGTCTATGAGGCGATCGATAGCGGCATAAAGACCGTCGTGGTGATCACCGAGGGCATTCCGATACATGAGACCATGGCGTTCGTGAAGTACGCCCGCTACAAGGGTGTGAACATAATTGGGCCCAATTGTCCAGGGCTGATATCACCCAACAAGTCGAAGGTCGGCATCATGCCGGCCAACGTGTTCAGTGAAGGGCCGGTTGGCATAATCTCTCGAAGCGGCACATTGACATACGAGGTCGCGCTCAATCTGACCAACGCCAAGATAGGGCAGAGCACCGCAGTCGGTATCGGTGGAGACCCCGTGGTGGGGACTCAATTTGTACAGCTGTTGGACATGTTCAGGGGCGATGATGAGACCTCATGCGTCATCCTGATAGGGGAGATCGGGGGAGATGCCGAGGAGAGGGCCGCTGATTACATAAGGAGGACTAACTACAATAAGCCGGTTCTGGCCTTCATCGCGGGCACCTCGGCACCCCCGGGTAAGAGGATGGGGCACGCGGGCGCTATCATCTCGATGGGTGTGGGGGACGCGGCGTCCAAGATTAAGAGGCTGTCAGGGTCGGGTGTGAGAGTCGCTCAGAGGCCCTCCGAGCTGGTAAGAATGACAAGAGAGGCGCTCGGTCTAACTACTTGAAGTTCCGCCCCGTCAACTCGTCGACGTCAAACCTCGGGGAGTTGTACCCTAGGTGTCTCAGAGACTCAGATAGAGCGATAATGGCCTCCCTTACCCTATCAGGTGTTACGAGTCCCATGTTGCCGATCCTTATCAGCTTCCCTTTGGTACGAGAGACACCCACACCCACGTGGACATCGAACTTCTTCGCCATGTAATCTGCAACGTCGTGGTCCACTATGCCGTCGGGCATCTTTACGGCGATCAAGGTTGGTGACCTGAACTCCGGAGGAGGAAGAACCTCCAAGCCCATCCTGTATACGGACTCGTAGAAGGCATTGGCGCCCTTCCTGTGACGGTCAACCCAACGATCTATACCGAGGTTCAGGACTTGTGATAATGAGGCATCGAGAGAGTAAAAGAGGGGGATCGCTGGGGTGAATGGCGTCTCCAACTTCGTCATGAAATCCCGGTGTGTTATTAGGTCGAAGTAGTACGGTCTCTTTTTCTTCCTCAATATCTTCTCCCATACGTAGTCCTTGACCCCGATCACTGATAGACCAGGGGGCCCCGCCAAACACTTCTGGGTCGCGGTCACTACCACGCTGACGTCTAGATTGTCGAACCTGAAGTCGACGCCGCCGATGGAGGTTATAGCGTCGAGTATGAGGAAGGCGCCAGACTCCTTACATACTCTCGCGATCCGTCCTAGTTCGGTTGTCAAAGCGCCAGTGGACGTCTCGTTGTGCACTAATACCGCTACGTCTACGTCTCCCACCTCGTCTAGTGCCTCCTTAACAAAGCTTGATGTCGGCGCAGTACCCCAAGGCATATCGCGGTAGATCACGTTGTCAGAGTAGTACTCTGCAGCGATGCCGACGCGCTCAGCGAACTGACCGTTCCTGAACACGAGTACCCTGTCGTCCCTGTCAATGACGTTAGCCACTGCGGCCTCCACGCCTCCCGTACCCGAACAGGTGAGGACGAAGACATCCGACCTAGTGCCGAGTACCTCTCTCACCTTCTTCAACAGACCTTCATGAAAATCCCTGAACTCCTTACTCCTATGATTTATCAATCTCCTCGTCATAGACCGGTAAGACTCATCCGGTATATCGGTGGGCCCAGGAAGCAGCAGCATCACACTTTCAACCTCTTTCAATTATTTATACTGTACTCCTGATGTACTTCACGTATGGAGACTTGAGGAACGACTGAGGTCAAAAGCCTGACCGGAGTAAACTGTCGACCTCCGCCTGAGCTCTCCTGATGACGTCCACGCTCCTCAGGAAAGAGGCTCTCGCCTCATCTGGCAGGTCCAACTCCACGACCCTCTCCGCGCCCTCCCTCCCTAAAACGACGGGGACAACAGTACAGACTCCCCGCACATCGTACTCGCCGTCCAGTAGTATCGAGGAGGGGATCACCATCTTCCTGTCCTTCACTATCGCGTCCACCATCTCGGCTATCCCCTCGCCCGGGGCGTGATGCGCAGACCATCCCTTCAGCGATATGACCTCGGCACCGGCCCTTCTCGTCATATCGATCACCTCCGCCAGTTTCGCCTTGTCGAGTAACTCGGTTAGCCGCCTACCACCAACCCAGGTATGCTCTGGTAAGAGTACCATGCTGTCACCGTGCTCACCGAGTATTGGTGCCACTATCGAGGTGTAAGAGACGTTCAAGGCTTTGGCGAGGTAGTACCTGTATCTGCCTATGTCTAGGAGACCGCTGAATCCAAGAACGCGTTCACGCCTAAACTGAGAGGTCTTCAGTGCGACATAGGTCATGACGTCTAGGGGGTTCGTGACTTGGACGATGATGGAACGAGGGGCGTACTCCCTGATCTTAATTGCGACCTCCCCAACGATCTTGGCGTTCTTCTGCAAGAGATCGAGCCGGGTCATATCTGGTTTCCTCACCAATCCCGCCGTCACCACGACCACATCAGATCCAGTGATGTCCCTGTAATCGTTCGACCCGCTCACCTCAACGTCTATCCCTCTCATGGCGGCCATGTGAGAGAGGTCCAGGGCCTCGCCCTGCGGTAAACCCTTCACCACGTCTATCAGCATCAAGTCTCCCAGCTCCCTCAGGATCATCTGTACTGCTGCAGAGGTTCCGACCCTTCCACTACCGATTATGGATATCAGCACCATTCCCTTGAACAAGAATTTATCTCTCAGGCGCTTGAAATAGGTTTTATGATTTAACGCATATCAAATTTATATTTTTAAGTAACCGAGTCGATATAGGGTACAGGACGGAATGTTGGACGATAAAAAGACGTTTCAGTTACGCGTAGCAGAGGCCAAACAGCGTGATGTTGGGAGAAGGGTCGCACGGGTCGATAGTGTCGCATATAAGGAGCTCGGGCTCACTGCGGGAGACGCGATAGAGATAGTGGGCAAACGGAGCACGGTGGCCATAGCGTGGCCTCCATACAAGGAGGACGATGGACTCGGCATGATTCGCATCGATAGCGAGATCAGGAGGAACGCGGGTGCAAACGTAGGCGACTACATCACCATCACGAAGGCCGTCATAAAGAACGCAACCAAGGTAGTGATGGCGCCATTCGAGCAACTTCCGTTCGTGGGCGATTTCAGCAGGATAGTGAAGAGTCAACTCTTGAACGTCCCTTTGGCGAAAGGTGACGTGGTAATCATACCGATACTGGGGATGGGTGTTGAACTGAAGGTCATCTCGACCTCTCCGGCGAACATGGTGATCATAACTGAAAACACGAATATAGAGGTCAGCTCGACTCCGGTGAAGCGCGCGGAAGAGGTCATGGGCATCACCTATGAGGACATAGGTGGCCTCCATGAGGAGCTTCAGAAGATTAGGGAGATGGTCGAACTACCGATGAAGCACCCAGAGCTCTTCAGGCATTTAGGGATTGAGCCTCCAAAGGGGGTCATCCTCTACGGGCCGCCCGGAACCGGGAAGACGCTCATCGCGAAGGCCCTCGCGAACGAGACCGGAGCATACTTCATAACTATAAACGGCCCCGAGATAATGAGTAAGTTTTACGGTGAGAGCGAGGCTAGGTTGAGGGAGGTCTTCCAAGAGGCTGAACAGAAGGCGCCTAGCATAATATTCATCGATGAGCTTGACGCGATCGCACCGAAGCGTGGCGAGGTCACGGGTGAGGTGGAGAGGCGCGTGGTCTCTCAGCTGCTAACGCTGATGGATGGATTGAAGTCCCGCGGCCAGGTGGTCGTGATCGGTGCAACCAACAGGATCGAGGCCATAGATCCCGCCCTTAGGAGACCGGGGAGGTTCGATAGGGAGATCAGGGTGGGGGTGCCTGATAAGAACGGCAGGAAGGAGATCCTGCAGATACATACACGGAGGATGCCGCTTGACAAAGACGTTAACCTAGATGAGCTATCTGATATCACCCACGGTTTCACGGGCGCCGATATAGCCGCACTCTGCAGGGAGGCCGCCATGAACGCACTACGGAGGTTCCTGCCTAAGATCGATCTCGAGAAAGAGGTGATACCGGCTGACGTTTTAGAGCAGCTGAAGGTCACGAGGGAGGACTTCGCGGAGGCGCTCAAGTCGGTACAGCCATCAGCACTGAGGGAGGTGATCTTAGAGATACCGAACGTCAAATGGGATATGATCGGCGGGTTGGAGGACGTGAAGCAGCAGTTGAAGGAGACAGTAGAGTGGCCGATGAGATACCCACACGTCTTCAAGAGGTTGGGAATAAGGCCGCCGCGAGGCATCCTGTTGTACGGACCGCCGGGCGTTGGGAAGACGTTGCTCGCTAAGGCAGTCGCCACCGAGAGTCAGGCTAACTTCATCAGCGTTAAGGGCCCCGAGGTCCTCAGCAAGTGGGTGGGAGAGTCTGAGAAGGCGGTCCGCGAAATATTCAGGAAGGCCAGGGAGACTGCGCCATGCATAATATTCTTCGATGAACTGGACTCGATCGCGCCACGCAGAGGTACCCACAGCGACGCGGGCGTCACAGACAGGATAGTCAACCAGCTCCTCACCGAGATGGACGGCATACAGACCCTCAGGGGAGTGGTCGTCATGGGAGCGACGAACAGGCCGGACATACTCGACCCAGCGTTGCTGAGGCCCGGGAGGTTTGACAGGGTCATATTCGTGCCCCCGCCGGACTACGAGGCCAGGTTACAGATATTCAAGATACACACGGCTGCGATGCCCCTGGAGAGCGATGTGAGTTTAGAGGACTTGGCACGCCTCACGGAGGGTTACACGGGCGCCGACATAGAGTCCGTCTGTAGGGAGGCTGCATTGACGGCCGCGAGGGAGAACATAGACGTCTCGAGGGTCTCCGCGCGGCACTTCTTGACGGCCCTAGAGAAGGTCAAACCCAGCATAACCGATGAGATGAGGAGGGAGTACGAGAAGATAATGAAGGAGTTCAAGAAGAGCATGGTCTACATATCATAGATGACTGAGGGATACTCATAGGAGAGGTGATTTCTCGCCCGCTCACCCATCGTGAAGGTTAAATAGTAAGTTATGAGAAATTTGTTTTTGGTGCGAACAATTTGGACAAGAATCAGACGCTGCTCGGTGCTCTCCTCATCTTCATAGGGGCTGGGGGCGTATTCCTGACCTATGCGGGAGTCTCCAAGACATTTGAGGAGGGGCTCCAGGCCCTGTCGATACTGGTAGTCCTATTCGGTGCAATGCTCTTCTCTGGGGGTCTCTTCAAAGGTGGCCTCCCTAGCCTCGAGTTCAAGTACGTCGCGGTAATCGGCGCTGTCGTGGCGGTCTCCCTCGGTGGCCTCACCTACTCCGCCATCACGGGATACGGCCCCTTCACCCTCCTCACTCCCCCTCCGCCCCCCGCGGCCGAGTCACCCGTAATAGTCTACGTGAGCATAATCCCGGGGTCTTGGAACCCCAATCAACCGGACAGTTACGTTCCCAGAGATATCAGAGTCGTTCTAAAGGTGAACAACACCGTCGTTTGGACCAACAACGAGGATCTCGATATAGCGCACACCGTGACCGATGATAATTTTAGGTTCGACTCAGGGTTGTTCGGGAAGGGGGTGCAGTACAAGTACACCTTCGTCTCACCAGGTCTCTACCGGTACCACTGTATACCTCACCCGTGGATGAGGGGTTCAGTGGACGTATCGCGTTTGACAGATGATGAGGTGAACAGGATACTAGAACAACTGGGCATAAAGAGGCCGGAGGGTGGCTAACATATTGAGTGTGACTAGGGCCAGTGATCGTCGTCCTCAGGACCTTTATTGCGGGATCTTACAAAGTTTAGAGAGCCGTCATCACCCTTTTTACGGTCCTCTTTTGACGTTATGAGAGGGTTCAATTGAGGATAGCGATTCTGGGCGGGACTGCGGGTCTGGGTAAGGGATTAGCTGCACGGCTGGCGGTTGCTGGACACGAAGTCAGTATCGGGTCGAGGTCCGGGGAGCGCGCGAGGAGTGTCGTCGAGGAGTTGAACTCGATGATCGATCGGCCGATAAAGGGAGGGCTTAACGAGGAGTCGGTTACAGATGCAGAGGTGATAATCGTCGCCGTGCCCTTCACCGGAATATATGAGGTCATCAAGGCCGTCAGAGACAGGATTCAAAGCGGTGCCGTGGTGGTCTCGGCGGTAGTTCCCCTCGCATCTGAACTCGGCGGTAACATGGCGTACGTTGAGCTGCCTGAGGGGTCTGCCGCGGAGGCGATCGCCAGACTCTTGGGGAATAGAGCGCACGTCGTCTCGGCTTTCACGAATCTGCCCGCCAACCCCCTGCTACGGCTCGATAGACCCCTCGAGTACGACGTCGTAGTATGTGGTGAACGGGAGCCTGTAGGAGTGGTATCGAGGGTCGTAGAGTCGATAGAGCGCTTGAGGGCGCTATACGGAGGACCGCTGAGGTACTCCAGAGTCACCGAGAGGTTGACGGAGCTACTGATATGGTTCAACGTCAACTACAAGTCCGATGACGCGGGCGTGAGGTTCGTTGGAGTTTGAAAGGGTTATCTTGTAGCACCTATAACTACGGGCTGGAGTGATATCCGAGGAGATATTCAGGGCGTATGACGTAAGAGGGGTTTACGGCAAAAACATAGACGAGAACGTTGCGTACGTAATCGGCCGCGCCTTCGCGTCCTATCTCGGTAAGGGAGGGAGGGCCCTGATAGGCAGGGACGTCAGGCTCAGCGGAGAGTCCCTCTCGCGCGCAGTTGCCGCCGGACTGATAGATGAGGGGTTCAGGGTAGACTACGCCGGTACGGTACCCACACCTACGCTGTACCTGTCGGTCGTGGATGGTAAGTATGACTGCGGCATACAGGTCACCGCCAGCCATAACCCCCCCGAGTGGAACGGTTTCAAGCTCGTCCTAGGGTCAGGGGAGACGATAAGCGAGGGGATGGGGATGGAGGAGTTGAAACGTTCGGTTCTCTCGTATGGGTCTCTCAAGTACGACCGGGGCCGCGTTGAGTTCGAGAGGGTTGAGGTTCTGAGCAATTACGTCGTTAAGTTACTGAGTCTCGTGAGCGTCAGTCGTCCCGTGAGGGTCGCGATCGATTTCTCAAACGGTGCGGTGGCAGTATTAGGGAAGAGGATATTCGAGTCGTTGGGGTGTGAGGTCATACCCCTGAACGACGAACCGGACGGCAACTTCCCCGCGCACCTCCCAGAGCCAAACGAGGAGACCATGAGGGAGCTCGCCAAACTGGTAAGAACGTCGGGTGCGGAGTTCGGGATAGGTTTCGATGGGGATGGTGATAGGGCGGTCTTCATCGATGAGCGCGGAGTGATGATCGATGGTGACATCGCTCTGGCCGTGCTCGTCTCAAATTCAAAGCTAAAGGGGAAGGTCGTCTACGACGTGAGCAGCAGCTCTGCATTAGAGGAGGTCATCAGGTCATCCGGCTGTGAGCCCGTACTCTCTCGCGTTGGGAGGGCTTTCATGTTGAAGAAGGTGAGGGAGGTCGGCGCCGTGATAGGTGCGGAGAAGAGCAACCACTTCTACTTCTCGGAACTCTACGGTTTCGATGACGGGATATTCGCAGCCCTGAGGATGATCGAGTTAGTATCTAGACGCAACGAACCCTTCTCCAAACTTGTAGAGGCCATACCTCGGTACCACACCTCACAGATCCACACGGTCGATGTACCTGACAGATTGAAGTTCGAGGCGATGAGGAAGATAGCTGAGAGACTGAGGCCGATCTCGGAGAGGTTGGTTGAGATAGACGGCGTCAAGGCCTACTTTAGGGACGGTTGGGTACTCATTAGGCCGTCGAACACGATGCCCCAGATCAAGTACGTCGCGGAGGCGAGGGACAGTACTGCTCTCGAAAAGTACCTCTCGATGGCTAGGGATCTGATCACGGAGGCTACGGTTCAACGCGGAGGTGCAATAGGTAGAGTATCGTAAGGCTGGAGCAGTGTTCAGAGATGGACCCGACCGTTGAGCTGCTTGAGGGGTTGGCTCGAACCTATGGTTACGTCGGAATATTCGCGATCTCCATAATTGGCAGCGCCGTCCCCTTCCTACCATTGCCCTACCTATTCGTCGTCGTGCTACTGAGCAACGTGCTCGATCCGATATACCTAGGGCTGGCCGCGGGTCTCGGTGGAGCGCTCGGTAAACTGACATCTTACGCGATCGGTCGGTTCGGATACACTCTTCTGAGAGAGAGGACCAAGCAGAGGTTAGATATCGTCAAGAGGGTCATCGGTAAATACGGTGCGGTGGGCGTCTTTATCTTCGCTTTGACGCCTCTACCCGACGACATATATGTGATCCCCATGGGGATGATGAGGCTAGAGTTCATCCAGTTCTTCACGGCCCTCTTGGCTGGGAAGGTCCTACTTGCGCTCTTCGTGGCGCTCGCCGGTAAATACTACATCGTAACGATCGAGCTATTCACTGGTGAGTCGTTGTTGACGGCAACCCTAGTCGGTGCGGTCGGCCTGTTGGTCGTGACCATACTGCTCCTGAGGGTGGACTGGGAGCTATTCGTAACCGTGGCCAGAGAGGGTGGGATAAAAGGGGTAATATCGAATCTCTCACGCATCCTCTCCCTCAAGAGCAGGTGAGAGTGGCACTTAGCAACTCTTAAAATATCGTTGAGACCCTGGAGGTTGACCGTCACATGTCTCCATCAGGGAAGAAGTTGACGTCGAGGGAGATCAGGATCATCGACGAGAACTCAAGCTATCTGGGTGTTGACAGAAGGATACTGATGGAGAACGCCGGTGCGGAGGTAGCTAGGCAGATAAGATCTATCGAGGGGGAGCTGGCTGGTAAGACGATCGTTGTCCTCGCGGGGACGGGGAACAACGGCGGAGACGCGATGGTCGCTGCGCGTCACCTCTCAACTGAGGGGTCAAAAGTCCACCTGATACTGTTGGGAGACCCTGAGCGCATAAGGACCTCCGAGGCGAGGGCTAACTGGTCGATCATCAACCTACTTAAGCTGACGGTCGAGAGCCGCGTGGTGAGGGATGTCGAGGCGCTCGCTGAACTGAGGGACGTCATCCTCAACTCTGATATCATAGTTGACGGGTTATTAGGTACCGGGATAAGGGGCGAGTTGAGAGAACCGCTCTCCACGGCGATCCAGATGATAAATGAGTCTAGAGCGTCTGTCTTCTCCGTAGACGTGCCGTCCGGGATGGACCCAGACACAGGCCGTTCGGCGGGGGTCAACGTGAGGGCGGATTACACCATAACACTCCACGCGCCGAAGCCCTTCGTCGACGTCGCCGAGAAGGAGCAGACGGGTAGGGTCATGGTTAGACCGATAGGAGCACCCTTTGAGGCCGAGGTGATCGCTGGTCCAGGGGACCTGCTGGACTGTTTAGACCGAGTTGGAATGAGGAGCGACATAGTAGTGGCCTCAGACGATGAGGAGTTCGTCGAGGGGTGTGAGTTGGCCTCGCAACTCTTAGACCTTACCGTGCACCTGAGGTCCCCGAAGGGCTCTGAACAGACCGTTGACTGTGATGGCCATCTAGCGACCACCGAGGCCGAACTGATTAAACAGAGAGACAGGTCAGTATTGGTACTCATATCAAGTGGCCTGACGACAGAGGTTGACAGCGCGTACTCCTCGATGGTCATGAACCACGCAAGGAGGTTGGGGGTGGTGGTTTACGCGCTCGGGGGCTGTGACTACATAACAGATGGCGCATCTCTCAAGGTTAACTGGATTGAGCCGCCCCTGCCACAGCATTCCCTCCTATACGGATCACTCTTCACCTTCATCAGTCACTTCATCAGCAACGGATCTCCACCACTCACCGCGGCAGCGGCGGCCTCCTATCTCGTGAGGTCATCAGCGAAGTCCGTCGGACAGGTGTTCTCTAAGCGGAGGTACGTTGAAGCTCTAAGGGACAGGTTGGCGATCTCAGATAAATAAGGGGATGGTGCCGCCGATCAACCCAATGAGTAAAGGTAGTGAGGCCGCGGGGGCTATCCCTCTCCTCCTTAGAGTCGCCAGAGTCAGTAGGAACCCAGTGACGATTCCGATACTGCTGAGGAGTGCTGAGAACGCACCGATGGAAAAGTAGACGAGAGAGATCAGGAACGAGTACAATATGACGTCTCCGAGGCCAAGTACGAAGTCACCACCGTCTATTATCAGACCTCTCAGCGACCTTAGGTTCGAGAGGTATGAGGAGTCCCTGAGTTTTGAGAGGTAGCCGTACCTCACCATCACGTAGTCGAATATCACTATCGATGATAATAGTATCAGGCCTATAGAGGTCTCGAGTGAGAAGCCGAGCATGACGCCCGCACCGCTACCAACTATTGGACCGGATATCAGAGAGGCTTTTGGCCTCCCGATGATCATCGATAAGGTGAGTATAATCGCCGCAGCAAGGGCGATCAGCTGGGCGCTCAGCTCCGGAATTTGAAAACCGATCAAAGAGAGGACGGAGAGGTAGAAGAGAGACGTCCCCAGAGAGAGGGCGAAGAACGCGGCACCCGAGAGAAGTGAGACGAGCCGTGGCACATCCCTCATGAGCCTGAACAGTGCGTAACCGAACCCGGTAAGCACAGATAGCAGCGCTAAGACGTAGAGGTACGGTTCGACGCTCGATAGCCCGGTCACCAAAGATGACAGGTCTTCTCCGGCGTTAGTTGGAGGCAACGGAGGCCCCTTTGTCAGAGCTAGGTTCAGGACGGTTGTGAACGACCAAGAGAGGGCGAGCGTGCCAAGGATGACGGTGAGTGATGCGATGGTTCGTCCCCTTTCTCTCGTGTATGCGTCGCTCGACTCAGTTGGGTTCTCGCTCAATACGACAACCCGTCCACAGGTCATTAATTTCTTTTGCGTTCGAGAGCGCACTTAGCTTTAATCCAACATCCATATATAAAGGTCGCCGGTATCGGGAGTTAGGGTATGAAATATCGGCTTGTCGATCTCCTCGCGTGTCCCATATGTAAGGACTTCCCTCTGATGCTAAAAGTCTTCAGTCAGGAGGACAGGTACAGTCCCAGTAACGTGAGGAGGTGCGAGCTTTACTGCGCATACCATCAGGGCATGGTACAGGATCTACCTGAGACCAGATGTATCGAGTGCTACAGGTTCGAGGTGACCAACGGGCTGCTCGTCTGTAACAAGTGTAACAGGTGGTACCCGATAATAGACGATATACCCATAATGCTGCCCGATGACCTGCGAAATAGGAATAGGGACCTCGAGTTCCTAAGACGTTGGAAGGACAGGATACCCTCAGCGATACTGGAGAGTGGGAAGCCCTATGGCCTCTCCTGACCTGAAGAGAGCCGATGTCGTAGTTTTAGGCTCCGAGCTCACCGGGTCCCTCTTGTCACACGCGTTATCGCGCATCGGATACAACGTCCTGATGGTGGACTCTGGTAGTCGTATCGCTGCCAGGTACCATGTGATTCCAGTCACCCGCGACTCTCTGAAGAAAATAGATGTTAGATCCGTCTCGAGGGCGGTCCTCGGGGCCTGTAGCGAGCTAAATTACGTTTTGAGGGTGGGGAGGACGGAGAAGGTGACCAAGTTGAGTAAGGACGTGTTCCTGCTCGACTCAAACGTCCTCTGCCAAGAAATCCTAGCCGATTCCGACTCAGAGTGCGTCCTCTGGGCACGTAACCTAAAGACGTGCAAAGACGGTCGATCCTTCTCAGTCAGGTGCTCAGCCCCCAGTGGGGGGCTAGACATCAGAACGAGTGTTTTAGTCGACACCCTTCCCCAGAGTTCCGGATGGTCTTTCCAAGTCGCCTCGGGATATGATGAGGGCAGTGAGGGGGGCTGTATTGAGATAGCCGAGGGCGGAATCCGTGCGGCATTTGCGACAGACAATCTGGTCGCGGAGGTCTCTCTAAGAGGTGCCGTTGGTATCAGATGTCCGTTGTCAGTGGTCAAGGTTCACGTCGGAGAGGTCGTCGATGAGGTCAAACCCGATGGCGCGCTGTTCTTGGGTGAGGGCGCGGGTCACATAGTACCTCCCTGGATAGGCGATCTGGCAGTGATCTCCGCCGAGGTCGGTCAGCGACTAGTGGATCTGATGTTGACAAGCGGAGATATAGCTGAATGGTCTCGCAAGTACTCGATGTTGGCTTCGAGGGCCTATGACGTGTCGCTGGTAGCGAAGTACCTCAGAGAGTCGAGGCTGACTGATGTACCCCTGAGCAAGTTCGATGAACTCTTATCTCTAGAGACCGCGCTATGAGGAGAGATAGTAGTACTCGCCAAGAGCCTTCTGCTCGCGATCTAGTCTCGAGCCCGGTTTGTTGATCCGCGGCCTGTTGGTCGCCGGGTCCCTCCTGAAGGTCACTCCGAGCTCCCTGAGCAGAGCGTTGAAGCCAGTCCTCAAGTCGGTTGGGGGTTGAGCGAATCCCTCGATCCCGGGTCTCCCGAGAAAGACCATGATCTGGGTCGCCGCGAAGTCCAGTACCGCTATATCGTGTTCGACCAGGAATATGCAGGACTTGTGGTCGATCGCCATCCTCTTCATGAGCTTAGCAACGACGTAACGCTCCTCTACGTCCAAGTAGGCACTGGGCTCGTCGAGAAGGTAGATGGCAGCGTCCCTCGAGAGAGCTTCGGCGATGGCTACCTTCTGGAGCTCTCCGCCGCTCAGCTCGGTGAGTCTGCGGTCGATTATCTTGTTGAGCCTCAGCGGGTCGAAGAGCTCTGACCTGTACGACTCTCCCTCGAACTTGTCACCGGCCGCCCTCCTCAAGACCTCCTCGACCGTTGCGTCGACAGCCTCGGGGTGCTGTGGCTTGTAACTTATCTCTCTGTATTCCAGCCTCTCCCCGTCATCAGGGGCCTCTATCCCGGCCAGCAGCTTTATGAAGGTGCTCTTACCGATGCCGTTCTGGCCGACTATCCCTATCACGTTACCGGGGTAGACGCACCCCTCGCTCACGGACAACCTGAAACCGTCGTAGGACTTCCTCATCGCGTTCCAGTAAATCGGCTCACCGGCCCTCACCTCCTCGAGTTGTGGAGAGCGGGCTTGGAACGTTATCTTGTAGTTCCTGAACCTCACGTTCTCGAGTGGCGTGTAGCCCTCGAGGTACGTGTTAATCCCCTCCCTCACTCCGTATGGTCCAGAGACTATGCCGTAGACCGATGTCTCGCCGTAGAAGAGGAAGATGATATCGGAGACGTAATCCAAGACCGCGAGGTCGTGATCGCAGACCAGCACCCTGTTATCACCAGCTGACAGCCCCCTTATGACGCTGGCTACCACCATCCTCTGTTTGATGTCCAGATAGCTCGATGGCTCGTCGAATATGTATACCGACCGGCCCCTGAGTATGGTCGCGGCGATCGCGAGCTTCTGGAGCTCCCCTCCACTCAGCGCTGAGACCTCACGGTCCAAGAGGTGCGTGAGCTGAAGGTCCTGAGAGATCTGAGCGACGCGCGACTCATCGGCCAACCTCATCAGCACCTCCCTAACTCTCCCCTTGGCTACCTTCGGTATGACGTCCACCTGCTGAGGTTTGTAGCCGACCCTCAGCTCACCACTCGCGAGCCTCGTGAAGTAATCCTGGAGTAGTGTCCCCCTGAAGTGCCTCCCGACCTCCTCATAGCTCACTACCTCGCCCATCCTGCCTAGGTTGGGGGTCAGCTGCCCCGCGATCAACTTCATGGCAGTGCTCTTGCCTATCCCGTTCCTACCTATGATCCCAGTCACCTTCCCGGCCTCCATGTAGGGCAGTCTGTAGAGCCTAAACGAGTTGACGCCGTATTGATGGATCAGATCGGACTCCAGCTCAGTGGGTAACTTGACGACGGAGATCACGTCGAACGGACACTTGGCCACGCAGATGCCGCAGCCTATACAGAGGACCTCGTCGATTACCGGATAACCGTTCTCCGCGATCTTGATCGCGTCTATACGGTTCCTTACCGGGGGACAGTAGGTTACACAAGGCGTCCCACACTTAGTGGGCTGACACTTATCGAGGTCCAGAACCGCAACGCGTATCATGGGTGCATCATCTTCGTAGGTCCGCTACAGCGCTCTCCGATGTTGGTTCACTCTAACTATAATCTCAGGGGTCCCTACATAAATGTTGCTTGACCTTCAACTAAAGATTTATAGTGATACGAGTCCCACGTCGTCCGTGAGACGGAAGAGTCGCATAGAGATCGTGGTCGTGGGCAACGAGATATTAGATGGAACCATACAGGACACCAACAGCAACTGGATAGTGAAGCAGATATACGATATGGGAGGTGTCGTGAGTAGGATAACATCGGTTAGGGACGACGTCCGTGAGGTCTCCACCGTCTTTCGCGAATCGATCAGGAGGCGCACGAAGTGGATAATCAGCTGTGGTGGCCTGGGGCCCACTTTCGACGATATAACGATAGCAGCCGTTGGAGAAGCGTCTGGGAGGAGGTTACGAATCAACAGGGTCGCGTTGAGCATGATTGCCGAGAGGTATAGGGAGCTCAAGCAGTCAGGTAGGGTGTCGTCTGATGAGCTGACGCCCCACAGGATCAAGATGGCCGTGATGCCAGTAGGATCGAGGCCGCTCAGGAACCCGGTCGGCACGGCGCCCGCTATGCTCCTGAAGGTCAAAGGGTCGAACATCGTCTGTCTGCCTGGAGTGCCGTCGGAGATGAAAGAGATCTTCGTTAACGAGGTCAGGCCTCTGCTGGAGAGGGGGATGAGGAGGGTTCACAGGGTCAAGGCGTGGGGTCTGATAAGGGGGGTGCCTGAGTCCGTGTTGGCTCCCAGAATAGAGGCCGTCTCGTCCAAGGTCAAGTCGGTCTACATAAAGTCTCACCCGCAGGGCTTCGAGGGGGGTACGTCTAAGATCCTGTTAGAGATCACATCGGAGTCTGATACACCCCGACGTGCAGGGGAGTCACTAGCTAAGGCGGTCAGTCTGATCAATAGCGAGCTGAGTCCCCTGAACCCCAAGGAGGTCAGGTTCTCCCCCTCAAGGGATTCGCTGTGAGAGAGCGATTGGCGTACGAGGTCCTCAAGAGGGATCAGAGGGTCTCGAGGCTTCTGGGTCTCGCGGACAGTCAGCCCGAAGATTACATCAATGGCTACCTTTCGCCGTCGAGGGGGATGGAGGGCGTCCGGGGCGGTCATAGATCAATAGTCTTCTTCGGTTTAGGAGGTTCGGGCATAGTCGGGAGGGTTGCTGCGGTGATCTCCGAGGAGTTCTCGCGTAGTCCGGTCATCGCAATCTCAGACAGACATCTCCCAAGGTGGATTAGTGGAGAGGACCTCATCGTACTTGTCAGCTACTCAGGCGAGACTTTGGAGGTCATCGAGGCGTATAGAGAGGTAATGAGGAGGGGGGTGCCCTCAGTTGTCATCTCGTCCGGAGGTGCCCTCATCGATCATGCAGAAAGGGATAACACTCCGTTCATCAAGCTCACCTCGGGGTTACCGCCGAGGATGGCGTTCCCCCTCATGCTCGGTGCGTCCGTGAGGGTCTTGAGTGGTATAAACGTCTCTGGTCTCTACGAGACCCTGGTGGGGTCAATCGAGCGGTTAAAGGACCTGAGGTCCTCTTTATCGGCAGTTAACGACGAAGGGAACATTTCGAAGGAGATAGCAATACACTTGTTTGGCGGTTCACCTCACGTCTTCGCCTCCTGGCCTCTGACGGTCTCATCTTATAGGTTTAAGACTCAGTTGAACGAGAACGCGAAGATGCCCTGTATAACTCATGAGATCCCCGAGTCGATGCACAATGAGGTTGAGGCCCTACCGTTCTCGCCTCTCGATAGGTACGTTCTCTTCAGGACGAATGATGAACCTGTCGACGTGAGGGTCCAACTGGATTACATCTCCTCGACGTTCACTGATCGGGTCCTCGAGGTGAGAGTTAATCGTGGAGGCGTCTTAGACGCGATAATGATCTCGGACTACGCCAGCATCTATTTAGCTGCACTCTCGGGCGTCGATCCCATCAACGTACCCAAGATAAGTGATGTGCGTAAAAGAATAAAGGAGAGGACAGTGAGGTGAGGACGGTATGAGAGCCTTCACGGCGCCCCTGACGTGGAAAAGGTGGGTACTGTACCTCGTGACGTCCTTCCTACTTTATCTAATTCTCGTAATCGGTGCGTTCACGCCCCAGACCGAGGACCAGATCAGGGAGAGGTCCAGTCTGCTCAGGGAGATATTGGAGAGCATAGATGGGCCAGACGACATCTTCCTCAACAACTTCTACATCGCGCTACTGATGTGCGTCCCCCTCATTGGGACGGTCTCCGGCATCTTCATACTCTTCAACACTGGACAGGTACTTGCGGCGGCCGCGCTCAGTACGGGGATTGATATCGGATTCGCAGCGATACTTCCCCTCTGGACGATATTCGGTGTGCTCGAGTTCCTCGGTTATGGGGTTGCAACGTTCGAAGGAGTAATTTTATTTTTCTCACTCATTAAAAAGAAGTTCAGAAATGAGTTGCTCAATTTACCACTCGCGTTGTTGTTGATCTTCATTCTTCTGTTATTAGCTGCATTGATAGAATTTTGGTTGATAACGTCTTAAAATTCTAAATGATTTAAAGTATATTTATATAGTAGAATAACAGTATCATAAACAGAAGGCCAGTAATGAGACGTATGCCTAAAGGTTACTCTGAGCCTCTCATAATGCAGAAGTTACTTAAGAGGCCTATGTCAGTGAGTGAACTCGAACGAATAACAAAGATAAAGAGGCCCACAATTTACTTGTCGATATATAGGTTACAAAAGAAGAAGTTGGCGAAGCCCGACTCGAGGAAGCGTAACAAGAAGTGGATGCTGACTGAGAACGGGAGAAACATAGCGATGAGGAGGGTTAGAGGCGAAAAACTTTTAGAGAAGGTTCTCCCGCAGCTTAGAGAAGCTCTACGTAGGGGGATAAAACTTAGAGAGGTCTTAAGGGCTCTAACCTCCTAACAACCGGACTATTATTAGGAACACATCCCCCCATACGACCGCGATCAGATATCCTATCGTTATGAACACTAATAGCGGTATACCTGGTGTCGCCCACATGTCTCCTCTGAGAGCTTGACCGAAGTCGTCTATCTTCATCGAGAACTTAAAAGATCTGGTGGAGAGGTTGGATGGAGACTCCATGGACGCCCAGAATTTGAGCTTGGAGTGGTCGCGGACACGCGTCCCCAGTAGGCTCGCCAGTACTTTCCTACCGACCCCCTCGCCCTCGAATCCATCGAAGAGCCTCTCACCTCTCACGATCCGGTAAACGTTGTAGACGAGGAGCCCTATCGGTACGACCGTGGTCGCTACGAGACCGTTGATCATGGTTGAGAGAGGGAGGAAGGGGAGGGTGCGCCCTCCGGACTCCATCAGTGGTGCAGAGAGCGCTATGGTCACGATGGCCTTACAGTCCGCCCCTCCGTAAAGTCTCCCGAAATAGAAAAGTAGTGAGAGGAGTGCACTCGTAACTATAGAGAAGAGAGACAGAAGGAGTAGGTCAGACCTCAAAAGGAGGTAATCATATAAAGTCATCGGTAGCAATATCGACGTGCAAAGTAGCCACACCTCATCATCTATCTCCCTACGGATGTAATCCTGATAAGACGCGTAAGCGAGGAAACCACCGAGTAAGAGCAGTCTCAGCTCGTACAGACCGCTCATAATCACCACACTATCTAAGGCCAGATTCCTAATGTGTTGACCGCGTCGGCGACCCTCTTGATCGAGAGGGACATGGCCGCGTTCCTCATACTGAGGTTATGGGTGCTCGCGAACCCAACCACGTCTCTGAAGGAGTTGACCAGCCTCTCCTCAAGTCTCTGCAGGATGAATTCCTTGGGCCACCTCTCCCGTTTGAGGTTCTGCACCCACTCGAAGTAGCTCACCGTCACGCCTCCCGCGTTCGCCAGTATGTCAGGGATCACCGTTATCTTTCGCTCCTCGAGTATCCTGTCCGCGCCCTTGGTCGTCGGGCCGTTCGCACCCTCTACTATCAGCCTCGCCCTTATCTTGTCGGCGTTATCCTCCGTGATCGTGTTCTCCATGGCCGCGGGTATGAGTACGTCGGCGTCGAGGTTCAACAACTCCTCATGGGAGATGGTCCTAGCTCCCGGGAAGTTCACGACGGATCCATGGGATTCCTTGTACTCTATCAATGCCTCGACGTTCAACCCATTTCTGTCGTACACTGCACCTTTTGAGTCGCTAACAGCCACTATCTTCGCGTTGTAACGCGAGAGTAAGAGGGCCGCGTGACGTCCGACGTTACCGAAGCCATGAATCGATATTCTCAGATTAGATAATTGCATGTTGAACACGCGCGCCGCCTCCTTGGTCACGTACGCAACCCCATACCCAGTTGCCTCCTCCCTTCCCTCGCTACCTCCGAGGTTGACGGGCTTACCAGTGACGATCTCAGGTGTCTGGTAGCCCCTGATCTGGCTGTAAGTATCCATTATCCAGGCCATTATCTGGGAGTCCGTGTACATGTCCGGTGCAGGTATGTCGACGTATGGTCCGATAACGTCATATATCATGTACGTGTACCTCCTCGTGATCCTCTCGATCTCGACCTTGCTGAGCTCCTTGACGTTACATGCGACCCCGCCCTTGGCCCCTCCGTAGGGTATATCGACCACCGCGCACTTGAACGTCATGAGTATTGCTAACGCCTTCACCTCGTCCAATGATACGGACGGAGAGTACCTGATCCCGCCCTTGTAGGGTCCCCTCGCGTTGTTGTGCTGGACCCTGTACCCCATGAAGTTTGTGATCGAGCCGTTATCGCGCTTTATTGGTATGGAGACTATGACCGTCCTCTTGGGCTCCCTGAGGTACTCGTAGACGTCATCTCCCAGCTTCATCATCTCTATCGCTTCTCTCATGTTCGAGAGGACGTTGTCCAAGAACACCCTCCCGTAATCGTAATTGGTCAAGTTCAAGACAACACAACGATCTTATTCTAATAAGTTTAACTCGGGCGGCGTTCGTCCGATCGCTGGCGAGGCGTTATAAACCGCTTCAACAGAGTTATTCGCGTACGGTTGAGGGATGACACCATAGGTAAGGTGCGGCTACTGATCTTAGAGTGGAGGGACGTCACAGACCTCATCGATGAGTTGGGAGAGAGGATAGAGGGAAGTTACCGTTTCGATGTGATGCTGGGGATACTTAGGGGGGGCATGATCGTGGCCAACCTCCTCTCAGATGCGCTCTTCATCGATGAGGTCTACCCCATAGGGATCAGGAGCTACGTCGGCATGGGGAAGAGGTCGCGAATGAGAGTCTACCACTGGCCGTACCTCCGGAAGCTCAGGGGCAAGCGCGTGCTTATCGTGGATGACGTCGCGGACCACGGAAAGACAATGATGTTCGCTGTAGAGAGGATAAAGAGGACGTCGAGACCCTCAGAGGTGAGAACTGCTACGATCCACGTGAAGCCTTGGAGCAAGTTCATCCCCACCTATTACTCATCGGTGACTTCAGCGTGGATACTCTACCCCTGGTCACGTTACGAAAACGTCGTGGTCGTGGGTCGCGAGCTTTTGAGGACCGTTGGACTCGATCAGGCAGTCGAGGCGCTCTCCGATCTACAGGGAATGGAGAGGGAGAAGGTCAAAGGTCTGCTCACGAGAGCCTGAAGAGCTGACTTAGCGGGATCGGTTCTGCGTCTTGGTTGTAGCTCCGGCATCATTTTAAATACGTCCTGGACGCGAGTAAACTTGGATGGTCAGAGTCTACGTGGAGACTTACGGGTGCAGCGCGAACGTCGCGGATGCCGAGATAGCTATGGGATTGCTGCGATCTCATGGTCACGAGATAGTCGAAGATCCATCGAGCTCCGACGTGAACGTGATCGTAACCTGTGCGGTCAAGAGACCCACTGCCGATAGGATGCTTTACAGGATAAGTAGACTCAGGGACGGGGGGAGGCCGCTGATAGTGGCCGGTTGTATGGCGTCCGGGGAGACTGATGCTGTGGAGCGGACGGCACCGATGGCGTCGCTGATACACCCTCGGATGATCACTCGATTACACACTGCGATACCCAGGGTCATCGGAGGGGAGAGAGTGGTGATGATGGAGGGGGACGCCGAGGAGAAGCTCGGGCAACCAAGGGTGAGGAGGAACGGTGTCATCTCAATCGTACCGGTCTCAGAGGGGTGCAGGTGGTCTAGGTGCGCCTTCTGCATAGTACCTAGGTCACGCGGAAGCTTCGCCAGTTACTCGATCAGGTCTATCGTCAGGGAGGTGGAGGCGAGCGTTAAAGCAGGGTGCAGGGAGGTCTGGCTGACGAGCCAAGACATGGGCAGCTATGGGATGGAGAGCGGCCGGAATCTGCTATCTGAACTGATCTCCAACGTGACCTCGGTCTCAGGCGATTTCTACGTGAGGGTGGGGATGATGAACCCGATATATCTGAAGCCTATCTTGTCAGACCTCATCGGTGCGTACGGCTCACCGAAGGTCTTCAAATTCCTCCATTTACCGGTGCAGTCTGGTTCTGATAGAGTTCTGAAGGAGATGAGGAGGGGGCATGACGTCGCACTCTTCAGAGAGATCGTATCGGCGTTCAGATCCGCCTACGGCGGGTTATCATTGACGACGGACCTCATAGTTGGGTATCCCTTTGAGGAGGAGGTAGACTTCGAGTCGACCGTGAGACTCGTAGAGGAGATCGAGCCCGATTTCGTGAACATATCGCGATACTACCCGAGGCCCGGCACACCCGCAGAGAAACTCAGCACGCTCGATCCCACAGTGGTCAACAGACGGAGTAGGGAGTTGACAGAGGTCTGCAGAGAGATTGCGTTGAAGCGTAACGAGTCCATGATAGGATGGTCCGGGACCGTGTTGATAGACGAGGTCGGATCCAAGGGTGAGGCCATAGGTAGGAACTACGCGTATAGACCCGTGGTTCTAAGGGGAGTCGACGGCAGGGATTATCTCGGACGCCTAGTGGAGGTATTGATCGAGGACGCCAGACCGCACTGTCTGATGGGGAGGTTACTGAGCTAGAAGATGTAGGTGACGCTCTCCCTATCGAACTCCTTCACCAACTCCACGCGGTCACTGCTGGTCATCGGCCTCACGTTCAACAGCTGGGGCAGGACGGTTTGGATGGGTTTGCTCGAGAGAGTGTAGGCTAGGTGATCACTACCCAACGAATCCTGGGTCAGCCTAGCGGTCAGCGCCCTCACCCTAATCTCATCGGTCACGCCGAGCGAGTGGAGGTACTCGTGTAACAGCACGACGAATAGGTACGAGTTTACCAGAGTCCTGTCGCGGGATTGAGACCTGACCTGCTCGTAGAGGATGCGGTTTATCACTATCAGGTTGGTCCCCACTACGTGATACGCTAGGACCTCACTCGGTATGTCGGCCAAGGCCAGCATCAGACCAGCTCGATTCATGCCCATCCTCTCCCTCACGACCCTCTTCACTAACCTGAAGACCTCGTCGAAGTCCCTGGCCTCCTCAAGCCTCCTCCTTATCTCGTCCCTCTCCAATCTGCTCATATAGTGCTCCATCCCATCTATTATACCGGTCCGTGAGGGCCTCTGCCGAGTAATTCGTTGGGGTATATGTCAACGAGTGAGGGTTCAGGGGCTGAATTAAAGTTTATAAGTCGTATATGGGATATTCTTGATAAAGGTCGGTTTTGCCTAAGGGTGATCTTGTTGGTACTCTCCTCCACATTCGAGCAGAAGCGTCAACAGGTCGTACAGGTACTGGAGGCAATAGCGAACGAAGTGGGAGCCCCCCGGAACGTCAAGAAGATCGCTACGAGCGCCGTGAAGGAGCTCTACAACGATAAGCTCTCTCCTTCGGTGAGGGCCGCGAACGTGATAGACATGATAGAGGACGTCATATCTGACAGCAACATCCCCAGCTACACGAGGACACAGCTCTGGATGGTTATATCTATACTGGAGACGATAAAGTCGGGACAGTACTAGCTCTTGAAGAGAGCGGAGGAGACGAACGGGACCAGCGAGAGGATCAGTAGTATTATGCCGACTGCAGTTATAAACTGCTCGCCCTTTGCGAACCCGCCCGTCAGCATCCCGAACCCGACGCCGAGCATTCCGAAGAAAGTGAGGAGGAGGGTCGCTGCTCTCGCCATCTCTTCATATCCCTTCACATACCTTAAATATTAACCGTTCTCCTCATACGCTCCTAACCCTGACGTGACAATAGGGGAGCACGAAAAGTTTAGTATCAATGGTTCTCGTGGTAATATTGACGATGTCGGAGGTCGAGGTCGCCGGTTACAGGGGTCGCTTAGCGGAGGTCCTTAGACGTGAGAATGTAGAGGTTGGAGATGAGGTCGAGGTGATCCTACCTGACGGTAGGAGGTTCGCGGGTAGGCTAATGGCCAAGTACGAGAACTCGCCTCCAGACTTCATCTCGTTGAAAATAAGGAGCGGTTACAACGTTGGGGTACACCTCCCCGAGGGGAGCAGGGTTATCAAGTTGAGGGAGGGTACTGCGCCCGCGTTCAGACGTCCCCCTCCTCCGGTACAGGACCCAAGCCTACCCCACGTCACCATCATCAGCACCGGCGGTACGATCGCGAGCAGGATAGACTACGGAACGGGTGCAGTGAAGCCCGCTCTGTCATCAGAGGACCTGGTCTCCCTCATACCTGAGATAACTGACGTTGCCCACATTAACGCAGAGATACTTTTCTCAATATTCAGCGAAGACATGACGCCGGAGATGTGGGACACAATAGCCGCGAAGGTCAACGGATTGATCAAGAACGGGGTTGATGGGGTAGTCATAACACACGGAACCGATACGATGCACTATACCGCCGCCGCGCTCAGTTTCGTTCTCCAGAACCCTCCCGTACCTGTTGTTCTCGTCGGCGCTCAGAGGAGCAGTGACAGACCGTCGAGCGATGCTGCAACGAACCTGATTGCCGCCGTATCGATAGGGGCGAGGGCGCCCTTCGGCGAGGTGGTATTGAGTATGCACGAGGGACACGGCGACGACCTGATAGTGGTTCACAGGGGCACGAGGGTCAAGAAGATGCATACTAGTAGCAGGGACGCCTTCAGATCAGTGAACAGCGCGCCGCTCGCGTACTACAGGGGCGGGGAGCTGATTCTCGTCGAACGCGGGCTCAACCCGAGGGGAAGTGACCGCTACTCTTTCTACCCGGGGTTCTCCGATGAGGCGGTCCTCATCAAGTTCTTTCCTCCCATGAAACCGGACATATTGGAACACTACGCCTCGAAGGGCGTGAGAGGTATCATCATCGAGGGTACCGGGCTGGGCCACGTCAGCTCGTCCTGGATACCTACTCTCAGGAGGATAATAAGGGACGGGATCTTCGTAGGGATGACGTCTCAATGTGTCTACGGCCGCGTCAACATGAACGTCTACTCGAATGGCAGGAGGCTGCTGTCAATCGGCGTTACACCGCTCGATGACATGATCTCCGAGGTCGCGTTGGTCAAGCTCATGTGGGTCCTGAGGAGGGCCTCCGAGCTAGATGAGGTCAAGGGACTGATGATCAGACGCATAGCTGGAGAGATGAACGATAGGTCGTTGCCGACACGGGTGAGCTGGATTGGGGATTGATTACAGAAGCTTAGGCCTCAGGGTCGGATTGGAGGTGCACCGGCAGCTCTCTACTAAAAGCAAACTCTTCTGTGAGTGCCCTGTGGAGCCGAGTGGGAGCGGGAGAGAGGTGACCTTCGTGAGAGAACTAAGGCCGGCCCAGAGCGAGCTGGGGGAGATAGACCCAGCGACCCTCTTCGAGTCCCAGAGGGCCAGGAAGTTCGTCTACAAGGGTAACACTAGCGATATATGTCTGGTGGAGATGGACGAGGAGCCACCACACCCGATAAACGAGGAGGCGGTCGAGGTCGCCCTGACGGTCGCGCTACTCCTTAACTCAGAGCCCGTCGATGAGTTGCATGTTATGAGAAAGGTGGTCATAGATGGGTCGAACACCAGCGGGTTCCAGAGGACATGCATAGTGGCGACCGGAGGGTCCATAAGGGTCGGAGATCGCGATATACCTATCCAAGCGATATCACTAGAAGAGGACTCTGCGAGGATCGTTGAGACGAGAGCCGGGGAGGTGGTGTATGACCTCCAGAGGCTGGGCATACCGCTGATTGAGGTCTCGACCGCCCCCGAGATATCGACCCCTGAGGAGGCGATGAAGGTCGCGAAGAGCATAGGTGACCTGATGCGCGCGACGGGGAAGGTAAGGCGCGGCATAGGGAGCGTCAGACAGGACCTGAACATCTCGATAGTCGGGAACTGTTTAGTCGAGGTGAAGGGCGTCCAAGAGCTGGAGCTCATGCCGAGCATAATCGACTACGAGGTCAGGAGGATGTCTATGATGAGGGAGCTCTCGAGCCTGCTGAGAGAGAGGGGCGTCACGAAGGACGCGATAATTATGAACGACCCGGTCGATCTGACCGATGCCTTCTCGAACACCGGCAGCCGTCTCGTGAAGACTAGGTTATTGAGCGGTGATCGCGTAGTCGGCCTGAGGCTGCCACACCTCGCGGGTCTCTTGAAGTCCCCAGACGGTGGGCCGATAAGGTTGGGGAGGGAGGTTGCGGAATACGTGAGGGCTTGGACGGGGGTTGAGGGAGTCATACACTCAGATGAGGTGCCCGGTTACGGTATCTCACAGAGAGAGGTAGAGGAGGTCAGAGGTCTGCTCAACTCTTCCAAGGATGACGCCTTCGTCTTGGTGATGGGTGATGCGGAGAGGGCCAGGGCGGCCCTCCAGAGAGTGAGGGAGAGGCTCATAGGTGTCATCCAAGGCGTCATCGATGAGACGCGCGCGCCTCTCCAGGACGGGACGACCCAGTACGCTCGCCCCAGGCCTAGTGCGGCCAGGCTGTATCCGGAGACCGATATACCTCCCCTGGTTATCTCGAGGGAGTACTTGATGGGGGTGAGGGCTAGGTTGCCGAGGAGGTTCGAGGAGGTCATCGAGGAGCTGAGGAGCAGGTATAACCTGAGCGGGCAGCTGGTCGCGCAGCTCATCGATGAGGACCGCGTAAATGAGTTCGAGGAGCTGGTGAAACTCGGGATAGCCCCGAGCTTCGCGGCCTCGTTCCTCACCGAGGTGTTGAAGGAGCTCAAGAGGGACGGCTTGGACGTGGACTCGGTGCCCTTCGATGAGTTCTTGGACTTCTTCAGGATGGTCGTGAACGGTGAGACGGCGAAGGAGGCGGCTCGGGATGTCGTGGCGTACCTCGCGCGGAACAGGGGTTCGTCCGCGAGGGAGGCAGTTGTGAAGCTCGGGTATCGGGCACCGAGGATTGAGGAGGTGATAGCCGTCATAGACGCGTTGATAGATGAGTACTCGAGGTCGGGTCACAGGGACGTGACGGGGCCCGTGATGGGAGAACTCATGAAGAGGTACAGGGGTAAAGTGGACGGTGCGGTCCTCAGTAGGTTGGTGAGGGAGCGGACTAAGTAGACGGAGATGAGGGTCAGGGTACGCGGCATCTACAGCACTGCGCTCTGTTATCTGCTTCATGATCATGGCCATGAGCTAGTGGACCTGACTGAGAGTCAGGAGAAGAGATTCGGTGCATCGTCAAGCGGTAGTCCTGAACTGATCATCAATGACACCCGCGATAGAGAGGGGATCCTGTTAGTGGGGAGGAGCCCGTGCATCGACGAGGTCGTTGAGTTGCTGAGGGGGATCTCATGGCAGGTAGTGATAAAGAGGTTCTCCGGTAGGGCTGAGGGCGATGATAGGGCGATAGCTTACTTCCCGGTCGGGGCCAAGATCGCGCTCGACGACCTGAGGTCGAGGGTAACCTATACCCTACCGATGCATCACCACCTACGCGCTGCTGGACGCTTCCCCTCGGAGTTCGTGACGATCCTTGAGGAGTTGGTATCAGAGGGCAGGATCGAGCCACACGTAGTGGAGGAGAGGGTGAGGAGGGTGATCGAGGGCATGGGACCCGGATATCGATCGAGAGTACCGATATACCACATGAAGGTCAATGGTCGTCACATTACGTTAGGACCAGCGACGGTGTATTATGAGCAAGGAGATGTTGTACTCGAGAGGTGGATTAAAGGCTTCGGCACATATGACGGGCTAAATGTCGCAAAGACACCTTTGGACGTGGCTGTGTCTAGGCTAGTGAGGTTCGGCTGGACTATGGAGACCAGATATTACGGACCAGATGGGAGGTTGAAAGGGACGTACGTCAACGTATCGACGCCGATTAACGTATACGAGACGAGGATATGGTACATCGACCTAGGGATAGACGTGGTGAGGGTGGAGGGGTCGGAGCCTAGAGTGATCGACGAAGAAGAGCTGAGGGAGTTGGTCGATCAGGGCTGCGTCTCTAGGAGGATGTATGAGGAGGCCTTGATGGTAGTGAAGAGAGCCGTTACTGGTTGATCGATCACTTCCTCATCGTCCGCACTATCGTCCTCATCCACGACCTGTCCGTGGGCATCAGCTCGACCCTCCTCGAGACGGCCTCTATGATGTAGGCCGCGGGCACCAGTGAGAGTATGGTGTGGAGGGCGTTGTAGATCGCGGTGAAGATCAGTACCAGTATGAGGCCTGTGAGCTGGGTAGGTATGGCGAGGCTGGTGGTCGCTTGTACGGACGCGATCGCGAACCCGAGGAACTCCGGGAACAGGATGACGATCACGATGTAGTTCACGACCGTCATCACCGCTATCCTCAGCACCCCTCCCACCACTCCGCCCAGCGCCATGAAAGTCACCATCCCCCTGTTCCTCGCGAGCATCGCTCCGACCCAGGCACCGGCCAGCGTGCTCAGCAGTGCAGCGTACTTCATCAACGGACCTATCGGGGTGAACGATCCGAAGACGAGGAGGACGAGGAAGTACGCTGTCGCGGCAATGAAGGAGGCGAGCGGCCCGAGAGCATAGAAGGCCATGAATACGGGAATCTCTCCAAGGTCGAAGCGGAGGTAGGGGACTATTGGGAAGGGGAAGCTGAATGGTAGCACTCCGAGGACTATCGCGATCGTGGCGAGTACTGCTGTGGTGGTTATGAACGTAGTTCGCACGTAAATTACCGAGTTTGAGTTATATATCAATAATGAGTAGTAACTCGTATCTGAGTAAGAATCCTTATTTCGTTTTAACTTATTCATAGATATGTGCAGATAGATCAGTTAGATTTAACCCAACTAGCTAGAATATTTGGTGCTCTGGGAAGCCCGATCAGGTTACAGATACTCCAGACGGTCCTCAAGAGTGACAAGCCCCTCCACATCAAGGCGCTCTCTAGGTCCCTTAAGGTGAAGTACACGGCGATCTATAGGCACGTCCAGGTCCTCAAAGGCGCGGGCCTCGTCACGATATACGAGGTAGGTCGTTCAAGGGTCGTCTCGGTGAAAGGAAAAGAAACGATAAATGACTTGATAAAAATAGCATTAAACATTCAGAAATGAGCGAATATATAGCGATAAAAAATAGAGATAATTCATATTTTTTGCGAAAATGACTTCGCGATATTTAAATAACAGATTACGTTTAGCAAACGATGTGAAAGTGGTCGACGCTAGATGGGTCGCCGGAGTAGCGATGCTCTCCGCGATAGCGTACGCGATCTCGATATTGAGATTGAACGCGCCATACCCGATACTGCCGTTCCTGAGCTTTGACTTCTCAGAGGTCGCTGACCTGTTAGCGTACATGTTCTTCGGACTGAAGGGCGGGCTCGTAGCGACGTTCGCCCACTGGATGGCCCTGAACATGGGCACTCCGTTTCACAGGTTGGTGGGGCCGACCATGAAGCTGCTTGCTGTGGTCCTCATGATGGTCGGAATAGAAGCGTTCAGAAGGGTCATGAAGAGGAGAGCGGCACACCTCGATGTGTTAGGGGGGATCGTCTTCAGGGTCGGTGGAATGGCCATGGCCACTTTCGTTCTGTACTACGCGCTATTCCCCGAGGTGTACCTGCCGTTCGCTCAGGCGCAACTCTCACGGTTAGGGTTCACGTTCGAGGAGCCCATCGCTCTGGTATCGGTGATGGTGGCGTTCAACGCGCTCTTCAACCTGATACACGTGCCCCTCTCATACGTTCCCGCAACCGCTATTGAGAAGGCGGTCATCAGGGTCGTGCCGTACATCAGAAGGAGAGAGACAATGCGAGAAGTCCGGGGAGGCTGAAGACCTGTAGATGTATCTATAAAGGGGCGTTTGTCACAGATACACGGATTGATGCTCGTAGTGGGACCGTCATCAGAGAAGCTCGGGCAGAAGATATCAAAAATATTAAGAGTGGAGCCGGTGAGGCTGATACACAAGACCTTCCCTGACGGGGAGTCGTACTTCAGGGTAACCGATAAGGTGGGCGGTCACGTTGTACTCGTCCAAGGAACACACCCCCCTCAGGACAGGCACCTCGTCCAGACCGTTCTCCTGTGTCAGGGTCTCAGGGACCTAGGGGCTGATAGGTTGACAGTGGTCATGCCGTACCTTGCGTACGCGAGGCAGGATAAGACTTTCTTGGAAGGCGAGGTGGTCAGCCTGAAGGTCGTCATTAATCTACTGAGGTCCTCTGGGGTCGAGCGGGTCATAACCGTGAACCCCCACTCGCCTTGGGCGCTCCAAGACGGTCTGATCTCTTTTAAGATCGTGGACGCCGTACCGAGAGTCTGCGAGTACCTCAAGCATCTGATAGAGAGGCCGGCTATAGTACTCTCACCCGGTAAGAAGGGGGAGGCCATGGCAAGAGAGGCCGCTTCGGTCCTCGACGTAGAGTCGTCACACGTGAAGAGTTTCCGGGACCCGGAGAGGGGAGACGTTAGGGTGGAGATTGGAGTGGGCGACCTGAGGGGTTACACAGTCCTGTTGATAGACGACTTGATCAGCACGGGAGGGACCATGATCAGGCTCATAGAGGCGGTAAGGAGTATGGGTGCGAGGAGGGTGATCGCGGCGTGCGTTCACGGTCTGTTCGTGGGGGGCGCCGACAGCAAGGTCTTCAGGGCCGGTGCGGACATGATACTGTCGACTGATACGGTAGATACCCCCTACTCGAAGGTGAGCGTTGCAGAACCGATCGCGGACTTACTCGCTTATCTCAGATGAAATGCGGGAACACCACCTATATCTCCTCTCAGGCGAGTGTCCGGAGCTAGCTTTCGCGGAGCTTAGGTCGCTCGCAAAGGTCTTAACGTTAGAGAACGAGCCAGAACTGATAACGTCTCGCCTAGCTAAACTAGAGTGCCCTCGTGACAAATCCTTGGAGATGTTGAGGAGGAGCGCCTTCCTCAAGGAGCTCTCCGTGTACCACGGTACCCTAAACCGAATTGAGGGAGAACTCCCGTTACAGGTCGCCGACGGAGAGAGAGTCGCGGTTAGGGTGAAGAAGCTAGGCAATCTAAGCGTACCCTCGATCGAGCTCGAGAGGAGGGTGGGCGCAAATATCAAGAGGGCCAACCCGAACGTAAAGATCGACCTCGAGAGACCGACGAGAACGATAAGGGTGTACGTCGACCCGAGTGTAGTAGTGTTGGCGACTCTTTTGGTGGAGAGGGGTTCGAGGGAGTTCGAGTGGAGGAGTCCCGCGAAGAGGCCGTTCAGACACCCCTCCCTCTTACAACCCAAACTCGCCCGGTGTATGGTAAACCTTACAGAGACTCCAATAGGCGGTGTAATACTGGACCCGTTCGCAGGTACTGGCAGTATCCCTATAGAGGCGACGATACTGGGTTACGAGGCTATCGGTATAGAAATCAGGAGGTGGATAGCGAGGGGAGGATATAGGAACTTGGTGAGTCTGAAGCCGGGGGATGGACATATGGTTGTCGGTGACGCGAGGAGGTTGCCGCTACACCGCCAAGTAGACGGCGTAGCGACCGATCCACCCTACGGCAAGTCGACTTATGTCAGCGGGAGGGACCTGAGGGCGCTGATCAACGACTTCCTCTCGGAGATCTCGAGTTATCTGAGAAGGGGCGCAAAGATGGTCATATCGTATCCCTCGACGGGTCCCATAAGAGAGGTCATCGAGGGGAGCGGGCTGGAGGTAAGTGGGAGTTACAGCTACTTCGTTCACTCATCGCTAATAAGGAGGATAGCCGTTACGGTCATAAGATGACCAGGATGTCCGTGGTCTTTCTGGGGACCAGCGGGGGGATGCCTTCCAAGTTCAGGGGGATGCCCTCTGTCGGCGTTAAGTTCTCGGGATCCCTCATCCTCTTCGACTGCGGCGAGGGTACTTGCAGGCAGATAGTATCCGCTGGCCTCGGGTTCCCCACTGACTTCAGGGTTTTCCTCTCGCACCTCCACGCCGATCACACCTTGGGCCTCCCCGGTCTGATCTACACCATGTCGCTCCTGGGAAGGGAGGACCCGCTCCACGTCTACGGCCCCGAGGGCACCAGGGAGTCTGTCGAGTACCTCTTGGAGGGGAGCAGGGGTGAGGTCGGGTTCGAGGTCGCGATACACGAGATTAGGAGGGGGGTCGTATACGAGGAGAGGGACTTCTCGATCGAGGCGGAGCTGGGAGACCATACGGTACTGAACCTTTGTTACAAGCTGAGGGAGAGAGACCGGCCTGGCAAGCTCGACGTCGATCGGCTCATGGCCCTTGGTGTCCCTCAGGGTCCCCTATGGGGCACGCTTCAACGCGGAGAACCGGTGATCGTTGGTGGTCGCAGGATAGACCCTGAGGGGGTCGTTGGACCGCGGAGGCCGGGGAGGGTGGTGATATACACCGGTGACACGAGGGCGTGCAGGACGGTCATCGATTTTTGCAGAGGCGCCGATTTACTGATCCACGACTCCACCTTCGGGGAGGACATGAAGAGAAAGGCCGTCGAAGACGGACACTCGACCGCGGGCGAGGCCGCTTACGTCGCGAGGGAAGCGGGGGTCAGAAGGTTATACCTCACTCACATCAGCCCGAGGTACGAGGGGAGGGAGGGGGAGCTCTTGACCGAGGCGCGGGCGACGTTCGCGAACTCCTCTATAGCAAGGGATCTTGAGTGGGTAGATGTCGATTACCCCTGAGTGGTCTTCAGGCTCAACTTAGTGGGCGGCCAGGTCGAGAGATCGATGTATCCCTTTATGACCTCATCGAGTCTGAAGAAAGCCACCGATGTCGGCAGTCCACCCTCGTCGGCCCTCCTCACTGTATAATCCTCTCCGACGACGTACTCGACGCCGGCGTGCTCAATGACGGATCCGGGTCTCCCGACGAAAGGTCGCGCGTCAGGGTGTGGGGACTTTGTGACCAGGACGAGCCACCTCCCATCTTCTGGGGATAGGAAATCGTGGAGGCCCTCGGTGGACGAGATCTCGTCGAACCACCTCACGCCCACCCTGATCGATCCACACCTCCTACACCTCCAACTCTCGATGACCTTTAGCAACAGCTCTCCTTCGTAGACGTTCAGACAGCCGTAATAGACCGCGTCGTGTCTCTCACAAGTACGGGTCATTCCTCCACCTTCAGGACCTCAACCCTGCATCTGCAGAGCCTCTTGAAGCGTTCCGCGTCAGAGGCGGAGCCCACAATTGACCCG
Source organism: Aigarchaeota archaeon (assembly GCA_025059745.1). GTDB lineage: Archaea > Thermoproteota > Nitrososphaeria_A > Caldarchaeales > Calditenuaceae > JANXDH01. Next base: position 508,404 of record JANXDH010000004.1, on the reverse strand, counting down.
AAGTGCATGGGTATGGCGAGTTTGGGCCGTATGACCTCCGCGGCCGATGCCGCCTCATCAGCGGTCATGACGTAGACACCGCTGACAGGCAGGAGCGCGACGTCCACCTCACCTACGGAGGACATCTCAGGTATTTTGTCAGTATCCCCCGCGTGATAGATCTTAACGCCTTCTATCTCTATGATGAAACCGAGTCCGCCGTACTCCTTTGAGTGGAAGGGGATGCCGGGAGAACGAAATTTATTGACGTTGTAAGCTCGTACCGTTCTGTACCTGATTCCGTAAGCCTCACCTGACTGATACGGGTCTACGCTCCGAACCTCCCTCGCGGCCACCCCTACCAGCTCCTTCTCACAGTTCCTCGCGGCGATAACGATGGACGCCCTCTCGTCAACGACGTTCTGGAGGTCGCTCGGAGAGCAGTGGTCGAAGTGATTGTGAGTGATGAAGATTACGTGCGCGGGTCTCCTCCCCCTCATCATTAGTCTGAAGGGGTCTATGACCGCCTCTATTCCGCCGCCCTCGATCCTGAACCCGTCGTGTCCCAACCACGTGATGTTTACGCCACCGTAGCTGATCAACTCAGTTGTATTTGTCACCTTGAGAATTATTAATTCTTTCCCTCACTTCCTAATTGCCGAGAGGAGTCTGATAACTCCCTCCCTGAACTGCTTCATCTTCGTCCTCAAGTCCTCTGTCCCGTACATCACCTCGTTGTATTCTATCAGGACCTTCGGTAAGTGTAGTCTCGCCCTACCGTTCACCTCATCGAGATATCCTATCACCCTCAGTCCACAGAAGGGGTTCAGACAGCCCAACTCGACCCTCGTCTCGTTGACCCTCCTCAGGGAGAGTCCGGTGGGCGTTAAGGGGTTTCCGCAGAGGCACTCGAGCACCGGGCCGTCCATCCCGCGGGGCTCCTTGATCACCCTATATATAAGCACTGTATCCATAGGAGATGGATCGGGGGACATGTATATAGACGTACACGCGCACCTCACACATCCCTTGCTCTACGATCGCCGGGATAGGGTGATCTCGGTCGCCAAGATAATGGGGGTCGAGAAGATAATCACCTGTGGGCTGGGCCCCTCGGACTCCGTGAGGGCGCTCGAGATGATCGACGGAGACGTTTTAGTGTCCCTAGGCATAGAGCCCTATAATACGGCCGGCTACGATGAGGTCCTAGACTTGATCTACGGTAACCCAGGCAGGATAGTCGCTATCGGTGAGGTCGGCTTAGACCTTTACAGGGGAGACCTTGGTTCGCTCAAAGACCAGGAGGTGGTCTTCCGTCAGTTTATAGAGGCCGCGAGGACCCTCGATAAACCGCTCATCACCCACTCCAGATACGCAGGAAGGCAGGTGATTGAGATACTCCTCGGCTCCAATTTGGATAGGGTAAACATGCACGCATATGACGGACCAATAGACTTAGCTAAGAGAGCGAGTGAGAGGGGCGTGATGTTCTCGATACCCCCTAGGATAGTCACATCACAGCAGAAGAAGCAACTCGTCAAGAGGCTCGGCCTAAGGTCCCTGATGCTCGAGACTGATGCGCCTTTCCTAGGTCCTACGAACAGTTCCCTCAACGAACCTATGAACGTGACGTATACCGTGGAGTGGATAGCTAGGTTGACCTCAGTACCAACGTCCAAGGTCGTTGAGGTGCTCTACGAGAACACCAGAGAGTTTTTTGGGCTGAGATAGCCGGGGTAGTTACCGATAATAATGACCACATGTTAGGAATACTAAGCGGTATGGATGTAAACGAGTCGATGCCTTGGGTGGAGAAGTACAGGCCCAAAACGTTGGACGAGGTAATAGACCAAGAGGAGGTGGTCAAGAGCCTCAGGACCGTGCTCAGGACCAAGGTCATGCCTCACATGCTCTTCGCAGGCCCTCCGGGGGTCGGTAAGACAGCCACCGCCCACGCATTCGCGAGGGACCTCTTCGGCCCGGAGTACATAGACGTTGGGCTCTTTATGGAGATAAACGCGAGCGACGAGAGGGGCATAGACACTATCAGGGAGAAGGTCAAGAACTTCGCCCGGACTATACCGTTGGGCGGTGTCGGTTTCAAGATACTGTTGTTGGACGAGAGCGACCAGCTGACCGATGAGGCGCAACACGCCTTCAGGAGAGTAATGGAACAGTTTTCCTCGACGTGTAGGTTCATCCTAGCCGCCAATTACTCCAGCAGGATCATCGAGCCCATTCAGTCTAGATGCACGGTCTTCAGGTTCAGACCCATTGACGAACGTCACGTGGTGGAGGCCCTCAAAAGGATCTCTGCTCGAGAGAACTTGTCCATCAACGAGGGTGCCACCAACGCCATCGTCAACCTCTCGGAGGGCGACCTACGGAGGGCCATAAACCTCCTCCAAGTCTCCGCTACCCTGTCCAGCAAGATAGACGAGGAGGTGGTCTACAGGGTCGCCGGTGTCGCGAGGGCGGCCGACGTGAGGAGGTTGCTCGAGTTGGCGGTCGCCGGTAGGCTCGTGGAGGCCAGGGATGCGCTCAGGAACGTCCTCTACGTTAATGGCGTCTCAGAGCGTGAGCTGCTGGTCCAGATCTACCGAGAAGTCTTCTATCTCTCGATTCCAGAGGAGAAGAAGTTGAAGGCGGTATCTTTACTCGGCGAGATCGACTACAGGATCTCCCAGGGAGCGACGCCCGAGGTTCAATTAGTCACCTTCCTCTCGCACCTTGCGTCCTATGCCTCCGAGGGAAAGGGGAGGTGAGTGGGAGACCGCCTTGGTATCAAGCGTACCGCTCGTCGAGAAGTACAGGCCGAGGAGGCTGAGCGAGGTCGTCGGTAACGAGGACGTCAAGGACCAGTTCCTCCGTTGGGTCACCTCGTGGTCGAGGGGTAAGCCCAAGTACAAGGCGGCCCTCTTGGTCGGTCCACCCGGGGTCGGTAAGACCTCCCTAGTCTACGCGTACGCGAAGGAGGCCGGATATGAGGTAGTCGAGGTCAACGCTAGCGACAGGAGGGGTGCCGAGGAGATCAAGAGGATAGTAGGCGAGTCGTCGAGACAGGCTACGTTGGGTGCGACAAGAAAGAGAGTGATACTCGTAGATGAGGTCGATGGTCTGGTAGGTCACGAGGAGGTCGGGGGCGTGGGGGCGCTTGCGTCGATCATAGAGAAGACCGAGGTGCCGATCGTGATGGTAGCCAACGACCCGTGGAGTCCCAGACTCGCAGCTCTAAGGTCGAGGGCCGAGATGATGAAGTTCGGCAAGATAAGTAAGCGCGATATCATGACTAGGCTGAGGACGATCGCAGACGCCGAGGGCATCAAGGTCAGTGACGAGGTACTGGAGAGGTTGGCAGAGAAAGCGGGCGGTGACCTGAGGTCGGCGATAAACGATATGGAGGCCTTGAGCGCGGGCACGGGTAGAATCGATCCGGAGCTGATGGTTACGTTGGGTGCGCGAGATAGAGAGAAGGACATCTTTGAGGCCCTCGGGGCCATATTCGGTGCCGATACGGTGAACCCCGGGAGGATCGCCGCCCTGAACCTGGACATGGACTCTGAGACGCTATTCACGTGGGTCTTCGATAACCTCTTCACGCAGATAAAGGACCCTGGGGCCATCGCCGAGGCCACTTCGTTCCTATCCGAGGCCGACCTGCACTTATCGAGAGCTAGGAAGAGGCGTGTCTGGGGGCTGCTGAAGTACGGCAACTGTATACTCGCCTCCGCTCCGGGCATCGTCAAGAGAAGGAGTGGTAAGGGCGGAGAGAGGTTCGCGTTCCCCTCCAAGATAAGGTTCATGCAGGAGACAGGGCCGCGTAGACAGGTAATGAGGAGTATCCTGGGTAAGATAGCCGCGAAGTCTCACATGTCGACCTCCAAGGCGTCATACCATATGCTCCCCTATCTGAGGGTCATGGTCGGTGCGGGCAGGTTAGGGGTCGCTGAGTTCTATGAGCTGGACGGGGAGGAGGTCAAGGTCCTCAAGGAGGGCATCACGGTACCAATGAGGGGGAGGAGGGAGGTTCGTAGAGGCACTCGTAAGTCGTGACCTGAACGGGTATCACTTCTTCGGCCTCTCGAGTAACGACCTCAACTCCCTCATCAGTATCGAGACAGGGACTTCAGGTATGTAGATGTAGCTCCGTCTCCCCCTAGTCCCCTCGCTGGAGACCTTTATCCTGACGATCCCGACGTCCTCGAGGTGTTGCAGGTACTCCCAGAACCTAGTGTACGCGCGTGGTGCGACGCCGAACTCCTCACAGACTACCCGGTATAGGGTGTTCAACTCCGAGGAGGTCACGTAGGCCTTCTCGTTTAGGTTGAGGGCCCTAGTGGCGGCTAATAGGAGGAGTCTCTCGTGATACGAGAGATATGAGAGTATCTCCTTCTTGATCACGGGGTAGATGCTCGCGGTCGCTTTCCTTATGTGCTCGGGGGTCACCTTGTTGAGGGACTCGTTCTCTGCGTACTTCACTGCCCGCCAGAGTATCTCGATGGCGAAACGGGCGTCCCCCCTGTTCCCCGCGGCCTCCGCGATCATATCTATTATCTCGTCGCCGACCACGCCGTCCTGGATGGCCTCGGAGGCCCTGTAGGCTACTATGTCTCTCAGCTGGGGGGTCGTGTACTCGCTGAGGTAGACGACGTTGTTCTGTATGAGGCTCCTCGTCGCCTCGTCCAGTAGGCCTAGGGTCTCGATGGTCCTGGTCGTCATGACTATGGCCATCCTCGCCACACCCGGCCGTTCCTCTGAGATCCTGCTCAGGAAGTAGAGCGCGTCGCTCTCCTCCCGGACCAGGCCGTCCACCTCATCCAAGCCGAGCACCAGGGAGGTCCGCTTTGAAGCGAGGTATGATATTATGCTGTGGAGCATCTCCTCGTTGGATAGTCCTCTCGTGGGCAACGGAGCCCTTAGTTCCTCTATGACCCTCTTGAGGACCGAGAAGAGCGACCGGTGGAGTTTGCAGTTGACGTGGATGTACTTAACGTTTGAGCCATAGGAGCGCGCGTCCTCCTCGACCATCGTGCCGAACCTCCTAGCCAGAGCGGTCTTACCGACACCCACGGGCCCCGCGATCAGGATCCTCAGCAGTAACCCCCCACCACCCGCGATGAAGTTGGAGAAGAAGGTCTTCAGGAGGTTCAGTTCGGCCTCTCTGTGGGGTAACCTCGAGGGCACATACTCTGGCGAGAGCAGCTCCTCGTTCTTGAAGAGTTTGAGGGCGTTCCCCATCCTACAGCTATCTCCGAGACCCCCTAAAGATAAATCATTAGAGTGGAATGAAAGTCTGCGTGACTAGCAGAGGCTCCTAGCGTCGACGTCCTTGACCCATGAGGGGGTGATCACCTCCACGGCCTCTCCCTCCCTCAACTCTTTCACGTTGGGTTTGATCTCGATGTAACCGTCGGAGTGCGCGATGCTGGCGTACCTCGATGACTCGCCCAATAACGGCTTCACCGAACGACGGTCGATCCTCTGGACCCAGACCACCTTGAGGAAGTCCTCCCACTTATCCACCCTTATGGGCTCGGAGAGGGTCGCGGGCCACTTGAACAGGTATCTCCTGTGATCGATCCCCTGTAGCCCCGCGAGGACGGGGGCGGCCAAGTAGTTGAAGACGTTCACCGTGGAGTGTATGAGACCCGGGAGGATTATTAGGGGCTTACCCCTGATGAGTGCAAAACCACCTACCCTGCCCGGCTGTAGCTTGATCCCCTGTCTGTAGGTATCTGAGACCTCTCTGAAGACTCCGGATAGGATATCGATGTCACCAACGCTCGAGCCTCCGATCGTCAGCACGCAATCAGATCTTTCCAAGGCCCTCATTACTGCTCCCTTCACCTCGCCGTAGTCGTCAGGCACTATGGGGTACGCTACCGGCTCGCACCCGAGCGCCATCACCATGCTCCTCACCATCGGCCCCAGCGTGTTCAGTATGAACCGGCCCTCGGAGAGCAAGGAGACGTCGTCCGTCAGTTCGCTCCCAAAGGTGAGTATCCCGACCCTCGGCCTCGAGATCACCTTGACCTCCAGGATCCCTAAGGTCTCCAGTAGAGCAGCGGTCACGGGCGTGATCCGCTCCCCCTTTCTGACTATACAGGTGCCCACCTCTACGTCACTCCCCCTTCGGTCCACGTACTCGAAAGGCGCGATCTCTCTATACACTTCTATCCCATCGTTTATGACCTTCACGTCCTCTTGCGGGATGACCGCGTCGGCTCCCTCCGGCAGGTATGCTCCTGTATGTACCCTAAACGCCTCGCCTCTCGAGATTCGTCCACGCCTCTCGGAGGGGCCCAGCCACCCGATCACCCTGAACGTTACCGGTCTCTCGTGGCTCGCGCTCTTCGTCTCAGATGATCTCACCGCGTAACCGTCCATGTGAGACGTGTCATAGAGGGGCCTGTCAACGTTCGAGACCACGTCAGAGTAGGCCAAACGCCCAACCGCGTCCCGCGGCCTGATCACCTCGAAATCAGATACCTGACGAACGTGAGAGGTGAGCTCGGCCAGGACCTCGTCCAGACCGATGAAGTCCCTTATCGCACGGTGTCGCATCTGTATCAGAAATAGGCGAACGCTCTGCTGATCTGAGCCTCCCTCTTGTACCACTTAGGCTTGAGCGGTTTTATGGACCGGCCGAAGAACCTGATGTAGGAGGGGAGGTCCTCGAGTGCGCTCGTGCCAGCCAGGACGTCGATGTATGGCAGGGCTGCGAGCATACCGATCGTCATGGGCTTGAAGTTGGGCTTGTCCGCGTGAGGGTTGAGCCATATGATCCTACCGACCTTCATGCGTAACCTCTCCATCGAGGAGGTGAGTAACTCCGGTTCACCGGTGTCCCACCCGTCGCTTATCACCATGATCACCCACGTGCGATCGACCAAGTTGCCGTAGTCCTCTAGGAACGTCCTGAACGAGTGCCCTATCCTGGTCCCGCTCCCCCATATGTCCACCCTCTCGTGAAGCTTAACGATCATCTCTGCTGGGCTGGCTATGTTCGCGATATCGGTGACCCTCACGAGTCTGGTGCTGAAGAGGAAGATCTCGCAACGACTCGCGAACTTTCTAAGGACGTACATGCTCCTGACCAGCCAGTCGGTGTACGAGTCCATGGAGCCGCTGATGTCTATGAAGACGAGGAGTCTCGCCCTGCTCTTAACCCTCGTGAACCTCTTCAGCTCTATTATCTCGCCTATAGTGCTGAGACTCTGCCTGAAGGTCTTGACGAAATCGACCTCTCCCTTCTTTGAGGGTCTGGTCCTCCTCCCGCTCAGTAGCGCCAGCCTCCTCCTCAACCTCTTCACGATCCTCTTTCCCTCCCTAAGGCTCTGCACCTCGATGGGTTTGAGTTGCCTCCGGTTCAAGACCTCCATCGGACTATACATCACCACCTTGACGTTCTGCTGGTCCTTGTCGCCCGGCCTGCTGTCCTGACGGGTCTTACTGCTCATCTCAGACGGTTCGCCGCTATCCTCTCCCTCCTCTTCCTCGCCCCCCGAATCACCGGCCCTCTCCACGTAGTCGGTGAGTGACTCGTCTAGCATCTGATCGAAGACGTTGTACTTAGTGTAGTCTTTGATCATCGTAACCTTCAGTGCAGTCTTAAACTGTGTGAAGTCGTTGCGATCAACGACCTTGAGAGCGTTGCATGCGTCTATAGACTCAGATACTCCCACCTTAAGTCCGAAATCTCGTAACTTCCTAGATAGAACGACTACGAGTTCATACACCCTTCCCGACCCCTATCTGATTGAGCATGATGTCGATGTCGAGACGCATCAGGTCCTCCTGAGTCTTCAGTATGCAAGGCAGGGTCCCCAACACCACCTTCTTATCTAGGTCCTTCACGTTCATCATAGAGAGCGCCCTAGCCCAGTCTAGGGTCTCCGCGACACCCGGCTTCTTCATGATGTCGTTCCTACTCCTTATGAGGTTTACGAAGTTCACTATCTTCTCGCTCACCGTCTGGTCCAGGTCCTTCACCTTGAGCTTCAGGATCCTCAGCTCCTTCTCCTTGCTCGGGTAGGAGATGTATAGGTAGAGGCACCTCCTCTTCAGACCGTCACCTATCTCCCGGGTCCTGTTCGAGGTCAGTATCGTAATGGGCTCGACCTTAGCCTTGATGGTACCCAACTCAGGTATCGTGACCTGATACTCCGCCAGGAACTCCAGCAGGAACCCCTCAAACTCCTCGTCAGCTCTATCGATCTCGTCTATCAGCAGCACGGGAGGCCTGGGACCGTCGTAGGTTATGGCCTTCAGGAGCGGTCTCTTCAGCAGGTACTTCTCGCTGAATATCTCCTCCTCGACCTCCTGGGGGGATTTGCTGGCCTCTATCATCTTTATGTACAACAGCTGCCTCGGATAGTTCCACTCGTAGATCGCGTCTGAGGCGTCGAGTCCCTCATAGCACTGCAGTCTTATAAGCTCCGTGTTTAAGATCTTGGCGAGGACCTTCGCTATCTCGGTCTTCCCGCACCCAGGCTCGCCCTCGATTAGGAGGGGCTTCTTGATCGCGATAGCCAGAAATAGCGCGGTGGCAAGTTCCTGATCCGCGACGTACAGCTCCTTCTCGAGTTCAACAACCAAATTCTCAACGGTTAACTTACCTAACAACCTCTCGTATGCGTCCTCTATAACGGACCACCTTCAATGGTAACTGGTCTAAACCATTAAATAAAATTTTCTATTTCAAGCGAGATAACATAGAAGATATAAATATCTGATCCATGGGGAGAATGACGTGAAGTTCGAGGGATCCTTTCAGGTCAATGCGCCACCTAACGTTGTCTGGAGCGTAGTGACGAACCCGAACAAGTTCGGACAGGCTATACCGGACCTCAAGAGTCTGGTCGTAAAGGACAAAAGCTCTTTCACCGCTGAGTTCAAGGTGAAGCTTGGAATGGTCGGGGGTACTCTGAAGATGGACTTCAAGTTTGATGAGCTCAACGAACCTAACCACGTCAAGATCGTGGGCAGGGGTACTGGAGTTCAGTCCACGGTCGATCTCAAGATAGACCTCAACCTCTCCAAGACGGACTCCGGTTCAGTCGTCAAGTGGGATGCTGACGTGACCGTGGGTGGGTTGGTGGCAAGCATAGGCTCAAGGCTTATCGAGTCTGTCACTAAGGACAAGGTGACCGAGATAATAACGAAGCTAAAGAAGGTTATAGAGGGGACCAAGTAGATATTATGGGTCCCCCGCTAAGTCTCCCTCAGGACCCGGTAGACTCCGTCGTCCCTATCTCTCTTGGTGACCCTGACAGCGACGTAGAACCGGGATACGGGTCCGAAGACGTTCGTCACGTAACCCACCACCTGAGCCCTTTCGTTGTAGACCCTCTCACCGATATTAGGGACTACCGACCCTCCCCTCACCAAGACCACGTCCTCCATCCTCCTCAAACGGTCTCCCAGCACTTCAAGCTTTGTTCTGTGTCTCCCGTCGCGCACGCTCATCTCAACTTCTCTGAGATCCTCCTGACGACCTCCGACCTAGAGAGGCGTCCCTCAGGACGCACGATGACACAGGCGTCCTGTTGCCACCACCGCCTCGGGTACCTCCTGTTGACCGGTTCTGCATGCCATCCGAGTGATCTAGCAGCGTCTATTACGGCCTTCTGAGAGACCGATTTGACCGCGAGTCTTACCGGTACCCGCCTACCCATACTCCGCGTTAAAGACCTATCGAAGTATTGGGTCCATATAACGTAGCCCTCGCGTTTTATCATGATTGCTTGATGAGGACGGCGTTGATGGTCCCAGCAGATGAGGGTTTAGAGACTACCCTAGCCAGCCCCAATGGCGTCTCAATTATGGCGCCTCTCGTGATGACGCCCCTCCTCGCGAAGTCCCTGTTAGCCGGGTTGTCCCTCACGGAGAGCACGTCGGTCCTAGTCACCGTATTGGTCTGAGGGTCGACCACGTTGGCTTTGTTATCCGACTTTATGGCGACTTTGGTACCCCCTCCCCTGACCCTCTTCACTACCACATCGCGGTCTCCCACTACGGGGAGTAGTGGGTCGTCACCCCTCTCAAACCTCTTCCTCTTCCTCTGGGTTCCCTTCTTCCCCCCACTCTTCTTCCTCTTGTAGATGGAGGTATGCCAGACCGTCAACCCTAACCCGTATCCCGCTTGCCTCCTCTTAAATCATTCTACTCGCTTCGGATATATGATGAACCGATAGGAGGGTCGCGCCCCGTGAGTTCCTTATAAATCTGGACCTCATCGATGACGTCCACTCCCCTCCTCCTGAAGAAGTTGTTGACGTGTACCAGGTCCCTATACAGGAGCTCTCCCGCCCTATGGTGAGTGACGCCTATAGCCTGTGAGAGGTCGATGAAGTAGATCTCCGTGGGTGATGCGACGAGGACGTTGTACTCACTTAGGTCGCCGTGAACCATCGAAGCTCCCGTGTATAGTTTCTTGAGGTTAGCGATAACTAAATCGTAGATCGACGAGTATTCGTCCGCAGCCTCGGGGACGTACTCTCTGAGTAGAGGATACCTCCGGCCGTCCACGCCCAAGAACCTCATCACCAGCACGTTCCGCTTGACAGCTATAGGCTCGGGGACCCTGACATTTGAGTAGTAAGCAGCTTTGAGGTTCTCGTACTCGCGTAGCGCCCAGAGATACACGAACCTCCTTAGGTTGTGAGGCACCTTCTCGAACCTAGGGTCCCCCGTTACGTACTCGACCCTTTTCCTCCTGAACTCCACATTCACCACCAGGTAGATCTTCACCGCGAGCTCCTCACCGCTCCTCCCCTTAGCCAAATAGATCTTGGACTCCTTACCCTCGTTCACTACTCCCTCCAGATGGTCCATGACGCCCCTGTTCATCAGCTCGTATATCGTCATCAACGTCAGCCTATCGAAGACGTCCTCGAAGACCTCGGTGACATCAGACCTGTCCTTCTCCAGAAACCTGTCCTTCTGGTCCTTTCTCTCCTCCCTCAGCGAAAGTCGCCGGTATACCTTATTCGACCGCAACACGTCAGCACTTCTCTCTTAGTCTATATTTTTTTCGATAGATAAAGTTTAAATCAGGTCTGATAATCTCGACAGAGGTCGCCGTAAAGTTCAGGCCGTCTGTTCCCCAACCTCTCCAACCTCAATCTATTCGGTCGCTCTATGTTGACGCTACTTATCAACAGCCCCCCTCCCTCCTCATCCAGTACCGACTCCCTGACGTCGACTATGTCATCAGGTTGATGTGTGGGTTCTACCACGATGCTCCGCCCCTCGGCCTGACCCTCTATCCACACGTTGGACGCTAGGATTGGTAACCTGTTCTCGAGGCACCGAGCCCTCAGGTAGATGTGCCAAGGCTTTATCCCCTCCGAGACTATTCGAGCTGGAGAGACTATCAGGTCCGCCCCTCTTAGAGCCAGTATTCGCGCGTTCTCGGGATACACTATGTCGTGGCAGATCAGCACACCAACTTTGATGGTCTTGCAGGTAAAGGACCTGAAGTCTTCACCGGGAACGAAGAATCTCCTCTCATCCCTGAATAGGTGGGTTTTGTACTGCCAGCCGATCAGTTTGCCATCGTGGTCTATAACCGGGCATCCGACCCGAGGACCTCCTCTGTAGACGTATATCCCGCCACCATAAAGTTGCGTAGATAAAGCACAGGCGATCTCGGATAGTTCCGAGATTAGTACGCCTGCGTATGCAAGCATTTCGTCGAGACGCGGCAGGGGATCCCTATCAGTCCAAGCTTCAGGCAACACCAGAAGATCGACCTCGCCCCTGCTCAGTTGGGACGAGAGATCTCTCAGAGCCCTTATCGAGCCCTTAGGACTATCTCCTACAGGGACCTGCAACGCCGCCAGCCTTAGACTTACCACGCCTACAGTACCCATCGCTCAGATAAGAGGTTGATAATTCAGGTCGTTGCTTGATTAATTTAAATATACCGGGGTATTATCTGCGGTAAAGTGCCTAGGCGTTGGATAGAGGAGCTGGAGGTAGACTGGGTGGCGAAGTACTTTGACAGGTTAGAGGAGAACAGGGAGCTGATTCACCTAGGCATAGGCACTCCCTCTTTCGACACTCCGGATGAGTTGAAGGTGGCCGCCTTCATGGGACTGAAGGAGGGGTATACCAAGTACACACCGACCGCTGGGATAAAGGCGCTGAGAGTCACAATATCAGAGAGGTATAACAGGTTGTGGGGATCATACGTGAACTTCGAGAACGTATTAGTGGCCCCCGGAGCGACCAACGGACTGTTCTTGATCTTCTATACTCTATTGGACGTTGGCGATGAGGTGTGTGTATTTACACCGGGGTTTCCGACTTACATACAGCTGGCCAAGTTAGTGGGCTGCAAGCCCGTAGCTATCCCCACCATGCGTGAGAGGTCGTTCAAACCCTCACCAGACGATGTGGCCGATGCCATTAACGAGAAGACCAAGATTATCGTGATCAATTCACCTTGCAACCCGACGGGTGCGGTCTACGATGAGGACGTCATGAGACGGATAATCGATGAAGCCTCTAAGGTGGGTGCGTACGTAGTGAGTGATGAGGTCTACGAGAATTACGTCTACTCAGGTCAATTTGTGAGCCTCGCAAAGTACCTGAATGACTACGAGAGGATCGTGATCGTCAACAGCTTCTCCAAGACGTTCGCCATGACCGGCTGGAGGGTCGGGTACGTAATAGGGGATAGAGGGCTGATAGAAGATGCGACCAAACTCCAAACGTATGTGAACGCATGCACGCCCAGCGTCTCCCAGTATACCGCCCTCCACGCGATCCTCTCGCAGGACTCGGAGATATGGACTCAGCGTTTCAGGACGTTCTGTAGAGAGGGTAGGGACTTGGTGTGCAGGCTGTTGAGGGAGGCGGGTCTCGAGGTCACGGTACCCGATGGGGGCTTCTACGTCTTCCCTCGGATAACAATCGACGTTGGAGCAGAGGAGTTCTGTGAACGCTTGCTTAACGAGAGGCGCGTAGTCACTATCCCCGGCGATAAGTTCGGTCCTGGCGGTGAGCGACACTTCAGGCTGACGTTCGCTGTCGATCACGAGAAGCTGATACATGCGGGTACAGCGATCAAGGAGTTCGTGGAGAACTGGAACCGCTAGACATATATATCGCTCTAATGTGAAGATCACCGATATGTCGTATTTTGCGGTGATCACGGAGGCCGTGGCGAGTCCTGAGGAGACTGCGAAGTACAGAGATGACCACTACAAGTACATAGATAAACTGGCTAAAGAAGGTAAGATCCTCATGGCTGGACCGTTCGTTGACGGTAGCGGCGGTTTGATAGTACTCTCGGTGGCCTCGAAGGAGGAGGCAGAGGCATTGATCTCTCAGGACCCATACATCAAGTACAAGCTCAGGAGGTACACCATAAAGGAGTGGAAGAGAGCCTACTAGGGTCTGATCATCACCTTGAGCGAGCTCAGGGACTTAAAGGTTAGCAGCGCCTCTCCAAATTGAGAGAGTGAGTACCTGTGAGTTATGAGTCCGTCAGCGTCTACGACTCCGCGAGAGATGAATTCCAACGCCTTTTTCATCTCGACCTCGGTGGCCGCGTTACTGGAGATGATTGAGACCTCTCTGGTTATCAGGTTGCTCATATCGTAGTCCAAGGTAGATCCCGCTGGTAGAACGCCGAAGAGGCAGACCCTCCCGCCCCTTCTGACCGCGGTAATTGCGTCCTCGAGCGCCTTCGTGTTCCCCGCTGCTACTATCGAGAGGTCAGCCCCCCTGCCCTCCGTGTACCTCATTACCTCGCTCCTCAGGTCCGCCCTGCTAGAGTTCACCGGTATCGCCCCACGTTTTGCGGCAGCGTCGAGCCTGAACTCGCTGCGGTCAGTTGCAATCACTACCGATGCCCCACCTCGCCTCAGCAACTCCACGAACGTCAGACCTATCGGCCCGCATCCGATCACTACGACCCTCTCCCCCTCTCTGAAGTTGGATCGCTCTATTGCCCTCACGCAGCACGCCACGGGTTCTGTCATGGACGCCTCCTCGAATGTGACCCTGTCCGGTACCCTCAGGACCCCATCGTGCGAGACTATCCAACTCGGAACCCTGAAGTACTCCGCAAACCCTCCCGGATCCAGGTTGTACTCTCTGTAATATGGGCACATGGTAGGACTTCCGTTGAGACAGTAGTAGCACGAATAGCAGGGGACGTGATGGTGTGGGATGACCGGATCTCCCACTCTGAACGACTCAACCCCCTCTCCCACCTCCACCACGACTCCAGCCACCTCGTGCCCGATCACCGGCTTCGAGGCCTTGTATCCCCCCTCTATCTTCTCCACGTCCGTGCCGCAGAGACCGCACGCCTCCATCCGCACAATCAGCTCCCCCGGTCCTGCGCGCGGCCTCTCCATCTCGATAACCTCCATACCTCCCGACTGTCTCAGTACCACCGCCTTCATCGACCGTGGTCCCATCTTATCTTAAACAAGGGAAGATAGTTAAATGTAAATATCACTCCGGGCTATCCTAGAATGGCGATGAAGACTTTGCCGAGTACTGAGTTGTGAGGACACCGAAGTTATCTGAGCCAAGGAGACGTGATGGGTCACCAGCACCCGGTTTTCGCGGGTGGTTCCCCACCCCACTACTCGCCGGGCGGGCGGGGCTTAGCTTCCGGGTTCGGTATGAGACCGGGCGTTTCCCCACGCCCTATGACCGGTAACCCACCGGTGTTATTCTACGAATTGCTGAGCTTTAAATCTGACTCTCAAAGATCTGAAGGAATCGCGTATAGAATGGGGGGTTCGGTCGTCATCAGGAAGAGTTGCCTATCATCTAACCGACGATTCATGATAAATAGGTGGAACGTTGATGAGAAAATCAGATGCAACTGGGAGGTGAAGTTCTCGGCTCCATCGTAGGTCTCCTCGCAGCCCTCTCCTGGGGCTCAGGGGACTTCCTAGGGGGGGTCTTGTCGAAGAGGATGAGTATAACTCACGTAGTGCTGGTCTCCCAGGGCGTCGCATTAACGACGTCGATGATCTTCGCGATCTCTCTCAGCGAGCCGTTACCGAGTCAGAGGTCTGCGATCTACGGTCTCTTGGCTGGTCTCCCCCTAGCGTTGGCGAATTTGGCTTACTATCGCGCGCTCGCCAACTACAACATGGGGTTGATCTCTCCCTCCGCAGGCATACTCTCCGCGGTGTTAGCGGTCCTCTTCGGCTCTCTCGTCTTCGGCCCTCCCTCCCTCATCAAGAGCGTCGGCATGTGTGTCGCGCTCGCCGGCATCAGTCTAGCCTCATATAATCGAAACACGAAAATCTCGCTCGACTCGATCAAACTGACCTCCTACTCGGGTGCGGGCTTCGGCCTCTTCTACGTCCTCTTCAGTCTCCTCGAGAAGGGAGAGGTCTTCTGGCCGCTAACCCTAACCAGGCTCACTCTGCTAGTCACTCTGTTCGGTCTCATCAAATTTGATCTCTCAGGGTTAAGGCCGGGTCTCCTACCCCATCTCCCAGGACTGATGCTACTTGGACTTCTAGATCTTGGAGGTACCGTTCTGTTCGTGTACTCAAATAATTTAGCGGGGATTCAAGTCGCGGCCGTACTGACCTCATACTACCCGTTACCGACGATATTGTTGAGTAGACTGATCTTGCGCGAGAAGGCTAAGAGACTCCAGTCAATTGGGGCCTTCATGACCCTCATAGCCGTGCCACTGGTTAACGCCTGATTCCTGTCAATAAAGCTTTGTAGCGCGATTCTGTTTATATCAGAGCAGTCAGTAGCGGTGATTAGAAGGGACTGATAGCATGGTGCTTACCGCAAAGGTCTTCGATGTCAGGTCCGAGTCCAATCTCGGCCAGATCGCCGCGAAGCTCAAGGACCTCAAGCTCGTTGAAAGGGTGAAGGAGGGAGAGTCAGAGATCGAACTAGTTACTGACGTCTCGAACCTGAAGTCCGATAAGTCGAGCATCTCCGGCGTCCTCAGCAAGGACAAGCTCATGTGGGTAAGACAACGGGGGAAGAGGGTGCCAGTAGTCAGGACCATCGACGCGTATATAGAGTTCAGGGACAGAGGTGATAAGATACTTCTAATAGTCCTACAGGAGAAACACTTCGCCAACGCCGTCGCGTCGTTGCTCAGCCACCAGCTCTTCCTCGATTACAGGAGCATCGTAGAGGCTAACATACCCTCCGAGAACATACAGAAGCTCCACGAGGCGAACCCGGAGGCCACCAAGCTGATATGGTTCGATCAGCTCAGGATACCAGGCGTAGAAAAGTTGGCCCTCGCTGGCCCCTCGCTCATGGACGTCCCGCTATACAGGGAGTACGTCGATAACGGGAGGATCTGGTACATCGTCTACACGACCAGGGATGGTGGACGGATCTTCGGGTTGACCAGGAATGCTGTAGTGACTGCGTTTACTAGGCTCGAGGAGTCTGAGTTCCTCGATTACATCCACAACGAGGTCTTCAGGCTCATAGTGTGAGAGGGGACGTCCACCCCGAGGTGCTCGTAGACGTAATTAGATCCTACCTCCCGGCGCTCCTGTACCATGCCGACCGCTCTTCTTCCTCACTACCTCGTCCCTGACGCTCTTGAAATAGTCCCGTTCTCTCCTTATTATCGACTTGAGTAGCGCTAGGGCTTTCTGGCTCTCCTATATGCCGTCAATCGTATGGCACGAGAGCCTAACTCTTCCCTTATCTTAAGTTTTGGATGTACTACCACATATTTTAATAAAGGCTCAATAGTTTCATCTCGGGCCCGTAGCTCAGCCAGGTCAGAGCGGCCGGCTCATAACCGGTAGGTCGTGGGTTCGAGTCCCACCGGGCCCATCCAATGAGTCTCGTCAGATCTTATCGTGGATTATATCTCGATCGCCGGGGGAGGGATTTGAACCCTCGCGCCCCGAGGGGGGCAGCGGCTGACTTGGTCGGCCAGAGGCATACGATCTCGAGGCCGCCCCAATACCTGGCTATGGGACCCCGGCAGGGATCTCGCAGATAATATCGCCTCCTCAGTTAATAGAGGTTGCCGTAGACTGGGGCGCCGCTCATTAATGGCAGCGGTTCAAGTTGCATCGTCGTCACTCAATACGGGTAACCCGGTGCGTACTGCTTTGTAGTCACCGTAACAGTCCTCTCAGTGACGACCGTCACGGTTCTCTCAGTCGTTACGGTCGAGGTGACGCTCCCCGTTAGCGTGGTCGTCAACGATCTGCTATGAAGCAACATTATGTCTTTACTTATCGATTCGCCGTACACCTGAGTCAATCTCTCGGTCAGCTTTGAATAGAATTCTTGTGCCCTTGTAACAGTACATTAAAATTCCTTTCTAGGTCTTTGATGGCGTCTGGATCGGACATCAGCTTCACCCAAGTCATGAAGGGCGGCGACTATCAGCGAGGCTCTCCCTCAATTAATGAACGCTCACCTCTCGGTCCACAGACTTCCTGCAACGCGTGAGAAGGATCGTCGACCGGTGGACTCCTGTGCGCCGATTAAACATATTAGATCAGTGTGATCAAGTAAGCCGAGATGAGGGTGGTGAGGCGGGGCACAAGGGGGAGGAAGGGGACTCGTCAAAGAGAGGTTAGATCTCGGATAAAGGAGATAAAGAGATATTGGGACGAGGGGCCGCCGATGGCGTTCTACGACAAGGGACTGTCCTACGAGGAGAAGCGGAGGTTCAGATACGGTTTACAGGACTACATGCACTCGACCTTCAGGTTCGAGGACTATAGAGACAAGCTGGTGCTGGACTTGGGATGCGGTGCTGGAATCGACTCGGTGGAGTTCGCTAGGAACGGTGCGCGTGTCGTGAGTTGTGACGTGAGTGACGCCTCAGTCAACGCTACGATCGGACTCTACAGGGAGACCGGGCTGGAAGGTGTGGCCGATGTGGTACAGTGCAGCGCCACCCAGATGCCCTTCCGCGGGTCATCGTTTGATGCCGTCTACTCCTTCGGGGTCCTACACCACATACCCCAGGACAAGAGGGTCGTATCAGAGATAAGCAGTATCTTGAGGCGGGGCGGGAGCTTCTTGGGTATGGTCTACAACATGGACAGCCTTCTCTTCGCCTATTCCATATTGTATCTCAGAGGTGTGAAGAGGGGACTGTTGAGGTCCAAAGACTTAAAGAAATTAATGAACATGACCGAGAGGAGGGAGGGCAATCCTTACACTAAGCTCTACACCAAAGACGACCTGAGGGGGCTACTGGAACGACGCTTCGCCGTCGATTGGATAAAGGTGAGGTACAACGTGATAGACACGGAGAGGGAGAGAAAGATCAAGGTAGATGTCCCTGATGAGCTCGACCTGGGGTGGCACATCACCTTTAGGTGTACGAAGAATTAGCCATGGCCCCTTACCCGTACGATAGAGGCACGATTGTTGCGACTATATGTCTAGAACGTACCTCAGATACGTCTCGTTGTCTCGCTCCACCACCTCCATCAGCCAGTAAGTCGGTGACTTGACGTAGACGCCGGGTACGTGCCTCGCCCTATCGAAGGTCTCTCCGTAGACTCTGGCGGTGACGTTCAGGGAATCGGTTGAACGGGTGATGCCATCGACGTCTATTCTGCTCGCCACGAACTGCTCTAATTCGAAGAGCAGGAGTAACCTCTCCAACCAGTCGTAGAGCAGGGACAGCTCGTCGTAACCGGAGGCAGAGACGTCCCTAGAACTCAACGGCCTCACGTCGTTGAAGTTCCTCACTATCACTGCGAAGAGTGCTCTCCCGGCCTCTGAGAGCGCCTCTTTCAAATCTGATCCCCTCGCCTCCACGTAGACGTCGGAGGGGTGCTCGAGGAACCTGAACTCACCCATTGGGTTCGGAGTGATTACCAGAACTCGTCTAATTAATTTTGTTGGAGGGGCTGCGGGGACGATAATTTATGTACGTCGATATCTCGGGTATCCTAGAGATGAGGCGTAACTCTGCAGTCGTTCGAGTGCCATCGAGTAGCGCTAACTTAGGGCCGGGATTCGATACTTTCTCCCTAGCTCTAATCGAGCCGAACTTGACGGTAGAGGCTGAAGTTCTGGGGGGAGGCCGGGGTGTGGAGATAAGAACGAGTGGAAGATACGCCGACTCAATCAGTACGGATCCGGTGGAGAACGCGCTAGGGATCGCGAGCACAAACCTCATGCGCGAGAGGGGGATAGAATGTACCGTGAGGTTCACGGTCCGAGCCGATATCCCAGTTAGGAAGGGATTGGGGTCCTCGGGTGCTGAGGCGGTCGCGGGGGTGAAATGTCTAGACGCACTGTTCGACCTAAACCTATCGAGTGAGGAGCTCATAATGTACAGCTCGGTGGCAGAGCCGAACAGACACCTGGACAACGTCGCCGCGTCGGCCCTGGGCGGTCTCATAATAGTCCAGCGCGGAAGGTCGGGACCTAACGTCAGGAGGTACGATCCCCCAAAGGACCTCGCCTTCGTGGTGATAGTCCCTAGCGTGAAGAAGGCCTCGACGGGTGATGCTAGGTCAGCCATCAGGAGGCCTATCGATCTTGAGAGTTACGTTGAAGGGATCTCTCGGGCCTCGTCGGTCGCGGTCGGACTGATCACGGGCGACCTCAGACTAGCGTTCGAGAACGCACCTTTCGATCCTGTCGTGGAGAGGTTCAGGGCCGAGGCAGGGGTCTACGGAGCAGGGTACAGCTGGAGGGACCTCTACGAGGAGAAGGAGCGTCTCTTGGAGAGGTACGGTGTCGCGATGACGGTGAGCGGTGCGGGTCCTTCGAGGCTGCTGTGGTACGAGGTCTCATCCAATGAGGGCCAACGAGGGGAGAGGCCGATAGATAGGGCGATCGAGGAAGTATCGGAGGGGTTAAGGTCGAGGGGACACGCGGTGGAGGAGATAATATTCACTGCACCATCACCTAGTGGTGTGGAGGTGATCTCCTCGTCTTAGCTACCCGCTCTCTTCACGAAGTAGGCCCCCCTCATATTCGGGGCGATTATTATCACACCCTTACACGATTTGCAGAGGTAGTACTTGTTGCTGCCCTCCTCGGACTTCTGCTCTCCGAGGTACTCGAGGTCTCGATGCTCGCATTCGGTGCCCCCCATGCTCATCGTGAATAATGTAACGGCCTATAAATCACTTAGTGCGGCCAGCAATTCACGATCAGTTAATAAACGTCTGCGAGACGGATACCACCAGGGGCCGTGGTCTAGCATGGAGTGGACGCCAGCCTGGGGTCTTGGGTTCAGAACGCTGGATGTCGTGGGTTCAAATCCCACCGGCCCCACGTCCATCTGACGAGGAACGGCTATCATGAGGTGAGGTCATCCATCCACGAATGGAGGAGTCCTCAGGGCACAGAACACGCTGTGCTCTTAGGTGAGAGCTTCGCTAGGGTCGGCGTAACACTCTCGGTACTGACGTTCATATAACATTCAGGGGTTGCTGGCGTTGCAGGTGCATCGATCTCAGGAGGGGATTGGACAGAGTTCCCAATCCATCTATAAATCGTTCGAGACCTACATGTCGGCGTAATGAAGAGGACGATTACAGAACTCTACTCAATTGAGATGACAGAGAGTGGTTGCCAAGACATCGTTATTGGGGCCTGGGGACCTCCCCTCTGGCGGGCCCGGTGGGACTCGAACCTTATCGGCCAGGGACACAACCTCACTGGCTCACGACCTACGGGTTAACAGCCCGCCGCTCTTCCATCTGAGCTACGGGCCCCGAGTTACCCGATCAGAAGGGACTATTAAACCTGATTCGCACCAGGTTGGTTGAGAGTTAACCGTTCTCCAGTCGGCGGTCCTAACGGTTCACCATCTTTGACGACGACGTTACCCCTCAATATAGTATACCTTATTCGACCCATCAGCTTCATCATGTCGTAAGGTGTGAACTTCTGCTTCGAGTGAAGTTTCTTAGCGTTCACCACGAACTCAGCATGCGGATCGAACACCACTAGGTCACCGTCAGAGCCTACGCTCACGGCCCCCTTCTTCGGGAAGATTGATAACGCCTTCGCGGGGTTCGTCGACAGGACCTCAGCGACCTTCTCTATACTGACGATGCCCCTCATAGCTGCGTCCAGCATAAGGGGGCCGATTGTCTCCGCGCCCACTATGCCGGGGGGTGCCTCGAGAACGTCCCTTGTCTTCTCCTCAAGGGTGTGGGGTGCATGGTCCGAACCTATCGTGTCGATGATGCCTTGGATCAGACCCCTCCATAGCGCTCTCCTGTCTCTCTCACTCCTTATTGGAGGGTTCACCTTGATCATCGTACCGAGACGATCGTAGTCCCTCTCGCTCAGGTAGAGGTAGTGCGGACAAGTCTCAGCGAAGACGTTTCTGTTAGAGCGCTTACAACTTTTGATGATGGTGAGCGATTCCCCCGATGTCACGTGCAGTATCAGTGCTCTCCCTCCAGTCTTGATCGCAAGGTGGCTCACCTTCATGATCGAGGTGGTCTCACAGATGATAGGTCTGGCCAGAGAATAGTCGCTCGGACGCAGGGGTCTTTGGGAGAGTAGCTTGCTCATGAAGTGATCTACCAGCTCGCCGTCCTCGCAGTGGAGGGCTACGGTGAACCCCAACTTTGATGACAGTTCGAGTGCCTCAACCAGTGTCCCATCGGATGGGCTTGAGATCTCACCAGTGCTCGGAGCTAGGAACGCCTTGAGACCTATAGCGCCGCAGCTCAACATCTCCTCCACGTGTACCTTAGAGTGATCGGTCAGTAGAGCGTAGAGGCCGTAGTCCGCGTACGATCTGCCCCTGATTCGAGCGTATTTTTCCCTCAACCTCTCGGGGGTATCGGTGGAGGGGTTGGTGTTCGGCATGTCGCAGACCGTGGTCACGCCCCCGCACACGGAGGACATCGATCCGGTGAGAAAGTCCTCCTTGTACTCGAGGCCCGGCTCCCTGAAGTGAACGTGCTCGTCGACGAAACCGGGTAGGACGTACATCCCGCTGGCATCGATCTCTTCAGCGTCAGCCCTGAGTCCTCTGCCTATCGCGGAGATTCTACCGTTCTCTATCAGAACGTCGGCGTTCACTACACCCCACGGGTTAACTATGGCGCCGTTCCTCACTATGAGGTCTCCTCCCATCCAATTACCTCTAATGGTCCCCTGCGCTCTGTCTTAAATCTTTGATGAGGTGATGTTCGAGTTCTCAGGCGTATAGCACCTATCGATCGGGTAAGGAAATCGCGTCGATTGTGGATTGAACCGAAACGATCGCTTAAGCCCCGGGCGGGGATCGAACCCGCGACCACCGGCTTACAAGGCCGGTGCTCTGCCGACTGAGCTACCGGGGCGTCACCCGACAACTCGATCGGGCTGGTAAAAAATAAAGTTTAGAGTTAGATCGAGGATAAACTCTCGCCTCAGGTCAGAGTGAAATAAAACGATGTAATCAGCTCGGGGGCTATCCTACCAGCTCAGCCTCTAACAACTGATCGACCAGCTTCTTGACCGCGTCATCGATCTCTGAGGGACTGACCTGGAGTTGCTCGGATAACTCGGTGATGACCTCGTTGACGGTCTTGTCCTCGAAGATGCTCCAGACCGCGACCACTGAGTCGTTAACCTTGTAAGCCACACCTGTGTCGTTCACCAGAAGTAGTTCACCCTCGGGCGACTCCATAATATAGCCCTTCTTCGTTAACTTCCTAGTATCTTCTACCAAATGGATTCAGGTGATGTTGGTGCCGCACCTAATTAATCTATCATCCAACGCCGACTCTAATGGCAGAAGGACCTCACTGGCAGCGAGGCGTATAAGCCTCAGGTAGTAGCCGATCGAGAAGGGGGGTCCGTTGTTGAAGGGGTGAGGGACCGCTAAGTACTGGTCGCCGCCGCTAACAAGATAGGTCACTTCATCGCCCACCCTCATGCCTCTACGCTCCATCATCAACGCGGCCCTGACGTGGGGTGGTCTGACAACGTACGACCTTAAGGGTCTGGTGATGGACTTGGTTATCAAAAGGTCCTCGTAGGGCACTCCTCCGCTGATGATGAGCGCCTCGTACCTCCGTTCGACCTCTCGACAGCGCCTCAGCGCCTCCTTCATCTCGTTAGGTGACTCGGCCTCGGCCAGGACGTTCAGGAGTTCTCCCTGCAATCTCCTCACTATGTTCGGCACGTCACTGCGCCTCGTCATTATGCCCCTGTACTTCAACCCCCCTCCTACAAACCTACCGAAGTATCGCCCCCTAGCCGGCCTCGGATGCCCGCTCCTAGAGGGTAGGAACGCGATCCACCGGTAAACGCCCTCCAGACTCGTAGGTAACCCCGTAACCTCGCTGATCCTTCGCGTCAAGGCTTCGTAATCCTCCGACGAGGCTCCATCGCGCCTGACCCATATTGCGTCCACAATGCCGTATAGTACCTCGAAACCGTCATCCTCAGCGACTCGGACGGCTTTCAATAATGAGTCCCGCGCGAGGGCGCATACTGCGAAGTGAGCGCGCCTGCTACCGAACTTTGCCTTCTTGAACCCAAGGTACCCGAAGGCAGAGACCAGTATCCACTTCAGGGCATCGGACCTCAACTTGTACGTCACGTCTCCCGTGGATCTATAGAGCGACTTGTAGGACAGTCTCCGTTCGAGAGCGTACGCTATGGCCTCTGACGAGACGCCGCGTTTCCTCCTACAGACGTGATAATTCAGCTCAGGGATCCGCGAACCTCTATCCTTACAGCACTCGCAGTTGATCGTCTCGCCACTTATGTTATGTCTCACCATCAGTAAGGGATAGAGGCTCTGGAAGTCTATCTCCGCGGCGTTCCAGAAGACGCCCATGTTGTCCGCGCACGAGAGGCCTCCCCTATCTGCCAACGTTATCTCGTCGCACCTCATGTAGAGCGTCGCTTCCGGTTTCCAAGGGATCAGAGTCTTAGACCTGTAAGCAGCGTAGTACTGTAGTGAGGTCATGCACTGTCCTATGCTGTACCTAGCCGCCTCCTGTATGGGTATCTTGCACGTCCTGGCCACCTCGAGCACTCCCGTCAGGCCCGTATGGCTGTAGACCAGCGACCTAGAGGGGTCTATGTGCAACCTGCCCCTGAGCCTATACGAGTTCATCGATGGCCGCTGATCGTCCGATCCCCTGCTCAGATTGATTGCAAGGCCTTTGATCATCGCACGGTGATAGAGGTGGGGTAGCAGGAGGTCACCTCGCTCAATCACCAGGACGTCCGGGTCCCTTCTCGAGATCTCATCAGAGAAGGACCTTATCACGTGCTCCTCGTTGCCGTCTAGGGTAAACTCCTCACCGTCGAGCAACAGCGTTATTGAGGAGACGGGCGTCGAAGGCCTCCCCACCTCGCCCTCCAGATCTATCGAAGCGTAGAGCGTCCTCAGCCACGAGATGTCGTAGTTCAGCTCGCTGACCGGTTCTAGAGGGTCTATCCGCCCTCGGAGCTCATCGACCTCCAGTAACATCGTGGGAGAGATCTCGCGGTCGTAGAGGAACTCCTGTAAATCTGGTACGTCGACGTTGTAGACCTTGAAGAGCGGTCCCCTGATGCTCATCACCTCCCTTGCCAACGTCCTCTTCCTTCCGATCCCGGCCTCGATGACCGCTGTCAGTACCGGTCTATTGTGCGGGGAGTAGGGGTCACGGAACCTGTCGAACTCCATCGCATACCTAGTAGTTAGCTCGGCCCTCAGCTCGGAGGGCGGGCCTATCACGTGAATCCTCGGAGACCACCGGAGCCCTACTCGCTCCACTATCCCGCCGATGGTCTTGATCCACAACTCCACCGCTCGTCTGTCAGCCGATGGTGAGAGGTCAAGGAGAAGACCTCGTATCAACCGACATCGACCTCCTGAGCAACTCTTCCAATCTCTTCAGCCGCATCTCCTGAGAGATCATTACGGACAAGACCATGGCGTCGAAGGTCTCACAACGCGTACACATGGACCCCGCGCGGACGAGACGATAGGTCTGTAAGACCAGTGAGTCGAAGGCCTCCCTCTCTTCCTTCATGAGGGCCCTCCGGAACTGAGAGAATCTAGCCCATTCCCTCGACAGTCTCTGGTGGTATGTCGGTACCGTACGGCCCATCCGGTACCGCATCTACCTCTCAGCTAATAAATCGAGTGAGTGGGGTGAAAGTAGGGGAGTCGATGCAAAGTGAACTTGAATGATGAAGGGACCGGTTTGTCCCGGTATTACGTATAAATACCGGTTAACGCGACAAGACTTGAGGTATATGCCGCATTTTAAGGAGCAGACCGAACTCATGGATGAGGTAGAGGAGGTCATGAGACAGTCCCTCGTCTGCATCCTCACCTTCACTAACGAGAAGGGCGAGCCGGTCTCGCACCCCATGCTTCCCCTTTACGATAAGGAGTTGAAGAGGCTCTACTTCACATCAAGCGTGCTCTTCAGCAAGAAACTGGAGGACATTAAGAGGAACGGAAACGTCTCTGTCCTATTTCAGGGTAGGTCGTTCGTGAAAGCAGAGAAGTACCACGCGGTGACGCTTAAGGGCTCCGCTAGGGTCGAGGATGAAGAGTTCTCGGAGAGGTGGATGAGGTTGCTGCCGCTGTGGAGGGAGAAGGAGCCTTACATCGACGCTTACCTGAAGAGGAGGGTTGCCCTCCCCCTCTTCTGGGAGAGGGCCGTCATCGAGATCACGCCGAGGGAGTACGTGGTATGGGTCGATGGAGACCTATCTAGACCCCCTGTCACTATAAGGGTGAGTTAGATGGGAAGCATCGAGATCGATCCTAAGGAGTTGTCTAGGTTCACGGAGGTGAGCGGGTCGTACGTAGATAAAGAGGGTAACCCCGTATCAGTCCCCATTGAGGTCGAGGTGAAGGCCCCGAACGAATTCAGGGTGAAGCTACCGAGGGGCGTCGACCCGAGAGAGGTCGTAGGGAGGAAATTCACCATCATCTTCAACCACATCACCCCCCTACCGATCGGCGGTTATACGGAGCGGAGGTACCTAGCCTACAGGTGTGAGATCAGGTCGGAGGGGGGAGAGTTGATAGCGACCCCCTACAGGAGGTATGGGTGGGATGAGGGGAAGATACCCTTCTTCCAGTACTGCGAGCTGACGGTAAACAACGCCAAAAAATACCTGAAGAGGAGGGGGCTCGAGCTGGGCAGCACCTTCAGGCCCAAGTTGGGCGCGATAAATACGTTCATCAGGATCACCAGGTTGCCATTCCTGCTGGCGTCCGTGATCAGCGTCCTCGCGGGTGCGTCGGTGGCCTTCTACCAAGGATACTTCGACGCCCTGATCTTCGCGCTCACTATGATAGGGATAGCCTCTGCCCACATAGCGCTGAACATGATAAATGATTACTTCGATACCAAGCTCGGCGCGGACGTCATGAACGTAGCACCCACACCCTTCAGCGGTGGATCGAGGTCACTGATATACGGCCTCGTGACTACCGGGCGACTGACTTTATTGATAGCGGTCTTCTCAGGGATCACACTCGGCATAGGGGCCTACTTAGCCGTCCTGAGGGGAGTCTTCCAAATCTCGAGTCTGGTCGCGCTGGGGTTCTTCCTCATATACTTCTATACCGCGCCACCGATCAAGCTGGCCTACAGAGGCCTCGGCGAGCTGGCGGTCGCATTGGGCTTCGGACCGGTTATAGTGATAGGAAGCTATTTCGTACAGACGCAGCAGTTCGCCTTAGAACCCGTACTAGTCTCGATACCCGTTGGGTTACTGATAATGTTGATACTCTACGTGAACGAGATCCCCGACTCCCCGTACGACGCCGCGGCGCACAAGAGGACTCTGGTCGTGAGGTTGAGGAGGGAGACCGTCATGTCTATGTACAGGTTGATGCTCGCGACCACTTACGGCCTCATCGTTGCTTACGCTTTGACGGGCATCGCACCGCTCACCGTGCTCTTGGCTCTCCTGACCGTGCCCTATGCGGCAAGGGTTTATCGGGGCGTAAAAGTGACTTACAATCAGACGTACAACATGATACCGTACCTCGGAGGGAACATCAACCTGACGATAGGGACGGGTGCCATCCTCGCTTTCGGCTACTTGATAGCGAGACCGCTCGAGATTCTACTGGGAGTGCCTTTAACCCTCTAACTATATAAGGGGTTCAGGTTGAATAATAAGCCCCTGAGTTAATTATAACGGTAGAGGGAAACAAATAGTGGTAGTTTACCTGCTAGACGGCCTGATCGTCTCCTCTGGGCTCGCCACGGATCTCGTGAACAGGGGGGAACTGGACGGAGAGGTGGCTATACACAAGACCCTGATCAGGTCGTTGGAGGAGGACGCGAAGAAGGGGAGCGGACAGGGACTGATTGAGTTGATCGAGTTGAAGAAAGCATGCGAGACAAAGGGCCTGAGGTTCGTGGTCCTGGGCGATGAGTCGGATGGGAGGTCACCAGCCATAGCGATTCGGGATGCTGCGGCCGAGACCGGGGGCGTGGTAGTTACCGCAGACCCCTCGATGGCCAGGACCTGCCGCATATTGGGCATCAAAATAAAGGAGGTTCCCATAAGGAGTGAGTGGGACCTCGACTCCATATTCAAGGGCGATGTGCTCTCGCTCCACCTGAAGGAGGGGGTTCCCCCTAGGGTCAAGAGGGGCCTACCCGGTCAGTGGGTGTTCGAGGAGCTCTCGACGAGGAACACAAGAAGGAACGAGCTCGAGCTGTTCATCGCAGGCCTGATCCAGAAGCTATACCAGGTCCCCGGGACGAGTGCCTTCATAGAGGTGGACCGAGCGAACTCCACTATCATACAGTACCACGACTACAGGATAGTGATCACGAGGCCGCCGTTCAGCGATGGACTCGAGATAACTGTGGTTAGGCCGATAATCAAGAGGTCACTATCGGAGTACGGGCTGCCCAAACCACTCTACGAGAGGCTCGTCACGAACGCCGAGGGCATACTGATAGCGGGTCCTCCCGGGATGGGCAAATCCACGTTCGCCCAGTCTCTAGCGGAGCACTACAGGTCTCTAGGGAAAGTAGTCAAGACGATAGAGAGCCCGAGAGACTTGCAGCTCTCCCCGGACATCACCCAGTACTCTAAGAGCAGCTCCAACACCGATGAGCTCCACGACGTACTCCTGCTCAGCAGGCCAGATTATACTGTCTTTGATGAGATGCGTAACGAGGAAGACTTTCAGATATACACAGACCTGCGTCTCGCGGGTATTGGCATGGTCGGAGTAGTCCACGCGACGTCACCGATAGACGCCATCCAGAGGTTCACCAACAGACTGGACCTGGGCGTCATACCATCGATTATTGACACCGTCATATTCATGGACTCGGGAAGGGTCGCCAAGATATACGTCCTAGAGATGAGCGTCAGGGTACCCAGAGGTATGAGGCGCGCCGATCTCGCGAGGCCCACCATCGAGGTGAAGAACTTCCTCACGGGCGAGGTGGAGTACGAGATGTACGTGTTCGGCGAGAGGGCGTTCATAGTACCGGTCAGCACGCACAGTGACGTCAGTAGGACGGCTGAGGGCACGAGGACGTACCACCTACTGAACTCGATCCTGGGAAAATACATCGACGACTACGACCTGAGGGTGCGCGACGGTGTGGCCGAGGTCAACCTGCCGAGGGAGTACATGAGGGTATACGTGAAGAAGGTCCAGAGGCGCCTGCTCAAACTCTGCCACGAGTTGGGTTTGGAGCTCGAGATAAAGACGAAGGAGTGAGCGCTTCAATTCATTTGACATTAACGTGGGGAACTTAAAGGAACTTTGGCATCCCTGAGGTACGCGACTAGTTCTCTTACCTTGGTCTCATCAAACTTCTCCTCGGGGATACAGAAATAATTATCAGCATAAGGATAATTGTTAATAGGTCCAATCACCTCGTAGTTTAAGTTCTCAAAGAAGCCCCTACACCACTCCAAGTTTCGACGAAATATTTCAACCATCAATATCGGTCTGAGTTCTTTTAACGTACGCTGAGCGCCCCGTAGTACGTGGGTTTCTGCTAACTCGGCGTCTATCTTTATAACTAAATCGTTTGAAGAGACGCCAAATCCTTTCGTCACGGTGTCGAGAGTAATAGTCCGTGCCTTTACCGTGTCGCAGCTATTTTCAGGTTTCCGTACGGCCGATGACCGACCTCCTACTGATCTCTCTAAATGAAACGATATGACCTCGTCATCGGCGTCCCAAGCGGCCAAGTTAAGGGGTACTACGTTTTTCAGTCTGTTGAGTGAGATGTTGATGAGTAAGATCTGATAAGCTTCGGGGGAGGGTTCCAGACAGATTACTCTTTCGGATGTCCTAGCCATTAACAGAGAATAACGCCCTATGTGCGCCCCTACATCGATGAATAGTCTCGGACGAAGGATCTTGGTCAGAGCGTGAGTCTCAATGGGTTCGTGTATCGTTGAGAGATTGAGAGATGCGAAAGGTGTTGTTCTGAACTTTAAGCCGTTCAGTTTAACGGAGTCAAGTACTCCTCTAAAGAGACTCCGAGAGCAAAATGCGGAAAAATTATGTATATGTAGTTTCTCTCTGACGTACGACCTTCTTGAAGGAGGAGAAATTAACCTAGTAATCAGCCTCATATAGAAATATAAGATAAGATTAGATAAGAACCCTGGAGAAAATATAAGGTTAGAAGCTCTGTAATATTTTGTCAGAGAAACCTCTATTCTCAAATACTCCTCTCCTCAGAACGTGTAGACCGTCACTATTAAGTTTTACAAAATTGAGTTGAGATGATCATTAGGTGTAGGGGCGTCGTCAACCCCACGGCACGCCTGGAGCAGAAAACGTGCTTACACCGAGACTGTCTTAGACAGGATCTCCTTCACCTTCTCGTAGCCTAGATCGAAGAGGTACGGTCCCAACCGAGGGCCGCTTGTCTTACCGATGAGCAGTACGTAAAATTTACTGAACAATTGCGGCGGTGGTATTCCACGAGACCTGGCCGCACCGAATATGGAGGCCTGGACCTCATCGGGCGTCCTAGCGACCCTCAACGCGTTTAGCACCTCCACGATTGCCTCCCTCTCTACCTCCCTCAACTCGACCTTCTTTGTCGGGAGAGGTCGACCGAAGTCCTCTGCGAACCGGATCGCTAAATTTATCCTCTGAGTGACGGAATCGTCGATAATATAGCCGTACCTTCTTAGTCTAGATGTAATGAACTCGACCTTATTGTCATCGTGGGCACTCGTCGCCATCTCGACGAGTAGTCTATATGGAACGTGTACGCCGGGGGACTGGGGAGGCCTGAGGTTGTTGCAGTACTCGTAGAGTCCCCTCAACTTGGCGGCCGCTCTATCGGACGTCCTGGTACCTTTGAAGTAGAACTCCTCCAACCTATCGTACTCGTCCATGCTCATCACGATGGTACCGGGAGAGATCCTCCGCGTGCCAACGGACCTCTTGAGCATCAAGAGTATGAGGCTCTGGGGCGTCGCGTACGTGTACCACATCTGGGGCGTAAAGACGTTACCCCTGGACTTGGAGATCTTCCTACCGAGCCGATCCAGGAACATCTCGTACCTGATGTGGTACGGTGGTTCGTAATTGAGGACGTGTTTTGCTACCCAGTCGTTGACCTTCACTGAGTCCGCGATGTCCTTGCCGTAGGCCTCAAACCTGATGTCTAGGAGCTTCCACCTAGCGGCGAACTCGACCTTCCACGCGAGCTTGCCGTCCGCCTTTGAGATGTCGGCCTCTCCCACGTTACCGCACCCCTCATATGATATCTTACCGATGTTCACTCCCTCGCAGACGTAAGACACCCTTCTACTCACGGGGTCGTAACGGGTAGCCCTCGCGACGTATATTCTGTTACACCCTTTACAGATCGGGAAGTATGGGAGTGTGGTGAGGTACTTGGACTGGCCCGTTATCTCATAGATCTTCTCCCCTATGATCTTCGCGTTCAGCAATATATCGTGGATTATATCTGCAAGCGCACCACTCTCATACAGGCGGCGGCCGCTCTTGAAGACGTACTCGATCCCGGCCGAGTCCAACGCCTCTGTCAACAGCTGGCTCATCCGCGTGCCGAAGGAGTCGCAGTTACCGAGGGGATCCGGGACCATAGAGACAGGGACCAGAAGGTAATCGTTGAGCCACGAGGGTAGACCCTCAGGTACCTTCCTCAGACCGTCCATGTCATCGGCAAACGATATGTGCTCGGAGTCGTATCCCATGTCCCTCATCGCGAGCGTAACTGCGTGGGACCTTATCACGTCGGCCATGCTGCCTATGTGAGGTATCCCGCTAGCGCCTATGCCACTCTCCGTCCTCAGGAGGTCTAGTGACCTCTTCAGGTTCCTCTCACGCTCTATGACCCTGTAGGCTACCTTGTCGATCCAGGTACCCCTACCAATCACCTCCTTCTGCAAGCTCGCTGCTCTCCGATAATACGGTGCACCTTGATATATTAAAACCCACGCTATGTATTAGGATAGGGATGCTGAGGATTGCGCTCGATCTGGACGGAGTACTCGCCAACTCTATAGCCAGATGGATAGAGATATGGAACGAGAAGAATCACCGCATACTCCAATATCACATGATAAACAAGTGGGACTTCTGGGTCGATCTGGGAGTCACCTCGAGGCAGTTTGAGGACCTCTTCAAGATGGTCTGGGAGAGCTGGTGGAGGGTTGAACCAATGGAGGAGAGAATCGCCGAGAAGGTCGAGGCGTTGAATGGGTTTGGGACTGTGGACATAGTGACCGGGAGGTTGACCGAGGAGGAGAGTCACATAAGGGAGTGGTTGAGGACTCACAGTATCAGATACTCTAAACTATTCCTCAACGCCAAGAGGAAGTCCGCGCTCGATTACGACGTATACATAGACGACTCACCCGAGACTGCCAAGGACGTCGCGGCTACTGGCCGTCCAATACTACTGAGGGACCAGCCGTGGAACAGGGACCTTCCGGTCAATACTTTCATAAAACGCATTGGAGGTTTAGAGGACGCGCTGAAGGAGATGGAGCGTCTCTCATTCGGCCGGATACGTAAAAAATAGTTATAACCACGGGATCAGATGGTTGACCTAGATGTTACTGGGTGCGCACGTGTCGATAGCTGGGTCGATAGATCGTTCGGTCGACAGGGCCAAGGAGCTCCAGTGCACCACCTTTCAGATCTTCACTAGGAACCCCAGGGGATGGAGGGCGTCTAAGTTGAAGGATGATGAGGTCGACGCATTCAAGAGGAAGGTATATGAAGCGAGGTATGAGGTCGTTATCGCGCACATGCCCTACCTTCCCAACATCTCTTCACCTCTGAAGGTCGGATGGACCAAGTCAGTGAACGTATTGATAGACGAGCTGGAGAGGTGCGAGCTTCTGGGGATACAGTACCTAGTATGTCACATAGGCAGTCACATGGGTAGGGGGGTGGAGGTGGGGATAGCCCAAGTATCTAAAGCGGTCGATTTAGCGATAGAGAGGGTCTCTCCTAGGTGTATGGTGCTCCTCGAGAACATGGCGGGACAGAGGAACAGCACCGGGTCCAAGTTCGAGGACATAAACAAGATACTATCAAAGATTCAACACGGCGATAGGGTCGGTGTATGTCTAGACACCTGTCACCTGTTAGCGGCCGGATACGACGTCAGGACTAGCGAGGCCATAGAGAGGACGTTGTCTAAGTTCGATGAGGTGGTCGGACTTAAGAGGATGAAGGTGGTTCACCTGAACGATAGCAAGGGAAAGCTGGGAAGCAGTCTTGACAGGCATGAGCACATCGGCCTCGGTGAGATAGGAGAGGAGGGTTTCAGGTCCTTCATTAACAACCCAATGATAAGGGACCTGCCGATGATCATCGAGACACCGGAGGACGAGATAGCCGACTATTACGACGACCTGGCCGTGCTTAGGAGACTATATAAGAACCATTGACTCTGAGAGCGTTAAGTGAGTTGGTCTCGATGATCGGTCGCCTCGTTTCCATCGCGAGGCTCATGGTGAGGTTGGTGATGACCGTCCAGACGTTGAAGTTCGTGTCCGTGGGCCTGATCGGACTCCTCTACGCGGAATCGATGCTATACATGTTGGTCGACGTGATAAATGTCCCTCACATCTTCAGCATAATAATAACCGCTGAGACGTCCATGCTCGTCAACTTCTACATCAACGATAAATGGACGTTTGGGAGCGAGAGGACCCTCGGAGGAAGTTTCTTGTATAGGTTCGTGAAGTACCACGCGTCCAGGATATCCAGTCTCATACTGAACGTGGCCCTCTACCTCTTCTTTACGGAATACCTGATGATACACTACCTGATCTCCAACGTTATAGCGGTATTCATAGCCTTCATCTTCAATTACATGACGAGTTTCCTATGGGTCTGGAAGTTCCAAGGAACGTTGACTGCAAAGGAGGTTAGAGGGCGAACTTGAATGGTTAGGTGGGTTTGAGCGACTTTATGTAATCGCTCACCCGCTTCACTACCTCCTCGTCGTAACCAACGGCCTTGAGACCCTTCAGAAGCTCCGCTACGTACTCCTTAGACGGTACTACGTAAGGCCTCGGGTTGATCGTATTGTGGGTGATCCCGTTAAGATAGGTGTCGTCCATCTGCAAAGTGACCCTAGACCTTGCACGCGTGTTCGGGACACCCTCGTACTTATCCAGTGACTTTAGGTCTTCGTCATGGATCAGGTACACGACGCCGTAAACGACTGAGTTGGTCTCCTCGCGTATTCCTGCGACTCCCCCCCTCCAAGACGGAGAATAGGCGTCGAAGACTAACCGGTAGCCCTCGAGAGTCGCCCTCCTCATGTACGTCCACCCGGTGACGATCCTCTTCATGTACTGCGGATTGAGGGTCGCTCCGTAGGCGAAGTATGCGACCATCCCTATCGTTGACCGATGCGACTGGATAAAACTGTTCCGTCGTTCCGGATCGTATAAGGTAAATAGCTGTAACCCGGATCAACTGACGTAGACAGATGACGGTCAGGGTAAGCGCACCATCCAGGTTACATCTGGGGTTCACTAGGATGAACGAGGAGGTCAGGCCTTGGGCCGGTATCGGGCTAGCTGTATCCGAGCCGAGGACGGTGGTAGTCGGTTCGCATGAACGCACGGGCATTATTTGCACTGGGGGGAGGCGCGAGGAGGCTAGGAGTTATGCGGAGACTGTATTCAATAGCCTCGAGGTCAACGACGGTATCAGGTTAGACGTGCTACAGGCACCTCCTAAACACGTGGGTCTGGGATCAACCACGCAGCTGGCCCTCTCTGTGGGGACCGCAGTACTGTCGGCATATGGTAAGGCCATCGAGGTCAAGCGACTCGCGCTATCTCTAGGACGCGGGAGGCGGTCGTGGATAGGTATAGGTAGCTTCGAGGGGGGAGGGTTCATACTGGACATGGGCGCTGATAGGGAGACGGGATACCACGAGTATCGGAGATTCACCTTCCCGGTGGACTGGTGTATAGTGCTCGCATACCGTGAAGATCGAGGGAACGTCGACGAGCGCACCGAGAACGTGATACTAGATAGATTAACCTACGACCCTGGTATCGCCGACCGTCTTGAACGCATAGTGACCGAGAGGATGATACCCGGGATCCTCGAGAAGGACATAAGCTCTTTCGGAGTCTCATTATCGGAGGTCCAGAGGATAGTCGGTTCGGTTTTTTCACCGTATCAGGGAGGGGTGATAACGCCTCAGAGCTCGAGTGTCTGCCATGCAATGGAGCGTAGGGGATTGGTCGGCGTAGGACAGTCCAGTTGGGGCTCCGCGGTGTATGGATTTACGGACGACTCGGAGTTGGCTGAATCGGTGAAGGACGTCATATCGCGTTTTTTCCCCGAATTCAGGGTCTCGGTAGTGAGGGCTGACAACCGCGGAGCAGTCATTGAAGAGGGTTTCGAACGTGACCGATGCGAACAGTTATAACCTAAACTGACCCATTAATGATCAGTAATGGACTTCTCTAGGCTGGTGGAGTTCTACGAGAGGCTCGAGTCAACTACCAAGAGGCTTGAGATGCGCGAGATCCTCGTAGAGCTCTTCAGAGAGGCTGACCCAGAAGAGGCCGGTCTCATATCCTACATGACGCTCGGCACCCTTCACCCACCCTATATCGGTATCGAGCTGGGTATGGCGGAGAAATTGGCGCTAAGGGCGGTTAGGATGGTCACCGATGTAGACGAGGATAGATTGGACAGGGAAGTGAAGGCCAAGGGCGACATAGGAACTGCGGTCGAGACCCTCTTGGCTGAGAAGAAGAGTGGGCAGACGACCCTGCTCGGAGGGAGGCTCACGGTCCAGAACGTCTACGCGATACTCGAGCGCATCACAAAGGTCACTGGTGAGGGGGCCGTCGACGTCAAGGTTAAGCTCCTGGCCGGCATCCTGGCTCACGCGTCACCCAAGGAGGCCAGGTACATACTCAGGCTCGTGACGGGGAAGATGAGGCTTGGTGTAGCGGATCAGAGCATCCTGGACGCACTATCAGTGCTGTACGGGGTCGAGAAGTCAGTCATAGAGAGGGCCTACAACATCACCTCGGACATAGGGCTCGTCGTCAAGGTCGCGAAGAGTGCGGGGATAGAGGGACTCAGCTCGATAAGGATGGCTGTGGGGAGGGCGGTCAAGCCCATGCTGGCCGAGCGGCTGTCTGATAGTAGGGAGATATTAGAGAAGTTAGGGGGGAGGGGGCTCGCGGAGTACAAGTACGACGGTGAAAGGATGCAAATACACAAGGACGGTGAGAGGATCCTGATATTCTCGAGGAGACAGGAGAACATCACGAGTCAGTATCCCGACGTGCAGGGCTCCTGTAGGGAGAGGATAATCTGCAAGAGTTGCATACTCGAGTGCGAGGCGGTCGCGGTGGACAGGGAGACCGGTCAGATGCTGCCCTTCCAGGAGCTCATGCACAGACGGAGGAAGTACGACGTCGAGAAGGCCGCCAAACATTACCCGGTCGGCCTCTTCTTCTTTGACGCTCTGATGATCGATGGTGAGGAATTGATAGATAGGTCTCTAAGTTACAGGAGGAAGAAGTTAAGTGAAGTGCTGGAGCAGAACGAACACTTCACCCTGACGCGTGCTTTAGAGGTCACCGACCCAGATACTCTGGAGAACTTTCTTCTCCACGCGATCGAGGACGGTTGTGAGGGCCTCATAGTCAAAGACCTGAGCGAGAAGTCAATATACAGGGCAGGTGCGAGGGGGTGGCTCTGGATAAAGTACAAGCGAAGCTACGTCTCTAAACTGGTAGACACCCTAGATCTGACAGTGATAGGTGCGTTCTACGGGACCGGGAAGAGGGCGGGGAGGTACGGCACCCTCCTCATGGCGGCATACGATCAAGCGACCGATACGTTCAAGTCCATCTGTAAGGTGGGCACGGGCTTCAAAGACGAGGACCTTGAGAGGATAACCGAGATGTTAAAGCCATATGTAGTACCCAAGAGGCCACCAAGAGTAGACTCTGAGATGGAACCTGACGTCTGGATCCAACCATCGTTCGTCCTCGAGATAATAGGGGACGAGATCACGTTGAGCCCTATACACACCGCGGCGAGGGGGCTCTTGCAGAGGAACGCCGGCCTCGCAATAAGGTTCCCCAGGTTCACCGGAAAGTACAGGCTGGACAAATCTCCGGAGGACTCGACGACTGTGGAGGAGGTGGTCGAGATGTACAGGTCCCAGCTCAAGAGGGTGGAGGAGGGCAGGGGTGAGGCGACATGAGTACAGATGATGAGGAGGCCAGAAAACTAGCAGACCTGAAGACGTTCATAGAGAGGAAGATCGCCCAGATAGAGGAGGAGCTCACGTTCCTCAGATCACTAAACGCGTTCCTCGACGAGCAACTGACCTCGATGAGCTTCAAGAGGGCTGATGTTCTGATAAGGAAGGGCGTCGCGGCTAAGGTCGAGCCTGAGGAGGAGGTCAGGGCCGAGGCCGCTAAGCCGGTCGCGAGGGTGATAAGGAGCAGGAGCGGCGCCTCACTGGGCACGGTCACCCTAACGAAGAATGAGGTGAGGTTCGTAGTGAATCCAGATATCGAGCTTAGGAAGGACGACAAGCCTTTCTCTTCTTTTCTGGTGAGGAAGGTACTAGAATCGATGGTCAGGGCCGATCAGGAGTTGGTGGAGAGGGGCGAGATGAGGGAGGAGAACTCCATGAAGTACGAGGTCGTCTACGAGAACGAGAAGGTCCGCGAGATCACCGTGAGGAACTACAGGGACGAACGCAGGTTGAGGGAGATCATGAACTCGGTCCGGTGGACTCTGGAGACGGCCACGTCAAAGTGACTCTATCGCTCAGGATATTCCTCACGTATGACGGGGATCTCATCCACGAGTAAAATTTATTTTGAATAGATAAGGGGGTTAAGAGGTAAGCGTGTCCAGAGAGGGGATCTACAGGGCGCTCACCTTACTCACGTTAGTCGCAGCCGCGGTGCTAGTGTTTTCACTAAACTTGAACGATGCGGACGCGACCATAATGACCATCAGGGTCGTTGACTTCGACGGCGACACCATAATCGGGGCTAACGTGACCATGACTAACTCGACGAAAGTGTTCAGCGATCTTACTGACTCCAACGGTCGCGTTATTTTCACGAACGTCAGACTGACGCTAAATTATACGATGACGGTGTACTTCAAAGGTATCGCGGTCTACAACCTCGAGAGGTGGAATTACACTATCCACGGTGGTAACTTGGTGGTCAGCGTCTTCAAGCCACTCATCTGCGTTAGGTCGAGCGGCGGTCTCGACCCGGTACGCGGGGCGACCGTTAGGGTCTCCAGCACCATTACAGAGCCTGACACGAACGAAGAGCGCACGACTGATTCGGGTGGTTGCGCGAGGTTCCCCCAGCTCCCCAGAACCAATTACGTCATCAACGCCTCCTACGTATCGTTCGGTACCAAGGTGGAGAGGGTAGACGCCGTTGAGATCTCGAGTACCAATTACCAGTTGACACTGGACCTTCAGCTGTTTAGGATGACGCTCAGGTTCCGAGATCAGGACAACCTCGCCGTTAGGAACGTCGAGACGAGGCTGTGGAGGGGGAGTATATTGGGTGACCCACAGGCTTCTCTGTTGAGCGCGGAGAACGGAGAGGTGGTCTTCAGGCTGCTCCCCACGGGGTCCTACAACGTTCAGGCGCGTTATAGAGATGACCTGGTCTATGAGACGGGGGGGACACCCATAACCATCACCACCGCTAACGTCGAGAGGACCATCACCCTACCTCTAAGGGAGCTAGTACTATCCCTGAAGACCTTATCAGGGAGACCTCTCAGCGGTTTTACAGTTCACGTTAGGGTCTACGCGGGTGGGGTAGAGTACGCATCGGGCACGACCTCATCGAGTACTCTCTCGCTGGGGCTGTTCTTCACGGGGAGATCGTACAGCTATGACGTGAGATTTGAGGGCGCACAGATCGGCTCGGGGACGATACCCAGGGAGGGCATAGGCAACCACGAGGTCGTCATCAACGTTGGTACGTTCACCATCAGGATAGACGACTCCGAGGTCTTAGAGAGGCTGAGACCGGTCTTGATCGGGGCTAACATAGAGATATCCGTGGGGTCCTACGTGACGAGTCTTCAGTTCGACAGAGAGAAGAGGGCCGTGTTCGATGAACGTCCTTTGGTCAGATACAGGTACAGGATAACGGTCTCCACGTATGAGATGCGGGCGGGGGAGGTGCACCCGACCACTCACCAGCAAGTGATACCCGTAAAGCCTATCGTGGGGTTCCTCAACGTCACGGCTTCATCTCTAGAGGGACGGGGGCTGAGGGGCATAATCACGCTCACAGCACTCAACACGGTCGATCTCGGACGGTTCGAGGTCGGTGAGGGCGGTACGAGGATATCGGGGCTCCTGAGGTTAGATTACGGTTACCAGTTCCGTTACAAGGGTATCGATGTGGCGAGCGGGAGGGCATCGAGTGACCTATTGAACTCAACGCTGAGGGTCTCAACGAGGGTGGGGGATGTGGGCATCATGGTCTTCAACTTCAAGGGCGACAAAGTCTTGCAGGCCGCCATCGTAAGGGTGAACGTTGGAGAGTACTCTGAGTTCAAGCTCAGCGACAGGGAGGGTAGGGTTACCTTCCCGGACGTGCCCCTGACTAGCGTCCAGGTAACGGTCTCATACAAAGGCGTCAAGGTCTACGCGAACTCTCACCCGGTATCCCCTGGTAACAGACAGATAGTCATAAGTGAGACCGGCGTCTACGATATATCCCTGCGACTCATCGATGGAGAGGGTCAACCCCTGAACCAGGGGCTCGTGAGGGTCTCTGTCGGACCTGACTATAGGGAGTCGAAGGAGATCAGGGCACATGGATTAGTAAGCCTCGAACTCATCCCAAACGGCACCATGACCGCAAGCGTTGAGTACTTAGGGGTGAACGTCTTCGAGGGGAGCAGGAGGATCGCTGTGGACGGGGAGGTCATAGAGATCAAGACCGAGGTCTACACGATGAGGGTATCGGTCCTCAAACAGGGGTCCAACAGATTACTACCGCTCTCCGATGCGAGGGTCGTATTCGTTACAAGAGGTCAGGAGGTCTACCGCGATACCACGAGGGATGGGTTCGTTACCGTAAAACTTCCAGCATCGGAATACGGTGTGAGGGTCGAGTTCCTGAAGACGGTGGTGGGTAACAGAGCCGTCTCTCACACGAGGCCGTCCTTCGTCGAGATAAAGGCCGACGTCTACGAGACGACACTGAGGTTCCTCAACTTGGATGGGACACCCATGGCGAACGAAAGGATTATAATAACTCTCAACAACGAGCCTCTACTCGAGGCTGTGACTGATAGTGAGGGGAGGATTGTAACTTTCCTCAGCAAGAACACCTACGTCTCGTTCCCCGCAACGGATAGGACCCAGAGGTACCCCATCGCGGTCAGCGAGGTGACGTCCCAAAGTTTCATCTACATCAGTCCCTCAGAGGGGTGGCGAAACTTACTCATCACTTCTGTGGCCATCGGGCTCTTCGCAGTGTCAGCTCTCAGCCTTTATAAGAGCCTCCCGCCTAGGAGGCCGGCTCCGACCCAGCCCACTCGAACTGAACCTGTGAGGAGAGAGACGAAAAAGAAAAATATTTGAGGGTCTAATGGTGGATGTCTAAAGATTTGTCTAAAGTAGGGCTCACGGTAGCGCTCCTAGTTATCGCGCTTGGGCTGATCTTCACATACACGGACACGGCGGCTGCTATATTCGGGACTCCTTACCCCTTACTCGTGGTCGCCTCAGGCAGCATGAGGCCCGTACTGGAGGTCGGCGACATAATATTGGTCGAGGGCGTGAGGTACGAGGAGATACGAGCTTCACTCACGGACGGTGACGTTATAATATTTTACAACCCGCTTTCCTCGGATAGATCCCTGATAGTCCACAGGGCAGTAGCTAGGACCCCTCTCGGGATCGTCACCAGAGGAGACGCCAACCTCGTCGATGACCCATGGTCACCCATCCCTCCATCACACATAGTAGGTAGGTGGACTGGAGTCAAGGTCCCCTACTGGCTCGGGATCGGGTACGTCTCGCTCTTGATCAAGGAGGAGCCGTTCAGACAGCTCGTCATAGTACTGATCGCGGTGCTGATCGCGGTAAACGTTATATTGATAGTCAGGGGGTTCAAGAGGAACTGGAGGGTCACACGAGGTACCGCTTGATAAGCTCGTCCGCAACCCTCTCTACCAACGTCCCCTTCCCCAACCTCCTCGCCAGCGAGATCGACCTCTCTATGGTCTTCATGAGTTCCCTCAGACCGTCCTGATCGTTCATCTTTCTATAGACCTGCACCCTCGATGCAGCCACTGCGGCCTCTACCAACGCAGATGTGGCCCTTGAAAAGAGCTGTAACTGTCTGTTCCCGGCCCTTACCTCCTTCAGAGCGCACTCGACCACCGACCACTCGCCCTCCGTTATGAGGTTACTCGCGGTGAACTCGATCCACGCCTGGGCACCCTCTAATAGTGGAGCGTCGACAGACCTCGCACTACGGTACTCCTTCTCGAGGATCTCAAGATCCAATGCACACTCCACGAGCATGAGTGGGTCCACCACGTTTATGGCACCGCTCTTTCGGGTCACGAGGTTCCTGTAGGTCTGCGATTCAACGTGAGGCCTGATTATCGCGATGTCCTCCGTGGCTCTCGAGTAGAACCTAACGCCCATGGATGCGCTATGGGGGGCCCTGTCCTCAGAGAATGTCGTTACAACGCACTCATACACCATCCCCTCGATGAATGTGATCGTCTCCTTCAACCGCGTTCCCCTCATGGTACTAATTAGGTGTGGTGATGGCCGCTTTAATCGTTACATCTAAGATCGAGGCGCGATACGTTTAATTGATGGAGAGGATAGTAATACCTGAGAAATCTTGTCAGACGTTCTCGTTTATCGTCTATATGGCGAGGATGCCGAGTCTCTAAAGCAGGCCCTTCTAACAGATGAGGTCGCGTCGAGGGCTAACCTACTCTTCAGGGACGCTAAGTTGTTGACCGACAGAGAGGGTACGTACGTGAGGGTGCTGGGAACGGAGGAGCAACTACGGAGGGTCGAAGAGCTTCTGGCCGGAAGGGCCGTCAGGGTCGAGGGAGGTGAGCTGGAGGAGGTGATCAAGAAGCTGTCCGAGGAGGACGAGCGCGCTCTAGCAGGTTTGGGAGGGATGTTCGGCGGCGATTAAACCCCCAGAACGTACCTGAGGAGGGCGGCCCGCACGTATATGCCGTTCTTCGCCTGGTCGAAATACTTCGCCTCGGGTAACCTATCGATCTCCTTGGGTAACTCAGAGAGTCTGGGGAGGGGGTGCAGTATGATGGGTATCTTGGGCAGCTTCCTGAGAAGAGCTGGCGTGACCATGTAACTTCCCCTCAACCGATCGACGAGAGTTCTATCAGGTATCCTCTCCCACTGCACCCTCGTCACGTACAGTACGTCTAGGGGCTCTTCAATGTCCTCGATCCGGTCGTGAAATTCGTACTCGACTCCGCTAAGCCTCGAGATGACCTCCTCCCTTATCTGGAGCTCGGGAGGAGCGACGTAGTGGACCTTGACGTCTTTGAACTTCGAGAGGACGTAAGAGAGGCTGCTAGCCGTCCTTCCGTATCTGAGGTCACCCATTATCGCGACCCGTATCCCGTCTATCTTACCTATAACCTTCTGTATCGTGTACACGTCTAGAAGCGCCTGCGTTGGGTGCTCGTTCCATCCGTCACCCGCGTTAATCACCGATGCGTCAGTCAGCTCCGCAGCAATCTTAGCGGCACCCACATCTTTAGATCGTATCACCATCACGTCTGGGTCGTAACCGTCGATCGTCCGCACCGTGTCCTCGAGGGACTCGCCCTTGGCTATACTTGAGACCTCCTCTGTCCCGAAGTCTATGACCTCGCCGCCCAACCTCTTCATGGCGAGAGTGAAGCTGAGTCTAGTCCTGGTGCTGGGCTCAGTGAATAACGTGACCATGAACCTCCCCCTTGCGTACTCGAGGACTCTCTTCTCCTCGATCTCCTCCCTCAACTCATCGGTCGACCTGAATATCTCCATCATCCAGCCATTGGTGAAGTCGATGGCGCTTACCACGTCACGTTTAGTCATGTCTCCGAGATCTGTTGAAGAGACGCTTTATTAATCGTTTGCAGTCGCTGAGCGTTCAAGATAATAATAAATATCAGAGGCGGCTATATCCGTGCAGAACATCCGTTGTATGTAGAGAGGGTATCTAGCGGCAACCAGATGCTTGATAGGATACTAGGTGGGGGGTTCTACAGGGGAAGGACCTACTTGGTCACTGGTGAGACGGGGGTCGGTAAGACCATACTCAGCCTCCAGTTCCTCCTCAACGGACTTCAGAACGGCGAGAAGGTTGCGTACGTCTCGCTCGACGAGAGCGTGTCGGCGGTCCTCGATGGTGCTCTCACGCTAGGGTGGGACCTCTGGTCGTACTACAGATCGGGGCAGTTCTTCCCGTTCGAGATCAGGATATTCTCTGAGGACCTGGCCAAGTACAGAAAGGAGAGCAAGGCGTACGTGAACGCAATAATGAAAATGACGATGGGCGGCCAGATATCTAGGATAGTGCTTGACCCGATATCGGCGATGGCCTTCGGGGCAGGAGACGAGTACGCCGTCCGTGAGTACATC
This sequence comes from Aigarchaeota archaeon, assembly GCA_025059745.1. Lineage (GTDB taxonomy): Archaea > Thermoproteota > Nitrososphaeria_A > Caldarchaeales > Calditenuaceae > JANXDH01. Next base: position 465,361 of record JANXDH010000004.1, on the reverse strand, counting down.
AGAGAGATCATACTCCACCTCGAGGAGAAGATAGGTGCCACTACGTTGATGACCTGCGACATACCCACGGGCACCAACGCCCTCAGCAGGTTCGGGTATGAGGAGTACCTCTCCTCTGGGGTCATCGTCGTCGGTCTCGTTAGGATAGGAGGTAGGATCGTCAGGACCATATACGTGAGGAAGATGAGGTGGTCCCCTGCCGACTCAACGATCTATACCTTCGAGATAGTCAGGGGAAAGGGTGTAGTCATAGGACCCCCTCTGAGGGTCGTGGAGTTGCGTAACATGATGGTCAGATCGCAGAGCAGCCTCGTCGAGGAGAGGGGAGGGGCCGTGCAGGAACCCATGGACGAGGGCAACATGAGTTAAACCGAACCTCCCTGTATCACGTCTATCTTTGAGTAGCCGTCGACGTGAACCTCCAGCTCACCGTACCTGTTGGCCCGGGCTTGCACCCACCTCAGTCTAATCGGTGTCCCGTTGGGGATTCCATCTATGATACGCGCGTGATTCCCCCAGAACAAGCAGAAGATTCGTTCGTTGCCCGATCTCAACCAACCCGTCACGGTATCGACGTAGCCGCGTCTCGTCCTCATCACGGAGAGCGGTATCTTCGACTCTAGGATGCCATCTACAACTACGTCGTTCATCCCGTCACGGAGTTCACCTAAAGTGACGTGCCCGTCGAACCAAGTTGTCGCATCCACGTCACCTCTGATCGCGTACTCCTTCACCCTCATAACCCAACGTCCCTTGTAATGGAGGTACTCCTCACTCCTGATGTCTATAAGGACACCCGGCTCGAGCGGGGAGCCGTCCTCCAACGTCACCAAGCGTATCGTCGATGAGTCTGAGGCGATGTAGGTTGCCGGTCCTAAATCTTCGAGCTCTACTCGATCCAATATCAAGAGGGTCGGTGGTGTGACCCTTGTGTCTCTCTCGTCAACCCTGTAGACGTGAGTCCTTGAGATCGTTGAGAGGAAACCGTGATCGCACTTTGCGCCCGCTACGTACAAGACGTCTCCGCGCCTGAGGTCGGAGAAGTCCAGCACACTCTCCCGCCACACCGTCATAGATGAGGAGAACTTCCCGTAACCCAGCAGGACGTCCATGACCTTGAGCTCGCCCTCTGAACCGACCGATCTCACGTCCGAGACGGCCAGGAGGACTGCCTTGAAGTCGACGTCGCCCCTCGTCTTCACTACCTCATCGAGCGGCCTGAAGAAGTCGCCCAGCGGCGGTATCTCGTGTCCCTCGATTACGTCTATGCCCGCGTTCTCGTTCAGATGTAACTCTACGTTACCATCGAGCCTCTCGCGTGAGTATGCGTTACTGATCTGGACGCAGACCCCCACCGTTACTCCCCTCTCATTGATGGACTTGGCGAGAGAGCCCCAGACCGCGCAGTTGATCACGCCCGTGTTGTCGCCGAGCCTCAGGTAGGCTCTGACTGGTTCCCCATCGTCAGTGAACGTCTTTACCCCTATGACCCTCCCCCTAACATTGACATCTCGAAGACCTCCAACGACCTTGGAGATTGGTAGGAAGTACCGATCTCTCGCGGTCCTCTCGAGGCCTCCCAGCTCCTCTATCACCAGGTAGAGGGCGCCGAGTCTGGACAACCGGGGGTCTTCCGAGACAAGTCTGTTGACCCTCTCCTCTATCTCAGGGATCCTGTCGTGACCGATCCTCTCGGCTATCCTCTTGAGCAGTTCGTCGTAGTTACCGAGACCGCTCCTCATCTCGGCATCCTCCTCTCAACGAAGGGGGTCAACTTGATCGAGGCGCTGCGACGTCTCCCACGATAATCTATAGAGACTAGTCTGCCATCACCGACCTCGTCCGGACTAACGTGCGATAACGCGATACCCCTCTGAAGGGAGTAGGAGAGGCAACCGCTTGTAACGACACCTATCTTGTCCTCCCCTCGATAAACTCCCATTCCCCTCCTAGGGATCCCACTCTCTGACATCATCAACCCCACGAGCGTCACCCTGATCCTCTTCTCACCGATGAGAGCGCCCCTCCCTATGAAGTCATGTCGGTCCATCTCGAGTGCTGAGTCCAACCTAGCCTCATATGGGTTCATACTCTCGTCTACGTCGACTCCGTATAAAGGGTACCCTGCCTCCAACCTGAGTACGTCCCTGACGGCTAGCCCGCAAGGCGTGGCCCCTCTCTCGACGAACGACTTCCAGAGTCCTGTCGCCGCGTCAATCGCCGGTTTTATCAGGATTACCTCGAAGCCGTCCTCACCGGTGTAACCGCTCCTGCTGACCACGCACTCGCATCCCCTGTACTCCGAGAGGTTCAGTTGAAACCACCTCATCGAATCAGTCTTCACCCCGAGTACTTCTCGGATTACGTTGGGGGACGAGGGCCCTTGGACCGCCAACATCAGAGAGTCATGGGTTAGATCGTCAATAATTACGTTACTTCCTATCCAGTCGATAACCCGATCACGCGTGACCGCGTTGCTGACCAAGAGGTACCTATGGGGGCCGAGTCTTGAGACGGTCACGTCGTCTATTATGCCTCCCCTCTCGTTGAGTATGAGCGAATACTTCATTCTGTTTACCTTCATAACTCTCGTGTCTACCGTCAAGAGTTTCGATAGTTCGTCAGCGGCGCGCTCGCCTTCAATCACTAACCTCGTCATGTGACTGACGTCGAATAAACCGCAGGAGTTCCTGACGGACGCGTGCTCAGCCTTGGTGCCTAGGTAAACGATTGGTACCCTCCACCCGGAGAACTCTCCTAAGACGGAGGCGTGACTCTCATGAATGCTTATCAAGACTCCTGCTCTCATCGATCCTCCCCCCCTTAGACGCCCTCCAGCTCAGTCTAATATGCTTCGGGTGGTTTGCCATAGGTTCGTTGATCCTCCTGACCGAAGAATATCTCGGTAACTCGTTGAGTGTCTCCTTGGAAAGCTTTACTCTCTCGATCGCATCGCCCATCGATTCGACGTACCTGTCGAGTTCCCTCTTCGGTTCGGTCTCCGTGGGTTCTATCATGACTGCCTCGTCGACTGTCTGCGGGAAATAGATCGTGGGCGGGTGGACCCCATAGTCTATCAGGGCCTTGGCGAACTCACGGGCTGATATGCCGTGCTCCCTCATCAACCTCAATAGGCTCACCACGAACTCGTGCTTCCGCGGCTTTGAGGGGTCGTGGGGCAGCGTTACACCGGGGAGCTTGGTGACCCTAGAGAGCAGATAATTCGAGGCGAGGACCGATGTCATGGCCGCCTCCCTCAACCCCCGCCACCCGAGCCTCAGGAGGTAGGCGTAGGCCTTGACACAGACCAAGAAATTGCCGTGGAAGGACCTGACGTGACCTATGGACTCTCTGGGCTCCTCGAAGTAGTATCCCCTCTCCGGCGAGTGTGACACGACCGGTATAGGCAAGTAGTCCTCGAGGAACAGCTTGACCCCGAGCGGTCCGGCGCCGGGCCCACCTCCACCGTGCGGTGTCGAGAAGGTCTTGTGGAGGTTAAGGTGGACTATATCGAACCCCATGTCACCCGGCCTCACGAGACCCATAATTGCGTTGAGGTTCGCGCCGTCGTAGTAGAGTAGACCTCCGGAGTCGTGAACGGTCTTCACGATCTCCTTAATGTTCCTCTCGAATATTCCAAGAGTGTTCGGGTTCGTCATCATCATCCCGGCTACGTCCTCGTTCACCGCCTCACGCAACCTCCTCAGGTCGACGCACCCCTCCTTATCGCTCTCTATGACCTCCACCTTGAAGCCGGCCATGGTCGCCGATGCAGGATTCGTACCGTGCGCGGAGTCCGGGATTAGTATGGTGCTCCTCCGATCTCCCCTAACGGAGAAGTACCTCCTCATTATCAGACACGCCGCGAACTCAGCGTGAGCGCCTGCGGACGTCGCGAAGGTAAACCTGTCCATACCGGTCACCTTACAGAGCAGCCTCTCCAACCTGTAGAGGACCTCTAGCGCGCCCTGTACCGTCTCGGAGTCCTGTAAGGGATGAAGCCCCGTGAACCTCGGGTTTCTCGAGACCACCTCGTTGACCAATGGGTTGTACTTCATCGTACAGCTCCCCAACGGGTAGATGCCCGTGGAGACGCTGAAGTTCATCTGGCTCAACCTGGTGAAGTGCCTCAGTACAGTCAGCTCAGAGAGGTCGGGTATGGCCAGCCTTGAACGTGGGAGGCGGCCCAACTTTCTCAGAGCGCGCTCGAGATACGCCCTCATCCAATCGTCCATCCTATGAGTCAGACGCTCTGCGGGCCTCTCATCAGGCATCTCGAATATGAGCGGCTCGTCCCATCTGGCCTGTCTGAAAGAGGACTCTCTCATCATAGCTCACCGAGGGCCCTCACGTACCTATCGACCCCTCTGACGCCGTGAACCTCCGTGAAACACGTGACTATGTGATCTCTGAGCGCGGAGGAGACGCGTGAAGAGTCACACCCGCCAACTATACCCCTCTTCAGGAGGTGCCGCAGTACCTCCCTCAAATCCTTACCTGCGACCCTGTAAGTGAACTCTTGGTAGTGAGAGAGATGCCCGAAAGGTACCTCGACCCGAGGCACCTCGCTAAACCTCTCTATCGCCATCTCGGTCAGCGCGAACAGGTACTCGGCCAACGACCTCAGTCCAGACCTGCCCAAGAGGCTCAGGTAGACCGCGGCCCCAATTGCCATCAGAGTCTGGTTCGTGCAGATGTTGGATGTGGCCTTCTCGCGCCTTATGTGCTGCTCTCGGGTCTGTAGCACCATAGTGAAGGCCCTGTTACCTTCTAGGTCCTCGCCCATACCTATCAGGCGTCCTGGTAGAGACCTCACGAGTCTCTGCTCATGCCTGCACGCCAGTATCCCAAGGCAGGGGCCCCCGAATGACATGGAAAGACCCAAAGACTGGCCCTCGGCGACGGCCACATCGACTCCTAAAGCTCCGGGCGGTTCCAAGACACCCAATGAGGTCGGCTCGAACCCCATTGCCACCAATCCCCCCCTTCTGTGGACGGCCTCCACGACCTCCTCGACGTTCATCGTCAGGAACCCGAGACCGTTCGGGCTCTCAAAGTAGATGCCAGCAACGTCATCGTCCAACTTGCTGTTCAGGTCGTCCAAGTCTAAGTTCCCCTCATCGTCGTAAGACACCACCTCGACCTTACCTCCCACCGGCTCTATATAGTTGATCAGCGTGCCGACCCTCTCAGAGAAAACGTAGTCACCTACGAGTATTTTGTGTCTTCCTGTGTACCTTATGAGGAGTCTCCCTGCCTCACCGACCGCGGTCGACCAGTCGTATAGTGAGGCGGTCACGACGTCTAGGTCAACCAGCTCCGCTATCAGACTCTGATACTCGAAGAGCGCCCACAGGACCCCCTGTGAGAGCTCGGGCTGGTAAGGCGTGTACGACGTGAAGAATTCACTGCGAGATATTATCTCTGATACGACGGCCGGCACGTAACGCGGGTATATACCCTGACCCAAGTTGATCTGGACGTCACTCGCGCACAGATTCTTACGGCCCATCTCGTCCAGAAGCTCGACCACCTCGAGCTCGGTGAGAGGTCCCTCGAACTCCAGATCGTCCTCTATGATGAACTCCCGGGGTACATCGCTGAACAGCTCCATGGGGTCCTTTATTCCGAGTACCTCCATCATAGCGCGTAAATCGCGCTCTGTGTGGGGAACGTACGGGTTTCCCTGCCTTCGTGAACCCATCTCGATTTTATCGGGACCCTGACGCATTTAAGTCATACCTCGATACAATGACAAGGTTAACTAGTGGGACACGGAGAGAGAGGGCGTGGCACGGAGGATAACTCTTCCGTTAATAGTGCTGAACTACAAAGCGTACTCAGAGAGCACCGGTCCATCATCGGAGAGGTTGACCAGCGTAGTCGAGGAGGTACAGAGTGAGTACAACGTATCCCTCTTCGTAGCGCCTCAAACTACCGATATCTATAGGCTCACCTCGAGGTACTCAGTACGCGTGCTCGCGCAGCACGTCGATCCGGTAAGACCCGGGAGTTATACGGGACACGTTACAGTACAGGCCATAAAGTCAGCCGGTGCGTCCGGCAGTCTCATCAATCACTCGGAGATGACTATGAGGTTGTCCGAGATAGCGACGGTTATAGGTCTACTGAGGGAGGAGGGGCTCACCTCGATACTATGTACAGACACTCTCCAGAGCTCAATAGCAGGTGCCATGTTGAGGCCGGACGTCATTGCGATCGAGCCGCCGGAGTTGATAGGCACCGGGATATCTGTGTCAACGGCTAGACCCGAGCTCGTCAGGCAGACCGTAGAGGCCGTAAAGGGGCTGAACAGGGACGTAATAGTCCTTTGCGGCGCGGGCATCTCTAACTCCGAGGACGTCTATAGGGCCATAGATCTGGGCTCTGAGGGGGTATTGCTCTCCTCAGCCTTCGTGAAATCGAAGGACCCGAAAAAGCTTTTAAGGGAGATGTGCGAGCTCTCGATAAAGGCTTTCGAGAGCGCTAAGAGGCTATAAGGTTTTTGGGACTTTACCCGTTCCCTCCACTCAAATCTCAGAGTCATTTTATTGATTTTTCATTGTCTTTATAAATATTTGTGAACATATGTTTAATTTCAAGCTTGATTGGAAAACGTTATTAGATAATTTTATATTATGGGCTCAAAAGTCATCAGAGACAAGGGATATCCTTGACGGGGATCACCGATCCGAAGGTTCTGATAGAAGGGCTGAAGGGAGAGGGCGTCGAGTTCATAGACCTCCAGTTTACCGATCTGCCGGGAAAACTACAGCACATAACGATCTCGATGGACTACGTCGCCGAGGAGCACTTCACGGAAGGAGTTCCCAAGCTGGACGGTTCTTCGATAAGGGGGTTCGTCGAGATATTCGAGTCTGATATGCTGTTGAGACCTGACCCAACGACACTATCCAGGGATCCTTACCGCGAGCACACTACCGTACGGATGATATCAGACGTCTACAGAGGATACGGAGGTGGTAGGTTCTCTAGGGACCCACGGTGGATAGCTCAGAAGGCCCAGATGTACTTGGTGGAGCAAGGTTTTGACCTCTCATACTGGGGGCCGGAGATAGAGTTCTTCGTCTTCGACAGAGTCAGGTGGGACGTCTCAACGTCCTTCAAGGGATCGTATTACGAGATAATCTCTAAGGAGGCGGCGTGGGGCACCGAGGGCTACCCCATAAGGTTCAAGGAGGGCTACTACCCCGTCCCGCCCCAAGACACGCTGATGGACTTCAGGTCAGAGTGCTCTAAAGTGCTCGGGAAGTACTTCGGTATCAAAACTGACGCCCACCACCACGAGGTCGCTACCGCGGGTCAGTGCGAGATAGACATGAGGTACGATACTTTGATACGTATGGCGGACAACGTCATGACCTACAAGTACGTCGTCCGTTCCGAGGCAGTGAAGAGAGGAATGGTGGCCACTTTCATGCCAAAGCCGATCTTCATGGACAACGCATCAGGGATGCACGTCCACTCGAGCCTCTGGAAGGACGGGAAGAACGCCTTCTTTGACGCAAACGACAAGTACGCGGAGCTGAGTCAGATCGGCAGGTACTACGTCGGTGGACTTCTGGAGCACAGTAGAGCGCTCGCGGGTATAGTCTGTCCCACCACCAACTCTTACAGGAGGCTGGTACCAGGTTATGAGGCGCCAGTCTTCATAGCGTGGAGCAAGTCTAACAGGTCCGCCAACGTCAGGATACCGGTTTATCAGAAGGGCGCTGCATCTTCAAAGTCCAAGAGGGTCGAGTTCAGGACACCCGATCCGTCATGTAACCCGTACCTGACGTTTGCAGCTATGTTGATGGCTGGACTGGACGGCATAAAGAGGAAGATAGACCCTGGAGACCCAGTCGATGACAACATCTATCTCCTGTCGCCCGAACGGAAGAGGGAGCTAGGCATAAAACAACTACCCACGAGTCTCTTGGAGGCCACCCAAGCTCTAGAGTCAGACTGCGAGTTCTTGAGACCGGTGTTCACAAACGACGTGATAGAGACGTGGATCGAGTTACTCCGCAAGCAGAACCTGGAGGTCTCGATGCGTCCGCATCCACACGAGTTCTACCTGTACTTCGACGTCTGAGGGGCCCAACCAGTCCTTTTACTCCCAATCGCTTAACCTACTTCGCGTTCCGAGCTAAAGATATATAATGAAGCTTTGGTGCTGCAATAATTGGGATATTATTGTATAAGGTCGGGGAGGGCATCGGTATAACGTTCGATGATGTGCTGCTCGTCCCAAGGTTCTCTTCCATAAAGTCGAGGAAGGACGTCAATACCTCCACTAACCTCACGAGAAGGATCAGGCTGAACATCCCCTTAGTCTCAGCGAGTATGGACACGGTCACAGAGAGCAAGATGGCCATAGCGATGGCGAGAGAGGGCGGTATAGGCGTGATACACAGGTTCATGCCGATAGAACAGCAAGCCAGTGAAGTCAGGAAGGTCAAGAGGGCTGAGAGCATAATAATCGAGAACCCATACAGGATATCCGTCGACGCGAGCGTGAGCGACGCTAGAAGGATCATGGAACAGCACGAGGTAACTGGTCTGATTGTCGTCAGGGACGGAGACTACGTGGAGGGCATACTGACGAGGAGGGATATCCTCTTCGAGAGAGACGACTCTCGGGTTAGGGACGCTATGACACCAAAGCACAGGCTTGTGACCGCGAGGGAGGGCGTGACCACTGAGGAAGCGATAGAGTTGATCAGACAGCACAAGGTGGAGAAGATCCCGATAGTCGATGATGGGGGTCGAATCAAGGGCCTGATCACCGCGAGGGACATCATCTCCCGCGGATCCTACCCGAACGCATCGAGGGACTCGAAGGGCCGGTTGATGGTGGCCGCTGCGGTCGGTGTCAAGGAGGACTGCGTCGATAGAGCGAGGGCACTTTACGATGCGGAGGTTGATCTGATAGTAGTGGACGTAGCACACGGTCACACGGAGCAGGTTCTCTCGACCATGAAACGCATTAGGAGAGAGCTGGGCGATTCGGTAGAGCTCATTGCGGGCAACGTAGCGACCCCTGAGGGGTTCGAGGATCTGGCGTCCCTCTCCGATTGCGTGAAGGTGGGGGTTGGTCCGGGTTCGGTCTGTACGACGAGGGTGGTTGCAGGGGTGGGGGTCCCGCAACTCTCAGCGATCATAAATTGCGCAGAGGCTTCTGAGAGGACCGGTGTGCCCATGATGGCCGATGGAGGTATAAGGTCCTCTGCGGACCTAGTCAAGGCACTCGCGGGTGGCGCCGATACCGTTATGCTCGGCATGCTCCTCGCGGGGACCGATGAGAGCCCGGGGACCATGGTCGTGAGGAACGGAAGGAAGTACAAGATTTACAGGGGCATGGCTTCATTCTACGCGATGTTGGCGCGTGAGGGCAAGACCTCCGGGGGGATTGCAGATGAGCTCCTCGATGAGGTGGCGGACTACTCTTACATAGCCGAGGGCATAGAGGCGTACGTCGACTACCGCGGATCCGTATCAGATGTAGTCAAGCAGCTGATATCTGGCCTCAGGTCAGGACTGAGCTACTGCGGTGCTAGGGACTTGAGGGAGCTGAGGAGGAACGCGGTGTTCATCAGGATCACCGAGGCCGCACTGAGAGAGGGCGCACCTCACGACGTCGAGAAGATATCCTAGTTGGCATGCCCGGTATCTGCGTGATAGGGCTTCAGTGGGGCGACGAGGGCAAGGGGAAGATCTCGGTTTACCTATCGAGGGGAGCTAAGGCCGCAGTAAGGTTCAACGGAGGAGCCAACGCAGGGCACGCCGTTAGGCTGAACGGGAGGGAGTTGAAGTTTCACATCATTCCCATCGGGAGCGTCTTCGCGGACTCAGCGGTGATAGGCCCGGGGACGCTGATCGACCTGGACGTACTTATTGATGAACTCCGTAAATTGGAGGAGTTGAGGGGGCGCGTCGACCTCATGATAAGCGAGAGAGCTCATGTGGTGCTACCGATTCACAAGTCCTTGGACTCAATGTGGGAGGAGAGTAGGGGAGCACGGAGGGTCGGCACCACTGGGAGAGGTATAGGGCCTGCTGCCTCAGATAGGTACGCTAGGTTCGGGGTCAGGGTCGTTGACCTGCTGGAGCGAGAGACCTTGCGCGAGAAGTTGAGGACTGCTTTGGCCGTTCATCACCTCGGGGACGGTGAGAGATCGGAGGAGTTATACGATTGGCTCGTGAGCAGGGTACCTGTCATAGATAGTTACGTGAGAGACGTTGGACCCTATGTCGCCGGGGTCATCGATCAGGGTGGGGCCGTCGTCTATGAGGGTGCTCAGGGTACGATGCTAGACATAGATCACGGGACCTATCCCTACGTCACCTCGTCTCATACCATTGCGTCCTTTGTTCCATTAGGGGTCGGCGTATCGCCTCGTTACGTCTCGAGGGTGGTGGGGGTCGTGAAGGCCTACACCACGAGAGTCGGAGGCGGCCCCTTGCCCACAGAGATCGAGGGCGAGCTGGGGGCGATCATACGGGAGCGCGGTCACGAGTACGGCACCACCACCGGGAGGCCGAGGAGGATAGGGTGGCTAGACCTAGTGGGGCTGAGGTACGCAGCAGAGTTAAACGGGGTGGACGAGTTGGCCCTCACGATGGTCGATGTCCTCTCGGGTCTCAACGAAGTGAAGGTGTGTGTGAAGTACGAGGTGGACGGTAAGACTACCTCGAGGTACCCCTCGACCGTAGAGAGGCTGAGTCGCGTCAGGCCCGTGTATCAAGTTCTGAGGGGATGGAAGGGTCTAGAGGGGGAGAGGGTGCGCGAGGTGATCGAGGAGGGTTACGGTGGGTTACCGGTCGAGGCGCGGAGGTACGTGGAGTTCATAGAAGAGGACCTCGGTGTGAAAATCAGGCTAATAAGTGTGGGACCTGGGCATAATGAGGTGGTTGTGAAGTGATCGATCCATTGCACGCGGTATCGCCCATCGATGGTCGCTACTCCAGCCTCACCTCCGATCTCTCCCGGATCTTCTCTGAATATGCCCTCATAAGGTATAGATTGATCGTTGAGGTCAAATACCTTGGATTCCTCCTCAACAACCTGAAAATCTCGAGCAACGAGGCCATCAATAAACTGCGCTCCCTCGAAGAGGAGGTCTCGAACCTCTCGGAGGAGGGTGGGAGGGAAGTGAAGAGATATGAGGCCAAAACCTCTCACGACGTCGAGTCCGCGGTCCGGTACCTGAAGGCTAGGTTGGGAGAATTGGGGCTCACCGGGCTACAACCCTACGTGCACCTCGGTCTGACCTCCGAGGACGTAACCAACCTCTCGCTCTCCCTGATGCTCACCGACTTCAAGAGGCTCCTGAAGAATGAACTAAACGAGCTGATGAACGTCCTCATGAAGATCTCTTACGATGAGCGGAGGACCGTCATAGTCGGCAGGACTCACGGTCAGCCCGCGGCACCTACAACGCTCGGCAAGGAATTTGCGGTCCACCTCTACAGGCTACTCAGGTGTTACAGCAATATATCCGCCGCGATCCTCCCGGGAAAGATATCGGGATCTGTGGGGACCTACTCGGCCCTAGTGGAGCTCTTCGGTGAGGACGTTGACGAGGCTCTAGAGAGGTTCATCAGTAGTCTGGGTCTGAGGCCGTGGATCGCGAACAAACAGATACTCCCTCACGACGACGTGTCGCGGTTCCTATTCGAGTTGTCCCTGACGTGCATGGTCCTCGTAGACCTAGCAAGGGACCTTTGGCTCTACACCATGCTGGGATACCTGCGATGGGGAGGGCCCCAGAGGGTGGGCTCATCCACCATCCCCCATAAGGTCAACCCGATAGAAGTCGAGAACGCAGAGGGGAACCTCGAGCTGGCAAGCACGCTCTTCACCTTCTTAGCCAACAGGCTCCTAGTCTCTAGACTACAGAGGGACCTCTCGGACTCTACGCTCAAGAGGAATTACGGGACAGCCGCGGCGCACATGATAATAGGTATTAAGAACGTCGCAAACTACCTGAGAGGTTTATACGTGGACAGGGAGGGGATCAGGGCTGATGTAGAGGCCCACCCGGAGGTAGTCTCCGAGACGGTGCAGGTGAGGTTGAGGAAGCGGGGGATAGACGCCATAGACAGGCTGAGGTCGATCAGATCGAGCGGGGCCGATTACCTCAAAGAATTACGCGAGGTGATCACCTCGTTGGGTTTGAGACCGGAAGACTTCATACCGAGGACGGTTGAGGAGTGCATAGGACTCTCCGAGAAGATAGTGAATAGGGTCAACGATGAGGTAGTCAGGGTCACCAATGAGTTCTTCCGAGGAGCTGTCTGAGAGGCTCAGGAATCTTCGTTGCACCGATATCGAGGCCTTCGTCGGATTAGGGCGTTACGTTACTAAGGGTCGTGGGATCTCCGGAGTGATAAAGGAGAGGCCCGAGGAGTTCAAGGTCTGGGAGGTACTGGAGGGCGGCGTCGAGGCGATAGACCCGAGGTACCCAGTCACCTCCCCGATCCTACCTTGGGCTCTGTACGTCCTCTATAAGCGTGACAGGGAGCTCGTGAGGGCCGTCAGCGAGTTCGCCAAGGAGGTCGGTACGAGGCCGTCGAGGGTATCGGTGGGGGGTGTGAAGGACAGGCGCGCGGAGACGTGGCAATTCATCGCTATACCGACCAGCGATCACTTAAGATCCGGTGCTCGTGAGGTGAGGTGGCACTCGGTCGCCGCGAAGCACATAGGTTTCATAGACTACCTCTCCTCGTCCAAGATAATAGCGAATAGGTTCAAGGTCGTGGTCTCTCGCATAAAGGAGTTCTCTGAGGGTGCCTTGAGCGATTTGTTCGGGGAACTAAAAAGCTCAGGGGTCCCCAACTACTTCGGCCATCAGAGGTTCGGGGTCGTAAGACCGATATCGCACCTAGTAGGCAGGCTGATCGTAAGGGGAGAGTACGAGGAGGCCGTCAGGCTTTTCATCGGCGGTCACTCACCGTTCGAAAGGAGGGAGGTCCAGGAGATGAGGAGGACATTCTTCGAGACCCAAGATTACGGGTTCGTGGTGGATGAGTTCCCGAGCTCTCTGAGGTACGAAAAGGCCATAGCGAGGCACTTGATGAGGAGGAGTGGTGACTTCGTCAACGCGTTAAGGAGAATGCCACTTCGGTTGAGGAGGTTGATAGTAGAATCATACGCGTCCTTCCTCTTCAATAAGGCACTCAACGTCACTCTCAGTGAGGGCCTCTCTCCACTGGAGCCCACGGTCGGCGACCTGATCACCGTCCCTGACGTCTATGGGTACCCCTCCGGTCAGGTTTTTGAGGTCACTAAGTGGAACATCGAGGAAGTTGATAAGAGGCTGAGGCGCAAAGACGTCTACATCGTGATGCCCGTCCCGGGCCACGGCGTTAGGGTGCCGAGGGGGGCGAGAGGGTCAGCTCTCCAGAAGGTCCTAGAGGAGGAGGGGGTAAGGATGGATCAGTTCAGACTAAGAGGCATGAACGAGGCGGGTACAGTCGGGTCGTTCCGGCCAATCCTGGTACCGCGTTTCAACGTCACCTCTTTCAATTCCCTAGACGAGTCGAGCGCTGTCATAGATCTGGAGATGAGTAGAGGCTCTTATGCCACCTGTCTCCTGAGGGAGGTCATGAAGTCTGAGTGCGCTCTTGCTTACGTCGGCAATCCTCACGTCCACTAGCCCTTAAATCGAAGCTACTGGAGGTTAATGAGGAGATGATTCCGGAGGGGTACGGTTCTAGCCGCGTTACTCTAGGGCTGTTAGCGATCAACGTCGCGGTCTTTATCATAGGGCTCGTGGTGGGTAGCAGGATAGTGATCTCGTTGCTCGGGCTTGTGCCTGCTGGGGTGATCGAGTACGGTCAATACTTAATGCTCTTCACCTCCATGTTCGTCCACGCGGACTTCTTTCACATATTCTTCAATATGTTGGCCCTCTTAATATTCGGGAGAGAGGTTGAGGTGACGCTCGGTATAAGGAGGTTCCTGATACTCTACTTCATCAGCGGGATAGTGGGCGGCCTGTCGTACGTATACTACAGCTACTACCTATCACCCCTCCCTGAGAGCAGGTTCATACCTGCAGTCGGTGCGTCGGGCGCGATATTCGGGCTGATGGCGTCCTTCGCGGTCCTCTTCCCTAACAGACCGTTAGCTGTCTTCTTCATGTTCATTCCGATCTTCGCGAGGGCATATGTGGTGATACTCATAATAATGATCGTGCAGACCATTCTGGCGTTGAGCATGCCCTTTAGTCCCGTCGCCTACACCGCTCACATCGGTGGCTTCTTGGCTGGGTTCCTATTGACGATGCAGTACAGGAGGTCGATCAGGAGGACGTTCTGGGTCGAGTACTCGGGCTGAGATCTGAGAGCGGGTATATGAGCGCCGGTAACACGCTACGGATCACTTTGCCGACCTCTACCATGTAACTCGCGAGCGCGACTATTATCAGCACGACAAAGAGGAGGAGGGCGAAGTAAGCTACGACCGAGAGGACGTCGATCGCTCTTGGCATTCCGTGTAATGGTCAGAGACCATCTATATTAACCATTACCTACAATCAAGGACACGTGGCACGTTGTAAGATATGGATAGACGGTGCCTCACGAGGGAACCCTGGACCTGCCGCTATCGCATATGTCGTGATCTCGAGGGGGTCTGTGATCACCTACTCTCAGACCGTGGGGCGTGCAACGAACAACCAGGCCGAGTACGAGGCGTTGCTCGCTGCGCTCTCCAAGGCCTCTGAACTGGGATGCGAGGAGGTTGAGGTGAGGTCGGATAGTAACTTAGTGATAAAGCAGATGAGGGGCGAGTACAAAGTAGAGGCCCCGGAATTGGTCAACTCACACATGAGGGCAAAGAGCTTGGAGCGCAACTTCAAATCGGTGAGCTACGTACACGTGCCCAGGGAGGAGAACAGAGTCGCCGATAAGCTGGTTAACCTAGCGTTGAAAATGCTCGAGGAGTCTCGGGATTGAGCTCATCTCTCTATCTCCTCGATCAGCGAGGAGTACGCCTCCCTGATCTCCTCGACCGCAGCCTCGTCCTCTAACGTGCTGACGTCGCCGAGTTCCCTCCTCAGCAACACGGCCTTTATCAACCTCCTCATAATCTTCCCGCTTCTGGTCTTCGGTAGCTTAGAGACCAGAAAGACGTACTTCGGTTCAGCGATTCTTCCGAAATTATCACCGATCCAGCTCTTCAGCTCGGACTTCAGTTCTCTACTCTTCTGATAGCCTTCCTTCAGGACTACGAAGACCGCTGGTACCTCGCCCTTCAGTTCATCAGGCACTCCCACTACCGATGCCTCGGCAACCGCTGGATGTGAGACCAAGCACGACTCCAGCTCGTACGTTCCTAACCGGTGTCCCGCGACCTTCAACACCTCGTCCGCCCTACCGAGGACCCATATGTATCCGTCAGCGTCCTTGACAGCGTAGTCGCCGGTGTAGAAGACACCGAACCTCTTGAAGTAGATCGAGAAGTAGTTCTCAGGGTCGTTGAGCATGCCAGTCGGCGGACCGGGCATTCCTGGGAAGGGCCTTTTTATGACCAAGTATCCCTTCATACCCGGTGGTACGCTGTTTCCGTTCTCGTCGACCACGTCTGCGTCTATTCCCAGCATAGGTAGCCCGTTGGTACCGGGCTTCATCGGAATCAGGTAACTTCCCGGGGTGTGACAGATAAGTATGCCTCCGGTCTCCGTCATGCCCCAGACCGAACCCACGGGACACCTGGACCCTCCAACGACGTTAAAGAACCACCTCCAGGCAGAGGGGTTGATCGGTTCACCGATGGTGTGCATTATCCTCAGACTTGAAAGGTCGTGACGCTTAACGGGTTCGTCGCCGTACTTCATGAGGGTCCTGACGGCCGTCGGTGCCGTGAAGAAGACCGAGACCCTGTACCTCTCGATGATCTCCCACCACCTCTCTGGGGAGGGATGATCCAGCGCTCCCTCGTACATTACCATCGTTGCACCCATCATGGGCGGGCCGAACAGAACGTAGGAGTGACCGGTCGCCCATCCTATGTCTCCAGTACACCAGTAGACGTCATCGTCCCGCAGATCGAAGAGCCACTTCATGTTCGCGTGAACTATAACGGCATACCCACCGTTGTCATGTATGATCCCCTTCGGCTTACCGGTGGTGCCTGAGGTATACAGAACGTACAACGGCCACGTGCTCTCCAGACGTTCAGGTTCAACGTACGCGTTCACGGGAACCTTGTCTAATAGCTCTCGGAATGTAACAGATCCCTCTATCCCATAGTCACTATTCTGATTGTCCCTGAGCCTCTCGAGGACCACAACGCCATCCCAATCGTCGTATATATGTACGGACCTCTTGATGTTCCCGATGAGGTCTACGACCCTGCCGCGTCTGTATCCACCGTCTGCGGTAAAGACTACTTTCGCCCTCATATCTGAGATCCTCGAGGCCAGAGCCTCAGGACTGAACCCACTGAAGATCACCGTGAAAGTGACTCCTATTCTGGCTGCCGCCAACAGGGTCATCGGTAGCTCTGGCACCATGGGCATGTAGACTGCGATCCTGTCTCCCTTCTTGAGGTTGAGCTCGTGTTTCATCGCGTAGGCTATTCTGTTGACGTTTGAATGTAGGTCACCGTAAGTGATCGTTCTCGTCTCAAGAGGCCTGTTTTTCTGATCAACAGGTTCTCCCTCCCAGTACATCGCCACCTTGTTCCTCCTCCAAGTCCTCACGTGTCTATCGACACAGAGATAGGAGAGGTTCAAGAGACCATCCGCGAACCACTTGTACACGTGGGGGTGGTCCCCTCCCTCTAGGATCTTGGTTGGAGGGGTAAACCAGTCGAGTTCTCTGGCTATTGATAACCAGAACCTTTCGTTGTCCTTTAATGAGAGCCGATGTATCTCTTTGTAGGCGTCGATGGAGATGTTCCTGTGAGCCCAGTTATCTAGTGTTATACGTTCCTCGAACGGTAGTTGTTCCCCAAGAACCTCGGGGCCTACCACGGATAAGAGCCCTCCTTACTTGGATATATTTTTTATCGTTCCTCACGTTCTAAAGGGCGCTTTCGATCCGAATTCAGTCGAACAATGTGGCATAATCGATTTTAATAGGTAGGTAAAAGAGTACACGATACATGAGAAAGTACATAATGGGGGCCACTCTGGTCAAAGCTTTACTCATAGGCATCTCGGCCTACAAGACTATGCTGATAGGAATAAAAGAGAACTTCCTTGCGGGACACAATGTGAGCGTCGACTTGGTGCGGTCTGTGGAGAGAGAGGCTCAGCTGATCGAGAAATGGGGCAAGGCGTTCAGTCCTGGACACGAGTATGTCTACACTCAGATCGGCTCAGAGGACAGAGAGTTCCTCCGGCACGTAGCCGAGTCTACCCTCAAAATGGTCGAGGTGATAAACGAGAGGGTGAAGTCCAAGTCGCCCGATATCCAGATGAGGCAACTGGAGGACCTGGAAAGGGCACTGAGGGATGCGTTGGAGAGCGTCCATCTGGAGGTCAGATCGGTTCAAGGCGTCCAGTCGTAGATACGCGCTCTCTCCGTTAACCGCCGATCTTGTACATTGGTTTTATGTGGTTTATGGGCTTGACACCTTTGATCAACGTCTCGACTCCCCTGAACTTCCGCATGAAGGCCGCCCTGATGAACGCCTCTACTTCTTCATCTGAGCATCCACTTCTCAGTAGCGGTCTAAGGTCGTACTCGTCCTTGCTAAAGAGGCAGGGCACTATCTTCCCATCGGCAGTCAGCCTTATCCTGTCACAGTCGCTACAGAACGGTTCCGTCATCGAGGTTATGATCCCGACCCCGCCCTTTACCCCGTCGGTGAAGGCGAAGTTCTTCGCGGTGGACCCGGCCTCTCGCGGTAGCTCGATGAGGGTGTACCTTTTACCGATGATCTCTATTATCTCCTTCCCGCTCACTAATAACCTTCTGTCCCAAGGCTTGTTCCCATCGAAGGGCATGTACTCGATGAACCTGATGTAAGAGCCGGTGCGCCTAGCCAGCTCCACGAAGTCGAGTACCTCATCGTCGTTACACCCCCTCGTGATGACCACGTTTATCTTTATCGGATCGAAACCCGCCCTCATGGCCTCCCTTATCCCGTTCATGACACGGTCGAAAGTACCGCGGACCCCTATCAAACCCTCGTACTTCTCTGGCTTGAGACTGTGAAGGCTAACCGTCACGCTCTGGAGTCCTGCTCTCCTCAGTGAGGGCGCTCTCTCTGCCAAGAAGTAACCGTTCGTGGTCATGGAGAGTTTCCTGATCCCCGGCAAGCCCGCGAGCATTCTCACCAGCACCTCGAGGTCTCTGCGCATGAGGGGCTCTCCGCCCGTCAACCTGACGTTCTCGACGCCCATTGAGGAGAGGAGCTTGGCGATCCGCGTCAACTCCTCAAAGGTAAGCAGATCTCCTCTGGGTAACCACGTCGGTTTAGAGGGCATGCAGAAGTTACATCTGAAGTTACACCTATCCGTGACAGAGATACGTAACTTCTTTGCCACGCGTCCAAAAGAGTCGACCAGAGGTCGCTCGGCTTTCCCGTAAATCACTACACTCTTCATTAGGTTGCACGATGATATAGTCTTTTATCTTGAGTCCGTTACTCATGTATGAGTATTAGTCGCAGACTTATAATTCGATGTGAGGGGTGAATCGATAATGCCTAGGGTTGTACTGCACTCATCTAAGAGGCCCTACAGGCATGTGACCGAGAAGGGAGAGGAGGTGTGGATATGCATGTGCGGTTTCAGCGAAACGTATCCGATCTGTAGCGGGAGACATAGAGAGTTCGCTAGAGAGGCGGAGGGAAAGTATTTCCTATACGACCAAAAGGGAAACTTGATACAAGAATTGACCGAGGAGGAGGTTGTTAGATTAAAGATCAAGAGCTCCAGATCGATCTAGCGTACCACTCCTTTGTCCCTGAGTTTGATTATATCTTCCTCCGAGTAGCCCAACCCCCGGAGTATCTCATCGGTCTGCTCACCTAATAGCGGCGGGGGGAGTCGTATCCTCGGCCTAATGTTATTGTAGAGAACCGGGTGCGATAGGAGGGTCAACGTACCTAACGAGTTGTGGTAGACACTTTCGAGCATCCCTCTAGCGAGTACGTGTTCATCAGATAGGACCTCGCTCACTTTCTTAACTGGTGCCACTGGTATTCCGACTGAGTCCAGTTCCTCGACGAGCTCTATGGTGCTCTTCGATCTCAGGAGGGTCTCAACCTCCCTTATCAGCTCATCGCGGTTCTTTACCCTGAGCTCGTTCGTCGAGAACCGAGGATCGCTCGAGAGGTGTTCCGCACCTATGGTCTCACAGAACTTCTTCCAGAACCTATCGTTCGCCACACCTATCACGACGTAGCCGTCCATCAACTTCACAGCTTGATACGGTGCTATCGAGGGGTGCGCGGACCCCATTCTCACCGGATCTCTGGAGGTCGCCAGGTACTCGGTCGCCTGATGAGTCAACAGGCTCACCTGCACATCGAGCAACGAGACGTCTAGATGGATGGGTTCGTCCCTCCGCCCGCGGAGCAGGAGTGCGGTGACGATTGAGAAGGCGGCGTACATCCCGGTCGTTATATCGGCTATTGGGACAGAGAACTTTACGGGCGGACCCGTTCTCTCCCCGGTTAAGCTCATGTGACCGCTCATAGCCAGCGCTATAAGGTCGTACCCCGGTTTAGACGAGTATGGTCCCCACTGACCGAACCCGGATATGCTGCAGTAAATTATCCTTGGGTTGATGCGTCTCACGGTCTCATAATCGGCCCCTAGCCTTGAAGTGACCGAGGGCCTGAAGTTCTCCACTAAAACGTCCGCGCCCTCAATTAGTCTGTGAAGTAGCCTCACACCCTCGGGGTCCTTCAAATTGATGGCGATGCTCCTCTTGTTCCTGTTGACGCTCAGGAAGTATGTGCTTACTCCGTTTACCGATGGAGGTTTCCAGGACCTCGATTCGTCTCCCTCGAGGGGCTCCACCTTTATCACGTCGGCCCCCATATCGCCCAACATCATGGTGCAGAATGGGCCCGCCATAGCGCGCGTCAGATCGATTACCGTGACACCGTCTAACGGTAGGTCGTTCATTACTTTGAGACATGGACCTCTCATTGTTAAATCTATTTATGGAGACCTCACGCGCCTCGTACGCGTGAACGGAGGATATTTAAGCTACATCTTATAGAGTGTAGTCATAGGTGAAGAAGGTTGGCATTAGGTATGGCCAGTGCCTATGACAGGGCTATAACCGTATTCTCGCCCCAGGGCAGGTTGTTCCAGGTAGAGTACGCGTTAGAGACCGTCAAGTCGGGATCCAGTGCGCTTGCTCTGCGGGTCAAAGAGGGAGTGGTAATGGCTGTTGAGGAGAGGACGCAGAGCAAGCTTCAGTCCCAACATTACTCACAGAAGCTCTTCCAGATCGATGAGCACATCGGTGCAGCTGCCTCTGGTCTGATATCAGATGCAAGGATCCTAGTGGACAGCGCGAGAGTGTACGCGCAAATACTGAGGCTCTCGTACGATGAGTCGCCATCGGTCGAGATGATCGCGAAGCGCATTGCGGACGTTATGCAGCTCTACACGCAGCACGCCGGCGTTAGACCGTTTGGCGCGGCCTTATTGATCGGGGGTGTCAGTGGTGATGGAGGGAGGGTATTCTATACTGAGCCCAGCGGGGTCATGATAGAGTACGACGCTTGGGGCATCGGACGCGGGAGCGACAAGATAAAGGAGTTCTTCGAGATGAACTACAAGTTCGATCTGACGTTAGAAGAGGCCAAGACTTTAGCACTGAAGTCGCTGGTCTACTCGATAGACAGGGTTGAGGAGAACTGGTCGGCGCGGTTAGTCGTCATACCGGTCGATACGCGTCAGTTCATGACAGTCAGTCAGGAGGAAGTGAACTCGATATTGAGACCACTCCTCTCGGCGAAGAAGTGAGGTAGCAGATATCGTAAACATATAAATTACTCCCTAATGAGTTAGTGGTTAGGTTGCCAAAGAACTACACTATCGCCCGCATAGTCAAAGGGGGACAGACCTTTGAGATATTGGTTGACCCTGATGCGGCACTGAAGTACAGGTTAGGTGGATCCGTTAGCTTATCGAAGGTACTGGTCTACGATCAGGTCTTCAAGGACTCCAAGAAGGGGATAAAGGCGAGGGAGGACGACCTGAAGAAGTTCTTCGGGACCTCGAACATCAACGATATCGTAACCAAGATCGTGAGGGAGGGCGAGTTGCAGGTGACCGCCGAGCAAAGGAGAGAGCTGATCGAGGAGAAGAAGAGGCAGATAATTGACTTCATATCGAGAAACGTCATCGATCCCTCGACGAAGATGCCCATACCACCCCAGAGGATTGAACTGGCGATGGAGGAGGCGGGAGTCTCCATCGATCCGTTCACAGACGCTAGGCTTCAGGCACCGCGGGTAATGGAGAGGTTAAAGAAGATCTTACCGATGAAAGTCGAGATCACGCTCTTCTACATCAAGGTACCTGGCGAATCGTACAGCAGGGTCCAATCTTACGTTAAGAGCGTCGGAAAACTGGTGAAAGAGTCGTGGCACGGGGACGGTAGCTGGTCCTGTGAGTTGGAGGCCCCCGCGGGGTTACTAAACGAGTTGATAGACAGGATAGCCAGCATAACCAAGGGTCAGGGTGAGGTAAGACCCAAGGGGGTGTGAGGTTGACGGACTTCGTCCGAGCGGGAGATTTAGTGGTACCCGGTGACGAGATCTCGGATGAGGTGAAGAGGGGCGGCAGGAACACCTACCTCCTCTCGGGGAGGGTGAGGGCCTCCGTCTTCGGGGTGGTCGTGGAGAGAAATAACAAGTTTGAGGTGATCGCTGTGAAGGGCGTCTACAAGCCCTCGAAGGGCGATTACGTCATAGGCGTTGTTAAGGACGTCAAGCCCAACGTCATCGAGGTGGACCTTGGTGAACACATCGTGGCCACACTCAGACCGTCCTCACAACGGAGGCGTACCGAGAGGTTATCGATAGGTGACGTAATATACGCGAGAGTCAAGTACAGCGGGTTGAGGGGCGTGATACTCGAGTACGACGCGTCCCTTCGCAAGATAGAGAAGGGCCTCTTGGTACGGGTGAACCCAGTGGTCGTTGCGGGACTTCTCGATAAAAGGCACGGCTTGCTCAACGTGATCAGGAGCGAGGCGGGATGTAACGTCAACGTCGGTATGAACGGGGTTCTCGTGATATCGGGGCCTTCGGTTGACTCAGAGCTGGCGGTCCTCTCAGCTATACGGTCGATGGAGGAGGACTTCACATCACCCGATTTGGTCGATAGGGTGGTCGCGCAACTCAGGAGGTCCCTGATCGTTGAGGTCGAGGGTGATGAGGGGGGCGGAGATGAATGAGCTGAGGCTCTTCAGGGAGGACGGGCTAAGGATAGATGGGCGCAGGGTCGATGAACTGAGGCCTGTAAAGATGGAGGTCGGCGTCCTCGATAAGAGCGATGGCTCCGCGTACATAGAGATGGGGAAGACAAAGATATTTGCTGCCGTCTTCGGTCCTAAGGAGGCACACCCGCGCCACCTATCACAGCCACATCGAGCTATACTGAATTGCAGATACCACATGGCTACCTTCAGCGTTGAGGAGAGGAAACACCCTGGGATGACTAGGCGCGAGATAGAGCTGTCCAAGGTCATCAAGGAGTCCCTTGAGTCGTTGGTCTTTCTGAACGAGTACCCGAGGTCAGCGATAGACGTCTACATAGAGGTGGTTCAAGCAGACGCTGGCACTAGGACAGCCGGACTTACTGCAGCCTCACTGGCACTCGCAGACGCGGGCATACAGATGAACGATCTCTGCTGTGGGGTCGCGGTTGGGAAGGTGGGGGGGAGGATAGTCTTGGACCCAAGTGAGGAGGAGGACAAGCACGGTGAGGCCGATATGCCCATAGCGATAGCTCCTAGGCAGAACTCTATAGTCCTCTTGCAGTTGAACGGGAGGATGACGAGGGAGGAGATGCGGTTGGGAATAGAGATGGCTAGGAAGGGGATCGAGGTGCTGTACAGCGTGCAGATAGCCGCGCTGACCAAGAGGGTCAGGTCGTCTCATCAGGGAGGTTCGGGGAGGTACTGATGTTCCAGACTCAATACCCTAGCAGGTTGATACACGACAAAATCTACGAGTTGCTAAAGCAGGGAAAGAGGATGGACCGTAGGAGACCTCTTGAGTTCAGAAAGGTCAACATATCGGTGAACCTCATAGAGAAGGCCTCCGCGTCTGCCTTGGTCTCGATGGGTGGTACAAAGATACTCGTCGGCATTAAGGTCGACGTGGGGACGCCTTATCCAGATAACCCCAATCAAGCTACACTCACAGTCAGCGCTGAACTGCTGCCCCTCGCGTACAAGACTTTCGAACCGGGTCCTCCAGACGAGAACGCGATCGAGCTCGCTAGGGTGGTAGACAGGTGCATAAGAGAGTCCAAGGCGATCGAGCTAGAGAACGAGGTGCTCTGTTACATACCCGGTCAGAGGGTGGCTTCGATATACCTTGACGTCTACGTCCTCGACTACGACGGAAATTACTTCGACCCAGCGGTCCTAGCGTCTGTTGCAGCGTTAGCCACTGCTAAGATACCGAGGTATGAGGTCCAGAACGGGGTGGTGAAGAAGGCAGGTGACGATCAGGTCAGCATACCGATGAGGAAGTTCCCCGTATCGGTGACGATGGGCGTATTAAACGATAAGTTCCTGGTGGATCCGACGGCTTTCGAGGAGAGTGCCTTGGACACCTCGATAGTAGTGGGGTGGGGCGATGAGGACGAGGTGGCTGCCATTCAGAAGAACAGACCCGGAACTATACCCATCCAAGCTTTGGAGGAGCTCTTGGAGATCTCTAGGAAGTGCAGCATTGAGTTGAGGTCGCAGCTCCTCGAGTCGCTCAAGACGTATGCCGCGAGTGCCGAATGACATCCATAGGCTATTATATCAGTCGGCCTCAGTGATCTCGGTATGCGCGCTGGAAAGAGGAGGACCGATACTAGGTTCGGCGCAAGATACGGGGCGAGGTTGAGGAAGGTAGTCAGCGAGATCGAGCAATCCCAGTACGCCATCTACAAGTGCGAGCGGTGCGGAAAGATCGGCGTTAGGAGGGTCGCGTTGGGGATCTGGGAGTGTAAGAAGTGTGGAGAGAAGTTCGCGGGTGCAGCATGGTCTCCGGCCCACTCCGAATAATTGGGTTGGCCTCCCACAGATCGAACATAGAGATGAGTATCGAGTCACCCCATCTCGATGAGATTTACAGGGCTCTATCGATAGAGGCGAGTGACCTCAGGACGCGCCGCGTGAGCGTGACTTTGAGCAGAGAGGCTGACTCGATTCTACTCAGAATTCAGGCCAGTGATGTGACCTCGCTCCGCGCGGCCTGTAACTCATTCCTCAGGTGGTTGCTAGCGATCAGGAGCACCCTCGACCTGGTCAGGTAGTACGTCTGAAAAATTGGTTTGATAAACTTTATACCTTAGACGTCTGATAATGAGTGGTGAGTAAAGTTGACAGTGAGCGGGGAGATCCCGGCAAGCGTTCAAGAGCGCGTCGCTAGGTTGCAACAGCTTCAACAAACTTTGAGCGTCCTGATAGCGGAGAAACAGAGGCTCCAAGCAGAGCTCGAGGAGATAAACATGGCGATAGAGGAGTTGAACAAGAGCGGTGATAACGCGGTAGTCTACAAGTCTGTCGGTCCCGTGATGGTCCAGACGTCCAAGGAGAGGCTTCTATCGGAGTTGAACGAGAAGAGGGAGCTCGATGAGACAAGGATAAAGGTCTTGGAGAAGCAGGAGGGCCGGACGAGAGCTCAGATGGAGGGTCTGCAGAAGGAGTTGCAGGCTCAACTGGGAGAGCTACAGAAACCTCCCTCCTGAGTTAACCTTCGACAAATAGGATATAAATGGTGCTGGTGAAATACGCTAATAGATGCGGGACCAATCACTGATCTCACAAATAACACGAGAACTCGAAGCACTGAGAGGGAAGAGGGTCGCCCTCATCACCCATGCCGGTGGAGACCCGGACGGAATAGCCTCCTGTATGGTGTTATCGCGACTCGTGAAGGAAGTCTTTAGCTCTGCCGATTCTCTCATCGTTATCCCGGAGAGGGTCAGTGACCACAGCGAGCGCTTCTGTAGCGTGCTGGGGATCGGGTTCACCACTGAGGCGCCTAAGAACGTTGATGCGTGTGTCGCTTCAGACGTCGGATCACCCTCGCAACTCGGTCCCCTCTCAGATTTAATTCACCGTGGAAACCTGATAGTGATTGACCACCACGTGCGGTCTGAGTGGGACGCTCCGGACGTCAAGGTCTTCTCCTCCATCAGTTACAAGGCCACCTCGGAGATAGTGCTCGACCTCGCGATTGCAACTGACTTCAGACTATCAGAACGGGAGGCTACTGCGCTATTCGCGGGCATATACTACGATACGGTCAGACTCTTCTTGGCGGACTCAGAGGTACTCTCTAAGTTAGGCAGGCTGGGCGAGTACATGGCGTCCCCGAAGGACCTGTTACCACACATAGAGACGCCAATTGACATATCGGAGAGGATTGCGAGGCTGAAGGGTGCAAAGAGGGCCGAAATATTCAGGGCGGACGACATGATAATCGCCGTGACGAGGGTCAGTGCCTTCAGACCGTCCGTAGCCCGGTCCCTGTTAACACTAGGCGCCCACGTCGGTATAGCCACTCATGAGGAGGAGGGGGAGATCGATGTGACCTTCAGGGCATCCCAGGACGTGCTCACCAAATATAACATCAATCTACTCACTGACGTGTTCAACGAGCTCGCTGCCAAGGTCGGTGGGAGGAGCGGGGGTCACGCAACGGCCGGTAGGGCGCAGTTCAGGGGTAACTCCGATAAGGTGATAGAGTTGTGTCTCAACAAGATCGCAACCAAGCTCGGGACCGTCCTGAAGAGAGTAGAGGAGTGAATGAGGGCAATAGAGGTTCGTAATCTGAGTTACAGGTACCCCGGCCAGAGCGATTACGCGCTCCTCGATCTCAACCTGAATGTGGATGAAGGAGAGATAGTGCTGTTGACCGGGCCATCGGGGTGCGGTAAGTCCTCGCTCATCAGATGCATCAACGGCCTCATACCACAGATGTACGGAGGTCAATACGAGGGCGAGGTCCGCGTTCTCGGTCTCAACCCGGCAGTTACGCCCACCCGAGTGATGTCCAAGCACGTCGGTACGGTGTTCCAAAATCCGGATAACCAGCTCTTCGCCCTATCGGTTGAGGGGGATGTAGCATTCTCCTTGGAGAACCTAGGACTACAGCGCGACGATATCGAGAAGAGGGTCAGAGAAGCGTTGGAAAGGGTCGGTATCTCGGAGTTGCGGAAGAGGTCGACCTTTGAACTCTCGGGAGGACAGAAGCAGAAGGTTGCCATCGCCTCGATACTTGCCCTCTCACCCAAGATACTGCTGTTGGACGAACCGACTTCCTCGCTCGATCCACTCTCTGCTCGATCCCTCATCGAGACCTTGGTAGAGTTGCGTAGAAGAGATGAACTCACCGTGATGATAGCCGAGCATAAGACCGAACTGCTGGCCCCGATAGCGGATAAAATGGTAGTAATGGATAACGGCACCGTAATAGATGAGGGGCACCCACGCGAGGTGATCGAGAGGGCAATTAGGTTCAACTACGCCATAAACGTCCCCAAGGTATCGCAGCTCTCTGCCCTCCTCAGTGAGTACCTGAACTCTTCAATATACCTGGAGGTACGCGACCTCGTAGATGCCCTCAGTGAAATAGGGTGTAGCGATTGATAGAGTTCACGGACGTTCACTTCAGCTACCACGGGACCATTAGAGCATTGGATGGAGTTACCTTTACCATAGGAGAGGGGGAGATAGTATCCCTGATGGGGGAGAACGGTGCGGGGAAGACTACCATCATCAGGCACGCTAACGGTCTACTGAAGCCCCAGAGGGGGAGGGTCGTCGTAGACGGTACAGACACTAAGAACGCGACGGTGGCCGAGCTGTCGAGGAAAGTCGGTGTCATATTCCAGTCTCCGGACAACATGTTCTTCCTACAGACGGTCTACGATGAGGTCGCCTTCGCGTTACGCAAGTTCGGTTACACTCCAAAGGAGGTTGAGGAGCGGGTGAGCGAGGTACTTCGTTTCTTCGGATTGGAGAGGTACCGCGATAGGTCGCCGTTCACGTTGAGCGGGGGCGAGAAGAAGAGACTCTCGATCGCAATAGTAGCCGCGTGGAACCCGAAGTACCTACTGATAGATGAACCGACCGTAGGCCAGGACGTGACCTACAGGAGGTTGCTCGTCCAGCTGCTGAATGAGTTCGCTAATGAGGGGAAAACGATCGTGATATCGACTCACGACGTCGAGTTCGTGGCTGATCTCAGACCCAGGGTGATCTTGGTCTCGAGGGGTAGAGTAATAGCTGACGGTAGTGCGAGGGACGTCCTGACCGATGAGGAGCTCCTGAAGCGAGCCTCCTTAGTGATGCCGCAGGTGCCGCAGCTTCTGAGATCCATACCCAAGTCAGGGGTCAACTTCAAGTTACTGGGCGTGGAGGAGGGTGCGAGAGAGATCGTTCGTCTATTCTCGAGGGGGTGAGGTCACGTGAGCCTCTCCATCATTCAGGGCCTGAAGTACCGCGACTTGGGGACGTGGCTACATAGGCTCGACCCACGCGTCAAACTATCGATCTCGATATACCTTCTCGCCTTAGCTCTCCTCTATAACGAGCTGTACAGGGGGATATTGGTGATGAGCGTCTCGATCATATGCTTCATCGGAGTGCTACTCTCAACTGGTAAGGTCCTCAGGCCATTCCTGTATACCTTGAGGGGGGGATTACCGATAGTGATGCTAGTGGTGATAATACAACTGTTATCCATAACGCTGGTCGATCCGAGTCACTTGGTCTACTCGACAGTGGCGTACGCGGTCAGGTTCATCGCGTTTATCTCGTCGTTCACGCTCTTCTTCCTCACGACTTCACCGGACGAGGTCGGGTTGACGCTACAGCACCTCAGGGTACCCCCCCTCTAC
The DNA here is from genome assembly GCA_025059745.1 of Aigarchaeota archaeon. Lineage (GTDB taxonomy): Archaea > Thermoproteota > Nitrososphaeria_A > Caldarchaeales > Calditenuaceae > JANXDH01. Next base: position 437,297 of record JANXDH010000004.1, on the reverse strand, counting down.
ACCTTCACGTTGGTCATGGCCATCAAGTTCGCTCCCCTGCTGGCTGATGAGGTGCAGATGATAATCGACGCACAGAGGTCGAGGGGGGTTGAGTTCGAGAGGGGAAACCCGATAAGGAGGTTGAGGTCGCTCTTCGCCGTCTTCATACCGCTGATAGTCAACGCTCTCAGGAGGTCCTATGAGCTGGCGGAGGCCTTAGAGGTTAAGTGTTTCGGTGCGAACGAGAAGAGGACGAGTTATAGGACGTTGAAGTTCGGGAGGAGGGATGCACTGACGATGGGCTCAGCTACCGTCATACTGTTTGCATTAGTGATGGTGAGGTTCTCCGAGCTATCAATCAATGTACTTTAACCTAGCTATATCGTTGAGGTCGCTCAAGAGGGCCGTGACGGTGCTCTTCCCGGCGCCGTGCCCTATGAGGGTAAGGCTGCCCAGATTCTCTGCGATTATATCGATCGCGTTCAACGTACCGTGCACGCATAGGGGGTGATTCAACCTTATGAGCCTCGGCTCGACAGATATCTTTCCGTCCTCAACGAGGCCCATGAGTTTGATAGTCATCCCCATCTCCTTTGCCGCATGGATCGCGTCGAGGGTTATCGAGTTTATCCCCGTGATCTTGACGTCACTCAGCCTCTTCTTCGCCTGCAGGAGACTATTAGCCAGGATGACCGATTTGATCGCGGTATCTATCCCCTCCGTGTCCAGTTTCGAGTCCCTCTCGGCTATACCCAGCATCCTCGCCTCCTCTAGCGCTAGGTCCATGGGCATCCCCTCGAAGTGCATCCTGGTCAGTATGTAGTTGGAGGTGCCGTTCAGTATCCCTCTTATTGATATCAGCTTATCACTCTTGAGGTAATAGCGATGTAACGTGAAGACTGGTATACCTCCACCCACGGTAGCCTCGTACCTAAGCAGGACGCCTTTATCCTCAGCCTCCCTCATCAGCTCATCGAACGCCAAGGCCAATGGACCCTTGTTAGCGGTGACCACATCGAGCCCTGCTCTCATGGCGGCCCTTATGTAATCTATTCCTGGTCTACCGTCTATCACGTTGGTCGGCGTTAGCTCTACCAGCACGTCTACCCACCTCTTATCGAGGTAGTCAATTGGCGAGACCTCTCTGAACCCAACGGCTTCTGACAATTCCGCGGGTAATTGGTTGAGGTCCACTCCTCCCTCTTTGAACAGCGTACCCCTCGAGTTAGCGATACACGTGACCTTAACCCGTCCCCCGTACGACTCCCGTAGGGACTTCACGAGCGCCCTACCGAGGAACCCATATCCCACTATCGCGCACCGCATCATTCTTCGATCTGCTCCTTTCTCGACGTCTTCACTCTTATCTACTCTCTATCTTAAAACCCTTTAAATGGTCTCATATTAAGAACAGTTAAAGGAGGGAGACGCGTCATCTAGTAGATAGAGATGTCCGATCATGACCTGAGGGACAGGATCTGGAGGAGAATAAGAGATAACGAGGACCTGTACCTAAACAGGCTGAAGCGGCTGGTCGAGGCTCGCGGGGTCTCCGCCACAGGTGAGGGAATAGAGGACGCTGCGAGCGTTACGAGGGAGCTGATGGAGGAGACGGGGTTCGAGACGAGGGTTCTGAGAGACATGTCCAATCCTTGGATCTTCGGTGAGGTTAAACGTTACGGGAGAGGGACCGTCCTCTTCTACAATCATTACGACGTGCAACCGGCCGACCCACTCGATCTCTGGGAGTCACCGCCCTTCAGACCGACCGTGAGGGCCGGAAGACTTTTCGGACGCGGGAGCGCGGATAATAAGGGTAACCTCCTCGCCAGACTATGTGCGGCCGAGCTGGTCGATGAGGTTCTCGGTGAGCTCCCAGTAGGCGTCAAGGTGTTAGCGGAGGGTGAGGAGGAGGTGGGCAGTCCTAACCTCCCGCGTCTCGTGATGAGTTACAGGGAGGTCCTTGAGGCGGACGCCTGTCTGTGGGAGATGAGCTACATAGATGACCGTGACAGGCCGGTGATAGCGCTGGGCGCAAAAGGGTTGGTTTACATCGAGCTGGTCGCGAACAGACCCGGTGGTGACCTGCACTCGTCGTGGGGCGCAGTCTCATCGAACCCCGCATGGAGGCTCTTAAACGCCCTCTCAACGCTTGCCGATGCTGAGGGGGTGCCTAAGGTCGATGAGTTGATGAAGGAGGTCGAATTGGATGAGAAGTTCCTCAGGCTCATTGAGTCTGCCGATATCGATCCGAGAGAGGTCGAGGAGGGCGCTGGGGAACTACTACCCTCGGTACGCGGAGACTTGAAGGAGAGCCTGAAGAGGTTGACTATGATGCCGGTCATAAACATCTGCGGCCTGTACTCAGGTTACACCGGTGAGGGTTCAAAGACTGTCCTACCCGCAAAGGCGATAGCGAAGGTCGACGTGAGGCTCGTGCCGAGGTTGAGGCCAGAGAAAGTGCTCGATGCCATCAGATCCACCCTTAGAACGAGTGGGTATGGAGACATTGAGGTCAGACAACTGGGCGGCTCTTACCCCGCGGCTAGGTCTGATCCCGACTCACCGTTCGTGAGGGTAGTTTTAGACTCAGCGAGGGACGCGTTTGAGAAGGACCCGGTACTGATACCCTCGATGCAGGGTTCTGGACCTATGTACCTCTTCACGGAGGTGATGGGGTTACCGTGCGTGGTCGCGGGGGTCAGCCGAGGGGACTCAAAGTATCACGCGCCCAACGAGAACCTCCGCATAGACGATTACCTGAGGGGGATACTCCACATCGCCCTATTGCTTTCGAGGTTTGAGGCGTCAAGATCCCAAGATGGAGCGGGCTGACCTTCGATCCCTCAGTCCTCCTCCCTTATCAGTAAACCACCGAGCGAGGAGACCGCCCCCTCTAATCTGTCGAGTAGGGTCTTTCGCCCCTGTATGGGCAGCTCCATGACGACCTTCAGACAGGGACTGCTCGGTAATCCCGAGACGGAGACGCCAACTATTTTAAGGCCTAAAGAGTTGAAGGTATCGACCACCCGACCGACTTGACTGGGACCGAGGATCAGAACTGTCTCAACCCTCTTCTCGAGGGTCTCGGTGCCCAGTACCGGTATCCCCAGCGACTCGATGCTTACCTTCGATCTCTCGAGACACTCCTGATCCGGGAAGTCAACCTGTATGTTCACCGGCACGTATCCACCCGTTATCCGCTCCCTGTTATGGATTATGGAGATTATGTTACCGCCGTTGAGTGCTATCTGCTCCAGTGTCCTCAAAAGCGTCCCCGGCCTATCCGGCAGACCGACCGTTACCTTGAACCTCATCTGCACACTAAGCAGACCGCCGCGTCTTAAACGTTTATCTCCTTTGCTTCTCTAACTTGAGGATCGTTTCGTCGGTCTTCCTCGGTACACGATGACCCATTGACCGCTCGCCCTCATATAGTTCCAATATCTTCGCGAGGAGGAACTCTGATAGAGTTGGAGTTCTCTTTTGCCATTTTCTCTCCGATGGTTTCTCTAGGAAACCGATCTCCGCTAGGGTATCCAGGAGGGTGGAGATGCTCCGCCTCCTACGCCTATCGTTCTTCATGTTGGCGGGTATGTATACGTCCAGGTCTCTCAGCGTGAAGTTTGGGTCGTTTATCGAGGCTAGGGCAGAGAGTATCACGACGACGTCAGCCTCCCTGATGTGGTGCCTCCCCCTAGAGAGCAACTTTACGATCGGGTTATAGATGTACCTCTCGCTGTTCGACTCCGAGTCCATGCTCTACCGGTTGACCTCTTTACCGGATATCAGAGAGGAGAGCTCTCTCAGATTAACGGTCTTGATGAGTTTTCCAGACCTATTGACCGGTTGCCTGTGTAGAGCGTCGTCAAATACCACGAACTTCACTCCCTCGTACTCTCTTGGTATCCCTGCGTGTACGCGGAGCCTCTTAAGCGCCTCACGTCCTTTCGCCTGCTTTCTAGGTAACATCCGAACCACCGTATAGCGCAATATCCCCTCCGGCCTTTTCGGATACCAGACCCTCACCTTGGTCAACGATGCATAGGTAGTACGTCTAACTAGCACAAGGTACCTATCTAAAATGGCACTCCGGTTACCAGTTATCACCGCCTTCTCAGCGTTTACAACAACTACCCTCTGCCCTTTCAGTAACAATTTGGCGATCCTGGAGGCGAGTCTACCTAGTCTATGGTTTGATGCGTCGACTACTACTACGTTCCCTTCACCCAATCAGACGCACCCCCGAGGTCACCGGTTGACCGGACTTGAGGTAGTCGAGCAGGTACACGGGTCTGCCGCCGCTGCTTAAGACCTTCTGATACGCCGCGTCTGAGAAGTCGAATGCGATGACAGTGAGCCTGTGCCTCAGCTCACCACTTCCCAACAGCTTCCCGAGAACCAGAACGGTCTCGCCCTCCCTCGTGGTACGGTTCAGTTCGTAGAGGTTGATATTGCGTCTGTTCTTAGTCGGAGCCTCCACCTCCTCCAGCACCCTCGCCCAGAGTCTCTTTCTCCGCGAGGCTTCCAACAGCAGCCTCCTAAGCTCCCCGTACCTCTCAGGACTGGGCCTCATTCAAAACACCTTGGGACGTTGCCTCCTCGAACTTCCTCTTGAGTTCAATCACCCTACCCCTTAACCTTTTCACGGCCTCCGTCACCATCCGCCTAGGGGGCAGGAAGCCGAAGGATTCGACGTAGAGCACCAGCCCGTTCTTCTCGTCATCATATACCGTTACTATCCCGGGCTGCCACTTCGGATGTCTCGAGCCCTTACCTAGCCTCACGTAGAGTTCTAGCTCCACTCGCTGTCCTGGGGCTAGCTTAACGATGGGGAAGCTATCGCTGGTCGGTCTGATTATGCCGACGTTGCCCTCGGGCTTTATGTCACGCGAGTATACGGTGAGCGGTTCGCTGTTGGCCTCGACCTTCAGTGAGAACCTAACAGAGCACTTGCTACAACCTAATCTGGACTTGCAATCGCACTCCTCAGGCAAGAGGTAATTATCTAGGTCGGTAACGAAGGGTACCAGGGAGATCCTGTAAGCCAGCACCTCGTTCATTATCGGCGATGAATTATCTATCACCAGGACCTCTTCGACGGCCATCACGGGCACCTCAGTCAGTATAGCCCTCCTGATCGCGTTATAGACGGCTAGGGGCAGGCCCGTGAACGCCAGTTTGATCCAGTTGTTCTGCTCCTCGAGTATTCTAAGCTCCATTTTCCAAGTCCTCCATGCAGTTACCCACTCCTGAATATATATACCTCATATGCCTCCGGGGGGGTACGATACCGACAACACCCATTTGGTTCGCCCCATAACGCTTAATAGAAGGTATGCCACCAGATCAACTAAGGTATGATCAACCTCTCGTTGACTGAGAGAGCGGTGCAGAAGCTCAAGGAGATGATGAGAGAGGAGGGCAATGAGGGGCTGGGGCTGAGGATCTTCATAAGCGGGGGAGGTTGCGGCGGATATAAGTACGGTATGGCGTTGGATGATAAAGTGTACGAGGACGATTACGTGGTACAGCAGGACGGTGTGAGGGTGATCGTTGACCAGTTCAGTGCTAAGTTCATGCAGGGGTCTCAGATCGACTACCTCGAGACTTTGATGGGTGCGGGGTTTGTAGTCAAGAACCCCAACGTCACGTCGACATGTGGTTGCGGCCACTCGTTCAGCGTAAACGTGCCTGCGAACGAGTGAACACCTAAGGATCTCGTTCAACTAGTATATGGAGCGGAGAGATAGCGAGAGTACTCCCGAGACAGAACGCGTCGTATCAGGTTGGCGCGAAGTCCTTCCGCAACGGAGGCTTGTCCGACCACCACTCAGGGAGTAGCAGTCTCTTCAATCTCGGATGTCCCTCGAACGTGACGCCCAACATCTCGTAGGTCTCCCTCTCGTGATACTCGGCGCTGGGCCATACGTCTACCAACGAGGCCAACCTCGGGTCTGACCTCGGAACCTTCGTGGCCAGGCTCACCACTGTGCCCTTGAGCTCGTTGACGGAGTAGGATCCGACGTGATAGATAACCTCTATCGCGTCCTCGCTGGGCTTGAGCGCTATCAGGTCACAGCCCGTGACACCTTTCACGTGATCGAAACCTCTCTCTTTCAAGAACGAAGCGACAAACTTGAACTGCTCTGGAGTCGTGGATATCTTGACGATCGATCTGCTCGCCCTGACCTCCGTTAACTTATCGCTGAACCTCTCCTTCAACTCGTTCAAGATTGGGCTCGAAGCATCGCTCGACATACAGCACCCTCGATACGTGTCAGGGTTGAGATCGCTCTGCCAAGATCTTGTCTCTCAGTAACAGCAACCCCTGTATCAACGTCTCCGGTCTCGGGGGACATCCAGGTATGTAGACGTCGACCGGAACAATATCATCGACCCCCTGAATGACGTTGTAGGAGTGCTTCGCATAGAGGCCCCCAGAGATCGCGCATGCCCCCATGGCCACGACCCACTTCGGATCAGGCATCTGGTCGTAGATCACCCTGACCCGCTGCGCCATCTTGGTTGTCACAGTACCTTCAACTATTATCACGTCCGACTGTCTGAGAGACCCGGTGGCCGGAAGGAACCCGAACCTCTCAGGGTCGTATCTCGGGCTCACGGTCCCAGCGAACTCGACCGAGCAACACGCCGTCGTCAGGTGTACAGGATAAAGCGACGAGAGCCTCGCCCAGTTGACCAGGTACCTTATGAGTGAGGTCTCCCGTATCCTCTGTACTACGTAGTTGATGCCACGGGAACCCCTCTCAGGAGTGACCTTGTCTACGCCGTACTCTCTTATCGCCTCAGCTTTTCTCTCATCTGGCACGACGGTCTCCTCAAAAGCTTGCACCACGCTATCGGATGAGGCGAACGTGACACCTACCGCTCCAGTCTTCCTGGTTTGATGTCTGTAAAATTGGTTGTAACTTAAGGTCATCCAGTAGTTTAACGGCTCAGACGCTATTTAAGCGTGAACTACGTTTTACCCCTCTTCAGGTTTTCTCTGACGTAGAGCCTACCGATATATATTGCTGCGGTCAGCATCAAAAAGACCACGCCAAATCGGGCTAGATCCGGTACGTATAAAGAGGGCGTAATCACCAGAGTGTAAGCGGCCATAGTTGTCGGGAGCAGGAGGAAGAGTATGACGAAGAAGAGGGTATCTACGAACTCCTTATTACCCAACAAGTTCGCCAACGAGTCAGACCACCTGTCTTTCACCGGTTGATCCCTCATCGGTGAGCCACCGATGCCGTACAGTTCGCGCGCTATGTCCTCGAAGAGCATTCTATCTGCTGCAGCAAACCCATTGCTCCTCAACACCGCCACCAGCTTACCTTCACGCAAGAAGTGTAGGTCAGGCGTTACCCTGACGACCACTGCTTCGTGTAACTTAGCCACTTTCGATGCTGCCCTCTCCAGCCCCTCATCGATGGTCAATTTTAACCTCTGATCGAAGTATCCCAGGAGTAGTGGGTCGCTCTGGAAGATGCGGTTCACGGTGAACGTTCCGTCGCGGAACTCGGGGGTCGACGACTGGATAATGGAGAACGGCTTTCCTGCACTCACCTGTTCCTTGTACCACTTCAACGCGCTCTCAAATGACGACATCCAGTAGACGATCCCTTAGAGTCTAATTTAAACCTGATTAAGGGTCGGCCTACTTGGCGTAGAGGTCTCTCACCGTAGTGCTGGAACCAGTAGAGAGGTGCCTGTTTCCGGGTAATGTTACTTTGACAGAGACCTTCTCACCGTCCTTGAGCTCGTACCTCCCCCTCAGATAGACGGGGGCGATGACCTCTATCACCTCCTCGCCGTAATGTGTCCGTTCTATGAACAGAATACCACAGAGATCGTTATCGTTGAACGTGCCCATGATGGCCTTTACACCACCGTAGGACCTCACGCCGTCCTTGAATCCCTCTATGTAAAGGTCAGCGATCCTCATGAGGAGTCTCTTGTTCTCGATCGAGTCGCGAGAGAGCAGACGTATGTTCAGCGTGCCCGGGTACGGGTCGAATCCGAGCTTCTCCTTTATCTGGTTCCTGTAGTTGGGTAATGATAGGTAGTACGCTCCCTCTCCCAAGCCCGAGAAGACGCGGCCCTCAAGTGTTATCTCGACGGGCTTCTCGATCACCCGCTTCAGAGCTACGTATAGTTCGGATAGTATCTCCATGCCCTTATTGGTTATCTTCAGCATACCAGTCCTCCCCACTATTCTCCGTTCTACGAGACCCCATCTTTCCATCCTGATCAATAAACGTGATGCAGACTGTTGTGAAGTCCCTATGTACCTTGCGACCTGGGATGTCGTTATTTTAACACTGTTAACAATTCCACCTTGCTCTGCTAACAAAATTAACGCTCTTATCACTGATGAGTCTAGGTACATCTAGTATTACATTGTTATAATGTAATATTTTAACATGACTTACATGGCCGGTAAACCTCCCAGAAGGTCACGCGGTTATCGTCTCGTCCCTCAAAACTCCGTCCCTTCCGATCACCAGTACGTCTATTCCATTACCGCTCGCAGAGTCTCTGATCATAGCAGCCTTAAGGGCCTTACACGCCAGCTCGTAGAGTTCCTGGCCGTTCATGCCCTTCCGGTAGTTGCTCTCGATCACGCCGACGGCTATCTCGGCACCGGTGCCTACCACCGCGAAATCGTCTTCTATCATCGACCCCAGGGGATCTAGGACTATGACGTGGACTCCAGTGGAGTCGACGCCACCCACTATACTCTCCGCCAGGTATGGGAAGAACCTGCTACTGAATAGGTGGTTGGAGAGAGTCTTTGCGACGGTATTGACGAGAGGTTCACGTCTGCCCTCTATCCTGTACAAGTTTATGACCGCGCGCGCCTCCCTGACGAGATTCTGCATGTCGGCGATCAGGCCCGCACAGGCCACGCCTATCTTGGGCGTTATCTGGAAGACCTTCCTCACGTTTTTAGAGACCACGAAGTACCCGTAAGAGAGACGCTTCTCGGAGGCCAGCACGACTACGTTATCTCCAGTTATCCCTAAAGTGGTGGCACCTGGGAAAGGGAATTGCATCGTCATAGCTTTCACCGTATGAAGAGTCCTCAAGTAAGCTTTAAGGATTGAGGGACGAGGACCTCTGACCCGAAAGGGGGAGTGCCCTTGTTGGTCGAGGTAGAAAAACCCTAAATAAGGCTCCCCGGATAGGTTTTGTGATGTCGAGCTCGCAGCGCGAGTTGAAGGTAATAGTGAGGTTACTCGGTACCGATATAGATGGTAGCAAACAGGTACCCTATGCGCTCTCCAAGGTCTTCGGCGTAGGAGTCAACTACGGATATGCGGTGACGAGGGCCGTTGGAATAGATCCGCATACGAGGATAGGGGCGTTGAGTGATAAAGAGCTCTCCTCGCTCGAGGACGCCATAAAGAACCCGGCGAAGTACGGGATACCACAATGGACGTATAACAGGAGGTCCGATCTGGTCAGCGGCGAGGACAAGCACCTGATAGGCCCGGATCTAGAGCTGGCGATCAAGGAGGACATACAGAGAGAGATGAGGATAAAATCATGGAGGGGCGTAAGGCACTCGCTAGGCCTCAAGGTGAGGGGTCAGAGGACCAGGACCACGGGCCGGCACGGTGGGCCGATAGGGGTGGCCAAGAAGGCCGTGAAGGAGAGCAAGTGAGACTATCTCCCCTCATAGATTTCCCTCGCCAGATTGGCTCCCTTTACTAGACTCAGCTCCTTCTCCCACGCCACCTCCCACCTCCTCGTCCTCAGCCCGCAGTCGTTAGAGGGTACTATCTGGTCCGCGTTACCGATCACTCTTGAGGCGTAGATTATCCGGTCCCTCACCAGCTCAGGCGTTTCTATGAAATCGGTATGGACATCTATCGTCCCCAGCACTATCCTCTTATCGAAGCCGCTCTCCCTGAAGAGTCTCAGTATCTCGTAACCTGTTCTCACGTCCTTGGACGTGCCAAGGGATGCCCTATCTCTGTTCGCGCACTCTATTGAGAGCTCCTCGGCCTTCAATTCGAGTATGTGAGGGAAGAGTAACGAGTAGTCGCTGTAACAGATGTGGACCGTGAAGACCGCGTCTATCCCCCTCCTCATCTCGTTGAATACGTCCACGAAGGTCTCGACCTCGTCCTCCTTGGTGGTCAGGGCCGGCTCATCTATTTGAATCCGCCTGGCACCCAGTCTATACAGCTCCTCGATCAGAGGCGCGACGCCCTTCCTTGCCACGTCGTAGAGTAGATCGATCCTCGACCTCTTGAGCCTCTCCCTCACGTCGGCGATGTCCCTTCTGGCGTTGACGTAGTATTCATCGAAACTCCAGTCCGTGAGGGTGTAGGGTCCTGTAAGGGGGATCTTGACCTCTCTCCTCGCGTGCTTCTTTGCGAAGAGGAACTCCTCTATCTGTCGCCTCTCCCTCAGGGAGATCTCTCCGGTTACTGAGGCCTTGTTGTAGGTCTCCAGGTCCCACACCTTCACCCTACCGACGAACCTGATGTTAGCCATCTGTTCCATCGCGTACTCGTACATCTCGCTCCTCCGCTGCTCTCCGTCCCAGACGACGTCTAGTCCGGCCGATTCGAAGAACCTGATCGCATAGAGAGCCGCCCAATCGTACAGCTCCTTCTCGTTGTAGTTTCCCCTCGAGAGCGCGTCTTGTAGTCTCTGATAGTTCTCGACGTTGAGCAGTTCTCCCCAGTACCTGACCTCTCGGAGCTGTAGATCCGTTATCGTCCTCCTGAGGAAGGGGGCCTTCTTCAGACTACCTATCTCCTGGGTTGGAAACAGTTTACCGCCAACCATCTCCCCCCACCCTCTTAAAGACCCTCCCGAGGAGTCGGACCTTTTCGTCCGCGAGGTCCTTAGGCAGGAATTCTAGGTCTGCAGTAGGCGATATGTGGTAAGCCCTCGCAGGCACTAGATCAATCACCCTGCTCAGGTCCTTTAACAACTGATCCTCCGACTCCATGTAAGAGTTCCTCGCGTCTATCAGCCCCACGCAGAGTGTCCTATCGATATCGTACTCCCTCAGTTTCTTGAGGTCCGTCACTGTCAGGTCAAATCCTATCACCTCGACCTTCGCGTCCAGTAGTAACGGTAGAGCGTTCGTTAGATCACCAAAGAACGTATGAACCATTATTGGGACGCTGACCCTCCTCTTTATCAGATTGATTGACTCCGTGAAGAGTTCCGCATCGTCACTCTTCAATCTCGCCTTGACCAAGACGGGTGAACTGAACTGCAGCATGCTGAGCCATCGCGGACTCCCCAATTTGATTATCTCTGTGGCGATCGCCTCGCTCAGGTCTAGGACCAAGTCATCGAAACTCCTGTAGTAGTTGTTCTCCGAGAGTTTAGCGAAGGTGAACGGATCCGCGATCACTAACTTCCCACGTCTCCCCTCCAAACAGGACGAGCACAAGTAATCAGGAAGAAAGGGTTTGTTCCAGCTGATCCGTGAGTGTACGATCGGCTTCTTGTAGAAGACGTTGTTATCGAACCACCTCGCGAGAGGGCCGACCTTCAGGCCCTCGACGTTCTCAGAGATCGGCCTCAACAGGTCATGCCAAGCGAGTTGACCGTCGACCACCCTCGTTAGACCGGCGGAGGACTGCAGCTCGACGAGGGAGAGGGCCTCTTTGGTGAGGTGATCCTTGAGGGTCTCAAATGACACTTTGCCCTCGCGTCCCAGCCTCATCAGCTTCATCAGCCCCTCCGATCTAGCGTGTAACCCGACCAGGTGAGACTCGGTTACCGACCCCATCTCTCGCACGGTATAAACGGAGACTCCTCGATATTATCCTTAGTAATTGAAAAGCTCATATAGAAAGGATGGGACTTTGATACCCAGTAAAGGATGCAGAGAGTCGAGGAGTTCATAAGATCTGCAAGGGACGTTGCCGGATCCATACTCGACCGCGTTAAGTCAGGTAGTAACCTTCTTGTCGTGGGGCATAACGATGCGGACGGGTTATCCTCTCTCGGTGTGGCCGGAGGCGTCTTGCGAGAGCTGGACGCGTATTTCGTATTAAGGTGCGTGAGGAAGATAGACGACTTCCTATCGGGGTACGTAGACGGTGAGTTTGACTTGGTCGTGATGCTGGATATGGGGAGCGGGTACTTGAACGAACTCTACGATAGAGTGAGCAAGTCTAGGTTGATCATACTGGACCACCACTATCCCCTCCACTTGAAACAGAGGCCGAACTGGGAGCACTACAACCCACATCTCTTCGAGATAGACGGCTCGGTCGAGATAAGCGCGTCGGGCGTGACCTACTTGGTCTTCAAGAACCTCCTCGAGGAGTATTACAAGTTCGCACCGGTCGCCATCGTAGGTGCTCTGGGTGACCTCCAAGACAGGGGCAATAGGAAGCTCAGGGGGCTGAACAGAATGATCCTAGAGGAGGGCATTAAAACTGAGGTGATCAAGGTCGCGGAGACGTTGGTGTTGAACGGGAGAACCTTCAGGCCCATACACCTAGCGCTCGCGAGCACATATAATCCCTTCCTGCCCAGCCTCTCCGGGAACGAGGGTGCGTGTCTATCGGTGGTCACATCAGCCGGCATAGAGTTGAGGGACGGGGACGTCTGGAGGACCGTCGCGGACCTCAGCGACGATGAGGTGAGGGCGCTATACAACTCAATCATAGCCCACATGGTCGAGAACGGCTACTCATCGAATATAGCCTCTGAGCTCTACGGCGAGATCTACGAGTTCACCAACGAGGAGGAGGGGAGCAGCCTCAGGGACGGTAGGGAGTTCGCTACGCTGCTCAACGCCTGTGGTAAGGGAGACCACGCGTGGTTAGGCATAGCGATAGCCATGGGAGAGAGGGGGAGGTTACTCGATAAGGCGCACAAGGTACTCGAGAACTACAGGAGCGCCCTGGCCAAGGTGATGGAGAAAATCCTGAGGCCGGGTATGCTAGAGCACATGTACAACATAGTGGTCCTCAGGGGGGGAGACATGATAGACCCGAAGCAGGTCAGCTCGATCGCCACCCTCCTCTCCTCGTCACACTCCTTGCCTCTCGATAAGCCACTGATAGCGTTCGCATATGATGGCGATCAGGTAAAGGTCTCCGCGAGGGCCAGCAGTGAACTCGTCGAGGGAGGTCTAGATCTGGGGGCAATTATGAGCTTATCGGCGGCTAAGTACGGCGGACGGGGGGGTGGCCACAAGGTCGCTGCAGGTGCAGAGGTCCAAGCGGATAGATTGACGCTATTCCTGCTGGAGGTCGATAGACTGGTCGGTGAATCGATAAAGGAGAGAAGGAAGACCCCAGAGGCCACGTTGGAGGGAGGTTAGTGATAAGGGCATCGTTGCGCATATCCTTCTGCGATCAAGCCGAGGCCGATATAGTCGCCAGATCAATCGATCCGGATAACAGACCACTGCCCGTCGGCATGGATTTGAGGTGCGAGAGGGTGGGTAGCGACCTGATCGTGGAGATTACGAGTTCCCGGTCCATCGAATCGCTCATCTATACCATCGATGACCTCTTGACTTCTATAAAGTTGGCCGAGCGGATAGCTTGTAGAAAGATATAAATGATCTCTCAACGAGTGGTGCTCCGGGTTGTCCAAGAGAGAGGGTGCGGTAAAGGAGAAGAAGGTGAAGAGGGAGTACGTCATAATGTCCCCCGAGTACTTCGGTAAGAGGGAGTTGGGGACGACAGTCACAGACGATCCGGGGAAGTTGGTGAATAGGACCGTTCAGGTCAGCCTCTACAACCTCACAGACGACTTCTCCAAACAGTACTTGCTGATCAAATTCAAGGTGATAAGGGTCAGAGATTCTATCGCCGAGACGGTCTTCTACGGTCACGAGTACGGCAGGGAATTCCTCAGGAGTCTTGTGAGGAGGGGCACCTCCAAGATCGACGGCTACTATAACTTAGAGACTGTGGACGGGGGGAAGTTCCGCGTACAATCCACCGTGTTCACCTACAGGGTATTGAGGAGGGGGAAGAGGACCCAGATAAGGCACGTCATGGAGCGGGTTCTCAAGGAGACCGCGAGCAGGCTGACTTTCGATCAGCTGGCTCAGGAGCTTGTGTTAGGAAAGACCGCCTCCGATATCTACAACTCGATAACGAAGATTCTGCTGCCTAGGCACGTCGGCATCGTTAAGTCAAAGGTCTTATCCCTCCCACCCTCAGTGGTCAGAGGAGAAGTGGCTACGAGAGAGGAAGTAGAAGTAAGGCCCTAGATCACCTAGAGGCGCACCTCTTCAGGTAGTAGTTCTCTTCCTTGTAGGTCCCGAAACTCCTCAGACCCTTCTCGGAGAGTTGATGCTTAAGCTTCTCCGACTCGTCAAGGGTTATCTCACCCGATCTGGTGAGGTAATCTATGACCTCCAACGCCTCTGAGTCGTTACTGCAGCGCCTCAGGTAGTCCTCGGCCCTCGGGACGTAACCCCTTAGCTCTTCGGCCTCGATCGGTCCTCGCCTCTCCGATCTCCGATCACTCTCTGAGCTCTCTAAGAGTTCCCTGTAAAGGTTGGGGAAGACTCTCTTGAAGTCCTCAAGGTGCCATCTCCTGTTTTCGTCCATCGTGGATGAATTGACTTCAGGATTTTATAGCTTTTTAGACCGTCAGCGTCTAACCAATATCGATGAGGAGGAGGGTTATTGCCTTGCTCACGGATTACGGGCTCTCAGATCCCTACGTGGGCGAGGTAAAGGCCGTGATAAAGAGTGTCTGCAACTTCGTGGATATAATCGACATAACTCACGAAGTCAGACCCTTCGATGTGGAACATGGGGCTTTCCTGTTACTACTCAGCTACAGGTTCTTCCCCAAGGGGACGATATTTGAGGCGGTGGTCGACCCCGGTGTCGGGAGCGCGCGGAGGGGTCTGGTGATTAATTCAAGGAACTACTACTTCGTAGGGCCCGACAACGGACTGCTCTACCCGGCTGCGAACGAGGACGGGATACTGGCCGTTTACTCGATAGATGAGCGGTACTACGCGAGGCCGTACGGAGAGACTTTCCACGGTCGAGACGTCTTCGCGAGAGTAGCTGCGGAGATCGCGAAAGGTAGACGGCCTAGGATGCATCGATTGAAGAGGGACGAGTTGGTGAGGCTGGAGTTTCGTTTCGAGCTCGAGGAGGGTCTAAAGAGGGCGTCAGGAAGGGTCTTGCACGTGGACCGGTTCGGCAACTTGGTAACCAGTATCCCCCAAGAGGCTCTTAGGTTCATTCCCGTAGGTGCCATCATGAGGCTGAAGATTGGTGAGGCGAGATATGACGCGAGGCTCGTGAAATCCTATGCTGAAGGGAGAGGGGGTGAGTTGATAGCCTTGTTCGGGGGTACAGGCTTCCTAGAGATATCGGTCAATCAGTGCAGCGCTAGTAAATTTTTGAGTGTTGAACAGGGCGAGGAGGTGGAGATTGAGCTGATTTAGGCGGTGACCTCCACCTTAAGCGACTCGAACTCCTTGATCATCTCCTCACTCAATCTATCGAGCTGTTCGACCTGATCGTTGCTGATCTCGTACTTTGCCCTGATGATCTTGGATATTATGCCCATGGATCTGATGGTCGAGAGTTGGACGCCTTTCGATAGCGCCCGCGCGGCCTCTCTGTAAAAGTCGACGAATAGCGCGGCCAGTTTCATCTGCTTTACGGTTCCACAGTACGAGTCTATCTCATCATACGCGCTCTGCTGGAGAAATCCCTCCCTGATCATGCGAGCCACATCGAGGACCAGCTTCTCCTCGTCTGCCAGAGACTCTGGTCCCAGCAGCCTCACTATCTCCAAGAGTTCGTCTTCCCTCCTCAGCAGACGGTACATCTCGGATCTGTACTCGTACCACGACTTGGATATCTCGCTCTCCCACCAAGTCCTGACGGTATCGACGTACGCGGAGTAGCTCATGATCCAGTTGATCGCGGGGTAGTGTCTGGTGTACGCTAAGTTCGGGTCTAGAGCCCAGAATGTCCTCACGAACCTTAGAGTATGCGTGGTGACCGGTTCCGTGAAGTCACCACCCGGCGGTGAGACGGCCCCCACCAGCGTAAGGCTGCCGACCCTCTCGGGCGATCCAAGTACCTTGACCCTTCCTGCCCTCTCGTAGAACTCCGCTAACCTGCTCGCCAGATAACTGGGATATCCCTCCTCGGCCGGCATCTCCTCCAGCCTACCGCTTATCTCCCTCAGGGCCTCGGCCCACCTGCTCGTCGAGTCTGCGACGAGTAGAACGTCGTATCCCATGTCACGGTAGAACTCCGCGATAGTTGCGCCTGTGTAGATGCTGGCCTCACGAGCAGCGACTGGCATGTTGCTGGTATTCGCTATGAGGACGGTGCGCTCCATCAGAGGTCTACCCGTGTTGGGATCCGTGAGGTGGGGGAATTCCGTCAGTACCTCCGCCTCCTCGTTGCCCCTCTCACCGCACCCTATGTGCAGTATCACCTTCGCGTCGCTCCATTTCGCTAGCTGGTGGAGGGTCACCGTCTTACCGGTACCGAATGCGCCCGGTATACACGCGGTGCCGCCCTTAGCCATGGGAAAGATTGTGTCCAGCACCCTCTGTCCGGTGATCAACGGCACTATTGGGTCCTGCCTCCTCTCGAACGGTCTAGGCCTCCGTACCGGCCACCTGTGAGCAAGCTTGATCGGTTCGCTCCCACCGTTGGTCTTCACCTCAGCTATCTCATCTTCGATGGTGTACTCTCCCTCAGGCTCTAGCTCTGTCAGCTCACCGGATGGGACATTGGGCGGGACCATTATCTTACACTCTACTAGGGGAGACTCCTGGACGACCCCTATGACGTCCCCTGGACCGACTCTAGACCCCTTCTTTACCGTAGGTATGAACTTCCACCTCTTTTCTACCTGTAATGAGGGGACGGTAACCCCTCTCTTGACGAAGGGCCCCACCTGCTTAGCGATCCTGTCCAAGGGCCTCTGGACCCCATCGTATACGCTTCCAATCATGCCCGGACCTAAGGTCACTGATAGCGGCAGCCCCGTCCTCGTCACGGGCTCACCGGGTGTGAGACCTGAGGTGTTCTCGTAGACCTGTATGAACGCCACGTCACCCGTCAACTTGATCACCTCACCGATAACGCCCGCTTCACCGACGTAGACCGTCTCGTACATCTTCGCGCCCATCATGCCGTCGGCTTTCACCGCCGGACCGGCCACCCAGATCACTCTGCCCTTTCCGCTCATCCTTCGAGTGCTAACAGTCTCAGTTACTAAAAAATGTTTACAGGTCCTCTAAGAGCCGCCGGGCCACATCGGACCTAAGAGACTCTTTCAACCTGGTCAGTCTGGTCTCCAACGTGTTATCGATTAGCACCTTCCCATCGGAGCTTGATACCTTCACGCCCCCTATGCAGTCGAGGTGGTCGTCCTCAACAACGATCGACCGATTTAACTCCCTCGAGAGGGACTTGGAGACGTTCTCGACTAACCTCGCGTCCTCCGGACTGCAGTAGACCGAGACGCTCTCCGTGTTTATCGCGCTTATCGACTGATAGAGCATCTTCCTTATCGCCTCCTCGTACCTCTTTGAGTTCTTAACCCCCCTTATCTTCTCGATCGACCTAGAGAAGACCATCTCTATCGCCCTGTCCAACTCCTGTAATTGAAGGCGCTTGGACTCGAGTTCCGCCTGACTCATGATCTTCAACTTGTAAGCCGCCACCTCCCTTGCTACCGCCTCCCTCTTCTGCTTCAGTTCGGCCGTTAAGTTCTCCCTCAACTCACCCATACGCCTCTTGGCCTCTTCCCGCGCCTCATCTATCTGCTTCACGTATTCGGCGAGGGCTTCGTTGACTATCTCTTCGATAATCTTCTCGAGACTCGCGGACAAACCTTCAGGCTAGACTCGTAGGAGGCTACGTTATATACCTAGTACGCGTCTGAGCAGGGCCCTGTAATCGACCATCTTCTGCTGGGACCTAGGTGCGGGGACCTCGTAGATTATTGGCAGGGTGGTTTTTGACCTTATATCGTTGAGCTTCAGAGAGAGTTCATCTCCATACTCGTCGCTGACCAGTATGAGACCAACGTTGGGGTCGGACAGGAGATTATTGATCGTTCTCAATGCCTCATCCGCGCTCTCTGTGACCACACCGCCAGTACCCGCGATCTTCATACAAGTGACGAAACTCCTGCCACCTATAGCTACCACGCGCACGTAAACTCAAGAATGACCGCGGGTTATATGGATTATGTGATAGATAAGGACAGCGCTTCCATCTCAGTCAGCCAGGAAACCGCCGTCTACAGTGATCACTGCACCAGTGACGTAGCTCGACATATCCGACGCCAGGAATAGAACCACTTTTGCCACCTCGTCAGGCTCCCCAAGCCTCTTTAGTGGTAGCCTGGACATGAACCGGAGACCGGTGAATATGAAGCCGAGCTGGAGCCTCTTCATCATCTCTCTCCTCACCTTCTCGGTGCCGGGCGTCCTTATTCCCCCGGGCATAACTACGTTAACCCTGTAACCCTTCTCACCGTATTCGCTGGCGAGTGATCTGCTGAGGGCTACCAGACCGATCTTGCTCACGCTGTAATGTGTAAGTCCTCTGACCAAGTGTAGCATCGCCTCTATCGAGCTCACGTTGATTATAACGCCGCCCCTATCACCTCGCTTTCTTATCATGTGCTGGCACATGTAGAAGACGGACTTCAGGTTCACTGAGAGCGTCCTTTCAAGGAATTGCTCGTCGACCTCTAGGAAGTCACGAAACTGGTAGATGCCAGCGTTGTTAACTAAAATGTCTGGAGTCTCGTCACCGATCGACTCCCACAATCGATCAATCTCATCCCTCTTAGAGAGGTCGGTCCTGAAGATCCGCACTTTTACCCCGTACCTCTCAGTTATTGATCTGGAGACTTCTTTGAGCCCCTCCTCGTTGATATCGACCAAGATTAGGTCCGCGCCGGCCTCGCCGAACCTCTCCGCGATCGATTTCCCTATGCCCATTGCCGATCCTGTGATGAGGGCTGTCCTGTTCCTCAGTGAGAGCAACTCGTTCAGTGGTTTAGAGGCCATATAATTCGTCACATAATATTGGCCGGATTTAAAAAACTTTATGAATAGAGACGTAGGTAAAATGGATGTCCACTGAACCTATCCTCAGGGGGCCGGTAGATCAGCGGAAGATCGCCCGCTTGGCGTGCGGGAGGTCCGGGGTTCGAATCCCCGCCGGTCCACAAGAACGATATCTGATGAACTATCCGTGGAGTGAGTAGTCTTTGAACTGGTAGCAGATCGAGGAGTTGGGGGCGGTGGGATTTGAACCCACGATCTCCGGGTTACGCTTCTGACCAGGTAGCACAGATCTGGAGCCCGGCGCCGTAGACCTTGCTAGGCTACGCCCCCTGCACCACCATATCCCAAGCACCCATCGGCCTGATTTAGGTCTAGCGTCAATATACTCGATATCGATAAACTGCCCAGCGTGCGGGCGGTCGCAGACGTGATCAAGTTGAAGTCTACCTGTCCTACAGACCGGGGCCGCGTAGGATCCCCTGAAAGAAGGCCCTCAAGTCCCTCACCAATGACCTGAAACGGCCACTAGTGGCGTAAAGGAGTGGGAAGTATACGGAGGCGCCTATCAGTGCGAGTGCTCCGAAATCCGCTAAAGTCGAGAAGAGCTGTGGCGCTGGCGGGCCTAACATCTGCTTGACCGTTAAGATCACAGACATCATCGCCAATGAGGAGGAGAAGTACGGGACTACCTCACGCGTACTGATAGAGAGTCTTACGTGTCTTCTTACGTAGAGGTAATAGATCATCGTCTGGAGTGAGGTCACGAGCAGCTTCACCGATGCGATCGCAGTGAGGGTGAGCGAGGGGGGTCCTTCGAAAGTGGTGAGTATGACCAGTATGGGCACTAAGTAGACCGGTACCGTCGCGCCCATCACGTAAATTGTGAAGGCTATCCTGCTTCGCAGATACTCGCGGAGGCGGGGAACTCCTGTCTGATCGATGGTCTCTGTGGCGCTTATTATTGTAGTGTAGAAAGTATACACGATGGAAACGAAGGTCGTCGCTGCTAATATAGAGGCCACGGGCCACACCTCTGCGTAGAGTGGGTTGAGGATAGATAGTAGGTAATCTGAGAGCACGACGATACCAAAAAAGAGGGGGACCGCCAACGTTAACGTGAAGTGGAGGCTCTTTGAGGCGTCCCTCATATCTCCTCCAGCTAGCAGTCTTTGAAAGAGGGCGCCGATCAATAGAGAG
This sequence comes from Aigarchaeota archaeon, assembly GCA_025059745.1. Classification (GTDB taxonomy): domain Archaea; phylum Thermoproteota; class Nitrososphaeria_A; order Caldarchaeales; family Calditenuaceae; genus JANXDH01. Next base: position 417,088 of record JANXDH010000004.1, on the reverse strand, counting down.
GGGGCGTTGATGAGTGATGAGACGATTAAAGCGGCCTGCCAATACCCCGTAATCAACGTACCTCCCGTGAAGATGCTTATCAGTAATATATCGAGACCGTAAAACGTATAAACTGCAATAGCGACGCCCGAGAGGACGGAACCTCTCAACCATCTACCAAGCGCCCCTCTGATGTCTTCTGGCCCTAAAGTCTCCCTGGCTATGACCACTAAGAACATCAGATAGGCAATGTAACCGAGAGATACCGAGAGTATCGCCGCGTTCAATGATACGTCCTTCAGTCCGAGGACCAACGCAACCGCAACTAAGAGCTTGACGGTCTCGAAGAGCATCGAGCCTACTACCTGAAGATGGGGAGCGTAACCGGTGACGATGGCAGCGTAGAGGTTGACCAGAGAGTTGGGTATTAACACGAGGAGCCCGAGAAGCAGAACGCTTAGGTCGGTGGCTATCTGTGAGTGCGTATAATACGCTACTGCTAAATAGATTATCACGCTTGGCGGAAAAAGGAACGAACTGGCTATCAGTACAGGGACTTGAACCTTTCTGCCACGAGCGGAGTCCCTCGCTATCCACGAATTAATCAGGTTGAACGGTATCAGGGAATACGAGATGAGGAAACCGATATACGCCCAGGAACCGAACACGTCGGGGGCGAGTCTCCTAGCTATTAGTATCGAGAAGAGGAGGCCGATGAGTTGACCATAGATGCTTGATACGAAGGCGATAGCTCCCGTGAGTCTGAGTCTGATGCGGGTCATCTCTGGTGAGGTCAGAGGATCTCTCGGGGTACAGTTATGAAAGTTCTCTCTTCGCACTCAACTTTTGACCCGAATTCTCTAGTTCGCTACGTATGATATCTCTAACTGACTCCCTCGGATTCCTCAGATTGTATTGACCCAGTAACCTCTGCAACCTGTCGAGCCTGAAAGTGAACTTAAATTTGTCTTGTGGGGTATAGAGCGGTTCGACACCTTGATCCAAGACCTCTATGGTCGGGGCTATCCTTCCCTTGGTTAGCTCCTCGACGGAACGCTTGACCTCCTCGGCGAGCTCAATTATGGTTATTGGTTCCGGATGGAAGACGTTGAAGACTTGGGGGCTATCGGTCTCTCCTGAATCGAGTATTAACTTGGCGGCCGCGAGGTACGCGTTTGAGACGTCGTTGACGTCCACGTATAGCATCGGTCTGTGCATACTATGCCTATATGGCGTTATAGGCCTGCCCTGGAGGGCATTCTTTATGAAGATCCTGGCGGCAGTCTGCTCAGGCATGTCCCTACCCATCACAGTACCTGTACGGAGCACTATGAACCTCTTCTCCCGTCTGATGTAGTTGAAGAGCCTGACCGTTACCTCCTGGCATACCTTCGTTAGTACGTAGATCCTAGCGCGCTCCTCGACCTTGTCCGGCCTGTAACCGAAATCCTCGTCGATGATACCCTCCAGGCCTATCTCTCCGACGGTGTGCCAGGTCCCCGCGTGGATAAGGCCTTTGCAGTTGGAGTTGCGTACGACGGCCTCGCAGACGTTCTGGGTTCCTATCACGTTCACCTCGTAACCTAGCTTGGGATCCTGGCTGATACGGGGTATCTGTATTATCGCGGTGTTAATCACCACGTCGCTGTCCTCTGCTGCCCTCTGAACGGCCCTATGGTCTCTGATATCGCAGCTGATGAACTCCGAGAAGTGTCCAGGTTTTGGATATGAGAGGTCCGCGACGCGGACGTGAAACCCCTCCTCAATCAACCTCTTGGAGACGGCGGACCCTATGAAGCCTGACCCTCCAAAGATCGTCACCCTATTCCTAGACATGCAGTACCCTCCACTAGCCTGTTATTTACCATTTACTTCTCTGATAAGTTCCGCGACCTTCGGGAGGACGACGTCATAGCTGAACTCCCTCTCTACCAACTCTCTACCCCTCGAACCAAGGAGGCGTGCTGTCCTCTCGTCATTGAGAAGTCTCAGGATGCGATCCGATAACCCGTTGACGTCCCTCGGTTCAACGATGAGACCGGTGTGACCGTCGATAACAGCCTCTGGCGTACCTGCGACGCGAGTGGCCACCACCGGCTTTCCTGTAGCCAGAGCCTCGAGTATGGCCCTCGGTATTCCCTCTCCCTCCCTGCTCGGGTACGCGATTACGTCGGCCGTTCTCAGGACCTTGGGTACCCTCTCGTTTGGGACGGGTCCTAAGAATATAACCCTGTCCGCGAGGTGCTTCGATGAGACAACACCTCTCAGGCTCATCACGTAGTCCTTCGAACCCTCGCCGACGAGGACTAAGACGGAGTCAGGGACCTCGCGCGCGACCCTCTCGAACGCTAGTATTAGGTCACGGATGCCCTTCTTCTCATTTATCCGGCCGACGTAGAGGACGCATCGCCGGCCCCCCTTAATCCTCACCAAATCCGGGTCCGGATCGCCAAGTGGAGAGTAACGCTCGATGTTGACCGCGTTGTGGACGTAGCGGAACTTCGAGGTATTGACGTTGGGGTGATAGAGGAGTACGTCGGGTAGCATGAGTCTGGAGTATAGGATGACCCTGTCTGCGGCGTCCAAGGCCCTCCTCAAGAACCACCTATAGAACTTCTCTTTCCCAATAGGTCTGGAGGGTGGACCGAACAACCAGGTCCCTGGTAGGACAAGAACGGATGGGAGACCGAAGACTCCACTTCCTACCCACAGGGAGCATAGTTCAGGGGGGCTGAACGTCCTCACGTAGATCGTGTCGATCCTTCTCATTAGGGGCGCCATGGTGTAGAAGAGGGTCTTCGAGGAGCCGTAGACCTTGGGGACTCTGATCGCAGGCACCTTCGCTATCTGGACGTTGTCAGGGATGTGGAGGTCCTTCACGGGAGTCTTCAGCGTGTCCGTGACGATGAGTAACCTGTCGACGTATCTGCTCAGGAGGACGTACTCCTCGAAATACTGAGAGTGTAGAGAGGCTGCCTTTAGCCCCTCTATCTTACCTATAAAGGTCATTACGGTTACCAACTTTGATCCGTCTACACCTACGCTGCTTATATCTGTGATGTCTGAGGTCTCGGGGCGCGACAAATTTCGTTGAATCTTAAATAGAGGGGTGGGTGCGAGACCACAGGTGAAGCACTTGAAGATGGTCACGGGCGCTTTTGGGTTCATAGGTAGTCACTTGGTCGAGTCACTACTATCGACTGGTGAGGGGGTACTAGCGGTTGGGCACCCCTCGATAGGCGAGAGTTATCTGGAAGATTTACGGAGACACCAGAACGCCAAGAACATGGTACCGATATTGATGGACCTCAGGTCTCACGACCACGTGATCTCGGTAGTAAAGCACTATAGACCCTCGACGATCTTTCATCTCGGAGCGTTGGCGTCCCACAGACTGAGCCTCCTAGAGCCTCACGCCTACCTTGAGAACAACGTGATCACGGTACTAAACGTCCTGGAGGCTGCGAGGGTCTGTGAACCGTCACCGAGAGTGTTATTCGCCTCCTCCAGCAGCATCTACGGCGACCACAAGCCTCCGTTACGTGAGGACCTGCCTCCGAGACCTAAAGGACCTTACGCTCTCAGCAAGTGGATAGGGGAGGAGATCTCGAAGGAGTATGCGAGGGACTACGGGCTCGATGTGGTAATGACCAGGTACTTTAACGTGGTTGGAGAAAGGTGCAGGTCGAACATCGTCTTCAAGATCTTCGCGGATAAAATCTATGAGGGACGACCAGTCGAGGTCAACGGGAAGACTGTTAACGGTGTCTTCAAACCGGCGACTAGAGACTTCACCTACGTCGGGGACGTGGTTTCGGGGACCATACTCACGACAGAGAGGGGAGCCAGGGGAGAGGTTTACAACATAGGGAGGGGTGCGCCGGTGAGTGTAGAGGACCTCGCGGTAGAGATGATGAAAGCTTTAGGGAGAAGGGTCGAGGTGATCCGGAGAGAGCTTGCGCCCCACGAGTCGCACGAGAGCTACTCCGATAACAGCAAAGCGAGGGCTCAATTAGGGTGGTCGCCTGAGGTCGGGTTTGAGGAGACGGTGAAGAGGTACGCGAACTGGTACTTATCACAACGCATTAAAACTAAATCATAAGATTGGAAAAATTTAGTTCAGGTCTTGACCCTAGAGAACCTCTTCTCAACGTCGTCCCAGTTCACGACGTTCCACCAGTTGTCCACATAACTTCCTCTGTCGTTCTTATACTGAAGGTAGTACGCGTGCTCCCAGACGTCAAGAGTCAGGACTAACGGTAGATCTGGAGGGTGCATGAAGTTCTGCTTCTCGACCTGATATATGAGGAGGGTGTCAGACTCCTTATCGTATGTCAGTATCGCCCATCCAACGGCCTCGACGTTCTTCGCAGCGTCACTGAATTGCTTCTTGAAGTTGTCAAAGCTACCGAAGTCCCTCTCGATCTGATTGGCTATCGTACCTCCCGGCTTTCCGCCTCCCTTTCCCTGAGGCGCCATATTAGGCCAGAACACGGCGTGCAGCTTATGTCCTGAGAGGTTGAAGCTCAGATCCCTCAGTATCCCCCTCACGTTCTCGGGGTTCTCTCCCTTCCTCTGCTTCTCCAACCGCTCTAAGGCGGCATTTGCTCCGTTGACGTAGGCCATATGGTGCTTTGTGTGGTGAAGCCTCATTATCTCCTCTGATATCACGGGCTCCAATGCATTGTACGCGTAAGGAAGTTGAGGTAACTCGTACTTCTTCATCTCGCGTTATCCTCTGCGTGTCTCTTATAGATTAATTTTTCTAACCCCTTCATCATACTTGTAGGTCTCGAGGCCGGTGAGGCGCGTCCAGTAAATCTATTTGAGGAGGGCGCGGGGAGAGACTCAGATAGGCGATAAGGGGGTTGCCTAGACGGACAAGGGCTCAGAGGATAGGTAGGGGATCACCAACTTACATCGGTAGCATCCGTCGAAATTACGAGGTCGGGTATCCCTCATCACTCATCAACAGCAACAGATTGCTGGTCTCTTACGTCCAGGACATCGTCCACGACCCGGGGAGGGGGGTGCCGGTAGCGGTCCTGAGGGCAGACGGAGAACACTATTACGTGCCCGCAGTGGTTGGGCTGCGCGTAGGACAACGCATTGAGGCAGGAGAGGGTGCAAAGATCGATCCGGGCAACATAGTACCCCTCGGTAAAGTCCCCGAGGGCACGCTAGTCTCTTGTGTAGAACTGCATCCGGGAGACGGAGGGAAGTTGGCGAGGTCGTCCGGAGCTTACGCAACGGTCTCGTCACAGCTCGATGACAGGACCATCCTCATGCTGCCCTCCAAGAAGGTCATCGAGGTGAGCAACAGGTCGTTAGCGATAATCGGTGCTGTCTCGGGCGGCGGTAGGGTTGACAAACCCTTCCTCAAAGCGGGGAAGAAGTTTCATTTCATGCGGGCAAAGCACAGACTCGGTTCCTATCCGAGGGTCAGGGGCGTCACCATGGTACCCGCAAGGCACCCGTTCGGGGGTGGAAGTCACAAGAGGATAGGGAGGCCCGAGACCGTGAGCAGGAACGCCCCACCTGGGCAGAAGATCGGGCTGATAGCAGCGAGGAGGACTGGGAGGAGGAAGAGGTAGATCAGGTGCCGTACCTCCATTCGGAGTAATAGCGCCTCTGCTCGTCGGTCATCTCCTCCAATCCGATCCCTATACTCTTAAGCTTCTCCATCGCTACGCTCCTATCGATCTGACTGGGGACGTCTAGGACGTCAACGGGTAACCTTCCACTGTTCTTGACTATGTACTCGACAGATAGGGCCTGGAGGGCGAAGCTTAAGTCCATCACCTCTGACGGGTGACCCTCAGCAGCGACTAAGTTGACGAGCCTACCCCCCGCGAGTAGGTAGAGCGATCTTCCTGACTTTAACTTGTACTCAGTCACTAGCGGGGAGACATTCCTCACCTCGACCGCCAGAGCCTCGAGGTCACCCTTGGAGATCTCCACGTCGTAATGACCGGCGTTAGCCAATAACGCTCCGTCCTTCATCGAGTTCATGTGTTCACCCCTGATGACTGAGGTGTTGCCAGTGGCCGTGATGAAAACGTCACCCACCTTTGAGGCCTCAGACATCGTGGTGACCTCATATCCGTTCATAGCGGCCATGAGGGCCCTCACCGGGTCGACCTCAACCACTATCACGTTCGCTCCTAGACCCCTGGCCCTCGCGGCAATACCCGATCCGACCTGACCGTACCCCACGACCACCACCCTCTTTCCCGCTAGGAGTACGTTGGTCGCCCTCAACAAGCCGTCGATGGCTGACTGTCCAGTGCCGATGGGGTTGTCGAAGAGACGTTTGGTCGGAGTGTCGTTTACCGCTATCACGGGGTAGAGCAGGAGCCCATCCCTCCTCAACGACCTCAACCTTATCACGCCGGTCGTGGTCTCCTCAGTACCGCCCACGATCCTGCTCAGCGAGTTCGAGATCTCCGAGAGAACACCTCTCGCAATACGGACCTCCTCTCCGTCTATCGAGTGTCTCAGCTTGTGAACTAGGATGGTCATGTCAGCTCCATCGTCGACCGTAACGTCTGGACCTTGACTCAGAGAGAGGACTATGCACTGGTAGTACTGCTGCACGTCCTGACCCCTGAAGGCGTAGACCGATATACCGTCCTCTACCAGCGCCGAGGCCACCTCGTTCTGAGTGCTCGAGGGGTTGGATGCTGAGACCGAGACCCTCGCACCACCCGCAGAGAGGGTCCTAGCAAGCACCGCGGTCTCCTTGGTGACGTGAACGCACATCGATACCTTGATGCCCTCGAGCGGCCTCTCGCTCTCAAACCTCTTTCTTATCCGCATACAGACCGGCATGTGTCTCTCGGCCCAAGAGATCCTCTCACGTCCCGAGGGTGCAAGTCTGAGGTCCTCGACCCAATAGTTGCTTCCCCTCTCCATCCTCGTTAGTGACCCGTATCGATCCTATTAACTGCATCTCTGATTAAGTTTTTCAATCCTTATCTCTTATGATGTCGTGTGGGACTTGGGATGGCGCTGGTGATAAAGATCGGAGGGCACCTGATAAGTAGTGGCGGCGAGATCGACATAGACTCGATGAAGTCCATCGCCAAAACGCTCATGGAGGCCTATCAGGGTGATGAAAAGTGGGTCGTGGTAGTAGGTGGTGGTGATGGTGCGAGGAAGTACATAGATGCCGCGAGGGCTGCGGGTGCTGATGAGGCCACGTGCGACTCGATAGCCATAGCTATCACGAGGGTGCACGCAATGATCTTCATTCAGTTCCTCCAGCCTCACGCTCACCCTACGGTACCGACAGACCTCGATTACCTCAAGGAGGCCTTGAGCGTCTCGAGAATGGTCGTGGTGGGTGGCCTCTGGCCGGGACAGTCCACCTTTGCTGTGGCCGCCCTGTGCGCGCAGGCCGCTAGAGCAAACCGGATGATAGTTGCGACCGACGTAGACGGCATATACGACTCAGACCCGAGAGTGAACCCTAACGCGAGGAGATTGCGGGTCGCGGACTACGACACTGTGAAAAGGCTCTTGTTGAACACCTCCCACGCTGCTGGCGCCTACAAACTCATAGACTCGGTTGGGCTGAGCGTAGCTGAGAGGTCGAGGATGAGGCTCTTGTTTGTAAACGGTCGGGACAGGGAGATGCTCAAGGCGGCCATCCTGAGGGATGAGGCGGGCACCGTAGTCACTGCTGAGGGTCGACAACGTCGTGAACATCTCGAGTAGAGTTTTTACCTTACCTCATCGATCAATCAGAGAGGATGCGCGTAGCGATAGTTGGAGGGGGGGTCTCAGGGAGCTACCTGGCCAACCTGCTCAGCGAGAGGCACGAGGTGACTGTCTTCGAACAGCAGCCTGATGATAGGTTCTTCACGGTGTGCGCGTGGGGTACGAGCGTCCACGAACTACGCAAGTTGGCCGGGAGGATAGGGCTCAACTTCGACGATTACATCTTCTTCGAGGGTAGACGGATGATCGTCGACCTCTGGGACTCGGAGATGGAGATACCACTCAAGGGTCTTTGCACATTCGATAAGAGGAGGTTCGTCACAGATATGCATAGATCCATCGAGGTGGTCTACGGTCACAAGGTAGTTAGGGAGCCTCCTTCAGGGTACGACCTGATAGTAGACGCAACTGGCTTTCACAGGGCCCTCCTGCCTAGGTTGGAGAGGGACTACTACATACCCACCCTGGAGTACAAGGTCTTCTACGACAACCCTCCGTACGAGGACTTCTACATAAAACCGATACCCGGTCTGTCAGGTTACCTCTGGTACTTCCCGCTCGGCGATGGGGTGGCTCACGTTGGCGCCGGGGACTATTACAAGAAGCACATCGGGGTGTTAAACTCGTTTATGGAGGGGGGGCGCGGAGAGGTCGCTATGCGGATAGGCAGGCCGGTGAGGATCGCACCCCCGCACCTGTGCAGACCGATGAGTCTAGGACCTGTCTATGGAGTAGGTGAGAGCATAGGAACCGTCTATCCCGTGCTGGGTGAGGGGATAATACCGGGTATGCAGTGCGCGGCCATCTTGGCTGAGCACATCAACGAAGAGAAGCTCGAGGATTACGAACGGACAGTGCTGAGGAAGTTCAGGGTATATTTCGACGCCTTTAACTTCGTCAAGAAGAAGATCAAGAAGGAGTTCAGCTGGTTCCGGGACTGGCCCGTAGTACTGAAACCTTTCATCCACATGAAGATCAACGAGGATAGGTACGGCATGCACATAAGATTAAGGGACTGGATAAGATTGATAAGCAAGATCTGATATCATCCATACCTCCTCACGCTCAAATCTAACCGGGCCTCCTCGATCCGACTGATCAGCTGCTCAACACTGACCGCGCCCTCCCTGAGCACGACTATCTCGCCGCCCACCATTCTCACTACGGTCGATGACTTCTTGTAGAGCGTCGGCCCTCCGTCTACCACTAGGTCTACGTTCATGAGTAACTCGTTGGGCAGTTCATCGATTTTCGTCGCGGCCTCCTCACCCGAGATGTTGGCGCTAGTGCCTACAATGGGAGAGCCTGAAGTCCGCATCAACTCTAGAGCTACCACGTTCGCTGGTATCCTGACGGCTACCTCGTCCCTGTGAGACGTCAGTAGAGGGGGAAGTCCCTCCCTCTTCCTCAGTACAATGGAGAGTGGACCGGGCCAGAATAGGGCCGCTAGCTTCATCGCGTCCTCCGTCAAGTACGCTACCGCGCTCACCTGATCGATATCGGCGCAGAGGACTGGCATGGGCTTAGCCTCTCTCCTCTTCAGCTCAAAGACTCTCCTCACCGCGGTCTCTGAGAACGGGTTGCAACCTAGACCGTACACGGTGTCGGTGGGATAGATAATCGTTCCGTTAGCTCGAATCAGTGACGCGGCAGTCGATATGGATGATCTCTCGTGACCGAGAAGTACCCTCGTCATCCACTACCTACCAGGGTCTATCCTTCAGCCCCAACTTATAAGCACCGTAATTCGTGCCAACGTGAAGGAGTGCCGTGAAGGCCGCTATACCCAACAACGTCTCCGCATTGAGCCAACCAGGCAACCCAACCGTCAGATAGATTAGGAGTAGGGCCGTGACGAGGAAGCTCAGTTGATCTAGGACTGGTGCAGGCGCTCCGCGATTCAGCCCCATCCTCCTCTTTATGAAGGCGCCGAGGACGTCACCGGCCATTGCCCCGACTGTCAGCAGCATCACCTCCACCAAGGTCCTGTAGAATTGCGGGACTATAGCGTAGATACCGAGGCCGACGGTCAACCCTGACGCGACCCCGACGAGTAAACCCTCGAAGGTCTTACCGTCACCGAGGACCCTCCTGCCATCGATGAACCTCAGACCCATGTCTATCGGATGGAGCACGTGCATCCACCTAGTGAAGAGGACGGGTGCACCGTTAGCGCAGTACGCCGGTAGTACGTATAGTATCGCCTCCACGAGTCTGATCTCCAACTTCATCGATAGTGGCGGAGGCCCATGACATCTACTTTTCGTCAACCATGTTGACTCGATCTGCGGGTCTCCTCTCCACACATTTATATCGAGCGGAAGAGCGGGATGTCCCGAAGGGCCCGTAGCTCAGGCAGGCAGAGCGGCCGGCTCTTAACCGGCAGGTCGCGGGTTCAAATCCCGCCGGGCCCGCTTTGTCGCTAAGAGAAACTACTAATGGTGGGCAATCCAATGAAGGTCGACTGAACTATAGTGATGTAGCCTCTCAGAGCTGACCCTATGAGGGCGCCACTACGGACTGAACTCTCCGTAATTTCTTATCACTGATCCGCTCTCAGATAGGACGACCTCGTATACCTGGTCTGCAGAGTCCTCTAACTCCCTGTCGTGTGAGACCACTATCACCTGAGGTATCAGCCGCCCGCCTCCCCTGAAGTTCTTGAGGAGCTCCGAGAGCTCTCGCCTCCTCTCCGAGTCCAAGTAGACAGTTGGCTCGTCCATTATTATGGTCTCCAGGGACTCCCCGGCGAGAGTGACTGCTATCGCCAGCCTCAGTACCAGCGCGACCACGATCCGCTCACCACCACTCAACGTCTCCAAGGGCTGCTTCCCGTACCTTCCGATGACATTGACGTTAAAGTCCTCGTCCACCTCAATACCGGAGAACTGCAGGCCGAAGTCCTGGAGGAAAGTCCTCGCGGCCTCCCCAATCATCGATGCAGCCTGCCTCCTGACGCTCTTCTGGAGCAGCCCGTCCTTATGAAAGAGCTCGCGGATCCTCCTAAGGAGGGTGACGTCCCTCTCCAATCTCTGGTACCGGTCCCTGATCTCTCTAAGACTATCTAGCTCGACCCTCAGCCTCTTGCAGTCCTCACTCAGATGTTCTATAGTTGCGGATAACTTCGCGACCATCTGTTCGATCTCCCTCTGCTCTCGCAAGATCTCCTCGAGACGTTTTCGGGTTGAGTCGTGTTTCTCTCGATCGTACGTGATGGAGCTCCTCCTGGTCCTCAACTCATCGAGCCTCTCTCTCATCCCCTTCAATACCTCATCCGAATCGCTCCTCTCTCGCTTCAACCGCTCGATCCGCTCCTCGAGTTCAGCGTGTGACGACAGACCCTCCCTCTCTATAACTCCTAAGGCCTTCACATAACGTTCGCTCATCGGTTGTAGGCGATCCAGATGCTCCTGCAACTGCCTGATCCGCTCCCTGAGGTTGTAATGATCCCTCTCGAGTTGGTCTAAATCTTTGATGTCCTCATCCAATCTGCTGATCTCGCCGCTCAGTCTCTGGTACTTCTCAAGGTGTCCCCGAACGTCAGAGACCGTCAGAGCCTCAAGCTTGGCTCTCTCCTCCCACAAACCCTTTATCCCGTCTTGAATGCTGTTGATCTCTTCCTCGATCGACTTTCGCCTCCGGCGAAGGTGCAGATAAACAGGCACCTCGATGATGATGGGGAGCAGGGCGGGGAGTGGGTTTTGAAAAGCCAAGTAGAGTATCGTCGCCGCCAAGAAAGACCCCGAGATCGATGCGTACATCAGGCCGCCGTATCTCGCCCTCTTCAGCTCTTTCGCTCGTCGCTTTCTCTCCTCTTTTTCGACCCTCACCTCAACATCCCTGAGTAGGTGCTCGCGTAGGTCCGGGAGTTCAAGTGGGTGGGCCGAGACCCTTGTCACTCTCCTGAAATCGTCCACCAAACCAGCTATGACCTTCTCCAGCATGTCCAGCTCTGACCGCATCCTCTCGACCTCAGACTTGGTACGCCTCTTCTTATCGATCGTCTGATCTATGCTCTCTACCCGATTTGACAAGTCCCTCAGCTCCTCATCTATTTTCCCCGCCTCTTCATGATAGGACCGGTTGTCTGAGAGGTCCCTGAGCGCAGCCTCTAGATTCTGGATCTTCTCGTCCAGACTCTTCACTACGTTTCGTCTGCTATCTATCTCCCCTTCTAATTTTAGTATCGACACATCCAGCTCCTCGAGGTTCCTCCTATTTTCCTCCATCTCCTTCAGCATCCTCTGGAGTGTGCGGACCTCCTCCTCGAGTCTCACTCTCTCATGCTCCTTCTCTCCATATTCGCTCTGCCTGTCGGAGAGCTGCAGCTCCTTTTCCTTCAGTTGGGCCTCGACATCCTTCATTCTATCCAATTGTCTCGCGTAGTATTCCAACCTCTCCTCCAGCTCGTTGAGGGGGCCCTTCATGGCATCCCATAACTTCTCCAGCTCCTCTATCCCTAGGAGGTGGGCGATTGTCTTCTTTCTCTCGTGTGGTTTATCATCGAGGAGTCTCGCAATCTCGCCCTGCTTGACGTATATCGCGTTCATGAAGACGGTGCTGTCTAGACCCGTAAGCCTCGATATCTCAGGGACTATCGTCATCTCCCCAGAGCCTGGCTTGACGAGTGGACGGTCGTTATCTAAGTCTCTGAGGTGACCACGTGGAGACTTCTGGTAGAGGAGGTCCCACTCGACCTGATAATTCCGTCCCTTTACGGAGAAGACGGCCCCCACTCTCGCGGAGGTCGCGCCCCTCTTTATCAGATTCTGCCGAGGACCTCTGCTGTGCTCCATGAAGAGAGCGTAGGTGATTGCGTCGAGTATCGAGGTCTTCCCGCTCCCGTTCTCACCGACTATGACCGTGACGCCTAAAGGGAACTTCACCCTCGCCTCGGTGTACGAGATGAAGTCCCTCAGGTAGACCTCCTTGATGATCATGCGCCCTCTACTTCAATGCGCCTCCTCATCAGTTCCCTCAACCCCTCCTCCCCGGACGTGTGGAAGACCTTATAGAGCTGTAGAGCAAGGTTCGCTTCGTCCTCTGACAGACCCATCTCGGATACACAACTCTTGATGAGCTCCTCCACTTTGAAGCGTGAGAAGTCGAAATGGGTGATCGAAGCGCTGTCCATCGATCCGGCCGGCGGCACCGTTCTATACCGGACGTCAAGGCACCCCATCCTCCGAAGTTCCTCAACTAACTCAAGGACCTTTCTTTGATCGACCGTATGGTCTCTTATGTTTAGGTGGAGTATGGGTCTCTTATTCCGGTTCACGATCAGCTCAGATATCCTGTCGTGGGGCTCAGAGAGGGAGACGTCGATGACCTCCTGAGGCCTTATCGAGTCCAAGTCTACTCTTTGAATCGACGGCTCTGAGCCCGAGAAGTCGACCAAGTAGAACCCTTTGCCTTCTCGCTTCCAACTCACGGCCTCGTCTCTACTGAATATCTCTATGGATCCCGGGTACGCAGCCACCCCCGCACCTCTCTTGATGATCGTCCTGGAGTGCTCGTGACCGAGCGCGTAATATGCGAAGTTCGTCGGTAGATCGTCTAGGCTCAGTTCGTCCCGTCCAAATCGCTGCGGTACGTGAGCGACCAAGATCCTCGTGCTGCCGTCGTTGTACGAGGTCTTTGAGAGGTGGTCGAGTACCTCACGCGCTTTGTCTGTAGCGGTGACGGGGGGCTTATCTATGCCCGCTATTAGGAAGTTTCGCCCGTCGAGTTCGACTCTCACGCTCGTCTCATTCACGTGTATCAGGTGTTGGTCTCTAAAGAGATCCAGAGGACTCCATTGACCTATCCTCCTCGGTGCGTCGTGATCACCCAAGACGTAGAACGACTTGATACCTCGTTCGCCAAGCTTACCGAAACAATCTTTTGCGTGCCACAGCGCCCTGATAGGGGGAAGAGAGGTGTGAAAGGTGTCCCCTGAGATCAGGACGGCCTTTGCGTGCTCTTCCAGGATCTTATCGATGGCCTCGGTGAACGCCTCGTATACGTCTATCTCTCGGTCAAGTAACTGATACTGTCTGTATCCCAGGTGTATATCCGCCATGTGTGCTATGAGGGTCATGAGGGCCTAACCCATCTCCTGAACTCATCCAAATCGCGATCTGCCCTTTCCTCCCTCTCAGCGCTCTCCAGAGCCTCGTCCAGTAGACGATCGACGTCAACGTCCATTCCGCCCTCGCGGCTCCTCCGCCTTCGTACCATGATCACAGCCGGGATGTTTATCACCTCGCCGACGACGACGGCCTCACCCGTACCCAGACTCGGCAACTCCTCGAGTAGCTCTTTGCCGAGCCTCTCGGAGGCCTCGAGGACGGCCTGTTGGTCCGAGGGGTTGGTTATCCTCATGATGATCTGGCTGTTGCACTGACTGAGCACGTCCGGGTGAACCTTTGACGGCCTATGGGTGATCAACGTCAGGAAGGCGCCGAACTTTCTCCCCTCGGCGGCTATTCGCTTGATGATCTCTCCCGACAATGCTGGGGGTAAAAAGCGATGAGCCTCCTCGATGAATATGAAGACCGGGTACCGGTATCCTTTATCTTCAGGTGCCGTCTTAATCCTGAAAATCTCTTTTAGAATCAAGTATGCTATGAGTTCTGACTCTCTATCACTTAGCCCCGAAAGATCTATTACTGAAAGGCGTTTAGGTGCCAAAAACTCTCTAAAATTAGTAGTAGTATCCCCTAGGACTGAAAGGTACTGAAGTTTGTCAAGGTAAGGTAACGCCCTAATGGCAATTTTTCTCCGTTCTTTATTCTCAACGTCCTCAGAGGCCCGTTCAAGCTCCTCAATTACCTCCCTGATCGAGAACCTGCCTCTCAGCTTCAAGTCTTTAATAACTTCAGATACGAGAGACTTGATTTGCACGAATTTCTCCCTTATCCCGGAAATGTAGAATATCTCTTCCAACTTAAGGTCCTGAATGTTGACCGAGAGCCGCCTCACGTTCTCGACGTCGGCGTACCTCCCCACGTTATCCAAGACCCGGTACACATAGACCCTTCTCGCGAGCTGGGTCGTCCAATGATCACTACGGCTCGATAGTCTAACGTAGTCTCCGTGTGGGTCCAGGACGACTATCGTGGCCCCCTTCTCCAGCAGCTCCTCCAAGAGGACCCCCGTGAGGTAGCTCTTTCCCGCACCAGTCTGGGCAATTATGGCTAGGTGCCTCCTGAACCCAGACGCAGAGAGCGCGATCTCAACGTCCGGTCTAGTAGTCAGGTGCCCCACCCTCAACGCCTTTCCGGCACCCGAGTAGATTCTTGAGAGTAGACCGCTGGGCGCGAGGTAGACGCGAGTGCCCGGAGTGATAGCATATCTGACGCGCGTGTACCCCGAGACCTCTGGTCTCGCAGGGTCCTCGACGTGTACCAGCACCTGAGCGCGCCTCCAATGCTTGCACTCCTCGGTGATCTTCTCCGAGAGGCGCAGCAACACCTCGTAGTCTACATCCCTCTTGAGCAGGATGCTGAGGGTGGTTACCTCGCGGACCTGTCCCACGATGAGTCCGTACCCTGCTGGAGCCACGACGTATTCCCAACGCAGAACTCTATCAGAGACGTGTGGATGGACCGAGAAGATGAAAGACGATGGATTGCTCTCGCCGACAACTATGCCGACCTCCTCGAGAGTGTTGACGTAATGGCTTATCCGGAGGTCCATTCTTTTAAAGTACAGCGGTCGCCGATCTAAAAGCTTTTTCACTCAGGAGGCTCGGGCATGCCCCTCCTCGATAGCTCGATCGGCCCGATTTCCTTGTCCAGTATCTCGAGGAGGGCCGAGGCCTCCCTCCTCCTGAACCGGGCCCTCCTGTCGGCCTCGTGGATCCAGACGTTGTGGACCTCCTTACTCGCGTACAATGACCTCAGGATTACGAGTAGCTTCCTGAACTCGCTGTCCTCCTCCAGTGGCTCTTGGATCCTCACGTCAAAGAACCGCCTATCTATCCCGAGTGAGTTCGCAGGTATATCGATCCTCAGGGGATAGTCGCGCACATCAAACCTCACGTAAGATGAGGCGACCGCCGGTAGAGACGATATACTCTCTAAAGCCTCGGAGACCTCCTCTGCCATCTCGGACGGCAGTAGAAGTTTTCCCATGGTATACTCCTCGATGTCGACCATCGCTGATTTGTAGAGGTCGAGTAATCTAGAGGATGGGCCGAGGAGCATGGGTTTGGTGTAACCGATGCTTGAGCTGCACCCCTTCAGTATCATGAGGTCGGTCGTCTTGGAGAGCCCCTCGCCTGCTATCATTTCGAGCCTCTCTAGTATCTGTCCGTACCTCGCTTTCAGGTTCTTGGCGGTCCTCGCGGCTTCGACTGGAGTTCTAAAGATACGGTATAGGAGCGTCTCCACCGTCTCCAATTCTTTAGGTTCCAGCAGGTGTAGCGCCTTCAGCCTCCTCGCCTCTTCCCTGTGCATCTTGTAGAGGCAGTAGTCCCTCAGAAACGACGATGAGCTGTCTTTAGCGAGGGAGATCAGTTTTACATCGCGTTTCCTAGCGTCATCGATGAGGGCTCCCAGCTTTACGTAGAAGTCCTTTAAGAGCACACCATATCCCTGTGGTGCCTCATAGGGAGTCAGGGGGGCGTTGATAATAGCCCGTAGAGCGAGCCGTCCAGAAGTAGCACCCCTCCACCGGAGAGCTCTCCGATTAACTTCCTAGCGACGCTCAGCTCGAGCGACTTCATGAATAGTTGCGCGTATTTCTGGTATGGCGGGTAGATTACCTTGCACATGGACTCGCGCTCCTCGACTCCCTCTCCCACGCCATACGCGGAGGCGAGGATCAACGACCCTCCGTTATCCAGCCTGAACTTCATCAGCCCTCCGTCGACCGCTGCAACTCTAACGCCCTCGATCGATCCCTCGAAGTTCGTAGTTATCCACATGCCGCAAACCATCTCCTTGAACTCCTTTAGGAGTGACCTGTCGTCGCCCCTAAGATCCCTCGAGAGCCGCTCTGAGTTCTCCCTCACCCACGAGTAGAGGACGTCTGCTATGAAGGCCAACCTCGGTCGCCCCTCTCGTAAATTATCTACGGGTAACTTTATTAATCGTTCTGTTAACACGGTGCATATTCCTCAAGACGATTATCTCGCCTAGAAGGAGACGTGTAATTGTGACCAATTGAGTGAGGTCGGCTCAACTATCTTGGGAAAGTTTAAACCGATGTTGAGGGGCCAACGACTCGTGATGATAAAACCCGATTGCCTCAGGCTATAGCAACGATAGGCCGACTCTTCACCAGAGTACCTTCGGGAACTTGGAGATGACCTCCGGCCCCCCCGACCTCACCACGAGCTCGTCCTCGAAGCTGACCCTCCCGAGGTGCGAGGAGACTATGGGCTCGACGCAGAAGACCATCCCCTCCCTTAGAGGTTCGGAGCTCTTAGGTACCATGTAGGGCAGCTCCACCACCTCTATGCCTATCGCGTGCCCCCAGGGCCTGGCCTGAGACTCGATGCCGAGCTCCCTCGCCCTCGATACGATCTTCACGCTAACCTCATCGCCTGAGGAGCCGACCCTCACGGCCTCTACGCCGGCCTCGGTCAGTTTCACCGCGGACTCGAGGAGGTCCCTCTGAGCGGCTGTGGGAGACCCGATGGTCCAGAACCTGAGCACGTCGAAGGCGTAGTTGCCGTACCACCCGACGAGGTCCATACCGACTATGTCGCCGCTCGCTATCCTCCTGTCGGTCGCGAGAGGCCACCTCTGGGCGCCCGGGACACCAGAGTATATCCTCACCCTCGCGATCCAGTCAGCGCCAGCCTCCATACAGGTCTTGATCACCTGAGAGGCCACCTCACGCTCCTTGAGACCGACCCTCGCGACCTCGAAGGCCGTCTTGAACCCCTCGTCCGCTATCTGAGCTCCTACCTTCATGACCTCTATCTCCCCCGGGCTCTTGACCATCCTCATCCGAGTTATTATCTCGTCCGCAGGTACGATCCTGGCCTCTGGTAACCCAGAGACGAACTTGTCGTAGATCATCTGGGGCACGACGTCCGTGCCGGCGATCCCGATACTCCCTCGATCCAACCGATACTCCTTAACCTTCGTCAGTAGGTTGGAGACGAGGTTCTGGCCGGGGACACAGCCCTCTATGTAGACCTCCTCGTCCGCGGACGGAGCGTTCATTGTGAAGAGTACGGGGCCTCTCTCTTGGGTGAGTAGGACCGCGGTGTAGCCCAGTCCGAACATCCTCTCGTCGTTAGCCGATGGCGGGAAGGCGCTGTGATGTCCCGTCAGGTAACAGACGTTCCCCTCCTTCTCCTGATACCCAGAGAAAGCCACGAGTGCATCTAGACCCCTCTCCTTGATCTCCCGCTGAGCTCTTAAGACACGACCCCTTATCTCGTCGGCGGTTATGAGGGCCTTCACGGTAGAACCCCCCTAGAAGGAGGGCAGCACCTCCCTCTCGAAGCGCCTGAGCTGGCCAAGCTGGTCGAAGGATGCGAACCTTATCGTTATTCCCTTGGCGCCCGCGCTGACGTACTCGTCGAGCCTCTTTATGCACTCATGAGGCGGACCGTACGCGGACCAGATATCGATGCCAGGCTTGCTGAAGTCCATCATGTAGTACCCGTCCAAGAAGGTCTTCGCCTCCCTGAACGCGGCCTCCCTGTTGTCGTTGATGTTGAGGTTGTAGTAGAGAAGGTTCTCCTCTATCCTCCTGTTGTACTCGGAGGCGTACCTTCTTATCGCGTCCCAGTGCTCCGCGAACTGCGGCGGGTAGACCTTCGTCGTCATCCAACCGTCGAAGTACTTTGCGACCCTTCGGTTCGTGGTCTCAGCGGTCTCAGGCCTGGGCGTTACGGCCACCCAGATCGGTACTGGATTCTGGACGGGTTTGGGGAGAACCCTTATCCTGTCGAGCCTGTAGTGCTTCCCCTCGTAGCTGACCGGTTCTCCCGTCCATAACTTCCTCAAGACCTCTACTCCCTCCGTCATGAGGCTGACCCGGTGCTTGATCTGTCTGCCGAACGCGAGGAACTCCTTCTCTGCAGATATCTCACCACCAGCTATTGCGCCGCCGATACAGACGCCCAATATGGTCCTGCCAGATGAGAGGACGTCCAGCGTAGCCCATTGCGTTGCCAGCAATATCGGGTCCCTCAGGGTAAAGCTCGCCATGCAGGCAGTCCCTAGCTTCAGTCTCTTAGTTGAGACCGCGAGGGCAGAGAGAACTGAGATCGACTCCAGTCGGGGCTTCGTGAGCAGGTTGTCGCCGACCCACGTAGAGTGAAACCCGTTCATCTCATCGACCTTCTTTACTAGGTTCACCAACTCTAGAGCAGAGTAGTCGTGAAACAACGGCAGCCTGTTCGGTACTGTGAAACCGAATTTTACTTTCGTCAAAACTAACTAATCATAAACAGCGGATGTTTTTAAGTCTTATCTTCCGACATAGCTCTAAGACTGAGTTATAGAGATATGTGTCACCGTACAGAGAGCGCGACCACGGCGAATTGATCAGAAACCTCGGCTCCAAGCAAGATAGTCTGTGAGCCCCGGGCGGGGATCGAACCCGCGACCTCTGGCTCTCTGGACAGTCGATTACCAAGCCAGCGCTCTAACCGGCTGAGCTACCGGGGCGTCAGGTGATGAATCGATCCTCCGAGCTTTTAACCTTCTCTGAGAGCGCGAGAAGTCCTATCGTGTCGAGATTGATCGGGCTCACGCCTCAGGCCGTCCTTGGAGACCGATGTCTCAAGGACTCGGTACTTCTTCGCGAGAGATCTCATTACTGAGTCTCGCACCTCCTCGTTAACCAACGATATTACGAACCCGCCTCCACCGCCACCGGTCAACTTGGCGCCGAGGGCGCCTGATTCCAGTGCTAATTTGACCATCGAGTCCAGAGTGGGGTTGGAAACGCCTATCTCCCTCAGCAGGTGGTGGTTCTCGACCATGAGCTCTCCGACCCTCTTTGAGTCACCGGCCACGAGCGCCCGCTCCGCCTCCTCGATTAATCCTTCATACATCACCATCAGCTCAGCGAACTTCGAGGGCTTTTGCTCCTTGAATCTGGCTACCCGCTCGACCATGACGCCAGTCTTACGCGGAAGCCCCGAGTGAACGAGGAGGAGGCTTGGCAACGACACGTCCTCGAGCCTATCAATCCCTCCCCCTCTCACGTACCTCACTATTCCCCCGTGCGCTACGACGTTGACGTCTACACCTGAGGGGCGGGAATGAATCATCCTCTCAGCTATCATCGCGTAGTCTATTACGTCGCTCACCTTGACGTCCGCACCGAGTGTCCCCAAGGTTGCGGCCGCTAGCGCGACGGAGACTGAGGCGGATGAACCGAGCCCGCTGCCTCTCGGTATATCGCTCCACACCTCGACACTCAGTCCCAATCTCCGATCGCGGACTATCGCTTTTATCACCTCGTGTAAAGGCGCGAGTCTCCTCGAGGAGTTTCGCGGTGATTCGTGGACGAGGCCCTCATGAGTCCATTCAGCGCTCAAACCGAGGTTCCGCGATCTTATGCTGATAGTAGGGCGGTATGTCCTCGTGGCCCGGACGAAACTACGCAGGTTGATCGCGGACGAGATCGCTTTCGCTCCGTAGACAACGAAGTGCTCGCCGAAGAGGATGATCTTGGCCGGAGAGGAGTAGGTGACCTGTTCCAACTTACGATCTATCCAGCACGAGGAACGTATTTAACCGATGTCGTGACCTAGCGAGGACTGAAACGGCTCAGCCCTCACTGTTAATGACATTCTCGCGGTAGAGCCTGTACTTGAGTGAGCCACCCGAGCCCGTCCTCTCCAAGAACTTCCTCTCGGTAAGTCTGGCCAAGTAGGTGGAGACGGTACTGAGGGAGATGTTCTCCTTGTACTCGTTGATGAAGGCTTCCATGACGTCCTTCGACGAGAAGGTAGAGAGGGGGAAGTACTTCTCGATGATGCGGGCCACCTTGGTCAGCTTACTCTCCATCGCATAGGACCTCTCGGTGTCGTACTCCCCTCCGTAGAGCTCGACCAAGTCGGCTATCTGGAGCAGCTTCTCCCTGCTGAGCCTACCCTCATAGGTGATCATGATCTTGTCTCCTTCGTCATCGAAGAGCTCGAGGCGCAGCTTCCTCTTCTTAGGGGACACGACGCATTACCCGACCCGCTCGGTGATTTTAAGTGTTAGCGTAGGGATGGTGAAGTGGAGTGCTCTCGTTATCTGATTTTGATACAGGAGGAATCCCCTCGTACTACTCTCCTCGAGATTGGCCATCTCAAGAGCGATCCCCTTTATCAATTTATATCTGGGGTTGACGCCAAGCCTACGGTGATTGAACAGTTTCTTTACTTTCTGCTCGGACTCGCTGCCAGCGTCTACGGCACCATAGTGGGTGCAGGTGGAGGTTTCATAGCGTCACCGACACTCCTTGTATTGGGCAACCCTCCGAGCTCGGCCTCTCATCACAGCCTCTTCCTCGTCCTGGCGAGTGCGGCCATGGGTTCCATCTCTTACAGTCTCAGGAAGGTCGGCTCGCTGAGGGTCTCAGCCCTCTACACGTCACCGGGGTTCGTAGGCGGTCTGCTGGGTCCCTTCACGCACCTCTACATCAACGAGGTAACTTACAAGATATCGTTCGCGACCCTTCTGATCTGTGTGGCGATATATCTGGTACTGAGGAGGGAAAAGAGAAAAGGTGAGGTCGGGAGCACCCTACAGGGTCTACGGTATCGTTACCTGATACCCCTGCTCAGCTTCATCATGGGTGCGGTCGGTAGCTTGTTCGGGATAGGTGGAGGCACCCTGATGAGTCCAGCACTGATACTGATGGGCATCGACGTGCACCTTGCGGTCTCAGTCTCGTTGACCCTGGCCACGTTCACTGGTCTATCGGGCCTCCTCAGCTACTCCCTCTTCAGCCACGTGGACCTTTTGATAGTGATCCCCCTGATCGTGGGCGGACTGATAGGAGGCCGCATAGCGCCCCGAATCGCGATAAGGATGGGGAGGAGGTGGGTGGTGAGGTTGCTCTCCCTAGCGCTCCTGATACTGGCTCTCAGTCTGATCGAGGAGTCACTACAAGCTTAATAACTTCTTGACGCTCTTCAACTTGGCGATGATGTCTAAAGCACTGATATGACTTGTGATTTCCTCTGGGGTATCTGAGCCTTTTATGTGGGTGAGCCAACCTTTTCTGTAATAAGGATAATATAATAGTCAAGTTCCCTATAGGGGAGTAAAGTTGTCGTTCAAGATGACTGTGCAATACGCGGGGTTCTTCACGGACCTAATAAAGGCAGTCTCCGCGGTCGTCGATGAGGGTGACTTCAAAGCCACTGCTACGGGGCTCAGGTTGATCTCGATGGATCCCGCCCACATAAGCCTCGTCGACTTCGAGCTCCCAAAAGACTCGGTTGAGGAGTACGAGCTCTCAGGAGACGTCGAGATAACTATCAACATGTTGGAGTTGCTCAAGTTCTTGCGGAGGGCCAAGAAGAACGAGTCGTTGACGCTGAACTACGACAGCGAGAAGAGGAAGTTGACAATAATACTGACTAACCAAGCAGCGGCGAGGGAGAGGACGTTTCAGCTCAGCACGTTGGAGCCTGTAGAGGGGGGGAGGACTACGGCGCCGAGGTTGACGTTTGATGCGACCGCGCGTATCAGCACCGAGGCACTCTGGGAGGCGATAGAGGACAGCAGCTTAGTGGCAGACAGCATGAAGGTAACGATAGCTCGCGACACTGTCGTCTTCACCGCTAGGGGTGAGCTGGGGACGGTCGAGAACAAGCTGACGGTCGATGGGGCCATGGTCCACGAGGTAAACGCCCAAAAGGAGGCTTCAGCCACCTTCGCCCTGACTTATCTAGAGAAGATCGTTAAGGCAGGGAAGGATTTATCAGAGGAGACCTTGCTCATGTTGAGCATGAACAAACCGATCAAGATAGGGTTCCCTCTGCCGAACGCCCGCTTAGAGTACCTGATTGCTCCGAGACTTGAATAGCGCGTTCTGAGGTGTGTAAGTGGATGACGTTCGACTCTGCGAAGTACGTCGCGGGCGTCGGGTCGCTCCTCATGGTCCTATCGATCGTACCAGTTGTAGGTCCGTCTCTCATGATAGGGGGATTGATAGTCTTATTGATCGGGATACATCAACTCTCTCACGCACTTAACAACCCCGGCATCTTCAAAAACATACTGATATGGGCTCTGCTAATGACTGTCGGTGTAGTTACGGTCATTATCACCGGATTGACAGCTTTAGTTGCCACTCTATCCCTAGAATTCTTGGCCTTTGCCGAATTCATCGCGACCATGATATCTATTCTAGTACTGCTTTGGGTCATAGCAATAGTCGGATCCGTATTCCTGAGGAGGGGTTACAATCAGATCGCGTTAAGTACGGGCGCTAATATGTTTAATGTCGTAGGTCTTCTCTTTCTGATCGGTTCAGTGTTATTGATCACCTTTGTAGGGTTCCTCATCATATGGGTCGCATTCTTGATACAGACTATCGCGTTCTTCTCTCTCGAGCAGCGAGGGATTACTGCTCAGAGTAGTCCTCAAGTCTAGTGTATGACCTGTTCTCGGTCGTTCTCGTCGCCCTCCAGAGGTTTAGCCGACCGTAGACTCCATCGTATCCCGGAGTGATTTCCATCTTCCCGCTCCGCAACCTCGATATCAACCTCGACAGATTGGCGTTGGTCACCTCGGATATCTCGTTTATTGGAGCCTCGAGTAACACTCTGTACTCGTCCCCGAACCTCCTGATCAGCATTTGATATTCCTCGACAACCTCACCCGAGTTCAGTCTCCTCTCTGAGGTGACCTCAATGCCCAGGCTCAAAGCTATCAACTCTTGGAGGGGGAGCACGTACCTGAAGTCTATTGCGCCCTCTGGGACATACCCGTATGGTCGGTCAGCGAGCTCCTCCACTCTGTCCTCCACGCCTTTTGTCAATCGCTTACCGCAGACGGGGCACCTGTAACCTATCCTCCTCGCCTCGGCAGGACTCACGGGCCCGTAACCGCACCTCCTGTGACCGGACCAGTGATACTTCCCGTAGCTCGGCGGGACCTCTAGCGTCATCAGGATGTGATCCTTGTCCCTCCTCCTCATGAGTGCTATCAGCTCCCTGTAGCTCAGACGTTCCACGTTGAACACTATAGCCTCCCTGCCCAGCCTGAATGGGTACGGGCTGTGAGCGTCCGAAGAGCTTATCAGCAAGTACCGGTCTAGTGACGAGAGCCTCCAGTTCATAGGAGGGTCGCTGCTCAGGCCGGTCTCTATCGCGTGTATGTGGTGTGACATGTCCTCGTAACACTCCTCGACTGTATCGACACCGCTGAAGGCCCCGAAGAGCGACCACCAAGGCGTCCAGGCATGAGCGGGGAAGACGAAGTTGTGGTCGTCGAGTGACATGACTATCTCGACCAGCTCGGAGGGAGTTATTGATAGGACCGGTCTACCATCAGAGGAGAGGTCACCGTAATTGGAGAGTAGTTCCTGTAGTTGCTTTGCGACCTCCAATGACTCCATGAGTATCACGTGGTGGATGCGCCTCACCTTACGCATGTACTCGTGGACGGTCGCGACCTCGGTCTGCACCAAGAAGAGTGTGCCGGCCCCACCCTCCTTAATTCTGTAGAGGCCCTGTGCGTCCCCGTCCTCTACCAGGTTCCTCTCGAGGTCTCTGAGCCAATAGGGGTGAAGGGCGTCACCGGTGCCTAATAGGTTCAGGCCCTTCAAGGAAGCGAAGTACTCGATTTCACTTATCTCCATCCTCGACGAGGTAGCGCCCGAGTATTTACTGTGAATCTGTAGATCTGCGTATAATCTCAACTCTATCCGTGAGGTCGAGTCGTCAAGCCCTCTCCTTGATACTCTTCATCCACCTGTAACTCCGCCAAGTCCTGGTGTACCCGAATCCGCAGTGTGCGCACCTATCCCTCCTATAGTTGAAGGAGTGACGCCCGCACCTCCTACACCTCCCGTGAGTTGGTGTGTGAAACTTACCCATCGAGGGGGTTCCCTTAGTCAATCCTGACCACCTTCCTCGGTCCTGATAACGGAGGGTGAGAGCATCACGACATTGTCCCCTCTGACGATGATCACTCCCAGCTTGGTGACTTGTGCGTTGGGTGCGATCTCCTCAGCGCCCTCCAAGACTAGGTTCATGTGCTGGTCGTAGCCCTGGAGCAGACCTCTTATCAGCTTCCCGTTCCGAAGCTTGACTAGGACTGAACCGCCTAATGACCTTGAGAGCAGCTTCAGCGATATGTCAACTGTCGAGGACAACTGGCATCGAGACCTTATTCTCAGCTCTTTATTAAAGCCTTTCTCTCCATTGGGTCATGCGGTCTCTCTTTATCTATCCCCTCAGGATCTTGCGCAACACGTATCTCATAATCCCGCCGTGCCTATAGTACTCGACCTCCATTGGAGTATCGAGTCGCGCGGTCACGGTGAACACTGTCTCGTCTCCGTTGGGGCTCACAGCCCTCACCCTCAGCTCCTTCATCGGTCTGAGGGTGCCACCTATCCCCTCGATAGAGTAGAGCTCGTTACCCTTTAGTCCCAAGCCCTTCCAGCTCTCACCCCTCTTGAACTCTAGCGGGAGCACTCCCATCCCGACTAAATTGCTCCGATGTATCCTCTCGAAGCTCTCGGCGATCACCGCCCTCACTCCCAGCAGGTAGACTCCCTTTGCTGCCCAGTCCCTCGAGCTGCCCGCACCGTACTGTTTGCCCGCCAATACCATAAGGGGAACGTTCTCCGATTGATAACGCATCGCAGCGTCATAGATGGTCATCGTCTCGTTGCTAGGGAAGTGAACCGTCCAGCCTCCCTCCATGTCAGGGGTCAGCATGTTGCGCAGCCTTATGTTCGCGAACGTCCCCCTTATCATCACCTCGTGGTTACCTCGCCTCGCGCCATAGGTATCGAACTCGTGCGGCCTCACCCCACGTTCGGTCAAGTACCTCCCCGCGGGGCTATTGACCGGTATCGATCCGGCAGGCGATATGTGATCGGTAGTTATCCGGTCTCCTAGTAAAGCGAGGACGCGTGCACCTCTTATGTCGTCCGGTTCCTTGAGATCGAGCGTCAGGTCCCTGAAGAAGGGGGGCTCCTTCACGTAGTTCGACGCTTCGTCCCATTTGTAGACCGGTGACGTAGGTGCATTTAGCGACTCCCACCTCTCGTCGCCCTTGAATATATCGGAGTACTTGGCGATGAAGTCTTCAGGCGATAGGGTGCTCTCGATCAGCTCCCTCACCTCCCTCAACGAGGGCCATATGTCCCTCAGGTAGACGTCTCTACCATCACTGCCCTTACCTAGTGGTTCGCTCGTTAGGTCCACGTCTATCGAGCCCGCTATGCTGTAAACGACCACCAACATCGGCGACATGAGGAAGCTCCCGGAGACGAGCGGGTGTATGCGACCCTCAAAGTTCCTGTTCCCGCTCAATACAGCTACAGTGTAAAGCTTGTGATCGGTGATGGCCTTCGCTACCGGGGCCTGCAGGGGACCGCTATTCCCTATGCACGTGGTGCAACCATAGCCTACCACGTGGAACCCAAGTTCCTCGAGGTACCTCAGTAAATCCGCCCTCCTCAAGTACTCTGTGACCACCGCCGACCCGGGTGCCATGCTGGTCTTGACGTAGGGCCTCCTCCTCAACCCCGCCTCGACCGCCTTCCTCGCCAATAGGCCCGCGCCCAACATCACAGAGGGGTTGGAGGTGTTCGTACAGCTTGTGATGGCGGCGATAGTTACAGCACCATGGGATATGTCGACCTCCTCCCCATCGAGCCGGACCTTGACGCTCGTGCCCTTGAGTGACTCCGAGCTTCCTCCCTCACCCATCGGGTACCCCTCGTACTGTGCGTTACTAGAGGACTGGGCGGCCCTCGGTGCTACGCTCCTCTTTACGATCGATGTGATGACTCTCTTCGCGTCCTTCAACGGAATCCTCTCCTCTGGGTTCGTGGGACCCGCGATCGATGGCTCAACGTCCGAGAGGTCGAGCTCTATGACGTCGCTGTACCTTATCTCGGTATCTGAATCCTCGAGGAATAGGCCCTGCTCGCGGGCGTATATCTCGACGAGCTTAACGTGGCTCTCCTCACGTCCCGTCATCCTCAGGTAGTTTAATGTGGCTTGATCGATTGGGAAGAAGCCTATCGTCGCGCCGTACTCGGGGGCCATGTTAGATATGGTCGCCCTGTCAGGGACGGAGAGGTTCCTCAGCGCGTCACCGAAGAACTCTACGAACTTGCCCACAACGCCCTTCCTTCTCAACATCTCCGTCACGGTCAAGACTAAATCGGTCGCGGTCACTCCTTCTCGCAGCTCACCCGTCAATCTGAAACCCACAACTTCTGGAACGGTCATGTAGTAGGGCTGACCTAAGATTACTGCCTCGGCCTCTATCCCACCCACGCCCCACCCAAGTATCCCAAGCGCGTTGATCATGGGCGTGTGGGAATCTGTCCCCAACACCGAGTCAGGGTACGCGACTTTACCGCCTTCAGTCTCCCTTACGACCACAACCTTCGCTAAATACTCCAAGTTGACTTGATGTATGATCCCTTTACCCGGAGGTACGACGTAGAAGTTCTTGAACGCGTTCTGTGCCCACTTCAGTAGGGTGTACCGCTCCGCGTTCCTCTCAAACTCCTTCTCGAGGTTTAGTCGGAGGGCCTGTGAGGAACCGAAGAAGTCGACCTGTACCGAGTGGTCCACTACCAGATGAACTGGTATAGTGGGGTTGATTCTGCTCGGATCCCCTCCCATCCTCTTCACCGCGCCCCTCATGCTCGCTAAGTCGACTATCACAGGGACCCCCGTGAAGTCCTGGAGGATCACCCTGCTCGGCATGAAAGGAATCTCTCGCGCGTCGTTCGTCGATCTTCTTCCCCACTCAACCAGCGCCATCACGTCCTCCTCCCTCACCAGTTGACCGTCGTAGTGTCTGATCAGGTTCTCGAGCAACACCCTCAGACAGTAGGGCATTCGCCCTAAGTCGACGAGTCCCTCTCCTTCCAACCTCCTGAGGGGGTAGTATTTGATTCGGCCGATAGGACCGCCGACCTCGATGTATGAGGTGAGGCTTTCGGTCAGTCTCACATAAATCAGCTGGTAGACGTCGCTATTAACTTTCACGATGTGGGGATGGACCGTAGCTCAGATGATGTCTCGGTGTGGGGTAAACCCTCTCGGCCGGACTACATCTATATATGTGTGGGACTAGTAGTACAGTTAGCAGATAGGGTGTGTATGGTCAATGCCGAAGGTGAATCTCGACGACCTCAAGATGACGGTCATGGAACTCGCCCAAGAGCAGGTTAGGAAGACGCTCGAGACCGCTAGGATACTCACTCAGATGATCGATGAGCTGATGACGGCCAAGTCCTCTGAACCGCTCGAGAGGCTCTACGAGAAGGTGTTGAAGCTAGACGAGGAGAACAAGATGGTCAAGAGGTCGATCGAGGACCACATCTCCAAGGCGGGGTCTCTGCTTGATACCCGAGAGGACCTGATAAGACTCACGAACGACCTCGAGACACTCGCCGACAAAGCTGAGGCGGCTGCGTTCAGGATCGTCGAGCTTACTAAGATCTCAAAAGTCAACTCTGATGCTTGCAGGTGCATGTCCGATCTTTCTATGAGCGTCCTCACGATCATCGAGAAGCTTAGGGACGCTGTCCTGGCTGTCAGGATCGACTCTATGACCCTACATAAGAAGTTATGGGAGATCGAAGTTCAGGAACGTCAGGTAGATGAGATCTTCAGAAAGGCCGATATAACCATTCTGAGATCGCACGTGAGCATTCCGGTTCTTCTACTATCAAGAGAGATAGTATATTTACTCGAGGAGATGGCAGATAAGACTGAGGAGACTGCGGACATACTCCGTGCGCTGTTCCTGGTATCCTGAGCTCATTATGAAGATACGCACACATTTCATAGAAGGTAACGTGATAGTACTCGATGTAGAGGCTGGTCGGAGCGTCTTCAAGAGCGGGTTCTTCGGTAAACCGCTCGGTGTGCCCAAACCCAAGGACCTCGAGTTCGATGAGCCGCTCGTCCTAGACCTCATAGAGGCGAGGTATCTGGTCGAGGAGGGAGTGATAGAAGTGAGGAGGGACGGGAGATCGCTCTCTCTCGAGGAGCTCGATGAGGAGGGAGAGAGGAGCTACGAGAGGTTCAGGGATCTATACGCCGTCTATAGGGACCTGAGGAGGCGAGGCTTCGTGGTGACGTCGGGCATAAAGTTCGGGAGCGACTTCGCGGTCTACAAGGAGGGGCCGGGACTGGAACACGCTCCCTTCATAGTGCAAGTGAAGGGTCGTGAGGACAGGATATCGGCGACAGAGTTGGTAAGGGCGGGCAGGCTCGCCACCACAGTGAGGAAGCACTTCATAATTGCGATCCCGGACTTAGAGAGCGGACGCGTGGATTATCTCATCTTCAACTGGGTCAGGTTCTGACTCATCTCGCGCATACCCTGAGCAGTGTCCTCAACGTCTCCCACGCACTAGAGTGATCCTTTGCTACAGTGGGTACGATCGGGGCCTCCTCAGGGAGGTCGAGCGCAATGCGTATATCGTCGGGTGATAAAGCGTTAGGCATGTCCTGTTTGTTGGCGGATATCACGTGCGGTGTTCCCGGACTGATACTCTTGAACTCCTGATATATCCTGCCGGACTCCATGATTGACTCCTCATCAGTTGAGTCGACCATGAGTATGTAACCGTGCATGCCCACGCTCAATATCTTCCACATAAAGGAGAACCTACGTTGCCCCGGTGTACCGAAGAGCCTCACGACGTGACCGTCACCCAAGTTGACCAGACCGAAGTCCAGTCCCACAGTGGTCTCGCTCTTCACCGCCCTCTCCTCTGGTCTAGATAGCGGCCTCTCGGTCCCTATGCTTATCTCCGTAAGCGTCCTGACTAGGGTGGTCTTCCCCGCGTTGAACGGCCCCGTGACCACGACCTTTATCGAGGGCGTATACTTAGCCTTGACGGCCATCTGGATTGAGATCACGTGTACCTACATATAAACAGCATTCCAAAAATCGGACCGGATATTATTTTAGGTAGAGGTCGATGAGTAGGTCTATGAACCCAACGTTGGGACTAGGTTTGGTGGTGATTGCTACGACGTCGCTGCCCAGCGGGACGACGAAGATGAACCTCTTGTCCTCCAGCTCAACGTGTAACCTCTTGAAGTAGCCCAGCTCCAGCGTCTCCAGTATGGACGAGAGGACGCCCGCAACCGAAGAGACCGCCGCGGCCAAGAAGTCCGGGTGTATTTTCTTTAGATTTACGTAGGCCGTCGGCGTTCCGTCCGGCTTGGTCACTATTATCGACTCTATCGCGCCCTTGCTGACCTTGAACAGCTCCTCTATCCTCCTCTGGACCTCTGGAGAGATATAGGTCATCTCTCTAGCCGCCTCGAGAGGACGTTGCCCAACACCTCCCTAGCGGACTTAACGATCTCTACGACCCTCGATCTGTTCGGCTCGACGTTGGTCTTCGCGTAGATGTAGATCACCCTGTCCCCTATTCTCTCGACCTTCGCGACTATCTCGAAGTAACCGTTACCAACGGTCACGAAGGAATGATCACCGTCTATCGCTGCGGCGCTCGCTAGCTCGGCGAGTAGGGCCGCGCCTCTCTCCGGGGAGACAACGTTCACGTGATCTATTGGCAGACCGACCGAATCAAAGAGCATCACCGAGGTGAGTTCGTATCCCTTCGACATCTCCTCTAGCGTCGTGTATACAGGATGGGGGTGGAGGGGGCGGGGGGGTTCTACTGTAGGTTGAGGTGTGGGTTGAGGAGGGGGCGGGGGTTGCCTCTCCTCGGTCTCCTGGGGCACCTCGCGGGCCTTGATATTCTCCATCTCCAGCTTTGCGCTTATCGCTATCTCCTTTGCGTCCCTTATAGCGCTCCTCATCACCAGTATGCTCGCTATAGATACGAGTAAAGCGGCGAGTATAGTGGCCGATAGCACGAACAGTACGGCTTCGCTGACCTCCACCATCACCGCTTTAGATCGATATACAAGCCTTTAAACTCTATCTATCTATGCCATCGACCTACTAGCTATAAATTACCTCGGTATCGTTGATCTGGCGAAAACGTACAGCTTCAGGTTGTTTATGGCGTTCGACGGTATGATGTCTTTCATATAACAGACCTTGCACACCACCTTGCCCGCGTAGACCATTCTACATGAGGTGCAGATCGCGCGGTTGCAGAGGGTGCACTTGGTCACCGGGAACCTCTCCGGGTGAACGTAACAACGTAAACCAACTGCCTGTATACCTATGATTACGGGAGACCCGCAGGAGACGCAGAACCTCGCGTCATCAGGCAGATCCGCACTACAGCTGCTACAACGCATCCCCCCTAGTTTCTGCATCACCTGATTAATAGTTTCAGACGCTGAACGAGATACGTGTGACCCTGGTATGACCCTAACCTCTCCACGATATTCTCAGGACCTTGTCGTCGTTCGATCTAGGGGAGCCTCTGCCGTCCCTGTTACTCGTCAGTACGTAGAGTGACCCGTCAGGCCCCTCGACTACGTCGCGGAGCCTCCCGAAGTCGCCGCGTAAGAGCCTCTCAGACTGTACGACCGTTACCCCATCACCGCTCAACACCAGCCTCTGTAGATGGGCCCCCCTGAGCGCCGCGAAGATGAAGTTGTTCCGCCACTCAGGGTTTTGAGAACCTGAGTAGAACGTACAACCAGAGGGGGCCCAGGTCTCCGAGCCGCTCTCCCATATCGGGTCTATGTAATCCCGGACGTTTCCCCTACCTATCACCTCGGGCCAGCCGTAGTTACCTCCGGGTGTTATCAGGTTGATCTCGTCGTGGGCGAACTGAAGCCTCTCACCCGTCGGGCCGTGCTCGGTCGAGTATAGTCTCTTAGTCACTGGATGCCAATCGATACCTTGAGGGTTTCGGTGACCGAGGCTGTAGACAGGGGACCCTCTAAAGGGGTTATCGTTCGGTACCGAGCCGTCGGGGTTCAACCTGAGTATCTTGCCGGCCAGCGAGCTAACTGACTGAGCCAATTCAGGTCGTCCTGCGTCACCGGTAGTGACGTAGAGTCTGTCATCCGGGCCAATCTTCAACCGCCCTCCGTTGTGAATTCCAGCCCCAGGGATCTCATCCAACAGTATCGTCTCGTCCCTCAACTTGGTGTCGAATTTAGACACGCGGTTGAGTATGGAGCCACCCCTTCTGTAGGTATAGTAGAGGAATATCTCGATGCCGCCTCGCGTTCTCCTAACCGCAGACCCCAGAAGGCCTCCCTCGCCTATCTCGTTGGCCTGCACCTCACCCAATACGTCTAGTCTTCCAGTGGACGTATCCAGTACGCTCACGCGTCCAAACCTCTCGGTCACGATCGCCTCGTCATCAGAGATGAACGAGATGGACCAAGGAGTATCCAGATTCCCGATAATCTCATCTATCGTCATTATATCAGGCCCCCTTCCACCACTCGGGACGTTCTCCCTCAGGATCACGTAAGCCAAGTACCCAGATATGATCGAGATCGATAGTAAGAGGAGTTTCCTTCGGCTGAGACCGCTCATATCTTACTCATTCATAGAATACTTATATAAAATTATGTTTTAAAAAAATATCTGAGAGAAGTATGTTTTGGTTGCTGATAGTGAAAGATCATAGGAACTCCGAGGGAAAAATTATAGACGCAGATAAAGTATTGGAGAACAGGATAGAGAACAAGTTCTGGAGTATAAGCGACAAGAACCCGTTCCGGAAGAAGGTAGCTGAGGGTGACAGGGCCATCTTCTTCGTCAGCTCGAGAAATGGAAAACACTTTGCTGGCGACTGTGTGGTGACATCAACCGTTAAACCGCTCGACCGAGTGAGGAGGGGGCAACTCTTAGGCTACCCTTCTATAACTTTCGAGTATTGCTTCGAGATCTCGGGCAAGTTATGGGAGAGAAGGGTAGAGGTCGCTGAGGTCATCGACGAGGTCAGCTTCATAAAGAATAAGGACAGGTGGTGGTCCTACTTCCAGGGAGGTATGAGACCGATTGGAGAGGACGATTTCATGACCATCTTAGGTCACTCTTAGAGTGGTTCCGGAGGGTAGGTTTATTTAGGTTGATGGCCTCAAAGGCTCTATCTTGGGTATAAAAATCAGAGACAATAGGGATTTATTGACAAAAGTTTATTAAGATCATTTGTTAATTCCACAATAACACTCATGAATCAGAGTGGTAATGAACAAAGGTCAGTACATTTGACTAGGGGGATAACGAACGTGGGGATATTCGCGGCATTGTACATAGTATCGTCGGTTACGTTGGCCTTGCTGGCAGGACCATTGATAAGGGGTTACCCGTCCCACTTCTTTAGAGGCCTCTTCATCTCATGCGCGTCAGCCTCCTCTAGAATGAGGTGGAGCGGGACCCTGTTCGGAACGGTATCGGGGGTCATCTTCCTCCTCACCATCCCCGCACCTGCACCGTATCTGTTGGTAGCGTCACCCGTAGCTGGGTTGATCTACGACTTGGTTATCGCGTCGTTTGGCAACTACGCTCAGTCTGCAAGGCGAACTAAATCAATCATGTTAGCCAACGGCGCGAGCGGTACAGCAGAGGGGTTCGTCGCAATGGCTGTCTTAATATTTTCTGGTGTTATATCAGGTACTGCGACCTTACTCATGATACTCGTTGCCACTGCGGTGTCGGTCAACCTAGTGCTCAGCTGTGCGGGCGGTTACGGCGCCTCACTCGTGATAAAAAGAGGGTTAATATAACGTTCTACTCCGAGATAGTTGGTTTAAAGACCTTCTTCCAGACGTAGATTACGGCGTACTCCCTAGGTATCACTTCGTCCTGCATTATCTTATCTATCAACGGTCTTATCCTCGACTCCTCCTTAAACTTGGCTAGTAGGTCCTTGTAAAGGGACTCGACGACCTCCTTGCTCGTCGTCATCTCGGTCAATTTCGCCGGTAACGACCTGACCACATCTAACTTGGACTGGAGGTCGACGATCTTCTGTCTCACTGAAGAGATGCTCTCCCTCAATCCGTTGGTCTCTTGCTCGATCCTCTCTATCGCGGACCTGTCGACTCTCTTACCCTCTTCCTCCATCTCCCTCATAGACTCGAGCTCGACCAGCCTGTTAAAAAGCTCCTCCTCGTGTACGGCCATGCTGTTCTCAAGGTGTGATATTGCCTCGTTTATCGCGAGCTCTACCTCACCCAGTTCCGTGAGCAGTTGGCTACGTAAGCCGTTGACCTCGTCGATCTTCTTCTTCACTACCTTAAGGTCGACCGTGTCCATCCGGTAGAAGACCTTCTGCACCACGTGATCGATCCTCTTTATGTGTGCCACGCGTTCCATCAAACTATCGAACGACTTGTAGGCGAGCGTCAAGGGATCGATATCGCTGAACTTAATCTGAGGAGGGAGTTGAGGTGTCTGCTCGGGCTGTCGTGTTACGCTCTGTTCAAATTGAGGCTCAGTGTTGAGGGGGTTTGGTTCATCGATCGGTTCCGCGGCCTTCTTCCTGATGATGATCCTCCTCCTCTCGCTCACCTGTTATTCACCCCCCATAGCTTCCTCCTCATAGTGCTTAATGAGTGGATCGTCTTGCTCACTAATAAATGAGGTACGCCACTGAACCTCGTCAACCCTTCTTGGTAGTCCCTGAGGCCTGAGATCGTGGATTCGAGCAGCTTGCCCCTCGCGAGACCTATCTGTACCGGCAGTTCCACCACCCCGCGCGTCTCGTTGACCTGATATACCTTAAAAGAGACGTCACTTATCTTCCTCGTTATGACGTACTCCGAGGGGTCGATGACCAGGGCGATCGCCTTCGGGTACATCGCCTGATAATTTAGCTGAGTCTGGACGTCTATCTGAGAAAGGAAGACTCCGAAACCTGGATGTGAGTGGTACCACCCCACTATGTACAGCTCTGATTTTGAAGAGTGCAGCTTCTCGACCGTCGCAGCTATGAATTCCTCCGATAGCCTCACGTAACCGCGACCACCCTCCTGAGGGCCAGTCTCGGCGTCCCAGACCTCCAGTACTTTACGGGACTCCTTACCGATCAGGAGTCCTGCGACCTCCGTATCGGGCCTAGATGCAGCGTGTAGGATTATCTTTCCCAGACCGATCGGGAACATCCTCACTCGCATACACTAAGAGTACACCGTAATTCTAGCTTTTAAAAGTACGTTCGTAGGCCAACCCCGAGAGTTTTGTGGTTATGACCTAAGAAATCTCCTATCCCTGAGTCTGCATCCGTCTCCAAGGTCTAGCTCTCCCGTTAACATTTTTATATGTGGATACTCAATGATGCCTAGCAGAAATCATGAAAATAAGAGTAGTTCCTGCAGTTGGTGGGGGACCTCCTATCGAGTTGGACGTGCCCCCGAACGCGAGTATAGGCGCGATAAAGCTCAAGGTATGCAGCATGAAGAAGTTGAGGCCCGATGACACCAGGCTGACCTACAAGGGAAGGGCACTGAACGACTCGGATATCTTATCGGCCGTCGGCGTTGAGGAGGGCGACAAGCTAGTCCTCATAACTAGGACCGTAGGGGGGCGCTAGAATAGGCGTGGCCTGAACTTATAGTTGTAGACTATTATTCCGTCAGTAGCATCCTCGATCAACCTTCTCACCACCTTCTCCACTTCACGGTTCGGGTACAGCTCGCTAGGATCGCAGTCGGTCATCTGGGAGAGTACTCGGGTGCCGTCCTCGAACTCGACGAGACCAACAACGTACGGCGATCGCGACTCAAAACCCTCCGGGCAACTCTTGAGCAGGGTGGAGTCCACTAGCTTGCCGATCGAGGGGGCGTCCTCCCTCCTCAGGTCAGTCGAGCGGCACTTACGACAGACCAACCTCACCGAGTGGTGGGCGGTCCCGCACCTGTTGCATTTGTATAGCGTAAGCCTGTACCTGAACTCCCTCTCTCTCCAGTGATGTGGCGGCCTTACCCTCAACCCTCAGACCCTCTTCAATACCGTAACGACCGCTAAACTACCTAGGCCCGCGAGCGTCTGCGTCATCGCAACCCTCGCACCGTCCACCTGATTCTTCCCCGCGATCTCAGCGAGCTGCATGTAAGCCTCCGAGACCTGGTACACCCCAGTCGCACCGAAGGGGTGTCCTCGGCCCTTCAATCCTCCAAAGGTGTTAATCGGTAGTTTACCATTCAAAGCGAAGTCACCGCTCCTCGCCTGAGCACCGGCCTTACCCTTGTACGCAAAACCACTCGACTCCAATGAGATGGCTGCGACGATAGAGAACGAGTCAAAGACCTCTATCAGGTCGATGTCCTGTCTACCGACTCCTGACCTCCTCAGGGCGTTATCCGTTGCAGTCGAGAGAGCGGAGAACCATAGTGGGTCTTCCCTATCAAATGGGTTGACGTAATCCGTCGAGACCTCACAGGCGCTTAGCTCCACCATAATGGGGTCGTTTAGCCGTCTAGCCACGCGTTCGCTGACCAATATGATGGCGGACGCTCCATCCGCGGGTGAGGTACACTCAAGTCTTCGCAAGGGGTCTGCAACTACGGGGGAGTTTAATACGGTCTCTAATGAGACCTTGAATGGGTATTGTGAGTGCGGTGCGGTGTGAGCGTGGTCGTGCATGATAACTGAGAAATAAGCGACGTCCTCATGAGGGGCGCCGTACCTGGACGTATAGAGTTTGTATAGCAAGGCCGCTTCCGCGTGAGGCGTTATGCCCTGATAGCCGACGTAATCGAACCTCTCCGCCAGCGAGCATAGATTATAGAACTCATCGGGTGAGCTGTCCGAGAGCTTCTCCCCTCCCACAACCAGAACCACATCGGATATACCAGAGGCTATCTCCATATAGGCCTGACGTACTGCGAGAGCGCCCGACGCGTTCTCCGACTCGACCCTGAATGCTGGCACGCCTGATAGGCCGAGACCCTCAGCTACTATCGGACCCAAATTGGCCTGGTACTGGAGGAGTTCACCGCATACGTTGGAGACGTATATCGAGTCGACAACAGAGACCTTGGCGGTTCTCATCGCATCGATGCCAGCACTCACCATCAGGTACTCGAGACTTTTGTCCCAGTGCTCCTCGACCTTGACCGATGAAGCAGCTACTATGAAGGCGCGTGTCAACCCATCTCACCTAGAAGTGGATCTTGTTCCTGTGCTTCATGTATGAACCGTAATCTAGATACGCGGTCCTGTTAATGAACGCCGTCAGAGGGGGCGCGAGGTGTCTCCTCTCCTCTATCCCCTCCTTTACGCTCATCACTATTGAGTCGCTACCCGCGCCAGACCCGTATGAGGTGATGAGGATCTTTTGTCCCGGCCTCGCTAAGTCGAGCACCTTGACCAGCCCCAATAGTGAGCATGCAGCATAGGTGTTGCCGATCAGGTTGGTGACCATGCCCGGCTCCACCTTCTCGAGCGGGATCTTCATGGCCTTGGCCACGGCGAGGGGGAATTTGTAATTGGGCTGGTGGAAGACGAAGTAATCGAAATCGTCCCACCTGTAGCCCTCCTCGAGTATCGCCCTCATCGCCATGATGGTGTGGTGAAAGTACGCGGGGTCTCCCGTGAACCTGGACCCGTGTCTCGGATAACGCTCGTACTCTCTCCTCCAGAAGTCAGGCGTATCGGAGACGTAACTCGCTGATGCTTCTATCTCCGCTATCGCACCGTCTCTGTTTCTACCTATGAGTAACGCAGCGGCCCCTGCCGCGGCGGTGTACTCGAGGGCGTCTGATGGTCGACCCTGTGCGGTGTCCGCGCCTATTGCCAGACC
This sequence comes from Aigarchaeota archaeon, assembly GCA_025059745.1. Taxonomy (GTDB): domain Archaea; phylum Thermoproteota; class Nitrososphaeria_A; order Caldarchaeales; family Calditenuaceae; genus JANXDH01. Next base: position 379,570 of record JANXDH010000004.1, on the reverse strand, counting down.
GTACTCGATCATATTGGAACCGACCAGACCAGCTATCATCTGTACTGCCTCCGTGCCGGCCTTACAGGCGAACTCCAGATCGGCAGACAGGAACCTCCTACCTATCCCCAGTGCCTCGGCGACAAGAGTGCCAGAAGGCTTGACGGCGTAGGGGTGGGACTCAGAACCTATGTTGACCGCTCCGATCCTCGTGGGATCTATCTTGGCCCTAGTTATGGCGTACCTCGCGGCCTCTATGGACATCGTAATGACGTCCTCGTCCACATTCGGCACAGACTTCTCCTCTATCGGTACTTCGGTCTCGTCCTTGCCCCAGAACCTCCCGATCGTGGAGGCCTTTATCCTGTAGATGGGTACGTAACCTCCATATCCCAGAATCCATACGTTGTTCAACTTTACCAGACGTACCACCCGGGTTAGTAGATTGTATAATCAATGAAAACAGTCCTATTTAAGTGATAATTACTGACCTGATAAAGATACGCCCCTCGGGCCCTGATACTGCCCTCACCGACTCACTACACGAGTTTTGTGCGGAGCTATCTACCCGCATAAGTCCTTTATCATATAGCTTATATACCAAGAGGACTTAACTTCACGTGATTATGAGTGAGGTCTTCTTCAAAGGTGTCGCCGAGAAGGACATCACCAAGACGATAGTGTCTAAGTTCGCGGAGCAGATGGTCGAGTACGCGGAGAGCGACGTCATAATCGTCGGCGGTGGGCCGGCCGGCTTGATGGCCGGACGGGACCTCGCTATGAAGGGGGTAAAGGTCCTGATTATCGAGCAGAACAACTACTTGGGAGGTGGGTTCTGGATAGGTGGGTACCTGATGAATCCAGCTACCTTCAGACACCCAGCCGAGAAGATTCTGGACGAATTGGGCGTTAAGTACGAGAAGGTATCTGAGGGTCTCTTCGTAACTCCCGCACCTTACGCGTGCTCCAAACTGATAGCTGCCGCGTGCGAAGCCGGTGTAAGGATACTTAACATGACACAGCTGGACGACGTGGTGATGAAAGGAGAGAGGGTGAGCGGTGTAGTGGTGAACTGGACGCCGGTCAATGCGTTACCCAGACAGGTCACCTGCGTAGACCCTATAGCTTTAGAGTCCAAGATAGTGATAGACGCCTCTGGCCATGACGCAGTCGTGATGAAGCGTCTGGAGGAGAGAGGTTTCGTGAAGCTACCTGGTATGGGCGCCATGTGGGTAGAAAGGTCCGAGGATGCAGTCGTCGAGTACACTGGTGAGGCCTACCCTGGGGTCGTGGTAGCTGGGATGGCCGTATCCGAGGTCTACGGCTTACCGAGGATGGGGCCGACGTTCGGCGCGATGCTCCTCTCGGGAAGGAAGGCGGCGAAGATAGTGGCCCAGAAGCTAAAGGAGCTTGCGACGACTCCGAGTCTTTCTGTATAACGACCCATCAACCCCTAACCTCAGGCTCGACGAGGTCGCCGATTATCTAAAGGATTTAATTGAGTCATCTGAGGTGCTCATCAGGCCGGAGTTCCTACATTATCACATAGGTTCTGACCGGAGAAAGTTAGACGACATAGCCAGGGCGATAGCCTCCTCTAGGGTCATAGAACTATACAGGAGGTTGTCAAGGAGGATGCCGCTATTAGGCGAGGTTGAGGTCGAGAAGAGATTGATCGAGAGCGGCTCTGCGGTAAGAGGGGTGATGTACGATGGATATGAGTTAGCAGACATCTACAACCGTCTAATCGCCGATGTTGAACGCGATAGGTCGGTGGTTCACGTGGCCTTCACCTCTAGGTTGGTCGGCACCTTCGGGGAGGACGGTAGATATCATGCGCGCGTCATTATAGCTTCCTTCCCCTCGATAATCTCGACGACCGGTGTGGTCGAGGCACCCGCGAAGCCCCGCGAGTTCTACCTTCAAATATCACAGGTATCCGATCCATCGCTTCAGAGCATATTAATTGAGGAATTAAAGCGAAAGTACGCCGGTAGATTCATCGATTACAACGATGAGAGACTGACGGAGGTTATGAAGGGATACGTGCTCCAGGCTGTCTTTTATCAGGTGTTCGGCGAGGCCTTTTGTGATAATAGAGACTGTAGGCTCTTTAACGCGCACTGGCAGGAAGAACTGATCCACTCCCAGATAGTAAGTGGAAAGATCTGTGATTCTCATCGAGCAATCCTGTAAGATATAAGGAGTTTAAACCTACTCGATCGGTCTACCCGCGACCCGCTTACCCCTCCTAGACCTCTCCTCGACGATGAATTCGTCTCTGCTGTACGTATGCGCGTGGTTGTTTGGACAGCTGAAATCGCCTCCTACCGTCGTCAGACCCACCAAGGGATCGACCTCTATGCCTGTGAAGAAGGTCAGACCGCACGTCTTACACTTAAGGTATACTCTCAATGCACTCTAAAGACTCACATGGGAGAGATAAATCTTCGCTTGGAAATTACAGTACTGTTTAGGGGACGGGAGATCGGGGACTATGGGTTGATGCCGAAGGCCTTGGCTATTCTCTCAAACCTCTTGAACTCCTCGAGGAACTCCACGCCCTTAACGGTCACTCTATAAATCTGTCCGCTCTCTTCCACTCTCTCTATGAGGCCCTTCACACATAGCTCGTCTACGTATCGTTGAAGTCTGTCGTACGGTAAGTTCGCGTCCCTCATGATCAGAGTGATCCTTGCCAGACCACTTTCCATCACCGATGATATGATATCGGCATATATCCGGACTTTGGATCTGTAGGGCCTCCTCAACCCCTACTTGCCTCCCACGTCCCTATAACTATTAGAATGAGGCCGATGAGTTGGGTTACATGTCCAATGAAGTAGAAGACGAAGTTCACAATGGTCATGAAGGTCGTTATGTGGCTTATCATTAACGCCCAGAACCCAAGCGCTATCTCCCCTGATCCCATGCTCCGCGTATATGACCAGTTGACGGTAGTCATGACTACTATGTAGACCAAGAGGACGGCCGCCGTCAGCTCAAAGGTGGGGTTGTAGAGGGTCAACGTCGGTAACATCATTGCGAATGAGGAGGGTCTCCTCAGCTGCGGCAGTAAGTACGCTATGATGAAGAGGACGTACGCTGTCAACCTGATAACGGAGTAGATGGTCTCTATCGAGGGGAGTTGCACCAGCATGTGGCCAAATCTTAATGGTTCCCTAACTGACGCTAGCGCTGCGAGTATGTAGATCGACCTGACCAACATGGCCCCCGCCATTATGCTAAAACCCGTCCCCAAGAGGAGGAACGTCTCAGAGCCGATCTTGAGGTGGGCCCTTATGAATCCAATGCTTACCAGTAAAGAGATAGCAAAGCACGCTAGTTCAAAGAGTACGTCCACTCTAATTAAGGTCAGGAGCCAACTCAAATCTAGGATTAGATGCTTTTGAAAAAAATAAAAAGGTTATTTAACACATCATAGAGTGCCAAGAATTCATCGTTGGTCTCATCGAGGATCTCGTAGGTACCTCGGCTTTGAGCCCCGTACTCTGGTCCAGGAGGCTTTTGACTATCAGAGCGGTATTTGATTGACCGTTGGCTAGCGTAAAGGTCACTTTTACCGCCTTTATCTCCAACACGTCTCCCTTCCTCAGTCTACCATCGAAGACTAACTTTATCGTGCTCACGACTTGGTTATCTACTTGGAGAAACTGCGCTATCCATAATTTGACGTCACCGCTACTACTTCTCACAACTATGGTGTGCGGACCCATATCGACGAGCGTGCCGACTATCGATACCTCCTCCTGTGTTCCGGTTAGGTTCCCGAAACGACGCCCCCATCCCCTGAACATGTCCATCTGCGGTCCAGCCGCGTCTGCGACGCCTATTACCAGTCCCGCTATCAACAACGTTGCTAACAGACCTATGATTATGATTGTATTGATCTTTCCGCTCATCAGCATTAATAGAGCTGACCGCTTATATAGTCGTGATGTACGATTGGTCTATCCGCGGCATCCGGGTTCAAAAAAAGATTTTAAGAGGGTAGGTAAGAATTTTATTTGATGAGCAAGAGGAGGCCGAGGAGGGAGGCACCGTTACCCGCTACCGCAGCGGGTCTCCTCAGGTTCTTCGAAGAGGAGGGCAAGGGCATCAAGATTAGGCCAGAGGCCGTCGTGGGTATCGGCATAGCCATGATCGTTATGGTGTTGCTCCTCAGACTTATCGCTCCCATATGATCTCACACATCGTGTATCTTCTCATCGAAATACCCTGACAATGTCCCGATCATTAGGAGTGGAGAGACCAATATTAGGCCGCTGATTTGAGGTTACCTGATGCGTGGCCTCGAGAGTGTGAAGAGGGTGTTAAGGATCAGCTCCAACCCCAGATATGGAGGAGGGGGGGACGTGGGGGCGTTCAAGACGAAACTCAACTACATACTCACGGGCCTCTCGAGCTATATTCATAGGCTCGATGTGAAGTATAAAGAACTGGAGGTAAGGGGTAAGGAGTACTTTGAGAACTGTGTGAACGCCCTCAAGTCGAACGACAGGGAGCGCGCGGTTCTCTATGCCTCGGAGATAGCAGAGCTCAGAAAGATCGCAAAGATCATCCTTCACATACTCTTGATGCTGGAACAGGTCAAGATACGCGTGGAGACCGTTATGGAGCTCTCGGAGATGTTCGGGTTGATCAGCACCCTTAAGGGATTGATATCCAAGGTGATGGGCGAGATGCAGCGTATAGCACCCGAGACGGCTAATCAGTTGAGCGATCTATCGAGACAGATCGATGAGCTGGTGACGATGTCTAACGTCGGTAAGGTCGGAGAACCTATGAACGTTGAGCTGTCCGATGAGGCTGCTAAGATAGTGGAGGAGGCAAAGATAGTTGCGGCAGAGATGCTCGAGAGGAGCTTCCCAGAGGCACCGCTACTGAACGACGTGGAGAGGAGGGTCTACGACTTCATCAGTAGTGTGAAGCAGAGCGGCGACCTGAGCATAGACGTTGATATACTAGCGGAGAACCTCAACTTACCTCAAGAGAAGGTCGAGGAGGCTTTGAGCAGCCTAGAGAGGAAGGGGATTATAGAGCTCGCAGAGTCGGAGAACGCCTAGACTGCACCGTACCTTTCGTACCACTCCTCGTAACGACGCTGGTTCTCCTTTATGATGCTCGGCTTGCGTCTACTTATTGCCGATTCAAAGTCCTTTAACGAGACCTCTCTAGGCTCTGATGAGCCGGTCTCGAACATCTCCCTGACCGTGTTCATGTGAGCGTCTATACATATTGAGTGTATATCGGCCGCAGAGTAACCCTCCGTTATGTCAGCCAGGTACTCGAAGCTCACGTCGCTCGACACCTTGAGGTCCTTCGTGTAGTGGTTGAAGAGCAGTAACCTCTGATCGCGGTCCGGAGGTCTGATGTAGATCCTCCTCTGGAACCTCCTTATGAACGGTTCGTCCAAGAGCCAAGGTTTGTTCGTGGCGCCCACTACGTAGAGGTAGTATTTGTTGCCCTTGGTGTGAAGCCCGTCCATCTCATGGAGTAGTTGATTCCTCACCCTAGCCTCGCCCCCGACCTCGAGCGATCTGTAGGTAGCGAGGGAGTCTATTTCGTCGATGAATATTATCACGGGGGTACCCTCAGAGGCCTCCTCCCTCGCATTGGAGAAGACCTCGGCGACGTTCTTCTCCGACTCACCCAACCACCTCGACATTATGACCGATGCGTCGAGCGTGTACAAGGTGGCTCCTATCTCGGTTGCCGCGGCTGATATCAGCAGCGTCTTCCCGCAGCCCGGCGGTCCGAAGAGCAGGATGCCGGTCGGCCAGCCTAACGGAAACAGGTCCGGTCTCATCTTGGGGTATACTATACTCTCTCTGAGCGCCCTCTTCGCCTCACTCAGACCGATTATATCGTCCCAATTGATGTCACCCCTGTGTTCGATCACCAAGGGCGATTTGGAGTTACGGTTCTCCACGTTGAACCTCCTTACCGGTTCTCCTCCGGAGGTCAGCTCCTTCAACCGCTCCTGATACTGTTTGATCTTATCCCTATAGATGGACTTGACGACGACGCTATCGCTCAACGAGTATAACTTCCATAGTATGTCTATGACCTCTCGATATCTGCTGACTGCCTCATCGACCGAACCTGACCGGTCGAGGGAGACAGCCTCCCGAGCTTTGGCTATAGCTATCTTCTCGAGCTCGCTCATACAGTCACTGGGTGATCTGGTACCGTTTTTATATCTAAACGGAGACAAGTAACGATGGAATCTTTAGGTATATAATCGACTATTATCTACAACATCGTCAGCACCCGATAGGAGGTAATTTAGACCTCCTCCTTAACGGTATCGAATACCGCGCAGGTCAACGTCTTCGAGACGCCCTTTATCTCCCTTATTTTATCTATCACCAGCCGGCCTATTTCGCTGATCGAACCTGCCCTGACCTTCACCAAGATGTCCCAGTCACCACTTATCAGGTAGACCTCCTGGACGTTCTCGAGGGCCGCTATCTCTACCGCCACCTCCCTCTGAGACCTCTCCATTCCGGGCATGAATGAGACCAGAACGAAAGCGGTGGCCGATCTCCCGAGCTTCTCGTAATCAGTAACTACGGTAAACGACTTGATGACGCCCTTTTCACATAGACGGTTGATCCTCTCTTGGACGGTGGTCCTAGGTACCGAGAGCGACTTGGCTATCTGTGCCACGGGCGTCCTCGCGTCCCTCTTGAGCGTATCTATTATCTTCTTGTCGAGTTCATCGAAGTCCGTCGGCAATCCCGTGTCGTATCGAGTGCCAATTTATATAAGCGCTACTAGCGGTCACCTAAAGATCGGGGGAAGTTAAATCAGGCCTGGAGCTCAGCGCTCAAGATCCAGATCATCGATCAGACTGGCCAGACACATCATCGCCATCCATTCGTTGGACGCACCCAATTTTAAGGGTTTTGTGAAGAGAGGTGGAGTCTGATGGGAAGAGGTTCGTGAAGTCGATTGGTGTACGCGTATACCACGCTACCGTCGGTCAAGCCCGAGTCTGAGAGGTTCAACTCATCGGCCATAACTCTCGATCCGAAGAGAATCTCTACGTCCGGGAATCCGAACTCTCTCGCGATAAGCTCCTTCAACTCGTGGATAGTCGCGGTGGGGCTTACCATGACCCGGGTGGGCTCATCAGTCTTGACACCACATATCACGCAACCCTCGCGTCGCTTGAGTCTGACCTTGGTGACCCTATTGTATATCGCGTCATAAACGAGGAGGCTCTTGAGGGGGGGACCGAGAGAGTTGCCGTGAATGACCTTTAGGACCTCGGTAGTCATCATGCCCGCGATGGTGGCGGAGACGCTCTGAACCGCCGGCACCCTCGGCTTGAGCTTGTCCCTCATGTCAAGTATCTTCTCCTTGATGTCACCCGGGAGTTTGTCGCCGAGCAGTTCTAGCTTGGTGTACTTGACGTCGTAGACCGTCTTTATGTTGAGCTCAAACAGCCTCTCCGCGAGACCTCCGTCTATATTGATACCGACCTTCGAGAGGTCCTCGACCAGTTCAATCGGCCTCCGCCTCCTCAGAGTGCACTCGGCCATCCGTTCGTCCGCAGGTATGAGGTTCTGTCCGTGACACTCCAAGCACGACGTCTTCATAGGGATGACTACTTGGACGTTACCGAAGAATCCGGAGATCGCACCGTCCACCAGCACCTTCCGCAACTCCACGCAGAGAGAGTTCAACCACCTCCTCACACCCCAGCTGTCCAGACAAGAGCAGACCACCGCGGAACCATCAAAGAGTGACTCGGGGAGGGACCTGACGTCCGAGTAATACTCCTCTACTCCCACGAAGGGGTTCATATCCCTCAGTCTATCACGCGCGACCGAGACCTTTGGCCTGCCTATGTCCCTATCGGTGAAGAGCGACTGCCTGTTGAGGTTGCTCAGCTCGACTACGTCGTTGTCTATCAGAACTAGCTTACCGACACCTACTAGGGCGAGGTTCTTTGCGAGCTCGCAGCCCAGCGCACCGACCCCGACGATGGTTACCGTCGCTGACTGGACCTTCTCCTGGTCCCATCCCTTGATCCTTAACTGTCGGTCATATCGGTCCTCTATGAGGTTAGAGGTAGCGTCTCGCATTCTCCATCGTCGCGAAAGTTCGTAGGTAATAATTCACGCGTGCGAGGAATCGGGCGGGATAATTCTTCATCTCGAAGGCCGCGTGAACGTTGAGCGGGTCATCCGGGTTGGGATTGGCGAGGAGGTTCTTCAGTGCCTCTATAATGGCGACAACGTGCATGTTCGCATACCAATCCTTGTTGAGGATCGATTCACAGACCCTCGGAGGTCCATCGTCACCGTCGGTGAAATTCGGGTGCCATATCCTTGTGTGCCACAGTACCTTGGGAGGAGTGAAAGGGAACGTCCTCTCGAGGATAAGATCGGTCACGAATACGCCGCCCTCGTAGTACCCAGTACCTATGATCGTGCCTTTGTAGTGGGTGAGGTCGCCGTTGACCGGGGAGAAGGTAGGCTCGTAGTTCCTGATGAGGGCGTACTCTTTGGCGAGCCTTCTACTCCACAATGAGTCGGGCAGTACACCTATCTCCTCGGTTGACATACTACACGCTTGTCCGATAATAGGACCGCGGCTAAAGATATACCTTTATTCATTTGATGGTGGTTCAGATCCCTTTAGACTGAAGTTATTCCTGACCGGCCTCGCGATTAGAGAGGAGGCCATTCTTATCGCGTCCCCTGACTCCCTGACGTTATGAGTCCTGATGACGTCCGCGCCTTTAATTACCGCGAACGCCTCGGACGCTATAGAACCGTATATCCTCTCATCGGTCGACTTCCTACCGGTCACCTTTCCGATGAAGCTCTTCATCGAGCATCCGATTAGCAGAGGCCTCCCTAGGTCTTGTAGCTCGTCGATGCGCCTCAGTATCGTTAGGTCCGCCTCGTACCACTTCATCCCCTCGTGGTTCCTGTGAAAACCGATCCCCGGATCGATGATCACCCGCTCCTCCTCTATCCCGAAGGCGAGAGCTATGTCGATTGAGGACTTCAGCCTCCGCCTTATACCGTCTATGATGTCCCCTGACTCAACGTCCCGCGCCATGATCACCAGCGATGTGCCGCTCTCATAGATCTCTCGGAGGACCTCCCTCAAGTAATAGAGTCCGTAGACGTCGTTTATGGCGTCGACGCCCAGCCTCAGACCCTCGAGCGCAGGCCTGACCCTATAGGTATCGAGCGATATTGGTAGCTCAGTGACCTCCCTCACGGCCCTCACGGCCATCCTGATCCTCTCGACCTCCTCATCCTCGCTTATCGTGGCTTCGACGTATGGTGCGGAGGACATCCCGCCCACGTCTATCAGATCAGCGCCGGCCTCCACCATGTCGATAACGGTCCGCCGAATGGACTCCGCGTCCCTCCTCACAGATGACTTGTGAAAGGACTCGGGGCTCACGTTGATGATTCCCATGAGCCTCACAGGATGTCCCTCGCCCACCTCGAGACGGCCTATCCTGCCCCTCCGCATCAGAGATCATTACACCAATCATCAGATTTAGACCTCACTGATCGCCTCGCTCTCCTTTGAACAACGTTTATATAATAAGGTCTGAGGTCCGGTGCACAATTAATATACAAGTTATGAGGATGTTATCGCGATAAATCGTATGCATATTAGGTTTTTCGATGATGCTCAGAGTAAGGAGGACCAGTTGAGGAGCCGGCTCTTGAAGACCGGTACGACGACGATCGGCTTCATAGCGAGAGACTTCGTGGTCTTCGCGACCGATAAGAGGGCCACTGCAGGGTTCTACATAGCCCACCGGAACACCAGGAAGGTCCATCAGATAGCGCCCCACGCGGCCATCACGATAGCTGGTAGGGTCGCGGACGCGCAATCGCTGATAGACGTACTGAGGGCGAACGCGCGATATTATCAGATAGCGTGGCGAAAGACGATAGAGATAAAGACCCTCGCTACCATGACGTCTAACTTCCTGTTCGGTAACAAATACTTCCCCTTCCAAGCTCAGTTCATACTCGGAGGGGTCGACACCTACGGTCCCCATCTCTTCAACATCGATCTCTTCGGCTCGCTCACGGAGGAGAGGATGCTCGCCACTGGATCTGGGTCACCGATCGCTCTAGGTGTGCTGGAGAGCGAGTACAGGGAGGACCTGTCCCTTGACGAGGCGATAAAGTTGGCATACAAGGCCGTGGCCGCGGCAATAAGGCGCGATATAGGCTCGGGCGACAACATAGACGTGGCATACATATCGCCCGCGACGATGTTCAGGGAACTCTCGAGCAACGAGAAGAGACCGCTCTTCGAGAACTTCGTGAGACCGTTCCTACCATCCTAGTGAGGTATCAAACTCGCGCTCATGTTTTCACTAGATAAGCTCAGGGCTGAAGTCCTGAAGTACCTCGCCGAGATGAGTGGAGACAGGACCGTCGCTACCAAGATCGATTACGAGGGGCCGAGGCTCGCAATTTACATACAGAACAGGGAGGCTTTCGTCGACCGCGGTAAGATAGCAAAGGAGCTCGTAAATCTGATCAAGAAGAGGGTCATCATACGACCCGACGAGAGCATAAGGCTCCCGAAGGAAGAGGTCGAGAGAATAATAGAGTCTGAGCTGGGCAGATACGATTACAGTCTGTTCTTCGATGAGGAGCTCGGTGAGGTCAACATAGAGATGGCCGGTGCGGATCAGATCGTCTCTAGCGAGCTGGTGAGTGAGCTAGAGGGGCGCATCGGTTGGGTGATCAACTTGATGAGGTCACCACCGATACCATCAAGGACCATCGAGAAGATGCGGAGATACATCTACGGAGAGGGAGAGAGGAGGGTGGATACACTGAGGTCGATAGGTGAGAGGGTCTTCAGGGATCAACTGTTCGAGCCCGGTGAGGTGACCGTGATGATGCTGGGTGGGGGGATGCAGGTCGGTAGATCGGCCATACTTCTGAAAACAAGGGAGAGTACGGTGCTCCTCGACTGTGGGATCAACGCTGGTTCGACCAGCACCATCGATATGCTACCGAGGATCGATGCGTATCCCGACATCATAAACGAGCTGGACGCTGTGGTCATCACGCACTCTCACATGGATCACCACGGAGCCTTACCGCTCCTCTTCAAATACGGGTATAGAGGACCGGTCTACATGACGGAGCCTACGCTCCCCTTGATGTTGATGGAGCAGCTCGATTATGTCAGTCTAGCCGGTAAGGAGGGCTTCTTCCCTCTTTACTCAGAGGGCGAGGTCAGGCTAGAGGCCCAGCACACCATCTGTCTGAAGTACAACCTAGTGACCAACATCACCCCGGACATAAGGTTGGCGTTTTATAACGCCGGTCACATAATGGGTTCCGCGATAGCCCACATACACGTCGGGGAGGGGTTCCACAACGTGATCTATACTGGCGACTTCAAGTTCGAGAAGAGCATGATATTGGACCCGGCGGTATGCAAGTTCCCTAGGGCTGAGACGTTGATAATGGAGAGCACCTACGGCGCGACTCCAGTACCGTTCACGAGGGAGGAGAGTGAGGGCATGCTGGCTGAACACATCCAGCGCACCATCTCGAGACACGGAGTCGTGCTCATCCCAGTACCGTCCGTGGGCCGGGCGCAGGAGATAATGCTAATAATCAAGTCGCTCTTCGAGAGGCGCCAGATACCCGAGGCACCTATAATACTCGATGGGTTGCTGATAGAGGCGACGGCGATCCACACCATGTACGTCGAGTACCTCTCTCGAGAGCTCCAAGAGGAGATCAGGACCAGCGGGAACGTCTTCCTCTCCGAGTACTTCACGATCATCAAGAGTCATCAGCAAAGGGAGGAGGTGCTAACTAGCAAGGAGCCGTCGATAATACTCGCCACATCAGGTATGTTAGAGGGAGGGCCGGTCCTCAAATACTTCAGGGAGCTCGCGGGCGATGAGAAGAACTCCCTCCTCTTCGTCAGCTACCAAGTCGAGGGCACATTGGGAAGAAGGTTACTGAACGGCGCTAGGGAGATAAATTTGGTCGATGAGACTGGAAAACAGGAGCTGCTACGGGTCGCGATGGATGTGGAGAAGGTAGAGGGGTTCTCTGGTCACTCGAGTCGTCAGCAGCTCCTCAATTACATTAGGAGGGTGACCCCGAAGCCCAGGAAGATACTCTTGGTCCACGGAGAGCGGGAGGCGATCAACTCGCTGATGAGGGGCGCACAGAAGATCGCTCAGTCGGAGATCTACGCGCCCCGTAACCTCGAGACGCTTAACCTAGTTGATTGATGAATAAATAATAGTAGACCACCGTCATATAAGGGAACTTCTGTGGAGACGCTGTTCATAAGTGCTAAGGAGATCGTCGAATTGGTCTCGATGAGGGAGCTCATAGATGCAATCGAAGAGGTCATGATCTTGAAGGGGAGGGGAGAGGTTGTGATGCCAGAGAAGACCTACGTGGAGCTACCGAGGGGAGACTTCAGGGTGATGCCGTGCTTTATAGAAAAGTACGGCATGGCCTGCACGAAGGTAGTCAGCGTCTGCCCCGATAACCGAACCCTGAATCTGCCGACAGTCCAAGCGATATTAGTGCTCCTCGACGGTACGACGGGTTCACCTATAGCCGTCATGGACGGGACGACGATCACTAGCCTGAGGACCGGTGCTGCCGGTGCTGTCGCCGTCAAGTACTTGACTGATGTCAAGAAGAGAGTGAAGATTGGGATGGTCGGTGCGGGCACCCAGGCCAGGAGTCAGTTCTCCGCGATCAGAGAGGTCGTCAAAGAAGTCGAGGAGGTGAGGGTCATGGACATCAATCCCACTGTCGCCAAGAGGTTCGCTGAGGAGTTGTCTAGTCTGGGGTTCAGGTCTGTAGTAGTCGACTCGGCGAGGGAGGCCGTGGACGGCGTTGACATAATAGTCACAACAACTACTGCGAGGGGCCCTGTAGTCATTGATGAGTGGGTGCGCGATGGGGTGCACATCAACGCCATAGGCGCTGACGCTCCAGGTAAACAGGAACTCGATCCAAGGATACTGAAGAGGGCGAAGATCTTCGTAGATGATTTAACCCAGGCCAGTCAGTCGGGCGAGATAAACGTCCCCCTGAGTCAGGGGATATTGTCGTTGAGAGACGTGAGCGGAGAACTGTCAGATGTGATGGTTGGAAGGATCTCCGGTCGTTCGAGCAACAAGGACGTTACGGTCTTCGATTCCACGGGACTTGCGATTTGGGATCTAGCAATGGCTAGGATGGTTTACAACAGGGCCAGGGAGTGTGGAGCCGGGAGGTCGGTGAGCCTATATTGATCGCGCGCTATGCGGCCGGCGGGATTTGAACCCGCGACCCCGAATCCACCGTTTCTGAGCGTGGCAGGCTCGTGTCCTACCAGGCTAGACCACGGCCGCTAGATTATTCACCAAATACCTGTGATGAAAATATAAAGATATAAAATGATCTACAGAAATGCCGCGGTCCTGTCGCTTTACCTGATTAGGGCACTATGGTTACCGGTACGTTAACGGAGTCTAATCTCTCGATCTTTCTCCTGAAGGGCCACCTAGCCGGTCTGACCATGTCCTTCGCACGGAGGACTACCTTGGTTGGCCTGTAGACGTTAGTCAGCGTGGGCAATATCTCCGATAGCTCGCCGATCTCTACGATCGACTCAAACTCGACCCCTCTCTCCCTCAGGACCTTCTCGAAGGGGCGTAGCGTCTGTTCGCCTAGCATAGTAAGGTACCAAGTCTTGGGGTCTCCCTCCAAGCCCTCAAGCTTCGCGAAGTCGTAGAACTCCTCGGGCACCTCCTCCTTCGCGCTGACTAGAGAGACCAACAGTATCCGCGCGTCCTCCAGTCTGGCTAGCTCGATCGCCGACTCAACGAAGTTCATAGGAGTATCGCCGGTCACTACGACGAGTATCGTCGCCTTAGCTCTTGGTTCTACCCTTTCCCTGATCTGCTCTACTATGTTCATCCCTATTCACCGCATCATATAACGATCACAAGGATTATATCCTTGACGTACTTGTTTACAATATTGATATATACTGTATATACTAAAAATCGATCTGATTTTAGAGACTTAGGTACGCGCGGACTCTCTATGGATATCGCTGGATATTATAACTTTATATCTTTGGTATAATAGATCTCAATTCGGTTTGAAAGAGACTAAACACATACTGGTCACCCTGACCCCCGAACAGTACGCCTGTCTCTCCTACCTGAGAGGGAAGATGGGGAATAGCGACGCGGAGGTGCTGAGGAACGTGTTCATAGCGTGGATCTGGGAGAAGATGGGAGGGTTGGTGCTGGGCAACTGCAGGTCCAACGTGGTTGTGGAGGAGACCAGGCAGTAGCTCTCGATTAATGCTAATATCAGAGCCCTTGGACTTGATTATTTCGGGTAGCCCGGTCGTCTAGCGGTCAATCGCTGGTCAGACGCGGACCAAGGATGGCGGGCTTTGGATCGGCAGATGAGGGGAGACCCGCTGACGGCGGTTCGAATCCGCCCCGGGCTACATACTCTTTTATTAAGGGTTAGATGTGTGGAGTCCGTGCGGTTGAGGGAGTTTATGTCCAGTGGCAGGCGGCTGATAGTCTACGTAACTCTCGGTGACGACCTCGTAAAACCGCAACTGATACAGAGGTTCATGCACTCGGGGTGTGACGTCCTAGAACTCGGCCTCCCCACACCGCTCGCGAAGTACGACGGGCCCACCATACGAAGGTCGATCGCGAGGGCCTTGAGAACGTGCGACGGTAGAGTGAGGGAACTGCTCGATATGGTGCGTCAGTTCGATGCTGAACAGAAGGTCCTCTTCACCTACTTTGAGTTCGCAGCGAATATGGGACTGCGTGAAGTGTACTCGAGGGCTGCAGAACACGTTGAGTCTGTTCTCTTCCCGGACTTACTGATCGACTATCCCGAGAGGGTGGACGAGTACGTCGCGATGAGTAGGGAGTACGGGTTGGAGCTGACGTTCTTCGTACCTACAACGGTCCCGCACAGGCTAGTGACAAGGATCGCCTCGTTGGATCCAGCGTTCGTCTATTTGGGGCTGATGATATCTACGGGGGTTCACCTACCGGTAACCGCGGAGAGGAACATAGGGGTGATCAAGCGACTCCTCGGTCAGGTGCCACTAGTGGTCGGTTTTGCCGTTAGAACACCGGAGCAGGTGAGACGGTACGTAGCTGCAGGCGCGGACGGCGTGGTGGTGGGCAGTGCGATCCTCAAGATGTTGGAGGAGGGTGAGGCCGAACGATCGGTCGAGTTGGTTAGGTCACTGAAGGAGGCGATGGAGAGTTGACCGGTATACCGCACAGGTGGTACAACGTAATCCCGGACCTCTCGAGGCCGCTACCGCCGCCAAGAGACCCTGAGGAGTTGGGTGCGGAATCTAGGATAGAACTCTTACCGAGGCTGTTTCCAGACGCGCTGATCGATCAGGAGCAGACCTCTGAACGGTGGGTGGAGATACCTACGGAGGTCTTTGACGCTTACAGAACGTTGGGTAGGCCCACCCCTCTGGTCAGGTTGAAGCGGCTCGAGAGGGTATTGGGAACCCGCGCTAGGATCTACGCCAAGAGGGAGGACGTGAACCCGACAGGTAGCCACAAACCGAACACGGCCGTAGCGCAGGCCTACTACGCGAGGCAAGAGGGCGTCAAGAAGCTCGTCACGGAGACCGGTGCGGGACAGTGGGGTTCTGCGGTCGCTTTGGCTTCAGCCGTTATGGGGCTCAGATGCACGGTCTTCATGACGAGGAGCAGTTACCTCACCAAGCCGTATCGGCGGACTCTGATGCTCTCCTTCGGGGCCGAGGTCGTGTCCAGCCCGAGCGAGAGGACGGAGATAGGTAGAAGGTTCCTCGCGAGTGACCCGAACCACCCGGGTTCCCTCGGTATAGCGATCTCGGAGGGCGTGGAGACTGTGCTGAGTGAAGAGAGTACGAAGTACGCTGTTGGCAGCGTGATGAACTTCACCATCCTACACCAGACCGTCATAGGGCTCGAGGCGATGAGGCAGATGGAGGAGGAGGGAGTAGAACCGGACGTGATAATAGGATGCGTCGGCGGTGGCAGCAACTTCGGAGGCATAGCTCTGCCGTTCATCGGTTCTAGACTCCGAGGTGAAGGGTATGAGAGGACGAGAATCATCGGTGTCGAATCCAAGGGGGCTCCCCGGATGACCACGGGAAGGTACGACTACGAGTTCGTCGACTCCGCAGGATACCTGCCGAGGCTGAAGATGTACAATCTGGGTAAGGATTTCTTACCTCCCACGATCCACGCGGCCGGTCTGAGGTACCACGGTCTCTCACCCATAGTCTCGTTATTGTTGCGTGAGCACCTCATCGAAGCGAGGTCCTACCAGCAAGAGGAGGCCTTTGCTGCTGCCTTGAAACTCACGAGGGTCGAGGGGTTGCTCCCTGCACCGGAGACCGCCCACGCCGTCAGTGCTGTACTCGAGGAGGCCGAGCGGTACAGAAGGACCAACGAGGAGGGCGTCATCCTATTGTGTTTCAGCGGTCACGGTCTGCTAGACCTTCAATCTTACGAACGCTTCCTACCATCAGAGTGACCCGATGCATCCGCGAGCGGCCTTAACGAAAGCCTTGATCCTCTCAACGTCCTTGACGCCTACAGACCTCTCAACACCGCTCGAGGTGTCGACGCCGTCCGGTCTCACGATCCTTATCGCCTCGCAAACGTTCTCAGGTCTCAACCCTCCGGAGAGGATGGCCTTCCTGTCACCCAGAGCCTCTCTCGCACTCCGCGCCAACTCCCAATCTATCGTTCGTCCCGAACCTGGCTCTCCAGACTCTAGGAGGATATAGTCCGGCAGATCCCTACTCAGTTTAATTGATTCTAGACTCGGTCGTTTGTCCACTGCCACCGGTAAGATCACCTTTACTCCCTTGGCCCTCATAACCCTATCTCCGTAGAGTTGGAGCGCGAACGGTGTGCACTCTGAGAGTAGGTCGTCCACGAGTCCCTGATCTGAACGCGTGACTACCACCGGCCTGAGGTTCTCTGGAGTCCTCGTCACAAGCTCAACGACCTCTCTCAGTCCAAGGCTCCTGGGCCTACCCTCGAACCCGTAGATGAACCCCACCATGTCCACCTCCTCCCTCGCTATGGCTCTCAGGTCCTCGTATCTCTTTACTCCGCAGATCTTCACGATCATGCCTCTACGAGCTCTCTGACCTTGCCCTCGATGTCACTCGAGGTCATGATCGACGTACCGACCAGGAACGCGTCGGCTCCAGCCTCTCTTAAACGTCTTATGTCGCTCGCGGTAGAGATGCCGCTCTCGCTGATCATCAACCTCCCCCTCGGCTTCACCCTCCTGAGGACCTCCGAGCTCACGTCGAGCGAGACGGTGAACGAGTCGAGGTCCCTGTTGTTTATCCCAATCATCTCGACATCGTAATCGAGGGCCCTCTCGAACTCCGCCACACCGTGCGTCTCTAGAACCACCTCTAACCCCAGCTCTTTGGCGCGCGATATCATCTCCTCCAACGGATCACCGCAGAACCCCCTATCGAAGAGTCTCATTATCAGCAGCACGGCGCTCGCACCCGCGTTACGACCCGCCTCGATCTGTATGGGACTAACAATCACGTCCTTCATCAAGAGGGGTACGTCGAACTCGTTTGCGACCAGACGCATCGTAGAGATGTCTCCGTTGAAGAGCTGGGGCTCGGTGAGGATCGAGAGTCCTGCTGCACCACCCTTCAGCATCTTCTCGACCGTGACGAGGGGGTCCATGGGGTCCTTCACCAATCTCCCCGAGATCGGTGAGCTGTACTTCACCTCGGCTATCACGGCCCGGCCTCGACGCCTTTCTATGACTCCCTTTAGTGATGGAGGAGTAGGTCTCGGAGGCTCGAGGCTCAACCACCTCGAGTAGTAACCCTCCCTGACGTTGGACCAGGCCACCTCCGCCAATCTCTTAACGAGCTCAGTTCCTACCAACCTCCATCCCCTCGAGGACGGCTAGATCGCCACCGGAGTACTTCACGAGGAGCTTCAACTTCTCGTACGGCCTCCCTGAATAGAGGGCCTCTCTCGCCATGTCACGTCCCTCCTCTAAGTTCGATGCACGGCCTGAGACCATAAGGGCGGCTGCAGCATTGAGGAGTGCGAAGTCGCGTACGGCGGGTTTAACTGAGGGGGGGTCGTAGAGGAGGTTGAACATGAGGTTGGCGGCTGACTCTACCGACGCGACCGATATCTCAGTGTGATCGTAGAGTGGCATTCCTATCTCGTTCGGTGAAAACGAGAACTGGGAGACTTCACCGTTCGATACTCTGATGATAGTGGTAGGCCCGGTCACTGAGACCTCGTCGAGACCGTTCCCGTAGACTATTAGAGACTCCTCTGTGCCGAGGCGTCGTACGACGGAGGCCACCTTCCCCATCAACCTCTCGCTCGATACACCGATGACCTGAGCGTTCGCACCCGCGGGGTTAGTCAACGGTCCCAGTAGGTTGAACACTGTCCTCATCCGCAGCTCTCGCCTCACGCCAGCTACTGCCTTCATGGCTGGATGAAAGTTAGGCGCGAAGAGGAAGCCTATCCCCACCCTCTCTATGCAACCCTTGACCACCTCGGGTCCCGCGCTCAAGTTGATGCCCAAAGCGCCAAGTACGTCCGCGCTGCCGCACTTGCTGCTCACGGCCCTGTTCCCGTGTTTAGCCACGTATACGCCCGCACCGGCCGCTATTATCGCCGCTGAGGTGCTGGCGTTAAAGGTGTTGCCGTTGTCTCCTCCGGTACCGCTGGTATCTATCAATCGACCGTTGACAGACGGTCTTATGGTTATAGATGACTCGCGCATGGCCCTCACCATCCCGACGATCACCTCTTCTGTCTCTCCACGTATGGAGATCGCGGTGAGGAAGGATGCAGTCTGGGCGGGCGTAGCCTCACCCCTGAGTATCTCCAAAGTCACCAACCTCGCCTCCGACTCGGTCAGTTCCCCTCCACCCACGAGTCTCTCTATGGCCTCGAGTATCATCTCCTGCACATCCTCAGGAAGTTACGGAGCATCTTGTGGCCGTCCACCGTCAAGACCGACTCAGGATGGAACTGCACCCCCTCTATCGGATACCTCATGTGCCTCACGCCCATCACCTCTCCGTCGTCCAGCGAGTGCGCCGTGACCCTCAAGCATTCCGGGACCTTCTTGATCACGAGCGAGTGGTACCGGGTCACCTTCAGGGGCTGCCTGACGCCCTCGAATATCCCCTCTCCGTCGTGCGCGACCGTGCTCGTCTTCCCGTGCATTATCCTAGACGCGCGTTCCACCGTACCACCGAACACCACCGCAATTCCCTGGTGGCCGAGACAGACGCCCAGCACCGGGGTACTCTCTCCCAGCTCTGCTATAATGTCGCCCGATATTCCGAAGGATCGCCTGGAAGAAGGATGACCGGGGCCGGGCGATACGACTATCCCATCGACGTCCATCGCGATCACCTCCTCTAGTGTCAGGGCGTCGTTCCTGTAGACCAGCACCTGGGCTCCGAGCTCCCCCAGGTACTGTGCGATGTTATAGACGAACGAGTCGTAGTTGTCTATTACCAGTATCTTCACTCGAGTCTCACCCCCAACGCCCTCAGCAGAGCGGCGGCCTTGTGCTCCGTCTCGTACCACTCCCTCTCAGGTATCGAGTCGTACACTATCCCCGCACCCGACTGAACGTGGGCCCTCTTACCATCGTAGAAGAGCGTCCTTATAGTGATTGCGAAGTCGGCGTCTCCGCTGTACGAGTAGTAACCTACACAGCCAGCGTATGGACCCCTCCGTACCGGCTCCAGCTCCTCTATTATCTCCATGGCCCTCACCTTCGGCGCTCCAGAGACTGTACCCGCGGGGAAGGTGGCCCTGAGCGCGTCGCAGGCGTCCATGTTTAACTGGAGCTCACCCTCCACCTCCGAGACTATGTGCTGGACGTGACTGAACTTGTGAAGCTCCATGAACGATCTCACCTTCACGGTACCGTATCTGCATATCCTTCCGAGGTCGTTGCGAGCGAGGTCGACCAGCATCACGTGCTCCGCGAGCTCCTTCTCGTCCCTCAGGAGCTCCTCTCCCAGCCTCTCGTCGAGCTTCTCGTCACCAGTTATCGGTCTTGTGCCTGCGATAGGGAACGTCTTCACCGACCCGCCCTCCACCCTGAAGAGCATCTCGGGGCTCGAACCTATCAGGAGTCTCTCGTCCATCCTCATGTAGAACATGTAAGGAGAGGGGTTGAGCTGACGGAGATTGGAGTAGAACCTCAGAGGGTCTCCCTTGAGGTCCATGGAGTAGCGCTTCGAGAGCACCACCTGGAAGACGTCACCATCGAGCACGTACTCCTTCGCCCTCTCCACCATCCGCTCGAAGTCCCGTTTACTGAGGTTGGTTTGTGGAATCCCAGCCTCGAGCTCTCCAGCACCGTCTTTCACCCCTCTCTCTTCGATCGTATCCGGCTCCACCCCAGACCAGGAGAAGGCGTACGCCTCGCCCATCCTGTGATCAATAACGATCCCATCGTTGTACAAGCCGAGTTCAATCTCGTAGAATTCATCCTCCCGGGGTTTTAGGAGGGGGATCTCCTCCCAGTACCTCACGGCGTCATATGAGACGTAGCCGACGGCCCCTCCCATGAACCTACACCCCCCTTGTATGGTCGCCCTCGGTATCAGATGCCTTAGCACCTCCAGCGGGTCGCGCGCCTCTATCTCTGTCACATCACCGTTGATGAAGTCTACGACCTCGATCTCTTGTCCCCTGACCTTTATCACGGCGTACGGGTCGAACCCTATGAATGAGTACTCGCGGAGTTTCTCGGGACCGCTGACCGACTCGAAGAGGAATGAGTAGTCGTACCTCGGCTCAACGCAACTGACGTACAACTGGAACGGGTCGGAGGGGAATTTAAGCCTCGTCAGCTTGAGGCCCTTGAGGCGTCTACTTAACCTCGCGGATAACTCGCCAAACTAAACCACCGGACATGTCCCCTCGTACTCTCTCCATCCGACTTCTATAAATAGGTGAGTCTCATCCGCACCTCATGGAGTAGACGTCCTCCCTCTCGTACTCCGCGACCCAGCTGGTCTTGCTGTTAGGGTTGAGTCTGAGGCCCACTAAAACGTAGCCTGGAGGCATCTTCTCCATCGCGGCCCTCAGTATCCCTTCAGGGCCGAGGCCGAAGCCGTCTATCGATACGGACGTCCTCTTCGCGGACCTCTCGCGCTCTCTTCCGTAGCAGATCAGGCAGAGAGGGCGACCCCTAAGGTACGTCAGTGTCATTCGCTTGACCTTCGACCCGCAGGAGTCGCACTCTACAGGCTCCAGACCGCACCTCATGCATACTGTGCCGAGCCCAACGACACGATGAGAGACTCCGTGGATCTCGGCCTTACAGACCACGCATTTCCCCGATGCCTCGTGGGACAGTGCATGAGGGAGCATCACCATGGATGCTTTGAGCCGAGAAATAAACTCTATACGTCAACTCATCCCTCATAAGCTGATATACCCGGCTAGCGTGTGGGGAGGTGCAGCTTGATCGCCTACGCCATAGTATTGGCCGCAGGAGGTTCGACGAGGATGCGCGATAAGTTCAAGCTGACGGTTGACCTGGGTGGTAGACCACTGGTATTGTGGAGCGTCTATACTGCCTTGAGGTCGAGCGTCAAGGGAGTCATAGTGGTCACTGGGAATAGGGCAGACGAAGTCGAGGGGGTCCTGCCTAGGGACGTGAAGGTCGTGCGAAACGCGGAGTGGAGGGAGGGTATGTCGAGTAGCATAAGGGCCGGGGTGAGAGCTCTACCCGACTCAGTCGAGGCACTCGTGATACTAGTCGGTGACCAGCCCTTCGTCAGGTCCTCGACGATAGACAGGTTGGTCGAGGCGTTACGGAGGGGTCGTGTCGTGGCCTACTGTACGCTCGATGGTGACGTCAGGAACCCCGTAGCTTTCCGCAGGGTCCTCTTCCCCGAGCTCTCCAGCATAACTGGTGACAGGGGCGCGAAGGAGTTGGTCAGGAGGCACCTCGCTGACGGAGAGGGAGTGACCGTGGACCCTATCGAGCTCTTGGACGTCGATACTGAGACTGATCTCATGAGGGCCCTGGATCTGGCCAGGAGTAGAAGCTTATAGAACGTGTTCTATCAGATTGGAAGGACTAACATATATTAGAGGTCGTGGGTGAGGTATTCTCGGCAATGTGCGGTATCTTCGGTTGTATAGTTGGAGATGGCAGGGCCGCGCCGATACTGGTGAGAGGACTGAAGATGCTGGAGTACCGAGGTTACGACTCCGCGGGCATCGCTACTATCGACGGCGGTAAGATCCTGGTCAAGAAGGACGTAGGGAAGATCGATGAGATAGAGGAGAGGTTACTGATGAGTGAGTTACCGGGGAAAATAGGTATCGCTCACACTAGGTGGGCGACACACGGTGCACCCAACGCGGTCAACGCTCACCCGCACCTCGACATGCACAGCAGGATCGCTGTCGTCCACAACGGCATAATAGAGAACTACTTGGAGCTGAAACGCGAGCTGATGGAGCTGAGGTACAACTTCGTATCGAAGACGGATACAGAGGTCGTGGCACACCTGATATCGCACTCCTTCTCCAAGCACGGGGACTTACTCGCTGCAACTGTTGAGGCGCTGAGGAGGGTGAGGGGGTCATACTCACTCGCCATAATCTCGACCGCGTCACCTGATAGGATCATACTGGCGAGGCGCGAGTCTCCGTTAATAGTCGGTCTTGGGGACGGTGCCGTATTTGCTGCCTCGGACGTCTCCGCGTTCCTAGAGAGGACGAACAGAGTGGTCTATCTCGAGGACGGGGAGGTCGGTGTGCTCACCCTGAACGGTTTGACTATCTACAAGCTCGATAATATGGAGGGCGTTAGCAGGAAACCGGTCACCTTAAACTGGTCCATAGAGGCGGCCCACAAAGCGGGGTTCCCGCACTTCACGCTGAAGGAGATATATGATCAGCCCTTGACCGTGAGGGAGGCTCTCAGGATCCAGGAGCAGTACGCTGACCTCATAGTTGAGTTCTTAGACCGCGGGAGGGAGGTCTTCCTCCTAGGGGCAGGTACGTCCTATCACGCGTGCTTGGCGGCCTCCTACATGTTCTCGAAACTTGCGAGGTTGGTCACGTATCCCGTGGTGGCCTCTGAGTTCGTGGAGAACTTCGGTAACGCTGTGGGTATCGATACCGTAATACTCGCGGTGAGTCAGTCCGGTGAGACCATCGACACCCTGAACGCCTTAGAGTACGCCAGGTTACGTGCAGCGACCGTGCTCGGACTGACCAACGTGGTGGGAAGCACGCTCACCAGGATCTCGAGGGCGTACATACTGCAGAACACAGGCCCCGAGATAGGAGTGGCCGCAACCAAGACGTTCACCGCACAGTTGACCGTATTGGCCCAACTGGCTCTAAGGTTGGCGAGGAAACGCGGCAAGGTCTCTCAGTCAGAGATCGATAGGTTCAAGGACGACCTCCACAACCTCCCTCAGTTGGTCTCGGAGACGATAAAGAGTGTTGAACCAGAAGTGAAGTCCCTCTCGGACGTCCTCTCACAGGCCAAGGTGCTCGTCTTCCTCGGTAGGGGGCTGGGTTACGTCACCTCACTCGAGGCGAGGTTGAAGGTGATGGAGCTATCTTACATACCGTCGATAGCCCTCCCCGCTGGTGAGAGCAAACACGGACCGATAAGCATAGTCGAGGAGGACCGTAACGTCGTCTTCACGATACCGCGTGATGAGACGAGGAAACTCGCCATCAACAACGTGATGGAGATGAAGGCTAGGGGCGCGAAGGTCACGATAGTGGGTGAGGACGGAGACTCGGAGGTCGCTGAACTGGCAGACCACTTCGTGGGGGTCCCAAAGGTCAATTACCTCCTCTCGCCCATAGTCTACGTGATCCCATATCAGCTCCTGGCGTACTATCTCGCGTTGAGGAGGGGACTGGATCCTGACAAACCGAGGAACCTTGCGAAGAGCGTGACGGTACTCTAATATCGAGTATTACTTTCTCCTCCTCCGAGAACTGCTGACCACGGTCTCGAGACCCCATATCCTGGAGAAGGAGGCTCCTGCGAGCTGGTCGAAGACGCTCTCCTTCGTGTAGGTCGCCAACTCCCTAGAGTAGAGCGGCCTCTCAGCTAACCTGCCGGTTATCCTCAGAGAGCCCTTGTACAGCTCGACCTTGACCTTACCTGTGACGTCCCTCTGCGTCTCCTCCGTGAATGCGACCAAGGCGTCCATCAACGGATCCAACCAGAACCCCGCGTAAACTAAATTCGCCCACTCCGTATCGACTAACCTCTTGAACGAGAGGACCTTGCCATTGAGGGTCATTTTCTCCAGGTCCATGTGAGATCGTATCAGCGTCAGGGCTGCGGGCGCCTCGTAGACCTCTCTGGATTTGAAACCGACCACGCGGTCCTCTATGTGGTCAATAAGTCCGAAGCCGTTCCTACCCCCTATGAGGTTCAGCTCGTGGATGAGCTGTCCTAGTTCCATCTCCTCACCGTTCAAAGCTTTCGGTACTCCACCCTCGAACTCTATCTCCAACCTCTCTACCTTATCGGGAGCCATCCGCGGCTCCCTGATGAACTTCAATGCCTCCGCGGGCACTTCAGTCCACGGGTCTTCGAGCTCGGCGGCCTCTATCGATCTGCCCCATAGGTTCTCGTCTATGCTGAACCTGCTCTTCTTGTAATCGAGCATCAGTCCCCTCTGCCTCGCGTACTCGATCTCTTGGTCCCTGGTCATGTTCCACTCCCTCACTGGCGCTACTATCTTGAGGTGAGGGGCTACCGCGGCGAACGTCACATCGAACCTGACCTGATCGTTGCCTTTTCCCGTACAACCGTGTGCTACCGCATCGCAACCCTCCTTGATAGCTATCTCAGCGACCTTCATGGCGATCAAGGGCCTGCTCAGCGCGGATATCAGCGGGTACTCTCCCTCGTAGAGCGCATTCGCCTTTATGCATGGTTTCACGAAGTCCTCCACGAACTCCCTCTTCGCATCTATATGATAGTGTCTTATGGCGCCTGCGCTCTTGCTTCTCTGCTCGACCTCCTTGAAATCGTCCGGTTGACCCACATCAACCGTGACAGTTATGACCTCAGCGTTGTACTTTTCGCGGAGCCACGGTATCGAGACTGTGGTATCCAGTCCGCCGCTGTAAGCGAGGGCGACTTTCACACATTCTCGTACCTATCAGTCAGATATAAAGGGTAAATTTCGACCACCTAACTCTCTACTAATTCGCGCCAAAGATATATTAGATGATGACGTGATCCTTCTCTGAAATCATGGTGAGGAAAGGTAAGAGGAGGGAGAAGGGAAAGGTGGCGGGAAAGTACTTCATAGCGCTCCTCCCTTTGGTCCTCGTGATAGGGGTCGTGGTCTTCATGCTCACGTCCCAGCAGAGCTCTCAGCCCTTACAGACCGGTACTGGACCGGGAAGGATTGCCCCGGACTTCACACTAAACGTCATAACCTCGTCAGGTCTGACGCCCGAACGCCTCTCCCTCTCCACGCTCAGGGGGAAGGTAGTGCTCCTTGACTTCGTGCTATCCTGGTGCCCTCACTGTAACAGCATGGAACCGACCCTGAAGAGGCTCTACAACGACTTCAGGCCGTACAACGTCGAGTTCGTCACGATCGCTGGAGACGATGAGAGAACTGATGAGGACCAGACCGCAGCCTTCGTCGCGAGGCACTCTATACCATGGAAAGTAGTCTTCGATCAGAGGCTGGAGGTCTTCGCGCGATATAACGTCCAAGGAACTCCCACTTATTACGTCGTGGACTCTGACGGTACGATAGTCGGGAATCTCGTCGGCTCTCAGACTTATGAGAGCCTCGCCGCGTTGATCAGGAGGGCACTAAACAATTGAGTGAATTGATTGATAGGTCGAGGGTCCTTCGCATCACTTCTATCGGCGCTTCATCTGCGGGTGCATTAGTCTCGGCCATCCTCCTCGATCCTAATTTAGTAGAGAGCACCCCCATATGCGAGATAGGGACGACGTTCTCTTGTACCAACGTGCTCTCAAGCCCCTACTCGAGCGTCTACGGCGTACCCCTCGCACTCCTCGGGCTGGTATGGTTCGTGGTCGCGGGGTTCCTCTCCATTAACCTGGGGAGGGAGAGGTCATACACGATGGCCATGATGGTCTGGTCAATACTGGGGCTCCTCTCGATAACCTACCTAGTCTACTTAGAGGTCTTCGTGATAAACTCTCTATGCGTCTACTGCACAGTGGCTCATGTGATGGGGACGGTCGTCTTCGCTTCGGCCTACTTGGCATACGTGAGGTAAGGTCACTTCAACATGTCGAGTATCAAGCTCACGGCCTCATCGGGGGCCCTGGCCCTCATGATCCTGACCGTCCTCCTCTCGTCCAGGAACTCAGGCAGGTTGTCCGCGATACCTCCAGAACCCTCGATGCAAACTATCGGTTTCCCCTCGATATAGGCCTCTGAGACCTCGGATAGGGTGCCCGCTCCTCCGCCCACCACTATCACGCCGTCAGCGCTGTAGACGTTCACGAAGTTCCGCATGTGTCCCAGACCTGTCGCTACAACTACCGTGCTATACGGGTTCGCAACGTTTAGCATTTTTTGTGGTATTATCGATACCGTCATGCCACCCTCCTCGAGAGCACCCCTCGATGCGGCCTCCATGACGCCCCCCAGCCCGCCCGTGACTAGTATACAGCCCCGCCTAGCAACCGCGCGGCCGACCTCGTAGGCTATACGTAATGCCTCGGGCGTGCAGATCTCTTGGTTGTAACCGACGACCAGTATCTGGACTCGCCTACCCATAGCGCTCACCTACCTGTGTTGATGGGCGCGTGACCGGTTGCTCCTCTGCTCCTTGTGAGACTTCATGTTGATGACCTCCAGCAGGAGCTGATCGTAGTGGTTCTCTATCTCCGCGACGGCAGATTTAGGGTCAGAGATGTCCACCAGTTGCTTGTTCTTCCAGACGTAGCCACCCTCCTTGAGGTTCAGCCTAGTAAAGAGACCTATCAGACTGGAGTCTATCTCCTCGTTCCTGAACGGTAGTATGAACTCAACGAAACAGTGTCTGTAGGCCCGCTCGTAAACGTCTCCGTAGTAGGTGTTGAAGAAGACGTGAAGGGGGTGCTCCCTCACGTACGTCTCCCATGTCGTGTACTGCGAATATACGGGCACCCACCCGTCCTCCCTGAGCTCTAGGTCCTCAAGGGAGATAGGCCTCCTCCAGTTGCTTGGAAAGAAGCCCCTCATCTCTAGGAGCGGTACCACGGCCCTGTGCAATATCCCCTGCCGGAGGAGTTCTATCCTCTCACGCTGACCGAGTGACAACGCATCACACCTCCACTCCGATCGATCCTCTTGGGGGGCCTCTACCTTGATCCGTTGTCATTACTGAGCAATTTTAATAGGATATCCTTTAATTAAATTTACGTCCGATCAGCCGGTCTCCTCATCCTCGGATACGGGCCGCTCCTCCAGACTCGCTTGGGGCGGTTCGTCCTTACTGGACCAGTAGCGGGAGAAGTCGAACTTGACCACCTTGAGGATCCGGTCGACGGTCTTTGAAGGTATCCTACGGTTCCCTACCTTCAACGTGCCTATAGTGGCGGCCGCGTTCTCGGCGGTGTTCATGAACGTTATGGCGTTCCCCAAGCTCCCGAACTTAGCTAATAGGGCCTTTGCCGTCTCGTGTCCGCACAACCCCTCCAACGTGTAGAGTGCCTGTTCAGGGACGCTCATGTCTCTCCTCCTCATCCTGAGTGCCCTCTCCCTCGGCTCCTTGACCGCGCCGAGGTCCTTGTCCTTCCAGACCAGATAGGCTAGAGTCGCCCTCACGTCGGGTACGTAGAGTATCGGAATCCCCCACTTGTGGATTATCGAGTCCATCATTGCCAGCACCGAAGCCTCGTTCCACTCCCTCTTTCTGTAGAGCGCGAGATATCCCTCGAGGAGTAGGGTGCTCTCTCCGTCGAACCCCTTTATTGCGGTGAGCTGCTCCCACAACCTACCCTTCGCGCTGTTCAGGAAGTCCATTATCGTCTTCCGCTCTATTATCGCCTTCCTCCCATCACCGAGTATGAGGTAGTCTCCGAAGTCAAGTGGTCTCACCTCGACGCTCACGACCTTGCTGAGACTCTCCACGATTTTCGGAGACTCAGCGGCCTCTCTCGAGTCGATCACGATCATCTGATAGATGGAATATCCTAGGGGTCGTATAAAACGGTAGGCTCGTAAAGGACCTAAGACTAGAGGCGCCAGTCTCGTGTGGTCACTTCTTCTTTTTTGCCTCTAACGCCTTCAGCACCTTCTCGGGTTTCACGGGTATCTCGGTGATCTGGACGCCCGTCGCGTTGTAGATCGCGTTAAGGACCGCCGGTGCTATTCCGGTCACTACCATCTCCCCTATCCCCTTTATCCCGTACACGTTCGTCGTTGTGGGTGACTCAACGATCTTGACCGTGATCTCGGGTAAGTCCGAGGCCCTCAAGAGTGGGTAGTCGCTGAAGTTCTTAGCCTGGTACTCCACTGACGGATAGTAGGGGTATACGGTCTCCGTCAGGCACCCTCCCAGACCCATTATGGCACCACCTATGGCCTGTCCCTCCGCGAGTCTCGGATTGACTATCCTACCGGCCTCATAGACTATGCTGAGCTTCTTGACCTCCACCTGTCCCGTCTCTGTGTCCACCTCAACCTCGGCGACTATACACCCGTGACCGTAGGCGGACTCTGGATCGCACTCACCGGTCTCTGGGTTGACCACGCTCTTGGGCTTCACGTAGTAACCCTTCCCGACTAGGGGTACCTGATAGACGAAGTGGGCTAAACCTACCACATCCGCCACGCTGATGCTCTTCCCTGGGACTCCCTTTACGTATATGTTGCCGTCCTTGATCTCTAGGTCGTCAACGTTCGCCTCCAAGTGTCCGGCCGCGACCTTGAGGATCGCTTCCCTCATCTCCTTCCCGGCCATGCCCACGGCGTTCCCCATCCTGTGTGTGACCCTGCTTGCAAACGTACCAGTATCGAAGGGTGCCGATCCAGTGTCACCGAACTTCACCGTTACGTCCTCGACCTTCACACCTATCGACTCAGCTGCTATCTGCGCCATCACCGTAGCGAGTCCTTGGCCTAGCTCAACCGCAGCGACCTCAACCACGAAGTGACCGCCAGTCTGCGCGTAGATTAGAGCCTCGCTTGGGTCACCTCCTAGGTTCATACCGGTGGGGTAATTTATTGCAGCCATACCGACTCCTCTGAGCTTCGCCATGTGATCACCTCTCAGAGCTCATAAGTAGTAGGTGCTCGGGCAACCTCAAGTTCGCCAGCCTCGCCGCCTCCTTCATGACCTCTATGAGGTAGGCGTCCTCCATGACCTTTCCGGTCACAGAGACGTCTCCCCTCCTGTACGCGTTCTTGAACCTGAACTCCCAGGAGTCGATGCCAATGCTCTTGGCGATCCGCTCCATGTGTAGCTCGACCGCGAACGTCGACTCGTATGCGCCGTAACCCCTCATAGCGCTCGATGGTTGTTTATTGGTGTAGACGCAGTAACCCTGGTAGTATGCGCTCGGTATCCTGTAGGGTCCAGATAGGTTGACGGTGGCCTTGATGACGCCGTAGGGCGAGGTCTTGCTGTAGGCCCCCGCGTCGTGGATCAGCCTCCCCTTCCTTCCCAAAATCAGCCCGTCTCTCGAGACCGCGTCCTCAAGATACACCTTGGTACCCGCCCTAACAGTGGAGACAGTGAACTCCTCCTCTCTGGTCCACCTCCACTTAACGGGCCTGTTAGTCTTGAGTGCCGCCAATGCCGTCAACTGTTCTATATCAGGATCAACCTTCCCCCCGAACCCGCCACCTACATTTAGTGAGATCACCCTTATCTTGCTTTCCTGCATCTTCAGCACGTTAGCGACGTTCGACCTCACGAAGTAGGGGGCCTGACTGCTCGAGTATATCGTCAACCTCCCATCAGGTTCCGGCTTTGCGACGCACACGTGGGTCTCTATCGGTGCGTGCTCCTGTGGGTGCATGACGTACTCGCCCTTTATCACGTGATCGGCGCTCTGGAAAGCCCTCTCGACGTCCCCGCGCTTCACCTGGAAGTAAGGCCTCCCCTGCCCCCCAGGGGGCGTCGCTCCGTCGGTCCCCGAACCATATATGAACGCGTTATGGCCCCAGCTCTTGATGATGGGCGCTCCCGGTCTCAAGGCCTCCTCCGGATCCAACAGGGGTTCCAGCTCCTCGATGTCCGCTTCGATCCTCTCCGCTCCTTTCTGAGCAGCGTATTGATCCTTAGCAACGACCAAACATATCGGTTCACCAATGTAGTTCACGTACTCCTCAGCCAATACAGGTTCGTCCGGTGGACCCACTCCAATCATGAACAGATCTACGGTCAGGTTATTTGGTACGTCCTTCGAGGTCAGGACCGACACTACACCGGGGACATTTAGTGCCTTCTGATAGTCAATCCTCTTGATCCTCCCTCTCGGCACCGGACTCCTGAACGCCTTTGCCCAGAGCATCCCGGGGAACGAGACGTCGTCTACGTACTGGGTCTGACCGGTGGCGTGCGACTGGGCGTAGAAGTTAGGTACCGGTTTACCGATAGTAGAGAGCTCCATCATCTCACCTCCTCCTGACTACGCTCATGGCTGCCTCGAGGATGTTCTTGTAACCGGTGCACCTGCAGAGGTTACTTGACAGAGAATCGATCACCTCATCTCGAGACGGGTTCGGGTTCCTGTCCAAGAGAGCTTTCAAGAGGAGTATGAAGCCTGGAGTACAGTAGCCACACTGGGCGGCGTTGTGCTCGATGAACGCCTTCTGAATGGGGTGCAGCTCTCCGTCCTTGGAGAGTCCCTCAACAGTCGTCACATCTCTTCCGTCTACGGATATCGTCAGGGTCAGACATGAGAGCCTTGGCTTACCGTCTACTAGCACGGTGCACGCACCGCAGCTCCCTTCACCACATCCGTATCTTATCGACTTGACGTTTACCCTCTCCCTCAGGGTGTTCAATAGGATCTCAGTCGGAGGCACCAATACCTCTACGGGCTCATCGTTCAGAACGAACCTGATGATATTGACTTTCGAGGAGCTCATCTCCGACTCACCTCCTTAACCAACGAATTGAGGGCGCGCATAAAGAGAACTGGCACCATTCGCTCCCGGTACTCGCTGCTTGCGTTCGCGTCCTTAATGATCGTCAGTCCTTTCGGCACGAGCCCCTGCTCTACTTGATCCAACGTGATGTTCGATAACTTTTTGTTCAGCATGAATCTCTCTACATATTTTGCTCGGTAGGGGTGAGTGGTTATTCCACCTACAGCGACTGAGGCCCTCCTTACGATCTCGCGCTTGTTTACGTCCAGTGCGATCGCTACGCTAGCAATAGTCGGGCCGCTGTTCGGGAGGGGTGTCAGCTTGGTGAAGGTCGAGTATTGTGGCGGGTTCCGCACGGTTATCATGGCCACCAACTCATTACTTCTGATGCTATACTTTAGCGGACCTCTGTAAAATTTCTCCAAGGGTACGGAACGCTTGCGATTCATGCTCTGCAGGGTAAGGTGCGCGTCCAACGCCATGAGGGCCGTCGCTACGTCACACCCAGGGGATGGGGAGAAGACGTTACCGCCGACGGTAGCCATGCTCTTGATGGATAGGCCGCGGACCGATCTCGCAGCGAGTACGAGGGCCTTAGGCAGCCTGTTATCGATCAGGTCGATCAGTCTCGTCATGGCACCTATCTGGACGTTTCGCCCGCTTACTCTTATGAAGCTGAGGGGCAGTCTCTCCAAGAGCATCAGGTTCTTGGTTTCTATAGCGTTCGCGCTCATCAGACGGACCGAGAGAGTTCCGCCCGCTACCACGTGAAGGTCGTCTCTATATCGGGACTTCAGATGCAGAGCGGTCTTGAGGTCACTAGGGGCGTACACCTCGCACGACGCGCTCATTTCCTTTCTCCCGTCTCAAGGTTTAAAAAGTGGGTTGAAGTATTTAAAGATTAGAAATTCTCATCGGAGATTTGTCAACTAAATCCGTGGTGTATGAGCTCAAATTATATTGATCTGAGGCTGTGGAATATACGCGGGGGATGGGGATGATCTACACAGAGTTGGGCAAGAGCGGTACGAGGATCTCGAGCATAGGAGTAGGTACCTGGCAGTTCGGCACTAAGTTGTGGGGATGGGGGAAAGGTTACGGGAGAGGTGACGCAATAGAGGCCGTAAGGAGGTCCATAGAGTTGGGGGTAAACCTCATTGATACCGCGGAGATCTACGGCAATGGCACCTCTGAGGAGATAGTTGGAGACGCTATAAAGGATATGAGGGATGAGGTGGTGATCGCCACCAAGGTCTGGGGCACCAACCTCACCTATCGCAGGGTCCTGAGAGCGTGCGAGCGTAGCCTCAGGAGGTTGAAGACTGACGTGATAGACCTCTACCAGATACACTGGCCGAATCCTTTCATACCAATGAGGGAGACCATGAGAGCAATGGAGAGGCTGGTCAAGGAGGGGAAGGTGAGGCATATCGGAGTGAGCAACTTCCCGCTCAGGATGATGGTGAGGGCCCAGGAGGCCCTCTCAAGGGAAGAGATAGTCTCGAATCAGGTGAAGTACAACCTGATCGAACGCGGTCCCGAGAAGGACCTGATCCCCTACGCGAAGAGGGAGAGGATAACCATCATCAGTTACAGTCCTCTGGCACAGGGCATGCTGACCGGGAAGTACAACCCCAACAACCGTCCCAAGGACCTGGTGAGGAGGGTGAACGTGCTCTTCGACAAGGGTAACCTGAGGAGGCTAGAGCCTCTCATGAACGTCCTAGCTCGAGTTGCAGAGAGCAAAGGCGTCAGCGTAGTCAACTTAGCGCTCTGTTGGCTGATAAGGTCACCGGAGATAGTTGCGATACCGGGGGTGAAGAACGCGAGGCAAGCCGAGGAGAACGCGAGGTCTGCTGAGGTCGTGCTGACCGAGGCGGAGCTCGAGGAGATAGAACGCGCCTACCGATCCGTGAAGATAGATAAGTTCGTCAGCTTCCTCAGGATTCCGTTGAACCTTATGGGGATTTGACAGGCCTGTGGTGAGCAGGGAGGTTGAGGTTATCTGTCACGCAGTCCCACACCGTTCTGGCGGGTGGGCCGTGCAGGGTGAGGTTGGTCCAAGGAGACGCCACTATATTCGGTTATCACATGCGGAGGAACGTCAACGTGGTGGCGAGGCCGTGGAGGATCCTCCCGATACATGCTGTAACGGATTCGGAGTTAGAGGTAGAGGTGGGAGAGGGGGGCACGGTAACGACAGTTGATAGGGACACGATACCGGACGGCTGGAAAGATCTCGCATCAACACTTGAAGAGGATCGTAGGGTCCTCATACTTGGCAGCACGGACTCGGGCAAGACCTCATTGGCCACCTATCTGTACAACAACGCACTCTCGAGGTCGAAAAGAGTCATCTTGGTGGAGTTAGACACAGGCCAGTCAGAGATGTGTCCGCCGACGACCATGGGTGTCGCACTCAGCAGCACACCCGTCTACGACCTCTATAATCTGAGGCCTAACGTCATCTATCCCTTCGGATATACCTCATCTCAACTCGACGTAAGAGGTTCGTTGAAGGTGGCCTCGACAGTTGCAGAGGGATTACCCCGAGGACTGGTGATAATTGACTCTGATGGGTGGGTGATGGACGAGGGAGCAGCCCTTCACAAGACCGCCATAGTGGATACCTTCAAGCCGAGTGACGTAGTGATCCTCGGCGATGTCGGTTTCATGGACGCGTTGAGTGAGTTAGGAGACCGCTTAGGTTTCGAGCTTCACCTCCTCGATAGGCCGACAGCCATCAGTAAGAGGAGAGTGGAGGATAGGAGGGACCTACGCGTGATGAACTATACCAGATACCTCAGCGGTAGCTCGCTCAGGTCCATACCTAGAAACTGGTCCTCAGTCGAGATAGTGGTCTCTCATTTCAGTGAGTTAACTTACGAGGAGTACATCGGATGGGCTATTGAGGAACTCAGGAGTTCAGGGAGGATAATCATGAACGGTGTGATCGGCGTCCAGAGCCTCGATACTTCGCGTCTGGGTATCGGAATCATCTCTTACTTATACGGTCCAACTGGTGCCTTCGAGTCGCTGGGTCTATTCATGGGTTCAGACAAGAACTTCCTGAGGGTCTTCACACCCTATCGGGGGCCGATAAGCCTGATAAAGTTGGGAGGAGTAGTGCTTAGTAGAGACTTCGAGGAGGTTCACGTCCTTAGGGTTCCTCCTTAGGTTACCTCTATCCTCTCTTGAAAGAATTCGCCCCTCACCTCGTCCAACTGCCAGGCCATCACCTGCTCCGCCCTCCCCCTCCACACCGAGATTATGAGGTAGGTGAAGAGCGGTAGGGCGTACTCTGTGTCATATCTGCTCGGCACGGCAGGTGAGTCAGGGTGACTGTGGAAGACTCCGATGACCTGGCGTCCGTCTTTGATTGCGGCCTCTTCCACTCTCATGTACTCCAATGGGTCGATTGCGTAACGGTTGCGCCTAGACTTTGAGTAGGTGTTCCGAGTAGCGATCGATGTAGTTACGACCCTGACGCCTCTGTCGATGAAACCTACGAGGAGGCCGCAACCCTCCTCAGGATAGGAGGCTTCCACGCTCGATATCACCCCATCGAGGACTGTCTTCGGGATCTTCAGCACGCCAACTCACTCCCTCGTCCTCTAGGATAAAAACGTAAGAGGACTGCTCTGGAGGGGTTACCGATCAGCACTCAGCAATCAACTCCTCCAGGATCTTCCGATACCAGTGATCTGAGTGATATCTCTTATAGGCCTTCAAGGGACCGAGGGAGGGGCTCCTCAGACCTATCGTCTGCGTCACAACGTCTCTCACCTCACCGTAGAAGAGGTAATTCAGAAGCGCGTTGAGGTTGGCAGGTCTCTCGTGAAGAGATGAGGCGCTGAAGTCGATGATGACCGGTCCGCGATAGCTAACGATGACGTGTCTCTTAGCGTTACTCAACTCCCCGTGCCTCAGACGTATCTCGTCCAATGACCGGCCCATCCGTAGAAGCTCTAATATGATGTCACGCGCCACTTTCACCCGATCTCTCCCGGTCCCCACGAGCCACCGACCGAGGTCAACCCCGGTTACTTCCTCCATCACTATGACGCGGGGCGTAGACGAGAACAATTTGGGGCCGATACCGTGTTCGTTGGCGTACCTCTGCATCGATGCCTCATGTAGGACGTCTCTGAGAGGTGAGTCCGTTCGGAGTATCTTAGCCGCGACTACCCCATCGTCCATCTTGCATCTCACCACTATGCTCCTGTAACCCTTACCTAGGACCGTTAGCCCTTCATCGCAAACCGAGACCTCAATGATTGAAGACGACTCGAGCTCGCGGAGCACCTCCCTGGCGTAATTTACGTCCTTACTGGGGTACGCTAATTCTCTCAGTAACTCTGAGGTCCAGAGACGTTCGAGGGAGACCCATCGTTCACTCATCCCTCATTCTGACGTACCTCCCGATCAGAAACTCGTGAAGCCAGCGATCTCCGTCTCTGACGCCGAGTAGCTCCCTCACTATCACCTCGCGGTCAGTCGATATTGTTGCGTTCATCACGCTCCTCGATAACTCTCGCGAGATCGAGACTTCGTTCTTACGAAGCTTCCTCAGTAGTACCTGGTCTGCACGGGTCTCCTCCCTCCTCTTAAGGTAATACACGCGGTCGCCCTCCACCCACGGGCCAGAGACGGTGCGATCGTCTTTGTTATGCTTCTCCACGAACGCCACGACGTCACTTATGTAGACTGGAGGGCCAATCTGCTTGTAGAGGGTAGGCAGTGTCAACGAATCGAGCTCCAGCATGATGAAGGCCTCTGAGTCCGGGACGAATACGGAGCTCCTGTAGACGGAAAACCCCTCGACCTCGAGAGACCTAACTATGCCCTTCAAGGACCGGTATAGCTCTCCCCATAGGACGTCGGGTGGCGTCTGACCGTTCAATCTGAACTTCACCATTAGCGTCTCCCTCCCTTTGAGGGCGTCTCTCAGCCCCCTCTCGTCTGGGCTCGCCCACCTCCCATCTATGAACTTCAACGACGGTCTGTTCAGCAACAACTTGGAGAATAGAACGAACTCCGAGAGCCTCGTCAGAGATACTGCAGAAGCGACGTTCCTGTTTCGATCTACTGGGTCTATCACGATCAGAGGGTCCCTCGGGAACTTAGTTATCGCCTCGTTGTAATCGACAGTACTCTCGATATCGATGAAGACAGGATACTTCCATTTAGACGCCTCTCTCAGCAGGTTCTCGAGGCTTCTGAACGCGATGACCAGTAGCTCGGCGAGGTAGCCGCTGAAACCCTTCACCCTCACCTCCGCACCGTAAGCGTCTATCTTTGAGAGCAGGAACTTCAGAGCCCTCGCGTCGTCCCGTAACTCATCGGTCATCTTGGAGACTATGTACTTGGTATGATATGGTGTCCTATCGACGGGGCTCTTCCAGTGACCCGGAGGTACGTCGTAACATCCCACCACGTTCGCCTTCATCCTACTGAAGATTCCCTCTACGTACGGATGGTCCGCGTACCTCAGCCTGTAAGTGCCGCCCAGCCTCGTCACGGCCTCTATGCCCCTTTTGACCACGACCTCCTCTAGGATATCGACTGGTAGATCTGCATCGAAGTGCACGAACACGTCCACCTCTGGGTTCTGTCTTGTCCAAGTCCCCCGGGCCGCGGACCCCTCCAAACTCACGTCCCTGAATCCCATCACGCCTCTGAAGATCTCCCTGACCGAGGAGACGAGGGAATTCGCCAGTTCCATCAGCTGCCTCGACTCGTCTTCGCTCGGTCGCGAGAGCTCCCTCATCGTCCCTATCAGCTCTCTCAGATCCATCCGGCTAATCCATATAGCGCGTACTACATAAGGCTGAGTCGCCTACGTTGAGCTTAGGACTTTTATCAGAGCGTTCGATCGTACGGGTGGTGCGTCTTGGGTAGGGAGAGAGCGGACGTCACCCTGAGGGAGTTGTTCGGTGATTTGACGCTGGAGGTCGAGAGGTGCATCAGGTGCGGCTTCTGTAACAGCGTCTGTCCCACCTCTCTCATAGAGTCGGCCTTTCCCCCCTCTAGGACCAGTAGGGGGAGGCTGGTCCTCCTCCAGTCAGTCCTCTCGATCGGTTCGCCCGATCCCTTCACAGAGAAATTCAAGGGACTCATCGATCTGTGCTTCGGTTGCACTAGGTGCGAGAGCGTTTGCCCGGCAGGCATACCTATACCGCGTATCATGCAACGGTACAGACACGCATACTACTCGATCAGGGGCAAGGGTAAGATCAGGGTCGCAGAGATGGCACTAGCGAACTACCATACGGTCGCTCGCATCATCTCACGTATGAGTCCGCTATCCAGGAAGTTGATGGCTCATCAAAAGTTTAGATCGCTTTTATCCTGTACGCTCGGGATAGCTGATGACATACCCCTCCCCCTGCCTGAGGGCGGTACCCTTGATTCGAGGCTGAGGGACTTGAGGGTCTCCGATGCGCGGTTCGCTTACTTCGCAGACACGTTCGTGAGGTACGTCAGGCCCTCGATAGGACTCAGGCTACTCTCTTTACTCAGGAGCTGCGGCGACTCATACGTCATGCCACCCCAGAGGGACTCGGGTATCGTGTTATTGGAGCTCGGCCTACTGGACGAGTTGGAAGCGTTCATGAGGTTCAACGTCGAATCGCTCCACAACCACGTAAGACAGGGTCGGTACATTATAACAACTTCGCCCGCGGCCACCCTGATGCTCAGGCACGAGTACCCAAAGTTGTTGGGCAATCAAAAGTCCATCGAGGTCTCGGAACGAGTCGTGGATGTGCACGAGTACCTCTCCAGTCAGATCGAGAAGGGCAGACTCCGCACAAAGGCCTACTACGATGGTGTCCTGCTACACTCTACTTGTTTCTCCCAGAGGCTTAGACTCACGGCGCTTATCGAGGGCATTCTTGAGTTTTCAGGGTGCGAGGTGATGGGGGTCGTAACCGAGTGCTGCGGTATGGGCGGTCTATGGGGGATGATCAGGGACAACAGGCGCGTCTCCCTCGAGAGCGGCCGTAGACTCTTCGAGAGAGTCAGAGGTCAAGTTGTGGTATCCAATAGCGAGACGTGCATACTCCAGCTGAACAGCGTCCCCAGCCTAACCTCGGTCTTACCCATCGACGCCATAACCCTCGCGGGCTAGAGGTCTATCATTGCCTCTCCGACAGGGAGATGAGCTCCTTAGGACTGTATATGCCGAACTCCGTTATGACCGCCGTGATGAGTTCAGGGGGCGTGATATCGAACGCGGGGTTGAGCGCTCTGGCGTTCTTGGGTGATATGGGCCTGCCGTTCACGCTGAGGACCTCCTCCTCGCTCCTCTCTTCTATTACCACCTCCTCCACGTCGCTCTTGAAGTCGAAGCTACTCAGGGGTGCGGCCACGTAGAACGGAATGTTGAAGTGCTTGGCCAACACGGCCAAGTTCAGAGTACCGATTTTGTTTATCGCGTGTCCGGTGCGCGCCAATACTCTATCCGCTCCCACTATCACGTAGTCCACCATCCCCTTGCTCATCACGAAGGCGGCCATGTTATCGGTTATCACCCGGTAATCTATGCCCTCCACCTCTAGCTCGTAGGCCGTCAACCTGGATCCCTGCAGCTTCGGCCTCGTCTCGGGGACCAGCACTGTCACTCTTTTCTTATCCTCGACCGCTGCCCTTATCACTCCGAGCGCGGTCCCGTAACCGACGGTCGCTAGCGCTCCTGCATTGCAGTACGTCATCACGATGCACCTCTCGGGTAACAGACTCGCACCGTACCGGCCAAGCCTCCTGTTAGCCTCTATGTCCTCGTTGAACATCTTGTTGGCCTCGTTCAGCGCCACCTTGTAGAGAGACTCGTTACCGCCCGCGGCCTCCTCTATCTTC
This sequence comes from Aigarchaeota archaeon, assembly GCA_025059745.1. Lineage (GTDB taxonomy): Archaea > Thermoproteota > Nitrososphaeria_A > Caldarchaeales > Calditenuaceae > JANXDH01. Next base: position 340,549 of record JANXDH010000004.1, on the reverse strand, counting down.
TTCATGACGCGCTCTATACCCCAGAACAGGTTCACTGCAGTCGGCCTGGTGCTCGCCAGGACCCTAGCGGCCTTCCTCACCACCTCCAGTTGCTTGGCTTTACCGTACCTCCTCGAGGACTTCGCTGCGAGTGCCAACCCGTATGCTGCCGCGACCCCTATAGCCGGGGCGCCCCTCACCGTCATCTCCTTTATTGCCTTCGCGACGTCAGCGTAAGTCCTGCACCTCACGAATTTCTTCCTCAAAGGTAGGGACCTCTGATCCAACAGATAGAGGATGCCGTTACGCCAACGAAGGGTCGTCAGTTTGCTCCTCATCCCGCCCATAGAAGACCATCTAGAGCCTGTTAAGGTTTACTCCGTACTCGGCGATCAACTCGTCGACGATGACCGGGTGCCTGCTCTTCATGGAGTTCAGTATCGACTCGGCTACTATCAGTGCCCTCAGGCCGTCTACCTCGTTCGGCACGGGTTTTATGTCTCTCCTCAGGGACTCGGTGAAGTGCATGAGCTCCGATCGTAGGGGCTCCTCATTCGTTAGGTTGGGTACGTAAGAACCGTTAGACCTCTCCACCGTCACCTCTGGGGTCAGGAACTCTATGTGGACCACCCCCTCGGAGCCTGTGACGCGGAGCTCCCTCTTCTTTCTCGGAGTCAACCAGTTAGCCTCGATGATAGCGCACTTCCCATCATTGAAGTTGAGGAGTGCCTGGACGTGGTCCTCATAGATGTGTCTTAAAGAACCGCCAGCAGCGTAGATCATCGAGGGTATGCGGCCCATCATCATTATCGAGAGGTCTATATCGTGTATCGCGGTATCCATTACCGCTCCCACGTCACCTATCCTCACGGGCCACGGACCTATACGCCTCCCGTAAATCGAGAGGACCTCACCTATCCCGTTCTCCCTCATCAAGTTTGACGCGTACTTTACGCCCGCGTTGAACCGCTCTATGAACCCGACCATGACCGACTTACCAGTGGAACGAACCGTGTCGAGTATCTCTAGCGCGCTCTTCACGTTCTCAGCCATCGGTTTCTCTACGAGGACGTCCTTCCCCGCCCTGAGGGCCTCCTTGCAGATCTCCGAGTGAGTTATGGATGGCGTACATATGGTGACTGCGTCGATCTCATCATCGCGGAGCACCGCCCTGTAGTCGCGCGTATACTTCTTGATGCTATAACGCTTAGCTACCTCCGCTGCCCTCTCCGGGTTGAGGTCACAGATCACGCCGACCACAACTCCCGGTAAATCTCCCAGTACCCTGACGTGATGTCTCCCCCACCATCCAGTCCCTATGACTCCGACCCGGATTTCCCTTTGGTCCATGACCTGACATCTCAATGGGGTGAACTACTATTAGTATTCTTACCGTTCTCGCCCCTGGCCCTCATCAGCCTGAGTATCCCCCTGTAGACCAAGAATTTGCTCAGGGCGAACCACCAAGCCAACCACGCTATGAAGAGTGATACTGAGACTGTAACCCTCAGGAGACCAGTGATAAATGGGCTCGTCCCCTCTATCAGCGGCAAAATGGTGTTGCTGATAAAGGCGAGGAGCATAAGTAACGTAGCCCACGCTGTCACTATCACTGCTAGGACGTTCAATGTGTCGCCCATCAGAGACCACCGAGTACATGCGTCATTACTGCTAAAACCGAGGAGGTCGTGGATATTAACCCTAGACGCAAGACCAATCTAGCCTCACCCTGAGGTGCACTTAGAGTCAGCATGCGGACTAGGGTGAGCGGTGCACTCGGCTCAACGCTCGCCCTTATCATACCGTTCGCCACCTCCACGGGCCTCCTCCGATAGGACTTCCCTGACTTCAAGCCGCCTATAGACGATAGGAGGTGGAACTCGTTCATTATGTGAGGCAATAGCGCGGTCAGCGCGACCACCTCCAGCTTCGAGTAGATGGCGACCGAGGTTATGACTGCTCCTATCATCAGGCTCCCTGCGTTGCCGCTGAAGCTCCTCGCGGGGTAGAGGTTGAACCTCGCGAAGCCCAACAGGCCGAGCGATAGAGTCACGGCCGCTATGGCTGAGTCTAAAGATCCGTTCAAGTACGATAGCGCACCCAGCACAGATAAGACTGGTACTGAGGTGAGTATCAGTGAACCGTTCAGGACGTCTAGGCTGTTGACGGCGTTGCAAACTACAGGGTAAGCGAGTAATAGTATGAGGGGGTAGACTATGGTCAGTCTAACCTGACCTATGAACGGTATAATGGGGAAGGGGTCGTAGAGCCCCAGGACCAGGACCACAACGCCGGGTATCACCAAGAGGAACGGTTTCAGCACAGGGTTGAGCTCGCGGAGGTCCTCGACGAGGCCTATCAGCGCCGCTATGAGGGGTACCAAGACGAAGACCACGACCCCTGCCGAGGCTCCCAAGAACGAGAGGGAGAGAGCTGTTACGAAGAGATAACTGCACACGAACCCCAGTCCTCCGACGCTCGGCACCAAGGGCATCGTGGGTTTGTGGACGTCCCTTCCGAGCAATTTGAACCTGAAGGACAGTCTGTTGAACGCGCCAGTCATGAGGATCGTTAAGGGTAGTGAGGTCAGTACGATGAACGAGATCAGGTATGGTGAGTCCGACATCCACCCTTAGAGTTGACGGCCTAAATATAGGGTTAAAAAGTTCTAAATGCTTAGAAGGGACGAGAGGAGTTAGGACCGATCTCGGAGGTTGGATCGATGAAGGTATGGATAGACGTTCTAACACCTAAACAAGCGCTCTTCTATTGGGCTCTGAGCAAGGTGCTCCAGAAGAGGAGTATCGAGGTCATCACCACCTCTAGGGACTACGAACAGGTCAACTGGATGTGGAGCCACTTAGGCATCAAACCACTCGTGTTCGGCGAGTACGGCGGTTCCACGCTCTACGGGAAGCTCCTAGCGAGCTCTGAGCGACAGCTGAGGTTAGTGAAGCTCATAGGTGAGGAGGACGTATCAGTCGGCATCTCGAGCGGTTCAATCGAGGCCTGCAGGATATGTTACGGTCTGAAGGTCCCTCACGTTCTATCGTCTGATACACCGCACTCGCCCATAAACAGGATGTGCGTCCCCCTCTCGGAGTCGATCACATCACCGTACGTGATACCTAAGGAATCATGGACGCGTTACGGCATATCTCCCTCAAGGATATTCACTTACCGAGCGCTCGACCCCTACGCGTGGCTGATACGTTACAGAGACCTGATTGACGTAAACCTGCCCAAACCCCTCCAAGACGGGTACGCCTTGGTGAGGGTGCCTGAGAGCACGGCCTCCTACCTGACCGGAAAGGGCCTCGAGGAGACGGTCGCACTGGTCAAGTCTCTGATAGAGTTTTGGGACGGTAAGGTCCTTGTGATGACGAGGTTCTCGAGCGAGTCCCTAGAGCTCAGGAAGTCACTCAGGGACCCGTCGATAAAGTTCCTGAGTAAACCGGTGCTCGCGCTCCCGCTGATAAAGAACGCCGAGGTGGTGATCTGCGGCGGTGGCACGATAGCTCAAGAAGCTGCGCTGCTAGGGAGACCGACGGTACTCTTCTATCCTGGTGAGGTGCCCGAGGTCCATAAGTTTCTGTTGAGGAAGGGTCTGATCGACTATGTAGGCCCAGGTCAATTGAGAGAATTACGGGACGTGATAGAGAGACTGACCTCGGCGCCTGTGAAGAGGACGTTGAGGGAGAGGGCTAGGTCGTTGATTTCGTCGATGGAGGATCCGGCCCTCCTCATCTACAAGGTGATCGAGAGGGTCGTAAATGGCGGTCAATAGGTCTCAGTGCTCCTGAGCTGCTCTATCAGGTTCGCCAGGTTCGATGTGTCTCGCCGCAGGTCCTTCTTCAGCGAAGTAGCGATCCTCTCGAACGATGACCTTCCGATCGACCCCTTATGCAGGTCCTCGTAGTTCTTGACCAACGCCCTGCATGACTCGTATATGGTGTCCACCAATGCGATGGTCTGGTCGACCCGGGAAGGTATATGGGGTTGCTCTCGCTTCATCTGAGTGACCACCTCAGAGACCTTCGCCTTGCCCCTCCTTATCGCGGTCAGACCTGAGTGGAGCTGTACATTCACCTCCTTGGATGCCCTACGGGACTCCGTCAACCGGAGTATCTCCATCGCCACCGAGTTCACCTTGGTCAGCTCCTCGAGTATCACGTTGATCTGTTCCCTCTTCACCCTCGGTTTTGCTGCCCTCTTCCTTGACCTTGTGACCACAGCCCCTCCTACCGCTAGTATTGCGATCCCCGCGAAGAGTAGTAGAGACGCTAGCTGTTGACTGCCTCCACGCGAAAAGCCGACTGAGATCACTCCAGCATCGTATATCTCCTTAGGACTGCCGAGGTAACTAACGACCGTCTCCCCAGCTGGTGAGTTGTAGACCTCGTAGACTTTACTATAGTCAAGCAACCTAGACGACGGTGGGAGTACGAACGTGTACAGGATCGAGCCTACTGATGAGTTCAAGACGCTGAACGGTCTGATGAATGCTCCGTCACCGGTTGAGCCGAAGGTTTCAACGCCGCCGGACCTCTTCAGTGTTACTGTGAACGAGATCTTCCACCCCCTCTCCAGCGAGAACCTGCTCTGAGAAAGCAATATGATCAGCGCATCCCCCTCCCTCCTGAAAGCCACGTCGCCTACTGAGTCGAAGACTGATGTGACGTCAACGCCCCTCGGCAGGAACAATCTGAGATCGGTTATGGTTCTCGGGGAGTTGTTCTTTATCCTCAGGTTCACGCTCAGAGTCTCCGACCCAACGTTATAGACGTACTCGATCCTCTCTATCTCGAGGACAGTGAAGGTCGTGGAAGTGAAGGGGAATATCGTGGGGGTCAGTTGATCGGTGCTGTTGACCAGTACGTTCCTCGTCTCCAGTCCCCTCTCGGTCTCCTCCCAACCAGCGGGCGGAGAGATGTACCTCATGTCCCCCTTACGCATTAGCACCGCGGATACGTTCGCGTTCACCCCCTCAATGTACGGGTAGGGTTCGATTATGATGCCGTACTCGTTGGTCGCGAACCCAGCGACCATGGACCTCAACACCATCTTGATTGTGACGGTGGACCGTTTGGGGGTCACCTCGAAGTACTCGACGTCCTTGGTCCCTCCCTTGTACTTGATCTCACCACCGTCTGCAGATATGTGTTCTAAGACGCCGAACGTCCTACTCGCGATGCCGTAGGTAAAGCTATCCCCCGAACCCCACTCGACTCTATCGATGACGTAAATCAGACCTCCTTGCTCAAGGGTCATCTGTCTCTCAACGTAAACGGTCCTTACTCCGGCCTGGGCCTCGACGTTAATGGGCAATATTGATAGCCCGATTGCGAGCAATACGGCGATAAACGCGTCAGTTTTTCGCATTAGTTATACTGGAATACGGTCCAGATTTATACCTTGTTGAGGTAGAAGGTGCCCCTATTCAGCTAACCCTCTTCTCTTCATCGATCAGGCGTTCCAACGGTCATCATGAGGGGGCACCAAAACTCAGTGACGCGCGGCCATATATCACTCTAATCGTCGAGTACCACCTCACCGGAGTCACGCTCCTACTGTCCGCATCTATGCGGGGGGTGGGATTCGAACCCACGAACCCATCCGCCCCACTCTCACTCCGGCCTACGGGACAGGGGTTCCCATCCTAGAGGAACCTGAGCCCTGCGCCTTTGACCAGGCTTGGCGACCCCCGCACCGCCTCAGATAGTGATTAACCGACTTATGTAGTTTGTAGGAAGAACCCATATAGGTAGTACGTTAAAGATCTCAGGGGGCTGATGAGTCGACCGATAGAGCTCTCTGATGACCTGTCTGGGCTGATGGAGGGGATCCCTGATATGGAGGTCGAACTCTACCGCGAGGCTATAACCAGACCACTACCTGAGTGCGCAAGGGTAAACACGCTCAAGATGCAAGAAGCTGAGGTCGTGCAGATGTTAGAGGAGAGGGGGTGGACTTTGAGGCCGGTGCCGTGGGCTAGGTATGGCTACTTCATAGACTCGACCGAGGGGGTTGGGTCCTCTGTCTACCACATGGCGGGGTTGATCTACATCCAAGGCCCCCTCTCGATGCTCCCCGCAGAGTCACTCGACGTCAGACCCGGCGACAGGGTTCTAGACCTCTGCGCGGCACCAGGTAGTAAGTCGACTCAGATGGCGCAGCTTATGGAGAACAGGGGGGTGCTCGTGTGTAACGAGGTCTCGACGAAGAGGATAAGGCCGTTGATCTCGAACCTACAGAGGTTCGGGGTCCTCAATCACCTCGTCACTCAAGTCGATGGCCGTCGGTTCAGCAGGTTCGCCTCTCACACCTTCGACCGGGTTCTAGTAGATGTGCCCTGCAGTTCCTTGGGGATCGCCGCGAAGGACTGGAGTCTCGTGAGAACTTACTCAAAGACAGTCTCTGAGAGGTTATCCAGGTTGCAGCTTTCCCTCCTGATATCTGCCTTCGATTGCTTGAGGGAGGGCGGGCTACTCGTCTACTCGACCTGCACAGTCCATCCGTTAGAGAACGAGTGGCCTGTCAGTAATCTCTTAGAGGAGAGGGACTCTGCAGAGGTACTTTCTTTGAGGCCCTCCGTACTCAAGAGTAGGAGTCCTCTGGAGGAGTGGGAGGGGTTGACCTTTAGGTCAGAGGTCAAGAGGTGCTTCAAGGCCTATCCTTATGACAACTGGGCTGAAGGTTTCTTCGTGGCCCTAATCAGGAGGGGACGGTGATGAGGATAGAACCGCTGAGTCAGAGGGAGTTAAGGTCACTTGAGGGTGAGCTGAAGAGGTGCTACGGTATCGAGTCGCTCCCCAAGGATCTGGTCTTTCTCGCTGCAGGTGAGAGGAAATTGAAGGTCTCGCGGGTCGAGGTCCTGGAGTTCTCCAGGACGATAAGGGGGGTCGTCAACGTCGGCCTCTACGTTGTTAAGATGACGAGGGACGGTTCCTCCCTCAGTCTGGAGGGCAGTCAGCTCTTCGGTGAGTCGATAAAAAAGAACCTGATCGAGTTGAGTGAGAGCGAGGTGAGTGCGTGGATGACGGGAGGGCCAATAATCCGTACGGACTTGGGAGACGTTACGTACGTCATCGCGAAGTTCAAGAACCTCTACTTGGGATCCGGGAGAGTAGGCAGGGACGGTAGGGTCTATCCTCAGATACCCAAATGGAGGAGGGTACCTGAGAATGAACTCGATTAGTTTATCGCGGTGACTGAGTCCAGCTTCCCTCTGACCTCCTCGAAGTGACTAGACGCGTCCCTCAATACTTCCCTCTTCGTCCTAGAGAACTGGTGCGACTGAGGGAGACTCTCTACGATCTTACCGTATTCCGCGATGTGTTGTCCCCTCAACCTCTCGTCTCCGGGTGCCACCCCCTCGCCCATAGGGACGTTGAGGCCGGCGTCTATAGCGCCCTTTATCGCAGCGAATACTCTCGAACCGCGAGTGGATTTGTGGATACCTATATCCGCCACCGCATCGCGTACGCCCTTTTTGAGGGAGAGCTTGGCCGCTAAGTAACCGGTGAGGTAGGCCGCAGGCACACTCTTCGTTCCTAGCTGCCATCCGTACTTACTCAGTTGCTTCGAGTTGACTGAGACTATGGTCTCGTCACCGCCTGCCTTCGATCTGACCGTCATCACGGTGATGTAACGGTTCGACCTCCTCACCACGAGCCTTGGCTTACCCGACTTGACTAACCTGAGGCGACCGCGGTAATCGGTCTTACCCTCCCTCCTCCGACGCGGAGGAAACCTACGATAGAAGAGATCGCGCGGCACAGACTTCACCTACTCATTGATCCCTTGGACAGGACGCCCTTCTCCCTCAATAACAACTTTAGGTCCGCGAGGGACTTGAACCTCCCCGCCTTGACCTGGAGGTAGAGGGAACGGTACTCTGAGGGGTCCAGTGACCCGGAGTCCCTGAGGTGCCGGAGTAACCTCCTCTGAGCTCTGACCCTCTGTATCCATCGCTCCTTCCTCGTCAACTTGGAGTACCGACCTCCCTTCCGTCGTCCCATGCCCCGTTTCTCCTTGACCCTGGACCTCGTCTGGCCTCTCTCGTGTACCGCGTATATCGCGCCCTCTATTATGAGCCTCCTTATGTCATCGCGTGTGATCGCGTCCTCTATGTCCTCCAGCCTCTCGGTATCGAACCTGACCCTGTTCTCACCGCACTTCAATATCGACGATGCCAACCTCCTCTGGAACCTCAGCGACACGTCAGACACCCCTCGGAGGATTCAGGACGCGTAGGCCTGCTGCTACGGCTGCGTCGTAGATCTTGATCCTCTTCGCGCGGCCGACAGACGAGGCTATTCTAACTGCGTGGATCGCTGGGTCCAGTCCTCTCAACTCGGTCGGGTTGTGCACGAGGACCTCTCTGAAACCAGAGGGGTGAAGACACCTGAACGCCCTGGGCGAACGGTAGCCTACCTTAACGAGGGGGGGCCATCCCTTTACCTGTAACCTCACCTTACTGTCCTTACCCCGCGCCCTCCTCCACCTCTCATCGATCCTCTTGTACCTCCAGGACTCCTGGCGTTTGAACTCCGGCCTCCTCCTTCGTTGGATCAATACTGAACGCTTTATCCTGACCATGGGTTTGATGGGTTTGGCTTTGATCTCCTCGGTGACCTGGTGACCCTCGGGTTCTCCAGCTGAGTTCTCGACCGAGGTCAAGTTCCACCCACACCCCTCTCTAAGATGTAGATGCCGTCAAGGAACTTACGCGGGTCCCTGTATTTTATCCGAGTGGCGTTCTCTATGCGTCCCGCCACCAACCCGACCTTCTCCTTGTCTATGCCCTTTATTATAACCTCGTCTCCCTTCACGTTAACCTCCACGCCTTCCGGCACCTCTACTACCCTCGGCACCTTCTCGCCGATGAAGTTCTCTATCGAGATCCTCCTCCCGGATACCTTCACAGTCACGGGGAAGTGAGAGGTGACCACCTTCATCTTGTAGACGTAGCCGTTCACGACCCCCGTACACATGTTCTTCAGGAGCGACCTTATGGTGTTGACGACCGCTGCCCCTCGTTTCCCACCGATGGACGACTGTATCGTCACTACGTTACCTTCCTTTGAGATGACCGCCCCTGAGTTGGTGAAGTGCTTCGTGATGGTACCGAGCTTGCCCTTAACAGTGACCGAGGTCGGCGAGTTGAGCACCAGCTCCACGTCTTTGGGGATCTCGAAAGTACACTTGGCGACCTTGGGTTTAGAGGCCTCCTTCGTAGCAGACGACGACACCTACCCTCACCACACGTAACCCAGTAATTTACCGCCGAGTCTCTTCTCCTTTGCCTCCCTGTGCGACATCACGCCGTTGTTCGTCGTCACCACCAGAATCCCTATGTCGCGGCTCGGCAGGTAGAGTTTCTCCCAGTCCTCGTAGTCCGTGTAAGAGACGCTGAACCGCGGATTTATAGGAGCCGCCTTGTTTATACGTCCGAGCAACTGGATGATGACCTTGCCGCCCCTCCCGTCGTCGATGTGCTCGAAAGTCCCTATGTATCCGAACCTCTGGAGCGTCTTCAACACGTTGACCACGAGCTTCGAGTAGGAGTATACGAACTCCTTGTTTCTGACCATCTCGTTGTTCTGTAACGTGGTGAAGAGCCCTGCGACTAGGTCCTTCGATACCATCCCGCTACCTCTCTCTGCTTAAGACTACAATTTAAACGCCTTTCGTCCTAGGCCTCTATCGCTTCTCCGGGACGTCCGCGTCCTCTATTCCTTTCTCGGTAATCTTAATAAGAACCTCACCTTCCGGGAGGTAAGGACTGGAGACCAGTCTCACTACCCTTACGTTCTTCCCCGAGGTCTTCCTTATGTGTAGCCTAGTGTGGCTGGTGTGGCCGACTATGTGGCCTCCGACAGGTGAGACTGCTATCGGCGAGAAGAACTCGTCGGGGCGCGCCATCACCTGGTTCGTCACCACAGCTACCAGGTTGAAGGCCCTCGCGAGCCTGCCAAGCCTGTGCATGTGCTTGTTCAGCTTCTGTTGACGCTCCGCCAACATCTCCCTCCCGGTGTACTCGCTACGGAAGTGCGCGGTCAGGGAGTCTATGACTACCAACCTGACGTTGTTCTCCTTTATTATCTTGTCAGCCTTCTCGAGTAGAAGTATCTGGTGGTCCGAATTGTAGGCCTCGGAGTAGATGATCCTCTCGGCGACCTCATCAAAGTCGAGGCCCGCAGCTTTAGCCATCTGCTCGATCCTCTCGATCCTGAACGTGTTCTCGGTGTCTATGTAGAGGGCCGCTCCTCCGAGACCCCCCTTCTCAGGGGGCATCTGGACGTTCACGCATAACTGATGACACATCTGACTCTTGCCCGAGTTGCCAGAGAACGATACCGTGCCGTTCCTCACGGTAAAGAAGTTTCCCGTCGAAGTCTCGAGACACCAGACGGTACCCCGGTACTGCACGGCCTCGAGGTTACTGCTGCGTTCCCAGTGGCCTCCATGGCCTCCCGTAAAGTACATCTCGTACGTCTCACGACCGGAGGAGGGCAGTTCCCTGGTGATGAAACTGGCCGTGTAACCCAGCTTTAGGCCCAGCAGTAGCATGGCGTCCCTCATCCTCCTTGACTTAGTCCGATAGACGAACCGGTCGCCACTCCCCGACCGTCTCACCAGAGTCTCGAAGATAACGCTCAAGTGCCTCCTATCCATCGAGAGTACCTCCGACGGGATGGTCTTGTCCTCTCCCGCGGTACCGTAGATCTTTAAGTACTCGGTGAGCCACTGCTCGTCGATGATCACCATGTCGCCGTCAACCCTGAAACTCATCCTCTGATCTTCCAGATATTGCCTCGCCAGCTCGATCGAGCCATCGGTACGTATCGCGACGCGCTCCTCATCGTTGAGCCTATGTATGAATCCGCCGGAAATATAGAGGCCGATTAATCTGAGCAAGCGATCGGTCCTCAGACGGTCCGCGTCCTCTGGGAGCCTCAGCCCGGGGCAATTGTGGACCTCTAGACGCTCGGGCGCGGTGTAGCCTTCGTATACGAAGCGAGACATCAGGCTGCCCGATGAAAACTCAGCAACGGTCGCCGCTGGAACGTAGCGGTAGGGCATCAGGGAGCAGGCTGGTTTGAAGACCATCCTGTGATTCGGGGTAACCAAGAGATCGTACTCACCCGAGACGAGGTGCATCATAGGGCCGATGTAGTGATAGACGTATACCCTCTTCACCTTTGACTCGGTCAGACGACCCGTGCGGTCCACACCGAGCACAACGTCTCCGACCTCGATCTCGCGCCAGTCCCTGACACCGTGGGGGGTCAGAACCTGGGTATCGGCAGAGTGGCAACCGAACTCGCCGAAGAACTCCGTTATCGACTGAGTCTCGATACCGCCACCTATGAGGGCGTCGAGCGCTTTACTCGACGTGGAGAGCCTCCCTACACTACTCCTGATGGCCGCCAGCTCCTTCGCCGTGACCCAGGATACCTCGATCGCCTGCCTCGCCAGCTCGATGAGTTCTAAGGCCCTCTTCTCTCCTATGCCCGCGACCTCAAGCTCGGCCACCGTCGCTGTCGCCAGCGACTCTATAGTCGAATACCCGATCTCCTTCAGCTTCTCAGCGGTAGCAGGTCCCACTCCCGGTAGCTCCGAGATGTCCGTAAAAACGTCCTTCTTCTCCTTTATCTTCTGCTTCACCGATCTACGATGAGGGTTGTGGATATATAAGCATGTGAGCCGATTGAAAGTGACGGTCTCGTGACACATTTTTTAACGAGTCGACACAGAGGATACCGTGATGGGGGTCGAGCTCAGGTCAAAGGAGGCTTACTTGAAGTTACTCGATTACGTGTTATCACATCTCGGAAAGAGAGGTAGTAAAGTCGGCGACAGGTTGATAGAACTGAAACCGAGCATAATACAGGAGTCCAAACAGACCATAATAACCAACTTCTCACATCTGGCCGAGCTCCTCAGCAGGGACTCTGAACACCTGGCGAGGTTCATCTTCAAAGAGAGCGGTAAGCCGGGGATGATAGAGGGCGAGAGGCTTGTGATCAGCGGCAAGGTATCTCCTGATGAGGTGGCGAAGCTGCTCCAGATGTACTTCCGCGAGTTCGTGAAGTGCCCCGTGTGTGAAGGAGTGGACACGGCCATAGTTAGCGAGAAGCGCTTCAGGTTCATCACCTGTGAGGTCTGTGGGGCGAAGAACCCGGTGAGGAAAATTTAACCCTCCTTATGTTAATTTAAAATCTAAGTGCCCTCCTAAGGGATAGCGAGGGCTGATGTTTGAGAAGCTCTGGAGGCTGAGTAGAGAGAAGAACTCCAGACTAATAGTCGCGATCGATGAGGAGGGAGTGCTGAAGGGACTGGAGGGAGCGTTGAGGTCGTTGGAGAGGTGCGCGGTCGGCATAAAGCTGGGGTATGTGGCGCTCATCGTCCTGAGCATCGAGAAGATCTCCTCAATCATCTCGGAGTGGAGGGATGACTTCTACTTCATGGCAGACCTGAAGCTCGCCGACATACCTCATATAAACGAGCAGATCGGTAAGAGGCTATTGGACGCGGGGTTCGACGGTGCGACGGTGCATCTGTTCCAGCGAGGGCTGGAGGAGGTGAGGATGGAGGCCCTCCCGGAGTTGATAGGCATACTGGCGATGAGCCACAGATCCGTGCTCCTAGATCGGTTATTCGAGACCAACCTGAGGTACGCGAGGCGCGTGGGAATGAAGGGCGTGGTCGTCGGCGCAAGGAAGCGCAGCATCATAGCCTCAGCGAAGAGGGGGGGGTTCGTGGTGTTCAGTCCTGGGATAGGCGCGCAGGGAGGGAGGGACGTGACGGCGTTGACCTACGGAGCGGACTTCGAGATAGTGGGCAGACGACTTCTGATTGATCCACGCCTCATCGAGGATGCCGCGGAGGCCTATGTGAACAAGCAACGAGAGGTCCTATCTAGTGGAGCTTGATCGCTCCGTACTTCTCGTAGTACTCAATCCACTCGTTCTTCTTGGTCGCGTCTAGCCGGGGCTTTAACGACTCGAATATCTCCCTCGCGGTGAGTATCGAGAAGACCTTGACGTTCAGGGCCCTCTCTAACTTCTCGGTCGCCGTGGATCCGTCCTCGCTCAGCTCCTGTCTGTCGACGCAGACGAGCACTCCCACTACCTTGTTCTCTCCCATCTCGATGATCTTCTTTACCGATTCGACCTTGGTGAACCCGGTGGTGATCGTATCATCAACGACGAGTATCTTTTGGCCTCCCTTCAGGTACTCGGCCCCTACTATCGACATGTCCATGCTGGTGTCGCCGTAAGTCTTGATCTCCTTCCTGTCGTAGATGTACCTCTTGTTCAGACCCACGTACTCGTTGAATCCCTCGCACGTTAACGCGGCTAAGTTGATCCCCTTGTAAGCGGGTCCGAATATGAAGTCGAAGTCCTCTATCTCACCCTCGTTCAATAGAATCCATGCGTAGCCCGCGAGGATCCATCTGAGCCTCGATAACGATTCTCCGTCATTAAGAGCCCCCAAGTTCACGAAGTACGGACTCACCCTCTTGCTCTTCAGGACGTATCCTCCCTCCGTCCTCAACCCTCCCTTGGAGAGCAGTAAGTTAAGAAACTCGCGCTTTATCCTGCTCCTGGAGAAGAGGAGGTTCGAGGAGGCCTTGTTGAGTATCGCCTCTATTGCCTCGTTGTAGAATACCCTGTAACCGCAGTAGGTACAGTCAAGGTGACTGTGCTCGATGGGTTCCTTCAGATTGACCCTAAACGCGCTCATCTGACCCCTGGAGGCGCACACCGGGTTCTTGCAGTCGAGGATGTACGTTATCTCAGTTGGTGGCTTTACGCGCCTCTTCTCCTTGACCCTCCAACCGTCGATTATGTTGACCGTCGATCTCGGAGATATCAGGGCTATCAAGTCTATCTGGGAGGACGCGAGGTACTCGCCCTCTATCTTGACCAAGTCCTTCCGGCCCAGTCTCTTGCTCGAGACGTTCTTGGCTATCACCGATGTCGCATCAGGTTCAGGGTTCAGGGCCTTGTAGACCAGCAACCCCTTGCAGGGGTCTATGTGATCGATGACCACGCCCTTCTCTATCTTACTGACGTAGATCTTCTCCTCGTCGACCCTCTGCTCAGGTATGATATCGGCCACCTTGGAGTACCATCCAACGACAGTACGTTATAAGTTTACTAAGGGTTAATGAGTGAGACTGGTGGCGATTGATAAATTAAGGAACGCCCGATTGGTTGGGGATGTCCCGGTATGATGAGTTGGTCAAGAGCTTCATGATGAGCCGTTTCAACGCGACCGAGGTCAAGATATTGAGGATCCATGAGAGCGAGGAGGTCACAGAGGTCTCCGGTGAGGTAAAGATGTCAGGTGTTAGAAAGAGGTTCACCGTATTGATACGAAAGGACGACGACAGCATCATGGGTTATGGACTGCGCTGAGAACCTCGCGTGTCAAGAGGCCCTTCATCTCCTCAGCTATCAGTACTGGTGCCCTGTAACCGCGGTATAGTATCGCGGTGTATATCTGGACGGTGGTCGCGCCGGCCTTGAGGGCCTCCGCTGCGTCTAGACCGCTCATGATGCCGCCGACCGCGTTCAACTCGAACCCACCCCCCAGCTCTCTCCTCAACAGCTCCACGGTGCTCTTCATGTACCTCCTCAGTGGTGCACCGCTCAACCCTCCTCTGCCTACCGCGAGCTCTGGAGCCTCAATAGGAAGCGCGTTGACCGCCGTCACGCCCTCGAACCCCGCATCGACCCAACCGCTCACCAGGTCTACTATCAGCTCCTCCTCTTTCTCTGATTTTGTAGGCGGTATCTTCAGGTACGTCGGCTTTGACCTCAAGGGTTTCAGTTTACCGCAGAGCCTACTCATGAAGTCCCTCTCCTGAAGCCTTCCATCTGATGGGAAGTTCGGCGATGATATGTTGACCTCGATCCCGTCCGCTACCGTGCTTGCTAACCTGTAGCACTCAGCGATCTCGTCTAGGGTCGATCCCGTCAGGCTGATCACGAGTCTACAGTTCGAACGGGGCCTCTTGAGCCACCTCATGGCCTCCCTTAGACCGGGGTTGGGCATCCCCATGGCGTTTACCACTGCCAGATCCTTCGGCCTGTAGGCTACTCTTGGTCTCGGGTGGCCTATACGTCGATTGAGAGTGAAGGTCCCCGCTACCACGTATCCGAACCCTAACTTTGCCAGAGCGTCAAGATACCTCCCCGTCTTGTCGTAGCCCGCCGCCAGCCCTATGGGACTCCTTAGAGCCCCGAGCTTGGTGATCACGCCCAGGCCCTCCACCGGTTTTAGGGAGATCGGAAGGTACTTCAGAGCGTTAAGCCATAACTTGTGTAGACTTTCGGGGTCAAGGAACTTCGATGCGAGGCGTACGTACCATTTCAGACCCAGGTTACTGTCATTCGCGGTCAGAAGACCCGCCCGTTACATTTCACGAGCCTAATATATATCTTAACCTCTGCTCTTCACGAGTGGGAACCGATATCAGGACTGTTGAGATCGAGAAGGTGGTGACTGGACAGACTACCCTCCTTCTCCCTGGGGGTACATCAGGTAAGCCTCCTCTTCCTTGGCCGACTCCTCTGCAAAAGTGGCGAACTCGTTCAGTACCCTACCGTTGTATGAGAGCCTAATGTTTGTCTCCCTCAGCTCCAGCAGGTCGCATACCTGCTCTATGAAGTGCCTTATCAGTGTGTTGGGGTGCACGTCGAGCTCGATCTTCCTGTGGGGGCCGATGAGAGGTATCACCTTTATCCGCATAACAGAGCCCCCCTCACCTCCAAGTATAAATCGATAACCGAACGTCCTGATCGACATTATTCAAATCATACGGATGATAGACGTACAGAACCCCTTGACAACACGCTTATTCCACTCTCCCTATCGGTTCCACCACGCTCCAGTTATAGGAACAGGAGCTACAGTAGACACTCCAGGTCTTGGTCGCCCTGCTATCGATGGGTATGAGCGGGAGTATCTTCTTGCCTCCACAGTGGGGACAGATATCGGGATAGTAGCGTCGCCACGTCTTACGAAAATCGAGAGCCTTGACCGGGTCGTCCTCTATTATGAGTTCCCTGTACCCTGAGCTCGAGAAACCGGCCTGTACCATCTCATGCTCAAGTTCTAAAATTGAGGACCTTGAGAGCACGGTCAATTTCTCACCGTGTTTGAGGACCCTGTTGATCTCTAATAACTCGACCTCCTCTAAGTTATCCCCCCAAACGGTAACCGCATCAAACGATTCGAGCCTGAAGGGTAACCTCGATAGATCGGCCTCTACCTCGTCTGAGGATGGGTCTTTAACTCTCGGTCCCTCAGAGTAAATCTTGATCACGTAATCTCCCTCATCGATCGGCCCCCTCCCGATCACCATGACCCTGCATTGGGAGTCCGTCAAGTGACCAGCCTCGTCGCCATCACCCTTTCACCCCTGAGTGCCCTCACGATCCTCTCGGGATGGAGACCGTTCACTATCAAGACCTCCGCGCCAGCCTTCGCGGCCTCGAAACCGACCTCAACCTTGTATGCCATCCCCCCCGTCACGTCATCGACCGGTGCGTAGGAGGCCCTCAAGTGGTCGCCCAACTTGAGCTCGGGTATGAGGGAGGAGGTGTCACCGTAACGCTTGTAGACTCCATCGACGTCGGTAGCGAAGATCACTCTCTTTGCGTGGAGACGTGTAGCGAGTTCCACCGCCATCGAGTCACCAGAGAGTATCGCGAACTTCCTGACCCTGTCGAATACTACGTCCCCGCAGGTCACGGGCACCAGCTCCATATCGAGGGCCGCAATAAATTTCGATAGATCGACGCTCTCTATGGAGTAATTTCTGGTCTGAAACGCCAGACTCCCGGGGACCCCTATCGAGAACAGACCGGCCTCCGTGAGCACCCTCACGACCTCGCTGTTCAGAACCCTCATGGCGTTCACAGTCTTCACGAAGCCCTCGAGATGTCTCGGCGACCTGTATCCCTCATCTAACCTGTACTCCTTAGCCAAGGGATGGCCTATCGACCCCGCTCCGTGAACTATTATCAAGTACCCCCTCGACTCTCTCGCAAGCAACGACCCTATCTCCCTCAACAACTCCTCCCTGAACTTCCCGTCATCCCCCTTACCAGTTATGAGAGACCCGCCAAGTTTCAGTATCGAGAGTTCGCGCACCCCGATGGCACTAACTTAGTGATTCAGGGGTATAAAATAAATTCGCATTCACCCGGATCCTCCTTAGGTAGAGGACGACCCTCTTTACGGAGACCTAGTCCGGAGAATTAGCATGATAAGAGCAGCTGGTAGATTGATCAATCCCATGAAGAGGAACGCTAGACCGAAACCAGACGCCTGTATCAGATATCCCACGAAGGCAGTCCAGAACGATGCCGCTAGGAAACCGACCGTGAAGAATATCCCGAACGATGCGTCGCGGAGCGAGTTATCGGTTATCCCCCCGAGATAGCTCTGGAGGGCGACTACTATCTCGAGCGATACGAAACCGAGAGCCGCGATTATCGCGATCAGCATGTACCCGGACGCTCCGAAGACGCTTAGGTAGATGAGGGAGGCCGAGGTGATCACGGTGGAGGTCGCGGCCAACGTCATTTTATTGAGCCTCTGGCCCGCCCACCCGAAGAAGATCGTACCTATCGAGCCGGACGCCAGGAAGATGGAGACTATCGCGGCGCTGGTGCCTGCGTCGTATGCGTGCACACTTATCAGATATATCGGGAGGTAAGTGATCCAAAGGTTCAGACCGCGGGCCGCCATTATCAGGGCCTGAGCCACGTTCACCATCAGGTTGTTCCGGCTCTTCAGGGAACGTATTATCGACCCCTTGATGGAACCGATCCTCGTAGCGCCGTTGTAGCCGTCTCTCGATGGCCCTTGATCAGCCCTCGCTAGCAGAAAGAAGACCATTGACAGTAGAAACTGTGGTATCCCCACAACTACGAAGGCCAGCCTCCACCCGATGACCGAGGAGAGGTAGGTCGCTACGATCGGGCCGATCATGTTTCCGATGTACGCGATACCCATATGTATTGAGAGCGCGAATCCACGTCTCTTCTCCCCGAACGACTCGGAGATCATCGAGGACCCGACGGGGTGCTGTGGGGCGGATCCTATACCCCAGAGGACCCTCAGAGCCAGAATATCAAGGAAACCCCTCGCGACCGTCGCGATCAGTCCCGATGCGGCCTGGAGGGCGTTACCGATGCTGAACACAGTACTCTTCTTCATGACGTTGCCGAGTGCCCCGAAGAACATCTGTGAGGCACCAGCGGTCAGTTGTACCGAGGCCGAGAGCAACCCCACCTGAACAGTATTCAATCCGAGCTCCTTCGCGACAATCACCGGTATGAGGAAAGACATGACGGTAATGCTGAGGTGGTTGAAGAGGTGCGACGCTGAGGTCGCCGCGAGTACGTAGCCCCCTCTCAGTCCGCTACTCGAGTGGTTGCCGATCGCTCATCACCCGCTCTCTTTAGGCTCATACTCTCATCCCGGTTCTATGTTGAAGAGGGTGCCTATCAGATTGAAGCCCTCGAGACCTAATAGCATCATTATCCCGTAGGTCAGAGTTAACGCCTCAGCCGAGACCCTTATGCCTTTGAACAGTTTAGGGAAGTTCGCAGACCTCCTCACACCACCCGAGAGTAAGGTCGCGAAGGTGAACATACCCGCCAGCAACCCTATCGTGTATATCGCGACTATGATCGAGATGTTGACTAGGTCGAAGCCGCCCACGGCTATTAGCCCGAGCAGGATAGCGAAGGTTGCCATCATCTCGTCGTTGCTCGCGAGGCCGTGGACCGTACCGATCGCATAGAGCTGCGCGTGCTTGTGCCTGTGGAACCAGTGAACGAGACTGCTCAACGGCCAGAACCTATGCGGGTGAGGATGCTGATGGATCTCCTCGGTCGAGTGGGAGTGAGGGTGCTCGTGTATTATGGTCCTTAGTAACCCGAAGTCCGACATCAAGAAGACAGCGCCCAGGAAGATCATCATGCACCCCACGATCACATCTATCACGTTCTCTATAGGCAATATCTGGGTCGCTAATAAGAGCGCCACCGTAGCGAACGGTATGCTGGAGGTCTGATGGCCCGCGACCCAAAAGGAAGTGACCTTCAAGGACTCAGTTATTGACTTGCTCCTCACGATGTAGTTGGAGGTCGCGAGTAGGTGGTCGCCGTCCATAGCGTGTTTGAAGCTGAGCAAGAACGTGAGGACGAAGGGCAAGTATAGTTCAGGCGTCATCCCGATCAGTCACCGCCTCTACGGTACCGCCTCACTAACCATCCGTAGGGGTCCTTCGCGTAGTCTTCGTAGCTCCCCGGTGCGCTTATACCGGGGATCTCTGGTATCCAGTCCTCACTCAAGAGCTCGTCAGGGTCTCCGTACTTTCTCGCCAGGTCCCTCACCTCTGGGTCGTCCAGTGCCTTGAGCCTACCGTTCTCGATAACTGTTAAGGTATCGCCGTTAGACCTGATAACCTCGTAGGTCGCAAATAGGAGGTGGATGTGGAGGTGGCCGTAAAGGATGCCCCTCTCCCCAGCCCACCTCTCGCTGGGGCCACGCCACCTAGTACCGAAGCCGACGTGTATGACGCCGGACCTGCTCCTCTCGATCTCGAACCCGCCGCTCTTCAACCTGAGGCAGTTGGAGGGTCGGGATATCTTGGGGTTGGTTCCTATCGCCAGCTCCCATAGCCAGAAGAGGCCTCTCCTGGGGAACTCAGGGTACTGTATCCCGTCCGATTCCAGCATCAACTCCCTCCAGATCCCACCGTACCTCCCCCCACCCTCTATGTTCACCGCCTTTCCGTCCTCCAGTTCAACCTTCAGGTGAGGGAACGGTCTGGTGATGTGTGATGTGGTACCGGCCACCACCCCAGATGCGTCCTCCTCCTCGATTATTGGTGGAGTGGGGTGCCCAAAGAGGTGACTGATGGTGGGTATAGGCCCGAAACCGCCCCTCTCGTCTAGAGTCCTGTTGTAATATTTCTCGTGTAGGGTGAACTCTAATTCCGTCCCCTCAGGGTCGGTCACTCTGACCTTCTGTCCCCTACCCATGCTATAGATCATCCTCCACGTCTTCAGATTTATCAGGTAATTCAGCTTCGGCGGAAAGATGGTCGCTTTAGATAAGAAGAGCTCCTTTGTCTGCCATGGTATAGCCTCGAACCTGTACGGCAGTACCTCGCCCCTCGAGTTCGACTTGGGTATCGGTCCACCACGTCCGTGAATGAGTAGGTCATACCCGTTGTCCTTGGCGTAATTGATCACGCGCTCTTGGTAGTCGTACCACCTTGGATTGACCCACCAAGGCTCCTTCCGCATGATGAGTTTTACCTCGGTATCGTAGTCTAGCTCCCTGTCGTATCCGTCATCTAATATCATTACGTCAACGACCTTTGCGCCCCTTTCACGCAGAGCTCTCGCTATTGCCTCAACGACTTCCTGGTCGTGCAGGTTGCTGACAGCCAACAGAACCTTGTCGCCCGGCCTTATATCTCCGTACGCTTGGAAACCCGCTTGGTGACGTCCGTAGATGAACTCCTGTTTCATGTGTGAGAGGTAATGCGCGAAACCCTCGAGAGTGGGATTTGTGAACAGCTCCCTCCGAAGGGCTATCAATTCCTCGTTCTTATCGTCCCATGCGTTAACGTTGGCGATGCCCACTTCATCACCAGAAGTGCACATGTAATGAATGACAGCTTAGTTTTATATAAGAATTAAAAACAAAATATCATATCTCATCTGAACAGATCGGGTCGTCCAAAGCTGGCGGGTCGAAAAGGTTATCTACTATTTCGTTTCATTAGATGAGTAGATGTCAGAAAAAGCAGGCAGGTTGAGGCAGCTCTCGATGTTATCCATCGCACACTACGTCAACGACATCTACTCGACCGTCGCTCCCCCACTGTACCCTAGACTCATACAGATCTACGGCCTCTCCTACGCGATGACCGGGATGATGACTGCGGCGTATCAGTTATGCTCGGCGCTCCTCCAGCCTCTATTCGGGTACCTTCACGACAAGAGGAGGCCGGCGATATTCATGTCCTTGGCGCTCATCCTCGGTGGAGTTGGGCTGGGGCTGATAGGTTACGTGAACAACTTCCTGATGGTCCTGATACTCATAGCTCTATCGGGTCTCGGATCCGCGATATTCCATCCCCCCGCTACCGCCTACTCGTCCTACGAGGCCACGAAATACAGGGGCACTCTCTTCTCGGTCTTCATGACCGCGGGGAGACTGGGAGCTGCGTCGGGTCCCCTGATAGCGATAACGACGGTCACCTTCATGGGCTTGCAGGGTTTGATCATAACCCTACTGATACCCGCGTTGGTGCTCATAGTACCCCTATACAGGATGAGCGTCAACGCGGCCTTGGAGCAGGCACGATTCCTCAATGGAGCCCAGGCCACCCTCCAGACGGGTCCGATACCGGTCCTGAGGGTAAGCGGAGTAATCTTCGCGGGCATCCTCCTGCACTTCATAGGCCTAGGCCTGATATCGTTCCTCTCGCCCTTCGCGGTAGCGACCGGGATGAATTTAGAGTTCGGTGCCCTCCTCCTGACGGTCATGATGATGGGTCAGGTCATAGGGGTCCCGATTTTAGTATCGCTCTCAGACATACTCCCAAGGGGGATCTACGCCGCGGTCCTGATGTTCTCAACAGCGTTGCTCGTCCCGTCCATATCGGGTATAATCGTCGAGCTCTTACCGGTCGTTATATTCGTCATCGGTGCGTTCTTAGCCTCCGTCCACGCGATCCTCATACTGGTAACTCACGAGATGATGCCGAATAGGAAAGGACTGGCCACGAGCCTGATCTACGGTATCTCCTTAGGCGGTGGCGGGTTGCTGTCGCCCTTGCTGGGACGGGTGATAGACCTCTATGGGTTCAGCACGTCCTTCGTCATGCTGGCGGTCATCGGTCTCATCGGTGGAGGGATCTTACTCGGTGCAACCTGGGGGCTAAGAGGGAGATCGAAGAAGCCGTAGGATCGGACCGTCTAGTTTAAACCCTCCCTCGCACAATCTGACCTCATGGATCTAAAGTACGTCCTTAGGACCCTCTCGGAGTCCTACGGCCCGCCGGCGTGGGAGGAACCAGTGGTCCAGAGGATCCTGGAGTTCATGGGTGAGGTATCTCAGGGCAGTTGGCGCGACTTCATGGGCAACCTCTTCGTCAAGGTATCCAGCGGGAGAGGTCCTAGGATACTACTGGTCGCCCACATGGACGAGGTCGCTATGATTGTGAGGCACGTAGATGACAGGGGGTTCCTCCACATATCGCCCCTAGGAGGTCTAGATCCCAGAGTGCTGGTCGGCCAAAGGGTGAAGGTCTTCGGTGATTCAGCAGTTGACGGGTGCATCGGTATCAGGCCGCCCCATTTGCTGAGTCAGGAGGAGGTCAAACAGTCACCCAACTTGAGGGAGTTGTTCGTCGATATCGGTGCCTCATCCAGAGAGGAGGTCAGGACGGCGGGCATAAGGGTCGGCAGCTACGTCACTTTCCCCGCGTACTTCTCAGAGATGTTGGGGACGAGGGTCATGGGGAAGTCCTTCGACGACAGGGTGGGTTGCGCGGCCGAGATCGCGGTCGCGAGGAACCTCTCTGAAGAGTCTGACTCAGAGGTCTATGCGGTCTTCACGGTTCAGGAGGAGGTTGGACTCCGCGGGGCCTCCACTCTGGTCAACCAAGTGAATCCAGATCTGACGATAGTCCTGGAGTGCACGGTGGCCGCAGATATACCGCACACCTCACCACAGGATTACGTGACCTCTATCTCTCAGGGCGCTGCCATCAGGGTCATGGACTCCTCGATGATCTCAAGGAAGGGACTCTTGGACGCAGTTGTCAGAGTAGCCGAGGAGAGCGGGATACCTCATCAGTTGCAGTTGATGACCGGGGGCGGGACGGACGCTGGACGCATCCACACCCAAGGGAGGGGGGTGCCGACTGTGGTGCTCTCCACACCCTCGAGGTACCTCCACTCTCCCAACCTCATCATAGACCTCAACGACCTAGATTCGGTGATCAGGCTCGCCACCGAGGTCGCCTCCAGAGCCCCCGAGGTGCTCAGGGCTTTAGGGTAGAGGCCACTATCGCGTCTATTTTCTTGGCTAGCTCCACGTCGTTCGTCGATAGCCCCCCTATATCGTGAGTCGTCAGGACGAACCTTATCGACCCGTAGGAGAGGTAGACGTCCGGGTGATGGTTCATCTCCTCGGCAACCTTTGCGATCTCGTTGATCAGCTCGACGCCCGGCATGAAACCCTCGTAACTGAACCTCTTCACCAGCTTCTTCACCCTCTTGCCAGTGATCCTCCAGCCCTTGAGTTCGTTGAGGTGAGTCCTTATCTCGCCGACCTTTAACTTTCTGAGCCTCATCTTCAACGTAGACCGCATCGAAGCCAGAAATAAGCTTATCTGGACGCTGACGGTCACTGAGATGCGGTTGAAGTTTCACAGACTGAGCAAGAGCGAGACCAAGGAGCTGATCAGAAGGTTAGAGGAGAGGTTCGGTGCCTGGTCTAAGAGGTCAGAGGCGATGGTTCTTAAGGGCGAGGGGGTGACACTCTATAAACTCGATGACGTGGTCCTCTTCGAGAGCGATGGGGAGGTAGTCCCAGTGATCGATGAGAGGAACGAGCGGTTGCTAGCGATGATGCCCTCCGTCAAGGTCGACAGCGGTGCAGTCAGTAGGGTGGCTGAGGGGGCTGACGTGATGAGACCGGGGATAAGGAGCGTCGAGGGAGAGTTCGGAGAGAACGACGTCGTGGTGGTCAGGGACGAGGTCTACCTCAAGCCGATAGCGCTCTGCAGGGCCCTGGTCAACAGCAAAGAGTTGGTCGGCCTCTCGAAGGGGAGGGTGCTCAAGAACTTTCACCACGTCGGTGATGAGACCTGGAGGACGGCTAGGAGGCTACTTGACGATCATCGGATAACTTAGAGATCGCCTTCTTCAGAGTCTCGGCCTCCTCGGTCAGCTCCCTGAACAGCTGATTGATCTCCTGAATCTCGGCGACTATCTTCTCCCTCATGAGCTTCAGTTCCGCGTCCTCAACCCTCTTTAACTGATTGGGGTCGTTCTTAGGAGCCTCATCGTCTCTCTTAGGTTCCTCGTCACTCGACGCGGGCTTAGTGGTCGGTTCCTGGACTTTACTCGGCGGGGGGGTCTCGGAACGTCCTTGCTTATTGCCCACATCAACGGCCTTCGAGGTCAAGGGCTTTACCGGTAGCTCCTTCTTCTCCGATCCGCTCTCGATCTTGAGTACCGAGGTCGGTTTGACCTTCCCTTGATCTCTCTCCTCCACCTCCCCTCCTTGGGGTTCGTTTCGCCCGTCTACCGACTTCAATGGTTTGGTCAGGAGTAGTGCGTAGCAGAAGACCGCGAGGGTGAAGGCCATCAACAGAATCCCCGTGAGATCGTCCAACTCGTCCTACCTCAGTTGCCCCGGAATGTTGAAGAGGTGCTGAGTGAATCCAGAGAGCAGGTTGACGGCGAGGTTTGCCACGACCAGGTAGACGGTCCCCGAGACCGAGAGCAGTAATCCCGTGTAGAATATCGCATCTATGAAGCTCCGCCTCTCTACGACGTGGACGAAGAGTCCTCCACCGATAGAGACTACCAGCAGGAACAGCAGCGAGTAGATCTTGAGGTCCCCCACGTCCACGAAGGTAAAGATCATCCCCTCGATGCCCCTCGTCAGCTCGCTTATGAGACCGAGTGTCATGAAGAGCGTGTCCATGAGCCCCAGAATTCCAGAGACCGATAGAGTTATCGGTATCACGAGACCCTTGATGTAACCGGCGACCTGTTGTCTCCTCCTCCTCATCGCTAACCTGTCGCTCAGGTGGTCGTAGAGCAACCTCCCCAGCTCCTTTATCGGCGCCCCCCTCTTCACGCCCTCTATGAAGACCTCGCCGACCTCCCTAAGTAGCTGGCTGCCCGACTCCGCCATGAACGCGCGCCACGCGACCTCCTGGTCGATTCCCGATTTCAGCCTGAGGTGAAGGCGGGAGATGTGACGGGATAGGGGGCCGTAATCGTTGACGCGTACCACCTCCAGGGACCGCTCGATGACATTAGTGAGGGAGAGGGTCTCGCAGAGGTCCTTCATGAGGAACGGAGCGTATTTGTCGATGATAGAGATACTCGAGACTACCCTCCGCGCGATAAAAGTGGGCACTGCCAATGCAGCCCCCGGAAGTATCAAAGAGAGCAGTACGTTCGGCTCTCCCGAGAAGAGTATTGTCAGACCCGCGGAGAGGCTTACAACTACCAACAAGGGGGGCGAGTACTTCTCGATCAGGTAGACGATCAAGGAGCCATTGGGCAGGCCGTTGAAGAGCCTGTCGTGCACCGAGACCTTGAGGGAGTAGGCGATGAAAGCTCCGTATATCCCGGCTATCACGTATATCAGTAGAGTCAGTATGAACTTGGCCTCACCGCCCATCAGGAACGAGAGTAATGTGATGGCGATAAGGAGGAAGGAGAGCGAGCTGAGCATCGCCGAGAACGCATCGCCCAGAGTCTTGAGACGATCCATCCTCCTCTCGAAGTCCATTATTATGATCTCCCTCGCCTTTGAGAACTCACCCCTTATGATCGAGGAGAGCCTGATGCCTATGTTTATGGCCTGGCTTACCCTCTTCAGTAGTTCAGACAGCCACCTCGGATGGGCGCTCTTGGATATCACGGAGAAGGAGTCGGCAAGTTTGTAACCCCACTCCCTGTTCAGCGTGAGCACCTTCCTGAAGCTCTCGCCTATCTCTGAGAGGGACCCACTGGCACCCGCGACGGACCTGATGTATACCGAGTCGTCGAGCTCCGACTGAGCGATCGACGCTAGATATAGCAGTGAGACGAGCTGATCCGATCGACCGCTACGTCTCTGGAGTCTTAGGTTAAGCAGAGACCCCCTCCCTCAGTACCTGAAGAGCCTCTCCTATCCCCCTCTGGGTCGCGATCGAGATCAGCCTGAATGTCTGGTAGTAGTCCATGACGCCAGCCCCTATCAGGGTCTCTAGGAACCGCGCCCTTTCGCG
Source organism: Aigarchaeota archaeon (assembly GCA_025059745.1). Classification (GTDB taxonomy): domain Archaea; phylum Thermoproteota; class Nitrososphaeria_A; order Caldarchaeales; family Calditenuaceae; genus JANXDH01. Next base: position 314,496 of record JANXDH010000004.1, on the reverse strand, counting down.
GAGCTCCGCGTAGATCCTCTTCACCTCTCGCCTGCTGAGGCCCCTCAGGACCGAGATCTTGTTGTCAAGCACGTAACTGGTGCCCTCCCCCCTGAACTCGTGAGCGTCGTGGGTCGGCTCCCAGCTGAATAGCTCGATGAAGTTGATCCCCTGGGTCTCCGGGTCCAGTCCTATGATCTCGTTGATCGACAGCACGCGCCTCTCCAGCTTCCCAGTCTTCGGTACCCTCACCGCGCTCTGTATCACTACCGAGTTCAGGTTATCAACGAAGGTCTTGGGTATCTCGATCGGGTCTCCGGTCAATCGTTGAATGAGTTTCTGTACCGATCCGGCGTGGAAGGTCGATATCACACCGTGTCCCGTGTCCTCGATGGGTATTGAAGTCCCCAGACCACCTATGTAGTAACCTCCTCCCTCTATCACCAAGTCGTAGACGTATGAGCCTTCTGATGGTTTAACATCAGTTACGTAGACTGCGTTGGGCGGGTTGAAGTACGTGTAGACTCTCTTGCCCTCAGAGAAGACCGCCACGCGGCTCCCCTTGACCCAGTAGGTTACCGGGATCCTCTGTTGGTCGCCGTCCTCCTCTGTAGAATACTCTAGTTCGTGAAGGTCCCCGAGGCACGTACCGCCGACGTCCTCCGCCTCGCAGTCCTTCTTATTCGTCCTGAACCTCAGGGACATCCCCCTGATCGTCGATACCCTCCTCAGGTCGCATCTGATGGACAGGTTATCTATAACTGTCAAGAGTCTGGAGAGCCTATCGTCCGGGATGCCGTATCCAGCGTAGATCTTCAGGTAAGAGTTGCCGTTGAGGCCGAGGCTCGATAGGTTATACGCTACCTGTATCGCGCCCTCCATCTTGCTCTCGGACCTGAGCTTGTTGGTACCCCCGCTCACCTCCATCGCGCTCAACATCCCCTCTCTGAATTGAGCCTCGAATCTCCTGTCCAGACCTGTGGAAGATCCTACCATAACGCTCCCACACTCAACGAGGAGGCCGTTCATCATCAACCAGTGTATCAACTGTGGGGGGACGTTCCTCATGTTCACCCTCAGCGCGTTCCTCTTAGGCCTGACCCTCAGGTTCACGCTCGGGTATACTCGTTTTATCGCCTTCCTCAACCTGTCGAACTCACCTTTCGATCTGACGTCGGAGACCCATACGTACCTGCCGCCGTTCTTGGTGATCACGTCCCCTCCCGCCAGCCTGCCTACCATCCACCAGAGCTCCGGGTGGTTTGCCGGTATGTAGAACGACTCAGATCCGTTAGAGGCTTCACTTATCATCGGGGGACCTCTAATCGCTAGCCTCAGTCCCCTCCGTCCCGCCTCCCATGAGGCCAGGAGCTCTGATGCGGTGATCTCGTACTCTCCGTTCCCATCGGTCATTATGAATTTGTGATTGGGAGTGACCCTGAGCTCGCCTCCATCGCTGAACCTGACGCGTACCAACTGACTCGAACGCATACGCTTGATCCCGATGCACCTCGAGAGGGTCAGCGTCCCGTTCGGTCTCGTCACGTAGACCATTACCGGGTAAGGCAGGTTCACCAGCTCAGAGTCCGTATCGCGACCAAACTGCGAGTAGAGGGAGGAGATCTTGATCACACCCGAGGGGGTCGCCACGTACGCGTCCTCCACGCACTGCATCGCTTGGAATGCGATCGCGGCCTCCTTCCCCCTTATCTCGCCCACTATGATGTAGTTAGGTCTCTGCCTCAGCGCGGCCTTGAGGAGGTCGAAGAGGTCGACCTTCTCGGTCCCGTCCTGTCCGGACCTTGTGACCTCGCTTATCCAGTTCTCATGAGGTACTACTATCTCAGGGGTGTCCTCTATGGACACTATCTTAGCAGTCGGTTTTATGAATGCGCAGGCCGCCCTCAGGAGCGTCGTCTTACCCGAGGCGGTCTCACCGATGAACCATATGTTCAGCCCGTACTCTAAGAGGAACCAGAGATACGCCGCCTCTAGTGAGCTGAGTGTGCCCCACTTTATCAGCTGAGTTATGCTTATTGGCGTGTCAGCGAACTTCCTTACGGTGAAGTTCGATCCGCGCCTACTGATGTCGCTGCCGTAGATCACGTTGATCCTCGAACCATCCGGTAACGTCGCATCTGCTATGGGTGACCTGACCGTGACAGGTCTCCCAGACCTCTCCGCGAGACGCGCGATCAGGAGGTCCACATCCTCGACCGTCTTGAGGACTATGTTGGACTTGCAGCTCCCAAAGACCTTGTGCTCGATAAATATCGGTCCAATGCCGTCGCAACTTATGTCCTCTATGTAAGGGTCCTTGATGAGGGGGTCTATTATCCCGAGTCCTATCTTCTCGACAAGCACCACGTGCTTGAGGGCCCTCGACAGGACCGGTTCCGCGAGGACGTGCTTGACGACTCCGCGCCTTCGAACGACCTTGAACTCTCCCGCCTTGAGAGAGTGGTCATCCCTCACCGCCACATCCAGGAGCTGCCTCAGTAGCCCCTCCTTCTCGTCCTTCGTCTTAGGTACCGGGTTGTCTACCAAAAGGTATGCGAGTGCCTCCTCGACTGAGATCAGCGCGGAGTAGGCCTCTGGTTGGACCTCCGGACTGATGACTGAGTACGACTTCCAGTAGGTGCCAGGTGAGCTGACTATGTGGATGAAGTACGGGTCACCGATGGGATAGAGCACGTTTACCTCGTGAAGTTCCCGTAAATCCCTTGAGAGCTGGGTCACGTAGAGCGGGAACTGGTTGCCCTCCGATACATAGGACTCTAGATAGGATCTGAGGTGTGGGTTCTCGGTCAATAACTCCTCTAGCTCCTCGAGGCTCATAGCCTCACCTGAGTGAAGGGGAGAACCTTTATCCCGAAGTTACTGTCGACCTCGAAGCTTAGGAGGAAGGACGACGGTTTTGTCGCGCCTCTCACCTTCAGTACCTCGAGTATCCTTATCAGTTTCTCGCCCATCTCCTTGACCGCGAGCTGGAAGTGAGTATCGGATATCGACCTTATCCGGACGAGCTGTTCCTGATTAAGCGCGTAATGATGTAAGGTGAAGATGAACGAGAAGTTCTCGTCGTCTATGAGCCTCCGTACCTCCGAGAGGAAGTTCAAGACTGAGTTGTCGTCTACCTTGGTGAAGAGGAGGGTCAACGAGTCCACGACAAATAGGTCGTATTTCTTCGACTTCCTCTTGAAGTAATTTACCAGGAGGAACAGCGCCTCCTTGGCAACCTCGGGTGCCCACTCCATCCCTTTCACGTGTAGGGAGATCAGTCCCAGCCTGCCCGATAGGTAATGTCCCTTGACGTTGAAACCGAGGTTCTCCATCGCAGACAGTATGTAGCTGCCGCTCCCCTCGGACGAGATGTAGCATATCCTCAGGTCGCACTCCAACCCGCCGTATATCATCTGTTGGGCCAGGACGCTCTTCCCCGAGTCGTTCGGCCCCTCTATCACCACCAACGAGGGTAGGGGGATCCCGCCGATCCTCTTGTCGAGCTCCTCGTTCTTAGTGAGTAAGACTTTCTTCGATGGTTTATCCGTCACAGGACCAACACCTCCCTCCATCCCCCGGGAGACGTCATTATCACGTAGACCGGTGAGTCGGGGGCCATATCGTATGGAAGGCGAACGGTAACCAACATCTCCTCTCCGGGGTCCAGTACACCCGTAAGGTGGTCGAGCCTCACGGGATTCATCAGTTCCGCTCCTCCACGAAGAGTGACGTTAATCGGACGCCATCCCATTGGATCGTTGAACCTCAATACCTTGGAGGCGGCGTTGCCGTACACGTCCCTATAGGTCAGCACCATATCGAAGAGTGAGAGAACGTCGCAGGGCAGGCCGTCATTGACCATCCATATCTTGATGATTGCGAACGATCCGTTCCTGAAGAGGGCCGATGAGCCGAACTCATACTTCTTCTCGCTTGTGAGGTGTCTCTGATAAGTCCTCAGTAGATCGTTCCACTCGCTCAGGTTTATGCTGTTCATCAAGTATAGATTTAAGATCAGAACCATGACAACGAAGACCGTGATTGGTGATGTGAACGCTGACACGTCCCACCCCCCTCAGGTCGAGAAGACCTCCTCTGCCGATACGCCGTTCTTCAGGACAACCATCACCTTATGAGAGCCGCTGCTCAAAGGCCTGTCAATTAACGCGGTTATCACTGTCGTCTCACCAGGTCCCCACTTAGCGTCGCGGTTCAAGTCGTTCAATAACTCGTAAGTCCACTTTCCAGTCTCAGGGGCGCTCGAGTACGTCAGATGAATGTACCTGTCTTGAGAGATGATGTAAACATCGGATATCGTTAGATCACCGTGCGATACGTCTGCCGACCCTACGTTCTTCAGGTAAATCACGACTTTATTATTTACTGGATTATAGAATACAACCGTTATCATTATCTCTGTCATCAACCTCTCTCTCAGCTTCTCTACCTGCAGACGGTTTGCGTCAGTCATAGCTGAGAAATTCATCGTGTAGACGCCGAGCATCGCAGTCACGATCAGTAACGTAGAGATCAGCATGACGCTATCGACTAATACGCTGCCTACCATCTCTCAGTCCCCTCGGCACGAGTGTAAGAGGTGTATCGTCGAGATCGCCAGAATCGATATGAAGGGGTCCTCCGGGTTATTCTGTAACATGTTCAGGAACGACAACGAGGTTAGTAAGTAACCGTCCCTTGATGATGCAGTCCTGTTGGGTTTCTCCAGATCCACCAACATCGCGTTGGTGAGGTTATTGAGGTGATCGACGACCGCCAGGAGTTCCTCGCTCATCGAGCTGCTACGCTTCAACATGCTGTACACGAGTCTCTCTGCCTCGGTCTTGCCCAAGAGGTTCAGGAGGAGCATCGCGCAAGTGGATGCGTTGATGAGTCTGAGGCTCCGGTTGTTGGTGGCTACGTGTCTGATGGAGGCTTGATGCTCTCCGTTCACACCAACCGCGTGCCTCTCTTGTGGCCTCTCATGTTTGGTCGCGCCACTCGTGGTGACTTGGGCGGGGGCTCCGTTGGTCCTCTCTTTCTCCTTCGTGGAAATCGACCCTATCAGAGAGAGTGGGTTGTCTAGAGTGTTGAGTACCTCTCTTATGTCCATCAACGTGCTCTCCAAGGGTCCCTTGACGGAGTTTATCTCCTGCATCAACCTCCTTATCTGATCCGCCTCACCAACCTCCTCAGGCACCAGCTTCACCCATCTTCTCGATGAAGAAGGAGCCCTCGAGTTCAAGGAGGACGCACTTGATGTGATCTGGAAGGTACTTCGCCCTGACCTCCAAGAATACAGCTAACAGGAAGCCTCTGATGAAGTTCGTCACTTGGGCATTGAAACCGCCTTCGAAGTAGGGGCATTTCAACCCTCTCAGGAGTGCCTTCAAGCTCCTCATCGAGTCGTCCGCCAGCATTATCTTGAACCAGAGGGCCTCATTCAGGCAGAACCGCCTCAGGAATTCGTTCATTAGCCTCTCTAAGTCCACGAGGCCTGAAATATTGGAGAGGTTTGCCGATATCCACCGGGTACCAAAGGACTTACCCATATAATACATCAGCGCCTTAATGCAGTCAGTATCGAGTATAGATTCAAGCATCTCACCGATGACCTTTAAATCTACTACGTTAATGAGTGGTTCTCCGGGAGTGGTATTATCTATATTTTTTATAAACTTTTGATTTATCATATCAAATATATGATGGATCCACAATTTAGGTTTTTCCAGATAGACTTTTATATTATGCCTTCATCACGGCAATATTTGATTAATATATTAACTTATTGTTCAAAACAGTTGGCGGTAGGATGTAAGCAGCTGAGTAGATAGCTCTCGAGCGGCCAATTTCAAGTGTTATTATTGCTCACGTCCCTGAGGACCCTGTACACGTGATACATCTCAGATGGGTGTAACAGGAGGATGGTGTGGGGAAACCATATGACGTCACGGCACGCGGTCTCGACGTTGGTGAGCTCTTGCTGCGCGTAATCTCGTGACATCAGGTACTCGACTATCGGTCTGTGACGCGATAGTGGCACCGTGTAGCCCGTAGAGCAGGGGATGCCTCGGGAGACTATCTCCGAGACCAACCGCCTCTTATCGATCGACCCGAAGTGATTCCGGTTGATCGTCAAGGGGATGAAGTAGTGGCTGTGGCGCGTTACGTACGACGGTACCTCCAACCACTCGAACCCGTCCAGTCCCCTGCAGAGGATCGATAACTCCCTGAACGACTCTTCGCGTCTCCTCATGTGATCGTCCAGCCTCTTCATCTGAGCCGATAGCACCGCGGCGGCGAACTCAGACATCCTGTAATTATATCCCAGTACGACGCTCTCGTACCAGTCCTCAGTCGGAGTCCTACCGCAGTTGATGAGGGACCTGGAGAGCGCCGCGGTCTCTGCGTCGTTGGTCGTTATCACGCCCCCCTCGCCAGCGGTCACCAGTTTGTTTGACTGGAAACTGAAGCACCCAGCGTCCCCCAATCCGCCGACTCGCCGGTTCCTGTACTCAGAGCCGTGTGCCTGTGCGGCGTCCTCCACTATTCGGATGTCCCTCCCCCTCGATACCTCGATCAGTCCCTCCATCTCCGCGGGGCACCCCCCTATGTGGACCGGAAGTATCGCCCTGGTCTTCTCGCTGAGTCTCCGCTCCACCTCGCTCGGTTCTATCGTCAGCGTCTCCAAATTTATGTCCGCGAAGACCGGGATGGCTCCTAGTTCTATGATGACCGATGTAGTCGACACGAAGGTGTAGGGCGATGTTATGACCTCATCACCGCTCTTGACCCCGACCGCGCGTAACGCGACCTTCAGCGCGACCGTGCCGTTGGCGCACCCGATACCGTACTGACAGCCGTGATAGGCTGCGAACTCTCTCTCGAACTTTTGGACCCAGCTCCCTCCCAGACCCCACTTACCGCTCCTTAAGACCGATAGCAGGTTCCTCTCCTCCTCCTCGTCCCATATCGGCCAGGGGGGGACCCTCAAGTTCTCTCCCCTCGTTACCTCACCCTCGACCAAAGCGTTGTATATGGGTCCGGGGGCGATCTTATTACCATAACTTTACGACCTGACGGCCTATCGGTTTAGCGTCCTTCAGGGACTGGAGCGCCTCTGGCACGCTCTCCAGACTCACCGCGGACGAGATTATGGGCCGCACCCTCCTCTTCTTTACCAGATCGAGCGCCTCCATTAGGTCTCTCCTGCTAGAGTTATTGACGCCAATTACACTTACGCCCCTCAGAATCAACTGGGCTAGTTGTATCGACGCGGCTCCTGCATCAACGTTCCCTACCAACAGCAACTTCCCGCCCCACCTGAGAGACCGGAGACTCTGGTCGAGCGTGCGTTGACCGACTGTCTCTATCACCAGGTCGACTCCCTCACTCACCGTCCGCTTAGCTTCCTGGGAGAATTCAGGAGACGTGAGTACCTGATCGGCACCAGCGCCGTAGATAGCCGGCACCTTCCACTCAGAGTGAGTGGCCGCTATGACCGAGAAGCCCATGGCCTTTGCCAATTGGACCGCGTGAATGCCGACACCTCCTCCACCACCGGTGACCAGAACGTGCGCGTTCGGATTCAGGGCAGCTTGTCGTATCCCGTTTAGGAGCGTACCTATCACGCAGGCTGAGATCGCACCGGCCTCAAAACCTACGTCCTGCGGCAACTCCACGAGGGCGCGCGACCTGACTATAACCCTCTCTGCATAGCACCCAGCTACCTCCTCCCCGAGAAAAACTCTAGACCTGCAGAGGTTCTCCTCACCGGAGATGCACCTGTAGCACCTCCCGCACTGAACGTATGGTAGCGATGCGACCCTGGTGCCCTTACTCGGCCATTCAACTCCCTCACCTACCTCCTCGACGACGCCCGCGAACTCGTGACCGAGTATCAGCGGTGGTTTCGCTCTAGGGAAGTAGCCCTCACTCACCAAGAGGTCCCTGTAACATATGCCGCTCGCACCGACCTTGACGAGGACCTCACCAGGTCCTGGGCCTAGTGGGTCTGGTAGATCAACGACCTCAGGGACGCTCTGAAACCTCTTCAGGATCGTCGCTTTCATAGTTTCTCCCCCCTCCCGAGCCTCATGTGAGCTTCCGCCAAGTGGCGCGACGCTATGGCCGATAGGAGAGATAGCTCGCCTGCGAGCGCGACGCCAGCCAGGACCTCCGCGAACTTCAATGAGTTGGTCCCGGGTGGGGTGCCGGAGCCCGCGACGCCCATTATCTCCAGGGCCTTCCTCTGGGTCGGTAACCAGGTCCCGCCTCCGACCGTGCCTACTTCGAGGCTCGGTATGGTCAGCGAGATGTAGAGGTCGCCGTCCTTCGTCCGCTCAGCGTAAGATATTGACATGCTGCTCTCGACTACCTGCGCGGGGTCCTGTCCGGTAGCTATGAAGACCGCTGCTACCACGTTCGCCACGTGTGCGTTGAAACCTCCGAGCGAACCGCTCCGCGCGGACCCTATGAAGTTCTTGGACCAGACGACCTCTTCAACGGCCTCTGGCGTAGTCTTAAGCTTCTCCACCACTACTTCCCTGCGTATTATTGCCTCCGCGGAGACTGACTTCCCGCGTCCCATTATCCAGTTGATCGCCGAGGCCTTCTTATCGGTGCACGCGTTGCTCGAGAGCGCGAGCTGACGGGACCACCCGAACCGATCCTCTATCAACCTAACCACCTCGTCCGATCCCTTCGTCACCATGTTCATCCCCATGGCGTCACCAGTGAAAGCCTTCAACCTGAGGTAGACGAATTTGCCGACGATGATGGGGTTGGCCTCGAGTAACCTCCCGTGGCTCGTGGTCGACTCGAACCTCCTCTTGAGCTCGTGAAAGTTCTCCCTGACCCACGACGCTAACTCGACGCTGTACTCAAGGCCCGGCGTCTCTATTACCGGCGCTCTCGTCATGCCGTCATCGAGTACCGCAACTACCGCACCCCCTGAGGCCCTTATCGCGGAGCACCCCCTGTTCACGCTGGCGACCAACGCGCCCTCGGTCGTCGCGAGGGGTACGAAGAACTCTCCGTGTGCGTGCTTACCCCTGACGGTTATCGGTCCCACCACACCCAACGGTAGGACCACTCCCCCTATCGTGTTCTCACAGCTCCTACCGACCACATTATCGTAGGGCAGATCGACCCTTAGTGTAGAGAGGTCCATACCCAGCTTCGTCTCGAGGAATCTCCTCCTGACCTCGGTGGCCTTGACGGAGCTCCCCAGAACCTCATCGAGTTGATGGAGCTGGAACTCGCCTCTGAAGAGACGATCTAACAGTTCCTCTTCCTTCAAGATCGCTAAGGATCAGAGTTATCAGCCTGATTTAAGATTTGCTAGATGGGATCGCCAGTTGATCGAGGACACAAAAGACATATTTTCGTGTTGAACGTCTTCTGATCCGTGACAGGTAAGATAACGTACGCGACACTCCAGGTTGACGAGTCCGTACACCCTCATTACGAGTCCGCTCTTACAGAGGTCTCCAACGAATTGGGAAAGACTCACCCGCTGTACATCAACGGCCGCGACGTATACTCGAACTCGGGCGAGTTCGTGAAGACGTCACCGATCGATAGGAGGATCGTGATAGGTAGGTTCCAGAGGGCGTCCGCAGAGCACCTGAACGACGCGATAAGAGCTGTAAGGAGCGGTCAACGCGTCTGGGAGTCTATGGGGTGGAAGAGGAGGGTCGAGGTGATCAGAAACATGATCGAGGTGATCGACAGAGAGAAGTTCAGGCTCGCCGCGTTAATTACTTATGAGGTTGGGAAGAACAGGTTCGAGGCCCTCGCGGAGGTCTTCGAGGTGATGGACTTCCTCAAGTATTGTGCGGACCTAATGGAGACGAACAAGGGTTACGAGGTCCCGATGAGTTCTCCGCTGACCAACGAGGAGCCTATGAGTCTGCTCAGGCCCTTCGGCGTCTTCTTCGTCATATCGCCCTGGAACTTCCCCCTCATGCTGCTCAACAACATGGCGACCGCGGCCCTGTTGATGGGGAACGGTGTGATAATGAAGCCGAGTAGCGAGTCGCCGCTTACGGCCGTCAAGCTCTATAGGTGCTACGTGGAGGCTGGGGTCCCCCCTGAGGCCGTCTCTCTGATAACTGGACCGGGTGGAGAGATAGGTGAGCAGGTGGTAAGGAGCGATATCGATGGGTTGGCCTTCACGGGGTCACGTGACGTTGGCATGAACCTCTACAGGGAGTTCGTGAGGCTGCAACCCTGGCCGAAGCCTGTGATAGCCGAGATGGGGAGTAAGAACCCTGTGATAGTGACCGCGAGGACTGACCTAGAGAGGGCGGCCGAGGGAGTGATCAGAGGTGCGTTTGGATTCCAAGGACAGAAGTGTAGCGCCACCTCTAGGGTCTACGTCCAGGAGACGGTCTTCCGTGAGTTCTTGGAGCTCCTGGTCGATAAGAGCAGCAGGCTCATAGTCGGCGACCCCCGAGAGAGGAGGGTGTTCATGGGCCCAATGATAAACGCTCAGGCCCTCCAGAAGTTCAGGGCCGCTGTCTCCGAGGCCAAGAGGAGTGGAGGTACCATAAACTATGGTGGCGAGGTCTTGGAGTACGGTCAGTACGCTCACGGCTATTACGTGCAACACACGGTTGTGACGAATCTGGCCCACGATAACGTGCTCTTCAAGGAAGAGTTATTCGTACCGTTCCTGTTACTCGCTAAGTATCGAACCCTTGACGAGGCGATAAGGTCGTGCAACGATACAGAGTACGGCCTCACCGCGGGTATATTCAGCGACGATTCATCTGAGATAGACCGGTTCTTCAGGGAGGTCGAGTTCGGGGTCTGTTACGCGAACAGACGGGGTGGCGCCACGACCGGTGCATGGCCCGGCGCCCAGTCGTTCGTCGGATGGAAGGCGAGCGGGACGACGGGAAAGGGGGTCGGCGGACCATACTACCTCCTCCAGTTCGCGAGAGAGAAGAGCCTCACCTACGTACGCTAGCTCTCACTCGAGTATCCTTGTCACGGTGCCGATTCCCTTCGTCCTCCCCTCACGCAGAACGAACCTGTCGCCCTTAAAGATGAGTGCAGGCGAGTACTTGAACTCGTACTTGACCAGCCCCTCCTCTCCGGTCCTCAGGTACTCCTTCTCCAGATCAATGACCCTCACGCTCTGCACTATGGTGTGACAGTGGATTACCGGCTCGTAGCCGACGCTCAGCCTCGTCGGGTTCCCTAGGACGATCGTCTCGGCCTCGAACCTCCACACCGCGGTCGGGTTCAGCTCCACATCGCATAGCACCATCCCTCGCTTCACATCATCCCTCTTCACCCCTCTAAGCGCTATCCCCACTACCAGACCCGGTAGGGCCTCCATCAGCCGCGCGTGATGGGTCTCGATGCTCTTCGTCTTAACCCTCTTGAAGAGACCGTTGCTGAAGGGCCCAATGAGTAGTTCACGCCCCGGGATGAGTCTACCCTGCTTCACGCTGCCCGAGACAACGGGTCCCACGTTATCGATCTCGTATATCTTATCTATGTACAACAAGAACGGTTTATCGATAGGCCTCGGCCTAGGAGTCAGCGAAGAGAGGATAGAGTATAACCTGTCGTAGCCGTTAAGGGTGATGGCTGAGGTCTCTATTATGGGGACCAGGACGTTCAGCTTGTCGATCACTAGTTGAACGTCATCAAGTGACTTGAGGTGGAACGGGACCCTCCCCACCCTCTTCAGGACCCTCGCTACCTCCTCCCTCACCTCATCTAACCTCTCCCTGGATACCAAGTCGGTCTTCGTTATGCAGATGATCACGGGCACGCCCAGCGCTAGCATCACGCCTAGGTGCTCCTTCGTCACTTGGGTCGGCCCGTCGTCGGCAGCCACCACGAGGACTCCATAATCTATCTCTTGGCCGGTGAGACCCCTCAACGTCGTGCTGAGGAATCCAAGGTGACCGACAGTATCTACCAGGCTCACCACCTTATCCACGTCCTCCACGAGTCTGCTCCTCTCTGACTTGTCGAGCGGGTTGTTGAGGAGGACAGGTGACCCGGCCTTGAAGCCTATGACCGCGAAGTGGAGATCCGCGGACAGCCTCCGCTCTATCTCGTGGGGGAGGGTATCTAGGTAGAGCCAGCTGTTACCGTCATCTGGTCTCCCTGTCATCAGACACGCTATCAGCGTGGACTTTCCGTGGTTGACGTGACCCGCGATGGCCACCATGACGTGCTTGCCGGGGACCACCCCGAGGCTCTTCACCAGCACCTTCACCACCCAGCCTGACTCCGTGGAGTAACGATCTATCCGCTCTACCTTCGCGCCGCACTCGTTTGCGATCGAGTTCAGGACCGAGATGCTCTCCTCGACCTCGAGATCGTTGAGTCCCACTACCTCGCCGTCATCGTTCACTCCCAAGACGTAGAGCGCAACCCCTCGGCCCTCGAATAGCCTCGAGATCAGTTGAGTGGCGAGCTGCTGTCTCCTCTCGCCCTTGAGGTGAAGGGATTTGGATAACCTCTCCTTGAACTCGATGTGTCCGCCCTCCTTCTTGGGTAGATTGGGGCCAGCCGCCATCTTTTGGTATCCAGCCTAAGTCAAGATGTGAGGGGGGAAATATAAGGGATAACGACCCACGAGGTTTATATGCGCAGGTTCGGAGTGAACCTCAGGGTACCTGATGAATGGTAACGAGGCGCGCGCTGGGCGTAGCCGTGAGCAAGGGTTCGGCCGATCTCGTGAAGAGGTCGCTCGTCGAGGTCGGTCTGCTAGAGAGGTCGTTGAGGCCGTTGAGGCTAGATGATGAGGTGGTCTTCCCCCTGATATCGGAGGAGGGCGTCGCCGAGAGAGCGTCTGAGATCTTGGGGGTGCAGGTCTCAGAGTTCGAGTTCGAGGCCTACGGTAGGAGGCCGGCAACTCTCAAGGAGTCATTGAGCGGTGTTATCCCTCGGGACCTGCTCGCGCGTGTTCCCTCCTCCTATGACGTCATCGGCGACATAGCCATATTGAGGGTACCGCCGGAGCTCTACGAGTTCAGGCACCTGATAGCGCGCTCACTACTCGATGTGAACCCCTCGGTGAGATCTATCTTCATGGAGACCAGTAAGGTTGAGGGGACCTTCCGCGTCAGGGGTCTGGAGCACATAGGGGGCGAGGAGAGGACTAGGACCGTTTACAGAGAGAACGGATGCGTCTTTCATGTGGATGTTGATAGGGTTTACTTCTCGCCGCGGCTCTCAACGGAGAGGGCGAGGGTGGTTAAGCTCGCGAAGAGGGGGGAGGTGGTCGTGGATATGTTCGCCGGAGTCGGGCCGTTCTCAATAGAGCTCGCTAAACACAAGGGAGCTAAAGTATTCGCGAGTGAGGTCAACGAGGCTGCTTACGGTTTGCTACTGCTCAACCTAGCCGCGAACAAAGTCGAGCGTAACGTCGAGGCCTTCTTAGGCGATGCCCGTGACATATTTAGGAAGAAAGCAGATCTAGCGAACAGGGTCATCATGAACCACCCGTCCGACTCGCTCAGCTTCCTCGACGTGGCGCTCAGGCTAACAGTCGAGGGAGGGACCGTTCACGTCTACGGCTTCGCATCGGACGAAGCGGAGTGGACTAGTAGAGTATCGGAGAAGGTGAGGCACATCGATGAGGGTGCCGTGATCGACTGTAGGGTAAGCCTCGTCAGGGAGGTCTCTCCCAGGAGGGGGATTTACGTGATGGACCTGAGGCTTTTACACAAGACTTATTTCGTCTGATGCATCAGAACTCCTGGGATGGGAGTAAAGCTATCCGATATAGTGCCTCGCGAGGCCGTCGAGGAGATAGAGCTGAAAGACCTGAGGGGTAGGGTGATCGCCATAGACTGTTTCAACATGCTCTACCAGTTCATCACAATCATCAGAGGCCCCGACGGAAGGCCGCTCTCTGATAGGAGGGGGAGGGTCACGAGTCACCTCAACGGTCTCTTCTTCCGGACGCTCAACTACCTGGCCGAGGGTATGCTGCCCGTTTACGTCTTCGACGGCAGACCGCCAGAATTGAAGAGGAGGACTGTTGAACGGAGGACTGCAGTGAGGGCCGAGGCGATGGAGGAGTACAAGAGGGCGCTAGAGACAGGTGATTTGGAGGCCATGAGGAAGTACTCGGTACGCGCGGCGTCCCTTGAGGAGTACATGGTCGAGGGATCGATCAGGCTCTTGGAGGTGATGGGCGTGCCCTACGTGCTTGCGCCCTCAGAGGGTGAGGCTCAGACCGCTCATATGACGAGGAAGGGTGACGCTTGGGCCTCTGCGTCTCAGGACTACGACTCGCTCCTCTTCGGGTCTCCACGGTTGGTCAAGAACCTCTCGATAGTCGGGAGGCGCAAGTTGCCTGGGAGGAGGGAATACGTAGAGGTGGTGCCAGAGGTGATCCATCTGGAACGAATACTCAACAAACTCTCCATTAGGAGGGAGGACCTCATAGAGATGTCGATCCTCATAGGTAACGACTACTGCGACGGAGTGAAGGGGATAGGGCCGAAACGCGCCTACGCGCTCATCAGAGAGCACGGCCGAGTCGAAAACGTACTGCACGCACTCGGGATAGAACTCGAATGCGACTTAGAAGCCGTGAGAGAAGCCTTCACCTCGCCGAACGTTACCGAGAATTACAAGTTGGGGTGGAGGGATGTAGACGAGGAGGGGGTGGTGGACCTGCTTTGCGAGGAGCATGACTTCTCCGAGGATCGTGTGAGAAAGGCATTGGAGGAGTACGCCGCGAGGATCAGGTCCTCGAGACAGGAAAGGAGGCTTGACGAGTGGTTCTGATCGTTAGCTGATCAGCTCTATTACCTTCCTCTCCTCGTCCAAACTGATCACCCGGAGCTTTCCCATGACCTCCAAGACGAGTAAAGCCTTCATGACCTCCTCGCCCGAGTACTGGAGCCCCTTGCCTCTGAGGTAGTCGACTAGATTTACGTTCAGCATCTTGCCGCTGTTGCGCTGGAGGGCATTCAGTATCGTTATGTAGAGTGATGTCTTCAAGTGATTCAGCCTATCATGCTCAGCGGCCTGTCGGTCGCCTTGAGCGACTCGGATATGCGCTGGTAGTCCTTTATGGTCGCAGGTGAGATGCTGGGCTTGACTATCTTCATGGCCTCCTGGAAGTCCTGCCACGTAACGTACTCAGAGTTTATATCTCGTCTCAAGGCATTTATCGCGGCCTCCCTGCAGACTGACTGCACGTCTGCGCCCGAGTACCCCTCGGTCATTGAGGCCAGCTTCTCCAGGTTGACGTCGCTCGCTACCGGCATCCTCCTGGTGTAGATCCTGAATATCTGGAGGCGGGCCTTCTCGTCTGGCGGCGGAACGTATAAGAGCCTATCGAACCGCCCTGGCCTCAGTATAGCAGGGTCTATGAGGTCCGGTCTGTTCGTGCCCCCTATGACCAGCACCTCCCTCAGCTCCTCTATCCCGTCCATCTCCGCGAGGAGTTGGCTAGCGACTCGGTTGGCCACGCCGCTTGAGTCGTCTATCAGGTCCTTCCTCGGGACCAGCGTCTCGATCTCATCAAGGAATATTATGCAGGGCGCTGCCTGTCTGGCCTTCCTGAAGACCTCCCTTATCGCACGCTCCGACTCGCCGACCCACTTCGAGAAGACCTCGGGGCCCTTTATCGTTATGAAGTTCGCCTCTGACTCAGTGGCCACGGCCTTAGCCAGGAGGGTCTTGCCGCAACCAGGAGGACCGTAGAGGAGTAGCCCCTTCGGTGGGACGATCCCGAACTTCTCGAACTTATCGGGGTACTTTATCGGCCACTCGACGGCCTCTATCAGCCTCTGTTTGACCTCCTCCAGACCTCCTATCTCCTCCCACCTGACAGTCGGTGTCTCTATCTCGACCTCCCTGAGGGCTGTGGGCGTCACGTCCTTGTACGCGTCGAGGAAGTCCTTCATGTTCACCTCCAACGAGTTGAGGAGCTCAGGTGATATCCTCTCCTCGTTGAAGTCTATGTTCGGTAGTATCCTCCTTATGCACTTCATCGCGGCCTCCCTGCAGAGCGCGGCTATATCTGCGCCGGTGTAACCCTTGGTGAGTTCGGCTAACCTGTCCAGATCTACGTCGCTACTCAAAGGCATGCCCCTAGTGTGGATCATCAGTATCTCCTTCCTCCCTCTCCTGTCAGGTATTCCTATCTCTATCTCCCTATCGAACCTCCCGGGCCTCCTGAGGGCCGGATCTAGAGCGTTCGGTCTGTTCGTTGCACCTATGACGATGACCTGTCCCCTGCTCTCTAGACCGTCCATCAGGGCCAAGAGCTGGGCGACGACCCTCTTCTCCACCTCTCCTGTTACCTCACCACGCTTCGGCGCTATCGCATCTATCTCGTCTATGAATACTATGCTCGGCGCCTCCTCCTCGGCCTTCCTGAAGATCTCTCTCAGCTTCGCCTCCGTCTCGCCGTAGTACTTGTTCATTATCTCGGGACCGTTTATCAATATGAAGTTCGCCTCAGCCTCGGTCGCCACGGCCTTAGCCAGGAGGGTCTTGCCGCAACCAGGAGGACCGTAGAGGAGTACTCCTTTTGGCGGGTCTATGCCGAGCTTCTGGAAGAGTTCGGGATAGCGGAGGGGTAGCTCGATCATCTCCCTTATCCTCTGTATCTCACCCTCTAGGCCTCCTATGTCCTCGTAGGTCACGTTTGTGTTCAACGTCTTCTCGTGCACCGCCCTGTTGTGGATGATGAGCTTGGTCTTCGGGGTTATCTTGACTACCCCAGTCGGCCTGGTCTGGATGACGACGAACTGGAAGAGGTTGCCGAAGAAGAGGACTGGCACCACGTTCTTCTGAACTATCGGGTACTCTATCAGCCTGCTCTTCACCAGCTTCGTGAAGTTCTCGTCGGGTTTGAGCGAGTTGTTGACCGGCGCTAGGGTGACTAGTTGGGCCTCCTTTACGGTGGCCTTTCTCACGGTGACGTAGTCGTTGAGGGAGACCCCAGCGTTGCTCCTTATGTAGCCGTCTATCCTCACCACGTCCTTCTCGTCCTCAAGGTACCCGAGCCATAGAGTTGCCGCTGCGAGTTTCTTGCCCCGAATCTCTATCACGTCTCCTGTAGCCAATCCGGCAGGCGCTCCAACCTCCCTGTCTATCCTAGCTATGCCGTAACCGACGTCCCTCTGCCTCGCCTCAGCAACCCTGAGGCGCAGTTCCTTCACAGACTGACCGTGACTCGACAATATCCCACTCTAACGTAATAGATCTGGCCTCGTGTATTTAACGTGTTCGTGGTTCATCGACTGTAGAAGGATAGAGAATTAAAAACTTTTAGCTACGCGGGTCCGATCGATTGCTGATCCGCGTCATACCCTCGACACTTATCTCGCCGACACCGTCTATGGAGAGGAGGTACCCCTCCACCTTATCTGTCACGCCCTCCTCCTCGGGGACCGAGACGTTGAGGAGAATTGAGTCGAGGCCGAAGGCGACGGGTTCTGTGGTCACATCGATTAACTTGACGTACGGAGGTAACGACCTCGTTATTGACTGGATCAGCCCATCTATGTTGACGTCGGAGTCCGTGGGCATAACGCGGACTACGAGTAACACTCTGGCCATCTCAGGGTCCCTCGAAGCTACACGACGGACAGACGTAAATCCTAGCGAGCTCCCTGCAGAGCTCGCACCTCCATATGACGATCTTGGAGCAGTTCGGACAGGGGAAGTTCACGGACTTTTCATCCGGAGATATGGGTCTGTTGCATGAGGTGCAGAGCGGGTACACTATGCCCTTCGTTATCACAACTATGATCACGGTGGCGCTACGATTTTAAAGTATGTCTCACCTCCCTCTTGGTCACCGAGTTCTCTCTATGACCGGTATCCCCCGAGCACTCGACCTTCCGGATGGCGGCGGGTGTCAGCCACTTCTCTCCCCACTCCTGTAGATTCACCAGTATCTCGTTCAGTTCCAGCGCCATGGGCGTTAGCGAGTATTCGACCGAGAAGGGCTGAGTGTTGGTGACGTTTCGAACTACGAGGCCCCTCGCTCGCAGTGACTTCAGCGTTCTCGAGAGCGTCTTGGCGTTCATCCCCTCTATTGATCTCAGCAACTCGTTGAATCCCTTCGGCCCATCCAGTAGGTGGTGTATCACGACGAGTGACCAGAGACTGCCCAAGACCCTAGTGACCGAGACCATCGGACAGACCTCTTCTCTCCGCGAGTTACCCATCTCCCATCTGGTGACTGGTCTGTCACTACTCAGTATATAAGGTTGCAACATGCTACTAAGAGGCATGGCGATATTAGATTTCCTTGCGTCATATGAGGGCGTAGGCTTGCTGGTGCTGCGCGCGTCGCTGGGCTTCATAATGATGGTCCACGGGATCCCCAAACTGGTCAACCCATCACGTGCTGCTATGAGGGGCGGTATGAGACAGCTAGGTATAAGGGGGTGGCTCTTCGACCTGGTGGCATTACTGGAACTGATCGGGGGCCTCTTCCTCATGCTTGGACTATTGACTAGGGTCGTCTCTCTGCTCTTCGCGCTCCAGATGATTGGTACCATAGTGCTCTACACTGCGGTGATCTACAAGGTCGTACCCCCGCCTGAGATATTGCAACAGATGGTTCAGATGTCACGCAAGAACATGAGGGCCTTCGTCTCCGCCGTCGGCGGATGGGAGTTCGACCTGCTGATACTCGGCGCTTCTGTCTTGTTGCTTATCACAGGCGCGGGGTCTCTATCACTCGACGCAGTACTCGGAATATGAGATTGCTTTAACTCGTCAGGAGCGAGTACCTGACCTCCGACTTTATGACGTTCGTCGTCATGAGCACGTTCACCTCCCTTATCCCGTCTATCTTCTTCACCTTGTTGATCAGGTCTTGCATGGATTTCATGTCGCTCGCGAACGTCACAACTATGAAGTCGTACTCACCCGTGAACTGATATACGTTGGTCACCTCCTTCATCGACGCGAGGACTGACGCGACGCTATCCACCTTCTTTGGGTCTGCCTTGATCATGAAGGCCGCGGAGTGCGTCAGACCTATCTTCTTCGGGTCCACCAGGGCGACTATCTTCCTTATCACCCCTCTATCTATCAGGCGCCTCACCCTGAACCTTATCGTGTTCTCGTGCACTCTCAGCTGCTTGGCGATGTCCGAGTAGGAGATCCGTCCGTCCTCCTGGAGGAGCCTGAGTATCTCCATGTCCAGCCCATCTAACTCTTCCACGTCCATAGTCTCATCTGACGTGTAATTGAACTTTACTTGTGTTATCTGATACGGAGGTATGATGTTTGGCGATCGACCCCTCAACTTATATAACCGCGCACCAACGTCTCTCGCGGAGATGCCGAAGAGGCCGAAGAACCCCTCTGCGAGGCGTTACAGGTATCGCATCGGATACGAGGGTGAGTACTACTTGGTCAAGAAGTTCGTCGACAAGAGGAGACCCGGCTACTACGCCGTCAGGACGCCCGGCAGCGGGACCGGGAAGATGCTGAAACCCGACGTACTGGCGGTCGATAACGGGGAGTTCTACGCAATAGAGGTCAAGTCTACCACCGGCCACGCGGTATATCTACCGCCCGATCAGGTCAGGCGGCTCGTGGAGTTCACCGAACTCTTCCAGCTCAGGTGTCCCTCCTGTAACCACCTCTTCAAGCCCACGCCCGTCATAGCTGTGAGGTTTCTCAACAAAGGATGGGTCTTCACGAAAGTGAACGATGTAAACGAGCGGATACTCGTGAGGTCAGATGCCGATAGGCGCTAGCGATTAATAGGTACAGTTCCCCTCTACTAGGACGTGAGGTCACCGTTAGCGGGGAAGGTGTCCGTGATATTGGGCGCCACCAGCGAGATAGGTAGGGAGACCGGTAGGGTGTTCGCGGAGTCCGGTTCATCGCTGCTATTAGTGGGAAGGAGAGGAGAGAGGTTGAATGAGGTCGGCGAGATCTGTTCGAGGTATAATGTCAGGGTCAGGACTTTACAGGCCGATCTGACAGTCAAGGGCGTGCCAAAGCAGGTCATAGAGGCCGCGCTGGAGGCCTTCGGAAGGGTGGATGTGCTGGTGAGTTACGTGGGATATCAGTTCAAGAGGGAGATATGGTTCCGGGAACTGCATGAACTCGATGAGGAGTTAGTGACGGAGATATTCAGAGCCGATTTTCTATCGTCCTTCTCTGCAGTCAGAGAGGTGATACCGGTCATGAGGAGGAGCGGTGGAGGCACGATAATACTGACGACGTCGACACCCGCGGTGAGCTGGCACGTCCACGGCGCCGCATACACCTTCGCCAAGTCCGCAATAATCTCACTGGTCAGATCGATAGCCGCAGAGAACGGTAGGTACAACATCAGGTCCTACGCGTTGGCGTTGGGCAACATCAGGACCTCGATCACCTACGACTCGCTCGATGTGGACGAGAGGAGGAGACTGGCCGAGGAGTCACCAATGAGGAGGTGGGGAGAGCCGGAGGAAGTAGCAAAGGTAGCGCTCGCTCTAGCGACCGATGCGTTCAGCTTCGTTAACGGCCAGACGATCGTGATAGACGGTGGGACCGTTATGTCTTAGGTTATCTCGGAGAGCGCTTTATTGATCTCGGCGTAGTTGGGCTCCACTCCGGGGTTATCAGATATCCACGCGTATCTGATCCGTTGAGAGCTGTCTAAGACGAAAACGGCCCTCTTGGCGACAGAGTACCCCTTGAGCCCCACGAAGTCCTCGTGCAATCCTGAGTACTCCCTCGAGACCGATCTAGTGTGATCCGAGAGGAGGGGGAAGCCGAGTTTGTTTGCGTCATCGAAGGCCTTCAGCGTGAAGGGATCGTTGACACTCACGCCTATCACATCTGCGTTAAGTTGTTTTAGCTTGGCCAAGTCGTCCCTGAACCTGCACATCTCTTTCGTGCAGACCGATGTGAACGCGCCCGGGAAGAACGCCAGTACCAGCTTCTTGCCCTTGAACTCCGATAGTGACCTCAGCTGCCTGTTCTGATCGGGCAGCGTGAAGTCCCTCGCAAGGTCTCCCACTTTCAACATACGACGAGTATTGAACTTGGGATTTATTATCTGTAACTCAGTTACAATGCAGATTTCTAAAAATCTTTAAAGGTTATATATAGGGTGGGCTTCTATACGGTAGAAATATGGCAGTATGGGGGCTGGAGTGGATCATCATAGCGGTTATAGTGATAGTTCTTCTGATCTGGGGGCCCGAGAAGATACCGAAGATCGCCAAGGCCTTCGGTCAGGCCAAGAAGGAGTTCGATAAGGCGTCTAAGGAGACGGATAGGGCCCAGCAGGTCGAGTCCCCACAAAGGGTCGTCGAGGTCAAGAGCACACCGAACGATGATAAGTTGCTCGAGGTCGCGGCGGTCCTAGGAATAAGCACGGAGGGAAAGACGAGGGAGCAGATCGCAGAGGAGGTCTCGAAGAAGTTACGTTGAGGGGCCTGAGCATTAGACTTGATAACCCCACTCGAGACTCTTCTACTGATCGTCTTGGTCGTAGTCCTGATAGTGATCTTCAAGCCCGAGATTGTTATACGTTTCGCTAGAAGCATCGGAGAGATCCGGAGGGCGTCCAAGAGCGAGAGCGACGACCAGTTAATGAGGATCGCCGATACACTTGGTGTGAGCGTTGAGGGCAAGAGCAGAGACGAGGTGATGAGAGAGGTGAGAGAGGCGCTCAGGAGGTTAGCCAAAGAACGGCATGGTTAATATTTTGCCGAGTAGTAGATGAGTTAGATTGGTACGCTCGTTCGTTGACTGCCTGCTATGTCCCATCAGTGCGGAGGAGGGTCTGAAGATGATGAGCGTCGCTTCAGGGATGGGCATCAAAAGCTTGGTGTTGGAGTGCGATGATAAATTGTTCGGGGACCTCAAGTCATCATCTGAGGCCAAGAGACTGACGATCTACAGGCGGAGGACGATAGAGGCCGAACAGAGGAGGGAACTCTACGATCAGCTATCTTCTACGAGATGGTACTACGAGTTCATATCGGTCAGGACCGATGACAGGGAGGTCGCGATGGCTGCGCTGAGGGATAATCGAGTTGATTCGCTCGTAATCAGTGCTCCGGGAGGTCTGATCATCGACAAGCACTTGGTAGCGGTCACCACCAATGCCGTGGAGGTCGTCTTCAGAGACTTGCTCAGCGGTGGTTATGAGGTCTTCGAGAGGCTCATGAGGTCGTTCAAAATCTTGAGGCAGAGCAACGTCAGGGTCATTATATCCTCCGGCTCCTCCGTGTGGATCGAGATGCGTAACCCGAGGCAGTTAGTTGGAGCTCTCCTGACCCTCGGTCTACCTCCAGAGAGGTGCTTCGCCGCAGTCTCTGACGTGCCCTTGAAGATACTGAGAGAGAACAGGGGGAGGATAACTGGTACCGTGGACGTATCGGGTGTGTGGGAGGTTGAGAGGTAAGAAAAGATACCTGAGGCTGAGGCTCAGGTCGGACGTCCAGGTAAACCCGACCGTGACCGATATCTACAACACCATCGCGTCCGTGATCTTGACCCTCGGGGGATGGATCGGCTTCAGTCAGACAGGCCTAAAGGTCTGGAAGATGAGGGGGGAGCCGCAGAATTACGTGGTCAGATGCAGCAAGAGGTCTCTACCGCTGGTGCTCCTAGCCACCGCCATGGTGACTAAGATAGGCGACATAGGGTGCGCGCTGGACGTTCAGAGGATCTCGGGGAGCCCAACGTTATCTCGTGAGTGACAGCGGTCACTCTTGCGACCTCCCGCAGCTCGTACAGAACGGGTTATCTGGATAGACCACACCTCCGCAGAACTTGCACTGCTTCGCGTTCATCTCGCTCAACTCCTCTCTCCTCTTCTCGTACCTCCGCGCCACTATCAGCGCAACCTCGATCATAGAAACGACCGGAAGGAATAGCACCGTGTTGCCGACCAACCACCCGTCAGGCGTTATTATCGCTATCAGGATGTAGAGGAGGCCGTAGATGTAGATCCTGTTCCTTTTGATGAAGTCGGTCGAGACGACCCCGAAACGCACGAGGAGTACGAAAAGCGCGGGCGTAGTGAAAAGTAGGCCCATGAGCGCAATAGAGCTCAACACCAACATGTAGTAATCTGATGCGGTTATTATGGGGTCAGCCTTGATGACTCTCGCGAAGAAGGCCAAGAACCTTATGATGAGTGGGACCACTATGAAGTAGCTGAAGAGCGCGCCCGCGGTATAGAGCCCGATGAATGCGGCCATGAACCCGTAGAGGGACCTCCTCTCGTGGGGGTAGAGGGCCGGGTTGATGTACTTGTAGGTCTCGTAGGCTATAACGGGTAGCGACGTTATGAAGGCCAGTATGGCGCCCGTGATGAAGTATATCTCCAATGGTGAGGCTAGGCGTCCGGCGATTATTATGAGCTCATCGCCGGCCAGAGATTTCACGTTATCCAGTACGAGAGAGAGCATAGGCTCGTATATCCCCTCGAGGAGTGATGCGGGATTGGTCAGGTCCCTCGGTATTATCAACCAGAATATGAGGGAGACGACGTACGATAGCGCGACTACCTTCAGTCTGTCGCGCAGCTCCTTGACGTGCTCCATGAACGTCATTTCTTTCAAGCCTGACTTCCTAGTTACCCTGAGCGGAGATAATATAAGTGCTCAACTACGGGGGTCGCGGGAGTATAGATTTTTTAGATCGCTGAGTATGAAGTGTCTAGGAGGGTTGTCTACCGGCCCGTCTACTAATTCGTCGGCCGACTTTTCCTTCTAGCGTCTACTTGGGGGTGTGTATCTGCGATATGGTGAACGGTGACTCGGTGACTCGTTACAAGTTCAGGCGCCTCATAGATGAGCTGGAGAAGAGGGAGGGGAGGGGCACCGAACTAGTCACCCTGTACATACCCCCGAACCGTCGGGTCGATGAGGTCATCGGTTACTTGAGGCAGGAGTACTCGACGGCCGCCAACATAAAGTCCAAGTCTACTAGGAAGAACGTGATGGACGCGATAGAGAGTGCCATCCAGAGGCTCAAGCTCTTCAACGAGGTCCCGGAGAACGGTCTGGTCGTCTTCAGCGGCGCAATACCTCAGTCTGGACCTGGGACCGAGAAGATAGAGGTCTACCACGTAATCCCGCCCGAGTCGATCAACACATTCCTCTACAGGTGCGATAGCAAGTTCCACGTTGATATCCTGAAGGAGATGCTGAGAGAGAGGGAGGCCTTCGGCGTCATCGTATTGGACAACGAGGAGGCCGCCATAGCGGTGATTAGGGGGAGCAGGATAGTCGAGCTGGAGACCTACACCTCGGGGATCCCGGGGAAGCATAGGGCGGGCGGACAGTCGGCGAGGAGGTTCGAGAGGTTGAGGGAGCAAGCCCTCACAGAGTACTACAGAAGGGTCGCGGACCACGCGAACGAGCTCTTCCTGAAGTACCCTGAGATAAAGGCGATAATACTCGCGGGCCCGGGTCCAACTAAAGAGGTCCTATCGAAGGAGGGAATGCTTCACTACACGTTCAAAGACAAGATACGCGTCATCGACACCTCGTACTCGGGTGAGGAGGGAGTGAGGGAGGCTATAGACAAGTCCTCGGAGCTTTTGAGCGAGTTGCAGTTAGTACGAGAGAGGAGGCTGGTGGACTCGCTGATGAGGTTGGTCGTGAGCGGTCACGGTGTCGTGTATGGAACCAGACAGGTCAGAGAGGCTCTGAGGCGCAACCAACTCTCGCTACTGATAGTCTCCGAAGACCTGGACCTCTACGAGGTCACCATCAGATGCACGAACTGTGACCACCTCGAGGCTGTGACCACGTCCTCCGCGGGGTTGATCTCTGAGTTACCCGCCAGATTGGCCTCCAAGTGTCCCAAATGTGGCAACCAGACGCTGACCAAAGAGGGTGAGAGGAGGCTTCTAGACGTGCTTATAGGCGAGGCCGAGGAGACTGGTACTAAAGTCGAGATAATCTCTTCAACGACCGAGGCGGGAGAGGTCTTCAAGTCCACCCTCCAGGGGCTCGCGGGGGTGATGAAGGGTGTCAACCTCTGAAGGTCGAACGGTCTACCCACCATCAGACGACACATGGTTGCTCGAGGATTCTTTGCGCGTAGCTGACCTGAGGGGGAAGAGGGTTGCGGAGATCGGTTTCGGATCCGGTTACGTCACCAGCTTGTTGTCCGAGAGGGCTGATGAGGTGATAGCCACCGACCTGTCAGAGGAGGCTGCGCTTCACGCCAGACGATCATTGGGTTCTAAGGCGGAGGGGGTGCACCTGATCGTGACACCCGAGTTATCTTGCATCAGGAGCGGAGTTAGACTCGATCTTATTGTCTCGAACCCGCCATATCTACCTGATGAGGGGCTCTGGGACCTCAGCATCGAGGGAGGGCCCACTGGTATCGAGACCTGCATCAGAGTGATCGAGGAGTCCCGCAGGTTCGAGTGTGACTCGGTGGTGGTCGTCTCGAGCCTCAGCGACCTACCCGGAATGTATCGTTACCTCGAGTCGATCGGTCACAGGGCGAGTGTGATCTCCAAGAGGCACCTCTTCTTCGAGGAGCTCATGGTACTCCTGATCTCTCCGGGTTCATCCGATTCAGGACCTAAGGACCTTGAGGGATTTTGCGATACACCCGTACTCAGAGCTCAGCCTGAGCGAGAAGATCAGGTTCGCTAATGATATAACCAGGAAAGCCACACCCAAGAGGCTCAAGGGGTTCCTTGACAGTTCGATGAGCGGGACGATGAAGGGTGCCACCATCGATGCGACAGGTCCGGCGAGATACATCGCAGCGAAGGACCTCTTACCTCCTCTGCTGTCCTTCCTGTTGATCTTGATGCCGAGGACCACGATCAACGGTTTGAGCGAGGCAGGGAATTTAGACCACCTCGTCAAATTGGACAGACCGACGAAGTAATGACTGAACCGTACAGATAGGAGCGACCCGACGACGTAGTGGGCCAGATCGTGTGTGAAGAACCAGAGGAGGAACCAGGCCACGAACTTACCTATGAGGTTGATGGGCCACTGAAGTTCCCACGCCGCGATGAGGACCGCCAATCCAACTAGGAGAGCGCTGAGAGCGTTCCCAACGGAGAGAGGTATCCTGAACGGGTCGTTAAAGGTCGGCTGAGGGGCGAGACCGAAGAAGTGCAATACCCACTTCACTCTGTAGTCGAGTGCCCTCTTCAGGACCCTCTCGGCGATGGGTTTGAGGGGCGTACCTCTCACCTCGAACTCCTCTTCGACCCTGACCCCTCCAGCTATCGGTGAGAACCTCTGCCTGTGCCATAACTTTCCGAAGGGAAACATGACAGTCTCGTGTGTGGTGCCTAGGTCATCATGTTGAATGACCCTGAATTTGACGTTGAAGTCTTGCCCGAGTAACCTGATCGCAGCGTCGTACTCCGCGCCCTCCGTAAGCGTCCTCGGTTCGCTCAGGAGTCTCAACCTGAACTCCCTCGGCCAGACCCTCTCGAGGTTCTTAGGGTTGTAGAAGAAGGACCTGACCTCCTCTATGCCTCTCGGTATCTCGTACTCGTACCTCAGCACGCTAGATGTGATGAGCGTCCCGATATATAGACGACTCAACCACTCGCCTCGCACAACGGAGTGACCGACAGCTCAGGTGAAAATCTCGGTCCTAAACCTATTTCAGAGGGGTGGGCTCGTAGCTCAGACGGGGGCTGTCTGGCATCAACCGTATCACGCGGGGTGTATTCGTTAAATTCCACTGAGAAGCATCCTATAGGGCACGTAGGCCGGAAGATCTTCCAGGTCCATCAAACTCTTTAGTAACGAGGCCAGAAAACTTTCTCACCATAATCATGGACAAGACCTCCTTATAGCGGCTACGTTTCTAATTGAGGAGAAAGAGGACATGTCATAAGATCGGAGCTTATCGGAACTGGGATTAAGAGGACCTTCTGATATAACACCAGCAGACCCTCTTTAGCTTTTCGGGTAGTTTCTTTTCGCTTACTTTGCTGTGATTTTCCGCGGCCTTCGGCAGTATTTTCGAAGCCTCCTCCTTTAGGTTACCCTGTTGCAAAGCCCTCCATAGCTGGTCGACGATTATTTTACTATCCGCGACCCTCCTAAACATGGCTACCAGCTTCTCTCCATCTTGGCCATGACTCGATAACGTCTCGTAAATCTGCCTTACTTTTCTGTCCGGTTTAAGAGGGCCTGTCAATGTTTTTTCTTTCTTCACTTGCTCTTTCAGTTCTTCTAAGAGTTTTTCTTTTGCCATTTTTAGTAGCGGTATTATGATCTCATAGTCTATATTCTCGCCTTTCTTCTGGTTATCCCCCTCTAAGAGGAGGTCGACGATCTCTGTTGGCGATGTGATGATTTTGTTGTTATCATAGCGGTGAAGTCTCCAATAGAAGTTTTCCCCGTCAGTAAACAGTACAAATATCCCCTCGAGGTCTCCGTCCTTTATCGATCCTATGCCCTCTGGGATCTCTTTTATCCAATCTAGTCCCTTCTCGTTGAGTATTCTCGCTAGGATGTCTATCGGGTCTTTGGTGAATTGTTCTATTCGCCTCTCTAATAGTTCTAATACTCTGCTATCGTTTTTAGCGATCATAGCCTGTATACTGAAGTCCTTTATGGCGGCCTCCTCACCGAGCGTTGAAGCATCCAACCCTATCGTCTCTCTTATCATCTCTAAGCGTTGGTAAAGCCTTTGCATCAGGCCTAGGAAGTATTCGAGGCTTTCAAGGTCTTCTGGGTCACCATTTCTCGGCAAGACGTTAATGAGGTACACCTCGTCGTATGGTGATCCTATTCTGTCTATTCGGCCTACACGTTGGATAAGCACTACAGGGTTCCATGGAAAGTCATAGTTTGTTACATATTGGGCGTTCTGAAGGTTCTGACCGGCTGCGAGCACATCCGTGCTAACTAATATCCCACCTACTTGTTGAAACTTCTTCACGACCTCGTCCTCTGATATACGTCTCCCATTATTATCGAGTCCGCCAGCTCCGGTGACCAACATAACTTTCCCAAACGTTGATTTGAGCCTGTCGTATAGATAGTTGGCCGTATCTGCGTACTGGGTAAAGATTATTATTCCATTCGGCTCCTTTACGCTTTTCATGATCTCACGTACTCTCTGCTCTAAAACGTGATATTTTTCATCATCAGTAGGCAACATTTTGAGTATCGCTTCGATAGTCGATTCATCTTCTTTACATTTCTTTACGAACTCTTGGGCCTCATCTGCGGTGAACTTGCATTTACTCAGGAGCTCACCGTACTTAGTATGGGAAAAGAGTTGTTCGAGAGTTGGTAGTCTTGAGATGTCGTCCTCGCCTTCATCTTCATCTATCATCCGGATTACATCTCCCTTCATCTTTGATGGTATGAAGACCCCATGTTGTATTGCGTATTGGCTGGTTAGGCGTATGTATGTTACTAGCCTGTTAAGGGATTTGCGGAAGGCCTCATGGCTGCTCTCCAGCCTCTTGAATAGGTTTATGACGAAAATGGTCTTGACTAGCTTCTTCAGGTTCTCTATCTGTTCGCGTTTGACTTTAGACACTAAGGTGCCGTCGGGTAACCTGAAGTTTTCTGCCAGCCTTTCTATTGAGAGGTCGTAGAAGGTCAAATTCAGTCTTTCAAGTTTGTTAGCTATCCCTTGTAGGCTGACTCTTATCGAGTATCGCTTTATTTTATCGTCAAACAGCCTCGTTGGAAATCTTATCTTTCCCTCTCTATCGAGGGCCTTGGCTAGTTCTCTTGAGTGTCTCACTACGAATCTTCTCAAGACGTCATCCATGTTTATTGGTTCGTTGGCTAGCCATCTTTTTTGTTGGCTTGTGAAGTACCCATAGAGAGAGTTGTGTCCCATATCGATCAGGGCAACGTCTGGCAGGTATAGGCTCAGGAGGGAGTATAGGTCCATGAGGCTGGTGTTTACTGGTGTTGCTGTGATTAGTATTACCTGTGCGTTGTTCCTGGTTATTAGTTCTCGTAGAGCGGCGTACCTGTTGGTGGATGGTCTTCTGAAGTAGTGTGCCTCGTCTATTATTATTAGTTTTGGACCTTTCTCACCTACGTACCTCTCGACTATCTCTGGGCTTTGGGAGAGCATTTCCGTTGATAAGGTATCTATCCTTACGAGTGTGTCATTCATCTCTCTTTCCCAAGTGGTGTCCAATATGACTTTGGGAGCGATTAAGAGGGGACGTATCCCCAGTCTGATGTACTCGTGTGCGAGTGCTAGGCCGACTCTCGACTTACCCAGTCCGGTCGAGTCCGCTATAAGGACGCCGCCGTATCTTTCGAGCTTCTCCTTTGCGTCGATGTAGGTGAGCTGCTGATGTGCATAGAGGGTCTTGAGGAGCTTTTCCTCCCTCTCCACGATGCTTGCTTTGTAGGTCTCGTAGAGGGCCTTCGCTACGACCTCGTAAGGGCTCCACGTGGTTACGTAGTTGCTCAGCATATCTAAGAATTCTCGTTTGAAATCTCGGGCGGTGCTCCATTGCTCCAGAAACCATTCGGATAATTCTTGGACGACTTCCCTGTCGGTGTTGAGCATGTTGAGTTCTCTGTTGGAGAATAGGCCACCGTAGGTGAAGTTGCTGCTTCCAACGACCCCAACACCCCTTTTCACTTCTTTTAGAGTGGGCGACGCTGCGATGAATGCCTTGCCGTGGAAGAATTTGCCCTCGACGATTCTCACCTGGCGTTTTTCGTCTCTAAAATGCCGGATTGCTTGTTGGAGGAGCTTGAAGTATTTCGGGTCGTCCTCGTACTCTTCTAGTTCTCTTAGTATCTCGTCCTCCCACTTGATGGCCTCGGTTGGCTCCCTCCCCAGCAGTAGCATCATGGGTTTGTCTCCCAG
The DNA here is from genome assembly GCA_025059745.1 of Aigarchaeota archaeon. Lineage (GTDB taxonomy): Archaea > Thermoproteota > Nitrososphaeria_A > Caldarchaeales > Calditenuaceae > JANXDH01. Next base: position 284,736 of record JANXDH010000004.1, on the reverse strand, counting down.
TCCCTCAGCTATCACTCCATATCCTCTTACGTTAAAGTAGGCTGACGCTATCGCTAACTCATGGAGGTCTACGAACTCGTGGTTGAGTACGTCAGCCAGCTTCTCCATCTTGTTATCAACTATCTTCGTCAACGGTCTCCACCTCCATGGGTTCTGCTCCTTCCTCGCGTAGTGGTCTACCTGCTTTAATCAAGCGGTCTTCGACGACTTCGACGAAGGCCTTGTGAAGCTCATCGACGAGGCGGTCGAGTTCTTTCTCATCGAATCCGAGGGCACGCAGAACCGCCTTATCCAACTGACGCCTATCGGGTTGCTTAACCTCCTGATGATATGGAAGCGGCCTTCTAGAGAAGAACAATTCCTCATTAAAGTCTATATTTAGCTCTGATAAATTAGGCACCGGCATATTCTGATAGTCTTCAACCGATATCTCGGTGGCACCTCCGCCCAATCTTCTACAGAATAATTCAGCCGTCAGTAGAAACAAGGTCGAATTGAGGTATTTCCAAATCTGTAATGAGTTTTAATGATAAAGTCCATAAAGTCGGAGGTCACATAATGTTGGTTCTCTGCTATACGGAATATACGCGACATTCATCCACGACTTCACCAACAGAATATGGGCGGGTTCAAAATCAGGTAGTTTATACCACGGTTGCCTCCCCTCACATGTCGGTCGCTTATGGTAGCCTTTACTGACTCCCCATTCAATATATCTCCTTGTAAACTTGCCTGGATTCGTTGTATAGAGACATAGGGTGTTGACCTCTCTTATCAGATAGCTTCTTATCTGTTTAGGGCTTCTCACTATTGGCTTCACATCGTTTTTATCAATCACGAACCTTTCTCCGCCTTCATTCTCAATATAGATGAGCCCTCGTTGTCTTAGTTCATCTGCTGTCTTGGCCTTTTTTACCCCCCATTCACGGAATTTCTTGGGATCTGCCAAGTAATCGGCCTCATACATATGAGTGACGTCTTTCATGTAGAAGAACTCGTTAGCACCGGTCTTAAGCCCAAATTTTATCTCGGCGAAGTCCTTCAACTTGTGAGTCAGCTTGGGCAGCAGCACCTCCTCGAAGACTCTGGGCGCTCTTAGATAGTACCATTTCCCCGGGGCAAGTTTTCCGCGCTCGATTGATTTATAATTCCGAACAAGGGTCTCCCCATATCTCTCGAGATAAACGAACTGAACGTGATGGGACTCGGGCAATTTATCCTTCTTTAGGATTGTGATCACAGTGTTGACGTCGGCATGGAAACTCCTCATTCTTTGGCCAAATATTGCGACGATATGTGGTTTGAGAGTCCTCTGCAACGCGACGCCATATCCAACCTCAAGCCACTTGTCGGAGGTTATGAGTGCCGCAACTCCTCTAGACCTTAACAGGCGTAGCGCTCTCGTCATGAAGTAGGCGTAAATGTCAGATGTCCTGTCCAGTGTATAGGTCGAGACGTAATACTCTTTCTTCTTCGTTAACTTCTCCTGCCTAACGTACGGTGGATTCATGACTATGATATCAGCAAGCGATGGCATGTAAAACTCAACGGGCGGCCCAGAGACGATCGTCAGCCCAGTCTTCTTCACTAAGTCCTTCTGGAGCTCCTCGATCCTCCGTCTCAAAGCGTTCTTCCTTTCAGGATCGTGCTCGTTGTGATATCTCTCCTTAACGGCTTCAAGCTCCTCAATAAAGGCCCTATGCTCCGCATCTGCTAAGAATTCATCCAGAACCCTTTGAATGCCCTTAGGCACCTCAAGTGTATCAGAGATAGTCACAATGTTTAGATCGAGATTCGGCAAGGGTTCGGGTTCCTTCTGATCAACTATGAGAGAGAGCCAAATCCTAAGCCTGGCGATCTCGACCGCCTCACCCTCAATATCGAAACCATAGAGATTCGGTATAATCCTCCTCTTGTACTGCTCTAGATCAGTCTTCCAGCCCACCGCCTCCTCGACCTCTTGAATTAGCTGGAGAATCGTCTGCATCATGATGACTAGAAAACCACCGGAACCGACGGCTGGATCCAGAACCTTCAGAGACAACAACTTCTCTCTAAACTCCCGTATCTCCCTCTCATTTCTGCGCTGCTTCAACTTGAGAACATACTCCTCTAATCCATCGACGAACCTCATCTTACCGTTAGGACCGCTCTCAACTCTATCCTCCAGGCCAAGCCAGACCGCGATGGCCCTCCTACACATGAAACCTATCTCATTCACTGGAGTGTAGTAGGTACCCTTCTTACCTCGTTCTTGCTCAGGAAGCATGTTCTCAAGTACGGTACCCAGCAGTAGTGGATCGATGCTCACCTCGACCTCGAGAGGCGAGGTCTCGTCGACGGTGAAATTGTATCTGTTGAAGAACGTTCTGGCCTTCAGAAAGATCCCATTCATGACGGGTACCAACTTCTTCTCAACAATATCAGTGAGATACCCTTCCCGTTCGAAAAGGGAGCCGTTGAGGAACGGTACCCCCTCCTCGCCGTCCCTCTTGTTCAAAGCCTCATAGAAGAGCCTGTTCAACTCAAGGTAGTCTCTAATCTTATCTATGAAGTGCCTGTCACCTTTAAGCCACCCCTTCCTCTGAAGGAAATAGAGAAACATCAGACGACCGAGAAATCTCTGAGCGTACGAGGAGGCTTCGTCACCCAAAGTACCCTTCGTCGAATTTACTATCTCCTCGTATAGAGCTCTGTAACCCTCAAAGAACTCCTGCCTAACGCGTTCGTGAGGTAGGAACTCCTTATCATACGCCTTCCTCAGGCTCTCAGGGTCCCCGCGATACCTCATAGACTCGATTACCTCCCTGTCAGTCCTGTACAGCTCATCATGTAGCCAGAGTACCCTAGCCTCGCCCTCGAGGCCAGGCCCAGGAACGATCACCACATAACTATCTAAGCCATCAGTAAAGACAAGGAGGGGACGGATCATCCTATTCCTCCTCCAATTCCTAGCTACGCGGGTACACATCCCCCTATTCATTCCGTCTCCAAGCTCAACAACCGCAAATTCTAGATAGTCATCGATGTACAGCCTAACAACCCTCTTGATGATGAGGCCTCTGGGAAAAACATCCTGCTCGCCCAGAACCCTGACACTAAGCTCCTCCTCCTTAACGGGATACCCAGCTCCTTAGCCTTCTCAACCCAGAAACCATAATCGAACCTCAACTCAACGACGGCTCTACTCGACATCACAGAAGCAAAACCGTTCTACTTATATAAGAATTACAAACCAATGGTCTCGAGTGGTCTAGAGTTGTTGTTATTTAGTTTTAAATGTTTATGTACTTTCAAAATCAAGTCCTCTCATTTGAGGTTCTTGGATGTACGTTCGATGAAGTGTTGTTTGGGCTCCTGGTGTTAATTTTTCTACACGGAGGCGAGGCCCGAACGCCTCAGAAAAACCTCCAAACACCTTGACCAGGACGCAATGCCTCTCAAAGCTCTCCGGTTGAATCTCTAAATACTGCTACACCAACCTATCGCCGAGGATGCCCCTCATTGACTCCACGCATAGAGATAGAGGGGTAGAGGCATAAAGATGCGGTTAGAGCATCTACTGGGCCCGTAGCTCAGCCTGGCCGGAGCGCTCGGCTGATAACCGAGAGGTCATGGGTTCGAATCCCATCGGGCCCAAACTCTGTATTTTCCGCGCGATTACACGAGGGTGATGTCCGGCTCTATGGGGGTTCGGAGGCTGTATACGGCGGGACACCTCTCCTTTGCCTCGCTTATCAGGTGGTTCAGGACCTCCCTCGGGGCCGCGGCATCCAATTTGACCTCGAACCTCACAGACCTGATGATGGGGTTGTTTGATAGACCAAAGGGCTTAGAGAAGTCGATCTCACACTTCCCTTTCACGTCCGCAGAGTTCAGCTTCACGCCCTTCTCTGAGGCCACACTCACCAAGGTCGCCATGAAACAGGAGGTCAATCCTATCAGGCAATAGTGCATAGGGCCCGGCCTGCTACCGCTGCCACCCATGAACCCAGGTGAGTCGACCTCGAGCCTGAACTCGCCCGACTCGGTCCTGCAACGGGCCGTGAACTGATACTCAACTCCCACGAGGTTCCACCTCCCATCGACCTCGGTCACCCTCACGGCCGAGGATGGGTTGGACCTCATATCCTCGACGGCCCTCTTGATCTTCTCCATATCGACGTTGTTGAACCTCAATCCACAGATATTGGGTCGCGAGGACGTAATAAGCTTAGAGCGTCTACTCGATGACTCTACTTGGGTTTATAGCCTCCTTGAACGTCATAACTCGTAACAGGGATGGAGGTAGTTATAGTGTACTCGAGGAATAAGGCTGGATCCGAGGGAGTGGCTGACTCGGTCCTGAAGGGGGTGAGGGAGAGCGGTTCTAACGGTTACGTCCTCGACGTCGATGCGGTCATTAGTGGTGGGCCGCTGGTCTGCGATCTCCTGGTAGTCATCGGCGGAGACGGTACGATATTGAGGACGATCCACCACTTGGAGGACCCGGAGACCTCGATACTACCGATATCATACGGGAGGGGCGGGTACATAGCGACCGTGGAGCACAAGGACGCTGTTGAGGCCGTGAAGAGGTTCCTCTCCGGCGCTTACTATCTCGAGAGGAGAGTAAGGATATCAGTCGAGCTGAACGGTACTCGGATAGGTGACGCCGTCAACGAACTCTACGTGTCCAACGTCCATCCTGGAAAGACGATAGAGCACGACCTGTCGATTGACAGGTTGAGAGTTGGCGGCATAGTATCGGATGGGGTGATCGTCGCGACGCCTCTCGGGTCCACCGCTTACTCCCTCTCCGCTGGGGGGCCTGCAGTCGATGACGCTCTCGAGTGCTTCGTCGTAACTCCCGTCTGTCCCATCACCAACATCAGACCGTTCGTCATACCTACAACAAAGACCGTACAGATAGACGTACGAAATTCAGAGTTCTCCGTCCTCATCGACGGTTACGTCAGGAGGGCCTCGAGGGACGGTTCGGTGGTCGCCAGAAGGTCTGAGCGCGAGGCGGTATTTGTCAGGGTCAACGAGGTGAATCTCTTCGAGAGGAGGTTGAGGAAGAGGAGCGTTATATCTTAGGGAGTGGTCTGGACGAGTGCGATAACAGTGAGGAGTGGCTCCACTGATCGTAGGATCTACGTCTTAGATACGACGGCCTTCATAGCAGGCCCCATCGATCCGACTCGTGACGATTTATACACCGTCCCCTCGGTGTTGGAGGAGGTTAAAAGGGACCTCATACAGACGGCGAGGGTGGAGGGGTTAGTAGTCTCTGGACGGGTCAAGGTCGTTCAACCCCCTGAACGAGAAGTGGAGGCCGTCAGGGTGTCCTCCTCAAGGGTGGGAGAGGGTCGACGTCTCTCGAGGACAGACGTTGAGGTCATAGCGTTGGCGCTTCATCTGAGGGAGACAACAGGTCATGAGGTCGTAGTGCTCTCCGACGATTACTCGGTACAGAACGTGGCCGAGACGTTGGGGTTGCAGTGGAGTTCTCTGAGACACAAAGGGATCAGCGCTAGGATCGAGTGGGAGTACTATTGCCCGGTGTGTATGAGGTCTTACCCCTCGGGTCGGGTGAGGGGGTGTGACGTCTGCGGAGGCCCTCTGAGGAGGAGGCCCTCGACGCTCGAGGAGATCTAGCGCCTCTAAGTAAGTTTAATTTGAAGGAGGTTAAATGTAATTCACGAATAGGATTGAAGAGGGTAGCTCTGATAAAGGGCGATGGAACCGGTCCTGAGCTGACAGAGGCTACGTTAAAGGTCCTGGACAGAATAAACCCAGGGATAGAGATAACGCTCTGCGATGCGGGTTACGAGTGGTGGCTCTCCGCCGGGAGACCGAGCGTACCGAACCTCATACCTGAGCAGACGTGGGAGATCCTGAGATCGAGTGACGCTTGCCTCAAGTCACCGACCACTACTCCCCCCGAGCCCGATACACCGAAGAGCGTCGCTGTCAGCATAAGGAGGCACTTTGACCTGTACGCGAACATAAGACCGATAAAGACTTTCAGGAGCGACATAAGCCCCATGGGTGAGGTGGACTTCCTCTGCATACGCGAGGCTACCGAAGACCTCTACATAGGTGCCGAGGCCATGCTGGACAACGATACTGCCATAGCGATCAGGAAGGTCACCAAGCACGCCTCTAGCCGAATCGCGAGGAGGGCCTTCGAGGAGGCCGCTAAACGGAAATGGAAGAAGGTCGTTATAATAACGAAGAGGAACATAATGAAGTTGACCGATAGCGTCTTCTACAAAGCCGCAGAGGAGGTCTCCAAGTCCTACGACATTTCACTCGAGGAGTACTACATCGATAACGTCTGCCAGCAACTCGTCAAGAACCCTCAGAGGTTCAACCAGTCCGTACTGCTCAGCACGAACATCTTCATGGACATAGTCTCAGAGCTGGCCTCGGGCCTCATAGGTAACATAGGCCTCGTCTACTCCGCCAACATCGGTGATAGGTACGCGATGTTCGAGCCCGCACATGGAAGCGTCCCCAAGTACAAGGGCATGTACGTGGTCAACCCGACAGCGACCATACTGTCTGCAGCGTGGATGCTGGAATACCTCGGCTTCGCGAGGGAGAGTAAGGCTATCTATGACGCAACGCTAGACGTCATAAAGGAGGGGAGGTTCGTGACCCGCGACCTCGGCGGTAACTCCAGCACGCTTGAGATGGCCGATGAGATAGCCAAGAGGACCGAGAAGTTCCTATCGGGTGTCTGACCTTTTAGTTAGGACGTTCAGTAGTTTCTCAATTCTCCCGTCCCTCTCGAACCTCTCTATCCAATCCACCTCGTCCGAGTCGCATCCAGACTCTAGACACCTCATGACCTTCTCGGATATCTCTTCTACGCTACGGTCCGTCATATCGACCTGGGACACCCTCCTACGGCCGAAGACCGATACGGCCTCCGCGTGGATCAGACCTATGAGCTCGGCCTCTACGTTCTCGATGACCTTGGACGCCTCGTAGCCCCTCGCCCTGAGTACCTCGTAGACCTCGAGAGGGTCACGCCTCAGAACTACTACCCTCCTTACTGTGACGTCTGGTACTCTGAAGACGATATGAGTGATGAGTAACACATCTCTCTCGCTCCTCCGGATCTCCTGACGCGCTCTCGAGGAGAGCGTCCGTACGTCTACCTCGATCCTTCCACCCGCTAGCTCCCTCACCTCGAGGGCCCTCAATCCGAGCGACCCCGCCACCCTCTCACCGATGGTGGATTTACCCACGCCGGGCGTCCCCGCGAGGACGTAGAGAGATCTCGCCATGCTGCTACACTTAAGTCCTCCTCATGATCTATAAAAGTGGATGTGCGCGTTCAGGTTGAAGATAAGGGCCTTCCGCGGGATGGGTGACGAGGTGGAGGCGTCCAGGTCGGTACTGGAGAGCGTCTACGACCTGAGGCCCGATATCGACCTGAGGGAGGATGAGGAGGCCTCGAAGTTCCTTGAAGTCCCGAGGAGTCAGGTCAATGCTTTACGTTATATAGATTACCTGAGAAGGGACGTAGAGGGGGGGACGTTCCTGATAGCGCTGACAAGATTGGATCTCTTCGTTCCCGGCCTAAACTACTGCTTCGGCGTGGCCATGGAGCCCGTGGCTATCGTCTCGACCTACAGGTTATCGATAGACGCTGACAGGGAGCGCTACTCCCTGAGGCTCAAGAAGGAGGTCTCCCACGAGTTCGGCCACCTCCTAGGCCTCAACCACTGCAAGGACCCCTCGTGCGTGATGTACTTCAGCAACTCAATCAAGGACACCGATAACAAGGACTACAGGCCTTGTAAGAGCTGCATGAAGAGGGTGGTGGATTCCCTGACGCTAAGACTGAGGTTCGTCACTTGAGACGTCCTCTACCGTCTCGGCCCCCTCTTCCTCTACCGACCTCTCCCTCATCATCCGTTCTATGTACTCCCTCGTCAGCACCTTGCTCTCTATCAGGTTCACCACGGAGTTCGGCGAGACGGACCCGCTGAGCTTGCCCAAGTTCCCCTTCAACTGCCTCCACTTCAGATTGGTGTTCCCGCTCTTCGACTTGTATATGATGCCGAGGACGTCCATCACCTTCACGAACCGGATGTCCCTTATCCTAGCGAGCTCGATCTTGCTCGCGGCCTCGACGTATATCTCGCCCCTCTCTGAGGACCTCTCGGGGAATACGTTGACGTCGTAAAGGTAGCCCTTCGGTATGAACGAGAGGCACGTGTTGTAGATTATGAACTTCCTGAACTTCTCAAGAGGAGTCTTTATCTCTATCTCCATCCCCTACTCCAAACCCGATATAAGTCCTCTCAAAATATAAATAATAAGTTGACCTAGAGGACCTCACTATTTTATTATTTCCTTCGATTAATTACTAATGAAGCGTATATATTTTTGAAACGCCATCTAGGTGGAGAGTGAGTGGACAGGATTCTCCGACGAGGGTCAGTATTGAGGAGGTCATACTCGAGAACTTCATGTCGCATACGTACTCCCGCGTCAAATTCGGGGCAGGGTTGAACGTGATCACCGGTCCCAACGGCGCCGGGAAGTCGTCGATACTCCTAGGTATCTCTGTGGCCTTGGGTCAGACCTATACCGAGCGCGGTGAGAGGTTGAGTGACCTCATACGGAGGGGTGAGGACGCGGCCAGGTTAACGGTCATCCTCAACAACTCTCCCGTCAACGGCGTCCGGCCGATAAAGGGGATCAACAGCGATAAGGTCGCCATAACCAGGTACATCAAGAGTAATGGGGAGTACTGGCACTACGTCAACAATAAGTACAAGAGCAAGGCAGAGGTCGAACACACCCTGCGCGGGATCGGGTTGAATCCGAACAACATGCTGATAATAATGCACCAAAACATGATAGAACAGTTCACCGCGAAGAACAACGTTGAGAAGCTCCAGATGGTAGAGGACGCCGTGGGTATACTTCAGTTGCGCGAGAGAATTCTCAACGCAGAGGCCAAGCTCCGTACTCTGAGGTCCGAGGAGGTGTCGGTGAATAAGATGATGAAAGAGGCTGAGGAGGCCGTTGAGTACTGGAGAGGTGAGGTTGAGAAGCTCGGTAAGTTGAAGTCGCTTCAAGCGAAGAAGGAGGGGTTAGAGCTCGAGTATTTGTGGAGCCTTGTCAGTCAGAGCGAGTCGAATATCTCCAAGAAGGCCCTCCAGTTGGATAGGTTGAGATCGAAGGTCCTCTCTCTCACTGAGGCCATAGACGGGTTGAGTATGGAGTGTAGTTCACTTCGCAGAGACCTCTACCGCATGTTACACGAACGTATACCTGTAGATGACGTGATGAGGGTCGTCGACGAGCTCGTGAACAGATCGGTGAAGATGGGGATTAATGAATATGAACGAGAGGTCGCCGAGAAGGAGCAGAGAGAACTGGTCAGGGAGTTAGAGAGATTGAAGACCGAGTACGATGAGAGGTTTAAGTCAGCGTCCTCTAAGGGAGAGAAGATCGATACCGGTAGGTCACCCGAGGAGGTCTTGGAGGAGTTGAGGGTAGTGACGTTACAGCTCGCCTCGATCGGCCAGGTCGCGCTCGATGCTGAGTCGCTCTACCTTCTCGCTGACTCGAAGTTCGCAGAGCTCAGGAGGAGGGCCGAGGAGCTGGAGCAGAACGTCAAGAAGGCCGAGGAGGAGTTGACCCGCAGGAAGGAGATATGGAAGTCGAAGCTCCGAGAACTCATCTCGCGGGTCGAGCCATTATATAACGAGATACTTGGCGTGATAGGCGCGTCAGGGCGTATCGCCCTAAAGAACCTCGACGAGTTAACTACCGCGAGCTTGGAGCTCTACGCCGGTTTCAAAGGTGCTGAACCGTCTCTGCTCGATGCCCAGACCCATAGCGGCGGTGAGAGAGTAGTCGCGACGTTGGCGTTCCTCTTGGCGCTACAGAACTCGGTGAGGAGCCCGTTCAGGGCCATTGATGAGTTCGACGTGCACTTGGACCCGGTAAACAGGGAGATAATGGTGAAGATCATCCTCGAGGTCGTCAAACGCAACCCGGGCACGCAGTACATCGTCATAACGCCGGGACTGGTGCCGATAGTGGGCGGGATGAACCTCATAGTGGTGCAGAACGTCGCTGAGAGGTCGTTTGTGACGGTGAAAGAGGAGGTGACGGCTTAGGGGTGAGCAAGTCGGTCGCTCTTGCGCGCGAGGAGATAACTAGGATACTCTTGATACTCGAGAACATAGAGAGCATGAGGGTAGAGCCCTTCAGCGTCAACATATCGAACGTCCTCGATAAACTGAGGAGTGTGATAGAGGAGAACAGGGACTCCGAGATGGTCGTACTGGACGCAGAGACCCTCTACAAGGTCGCAGTCGTCCTAGGTCTTCAGCAGAGGTGGATAAGGGAGAGGGCTGCATCGCTGTTCATAGACAGCCAGCTCATCACCAACAAGATAATGTACTGTAGTAAGGACTCCCTCGTCAGGTCATTCTTAGCTGCTTGGCACCCGTTAGTCAGGATAGACCAGATAACTTTCCATTACTTACTGAAGGGGTACGATTACTTCCTCTCCTTACCTTCAAGGATCAAAAGGAGCTCGGAGTCGAGGATGTCTGACCGAGACGTTAAGGTACCCGAATGGAAGTTCTACGACGAGGCCGAGGCCAGGAGGCGGGTGGAGGAGCTTAGGGCTGAACTGATGATGGAGGGACGGTGGGTGGACTACTGGGAGTTCGTGAGGAGGGGTGAGCTCGGTACAGTATATGAGCGCGCCTACTTCCTGAGTCACCTCATAAGCAGGGGCCTCGTCGAAATCGCGATCGATATGCTGAACGATAAAGTGATGATCAGGTACAGCGAGGGGGCGAGAGAGCTGACCAACCCGACCTCGTTCGTGACATCTCTGAGCGGTGGTTGACGTGTCAGAGGAACTCGCGAAATTCGAGAAGAAGCTCGCCATTGCGACCACTCTCATACTGATGGCCGGTCACAGGACTCCGGGCGTCAGGGGGTGGGAGCTTAGGAGGAGGATAGGGAAGGACTACCAGAGGGTGCTCGAGGTCCTGAACGATAGGTTCAAGGATCTGGGGCTGATGCTGAAGATAGTCTACGATGATGAGAACGTGAAGGACTTCGACAGAGCGAGGATCTACGCTGTGGTCTCTGAGCCCATCACTACCTCCGACCTACCGACGATCGGGTACAGGCTCGATGAGCTGGCCATACTCTCCGCAACGCTGGCTTACCTCTTCACTAAGAGCGATAAGGCGCCAATGAACGAGGTAGTGGAGGTCCTCGAGTCTAAGTTCCAGAAGTGGGTCATAGAGTCAACGATAGATAAGCTGGTGAGGAGGGGTTACCTGACCAAGACCGATGACGGGTTCCTGATGGTCGGGTGGAGGGTGAAGGTCGAGGTGGACAGACAGGCGTTGCTGAAGGCCTTCGCCTCGATGGGACAACAGGAGGAGGCCTCTAGTGATACCGTGCAAGGACCTTCCTCTTCTCAGCCTCAACTATGAGCTCTATCAACCTGTAGGAGAGGTTAGGCTCCTTCTCCAAGATCTCTTCCGCGTCCCTCACGCTCAGTCCCTTACCGACCAACGTAACGACTGCCGCCTTCCCGTAACGCTCTACCAGCTCCGATGACGACCGGATGGTGTTGAGTAGCCTCTTGTCACCGATCGAGGCTCTCCCCCTACCTCGATAGGACTCCCCAGAGACGTCCCGCCTCTCGTCTACCTTTATCACGCCTACCCTCCTCGATTCACAGTACGTGCAGCTGGGTTGCGGTTCGAGGTCGCCTACGTAGTGAGTGCCCAGCTCTCTCATACACTCCGCGCAGAGGAGGACGACTTGCTCGGACATCAACCTACCCTTAACCGCGTTTATCACTATCCTGTGTATCCTCTCCGGTATGAACCTCTCATACTCGTAGAGGTACCTGTCTATCGTGAGTGAGGCGAGAGGTGTGGGCTTCTGACCTAGGTGGATCTCGGTCCTAATCGCTCCATCTGAGATCATCTTCAACAGCCTCATCGCTCCCCCCACGTCGAAGTCCGTGAATATTGAGAACCTCAGGGCCTCCCTGTATATCGGGGTCGACTTAATCGACTCGATGAACTTCTGGAAGTTCACGTCAGTTATGCTCGCCTCCTTACCTATCGCCCCCATCTTCCTCGCAACATGAATTAACCTCCTCTTGAAGACGCCTGAGGTCTCTATAGCCTGTTCGAACCTCTCCTTGGCGTACGAGACGACGTCGTTAACGGTCGAGATCACTACGTAGGGGTCGACGTGCTTAGACCTGAAGACGACCCTGTAAGGGTCTGACTGCATGAAGATGGTAGCACCTATCTTCTCCGCCATGCTCACCACCAACACCCTACCTATGGTCCTGTTGATCTTCAACCCTCCGTGGACGTGGAGGACCGTGAAGTCCCCCGACCTCTCCACGAGGACCTCTCTGTCGGTCGGTACAGGTAAGCCCATATCCACGTGCATGGCCACCTCCCTCAGCGATCTCGACATGGTGTCCTCCGAGACGTTATACTCCCTCGCCAAGATAGAGACGATCTCCCCGTGTGAGAGTCCGCTACTCCTCCCCTCCTTGTAACGCCTCCTGATGAAGCCGACCTCCTGGGCCACCTCGTAGGGTACCGGTATCTCGTCACCGACCCAAGAGGGTACAGTCCCCTCGTAATCGTTGAGGGGGGAGACGTAGACCCTGTCCTCCATCAGGCTGAGTATGACCCAAGACCTGCTGCCCAGGACGAACCGCGTCCCAGGTTCACCGTACTCGGCTATGAAGCTCTCGTCGAGTATCCCCACTATCTCGTCCTTCTCCTCGTTGATGACGATGTACTGTTTCTCCTCGGGGATCATGGAGAGGTTCCCGAAGTAGTAATTGAAGAGGTCCTCCCTCTTCGGCGGTCTCGATATGACTCCCTTGGCCTCGTCTACTCTGGCCAGGCCTATGGACTGCATGAACCTGGCTACGTCGAGCACATCGTCCTCACTGATCTCTTTGAAGTTGAAGGACCCCCTAAGGAGCGACAGGAACTCCCCGATCCCTGAGTTCCCGCGCTCTATCAGGACCCCCGCGAGTTGATGCATCAGTACGTCCAGGCTGTTGATCGGTATCGGCGTCGGCTCGATCTCCTCACGTGAGGCCCTCCTGCCTATCACCATCGCCTCCAGCGCGTCGTCCGAGTCCATCACTATCACTATGCCCTTTGACCGTCTGCCTATCGAGTGACCGCTCCTCCCTATCCTCTGGATCAGACGTGCGACCTCACGTGGTGAGTTGTACTGGATGCAGAGGTCTATCCTCCCCACGTCTATGCCCAGCTCGAGGCTAGAGGTGCATATGAGGCCAGTCAGATCGCCCTCCTTCAGGCCCCTCTCGACCGTCAGCCTCCTGTCCCTCGCGAGAGACCCATGATGTATCGAGATCGGATAGGTCTCGCTCCAAGCCCTGAACCTGTTAGCCAGTATCTCGGCCAGGGGTCTGGTGTTCGTAAAGATGAGCGTAGAGGTGTGATGGTCGACGAGCTCCTTGATGACTCGCATCCTCGCCGCAACGTCGGGTGCGACCCCGAGCATCTCCGAGAGCTCCTTATCGCGCTCGTCCGGTACTGGGAACATGACCGTGACGTCCATGTCCTTGACCATCGAGACCCGCACCACCGAGAACGGCCTACCGACCCCTACCAGGTATTGGGCGACCTCCTCGCTGTTGCCCACGGTCGCTGAGAGGCCGATGACCTGGAAGTCGCCGCCCTTTATCGCCCTGAGCCTGGATAACGCTACGGAGAGTTGTGCTCCACGCTTGTCACCCGCGAGCTCGTGGACCTCATCTATGATTACCCACCTGACGTTGCTGAGGTACCTCCTCATCACCCTCCCGATTATAAGGGACTGCAACGTCTCTGGGGTCGATATCAAGAGGTGTGGGGGCGCCAACGACTGGGTGCGCCTCTCCTTCGCGCTCGTATCGCCGTGCCTCACCGCAACTGAGATGTCGAGCCTCTGGGACCACCAAGCCACTCTGTCGAGCAGGTCTCTGTTGAGTGCCCTGAGCGGCGTGACGTAGAGGGCCGCTATACGTGGTGTCCTCGGGTTCGTGACGAGGGCGCTATATATCGGTAAGAGTGCAGCCTCTGTCTTCCCTGACCCCGTGGGCGCCATGAGGAGCACGTTCTCTCCTCTGACGATCCGCGGTATCGCTAACTCTTGAGGTTCCGTCAACTTACCGAACCTCTCAATCACGGTCTCCCTTACAGGTTTAGCCAATAGCTCGAGAGCGCTACCCTCCAACCTCCTGATTATAGTCGACCCAGTGATATAAAGACCCCAAGTCGTTCTCTCCGTAGAAAAGCTAAAAAGAGAGCCACTCAGTTAACTACTGAGGTGAGTGGATGTGAAGGATAAAACGATGGGCGGACTCCTCTTGGGAGCGAGTATAATAGGGATATTCGTCTACGGCTACCTCATGTTCCTGGCACCCGAGTCCTGGCAGGTATGGGCTATACGCATAACCCTCTTCGCGGCGGTCGGTGGGATACTGAGCATACTTGCCTGGATCGGTTACACACTGGCCAGCACTCCTCCTCCTGAGCCGATCCCAGAGCTGGAGAAGTCGTTAACCGAGCAGAAGGGGCTGGAGAAGGAGACCAAGTAGACGCGTCATATCTTTCTCCCGCAGTGCGGGCAGAACTTCGCACCACCGGGTGCAGGCTCCGAGCAGAACTTGCAGATGAGGTAGATCTCCTCCTCGCCCTTAGCTAGTATCTCCTCTATCCTTTGGGAAGTAAATTCTACCTCCTCGCGACCGGTCTCGGCCTCTCCCGTCTGGACCGCCACGCTCTCCTCACTTGGGACCTCTGCCTCTTGGGCCTCGACCTTTACCTCGGCCGACGGTTGTGCCGCGGCCTCTACCTCAGGAGCTACCTCTGGCCTCTCTGCCGCCCTCCGAGGTCTACTGATGAGTAAACCTATGAGACCAGATGATGCGCTCGCCGAGATGATGGTCAGCGTTGAGGTCAGGAGGGGCACCAACCCAACTGCTCTCGATATCGAGTCGTAAGGCCAGAAGTTCGGATCGAGGGGGATGACGAGCAGCCAGACTACTATCCCAAAAGTGGCCCCGGTCATCGATGACGCGACGCTCAGTAGCGGCGTCCTGCATATGGCGACCGGGACGACGGCCAGCAGCACCAGTAGGACCACATCGACGTAAGGGAGGTTACCGTACGAGGACTGGAGGAGCCTGATGCCTATTAACGACCCTCCACCCACCGACGCTCCTGCCAAGTACCTGAGGCCTTCAGACATCGCTCAGAGCGCTAGGGTAGAGACTACCTATAAACGTTAAACTGTCGCTCGTAGAGAGCAAGACGCCGTATCCTACCATTCGCTCTCGTAGATGCTCGTCTCTCAGAGCCTACGCCTGGTTAGGTTCATCTTGGCCATCTCGGAGGTAGTACTTTCGCTCTACGTTTATAATAGGGGAGTCATCTCATGGTGTCGTGTCATCGCGATCAGTCGCGTTCGTGACAGCCTTGATCGTGTTGCTACTACTCCCCCTAGAGGGGGCCATTGCACTCACGAACCCTAGAGAGGTCCCGTATCCTCCGCTCAACACCCCGCCCTCGGATCTGGTCTCGGACGGTCGCGGGAACCTCTGGTTCGCCCTACCACAGGAGAACGCTCTGGGTCAGTACAACACTGAGACCAGAGGGTTAAGGTTGGTGAGAGTGGGGTTCGCTACGTTGAACGTAGCTTACTCCGATAACTCGATACTGACGTACTCGCGTCTACTGAACAGAGCGGCCATCATTGACACCGATACTTTTGATGTGAGGGAACTGAGCCTCGGTAACTTCAGAATCGAAGGAGCGGAGCCCTCTGACTCGGGCTTCTGCGTGGTAGGTATGGACGGTAGGGGTACGGTCGTGATGTTCGTTGATCGGACTGGGACCGTGCGAGGGTCCCTCAGAGCGGACCTGTACGTTCAGCAGAGGAACGGCATCGGTTGCATCGACGGTTTCGTGTGGGGGATTGGTACAAACCGAGACCGGTTGGTGAGGTACTCGATCGATGGTAGAGAGTTCATCGAGTTGCGGGTCGGCGTCGTGATAACCGGAATATCTGCGCTGAGTGGAGAGGACGTCTGGGTCGCCACGTCTGATAACAAGATCCTCCTTTACGGTCCGAGGGGTCTTAAGACGAGTACTGAGCTACACAACAACGCGAACTTCGCCCCTCTCCTCTTCGCGACCTCTGATAGGAGGATATACCACGTCGATCTCGCTGGGGGTTACGTCACAGAGGTCGACTCGGGCACGAAGGTGGTCAAGCACCTAGGAGTTCTACGGCCCGATCTAGTCGCTATGTACTCCTCAAAATCGATATACGTGCTCTCCGTGAACGAACGGAAGCTAGTTCTCCTTTACACCTCCAGACCTCCGAGGATAGAGGACCCGCGGGTCAATGTCGTTAACGCAACTCTGATCAGGGTAGAGGCGAGGGTCGTAGACCCGGACAGGGATCTGGCAGTTGGGTACCCGCAGGTAGTTCTGATTGACGAGGGGTTCAGAGAGAGGGTCGCGGTCATGAGGTCGATCGGAGGCGATCGATACTCATCGGAGGTCCGAGTTACCGGGTTATCGGGCCGCGTGACGGTCATGGTGAGGGCCGCCGATATCTACGATAACTACCAAGAGATTACGGTGGGCAGGTACGAACTGGGCGGTGATGCGGTCAGGAGGATCGAGGAGGAGAACGCTCCCCAGAACCCGAGCACTACGGGACTCGATGGTAGCCTAGGTCTCTTCCTCATCGAGTTCGCGCTCCTCCTCTCTCTTTTGGCCGCATTAGCCGCCTTCGCTATCAGGCGCAGGAGCAGAAGGAAGGGGAGAGGACGGTTGAGGCGCTGAGCTGACTGAGCGCCCACCTCACCCGATCGGTACCCTCTTGATACGGCCGCAGACCCCGCACCTGATCACGAGCTTCCCGCCCCTTTCAACACGGGTCCTCACCCTCACCCCGGTAGAGGCTCTCATGACCGATCTGCAACCCCTGCAGATGTAGAGGGAGTACCTCCTCGGTACCCTGAGACCAGTCTTCTCAGCGATCGAAAGCGCGTGTCTCACCGCGGACCTCATCAGTACCTCGTCATCGGTCGTCATCGCTATCTCGAGCAGCCTGGTCACCTCCGTCATGATTTTGTCGACTCTCTTGCCGCCCCCTCCTATCCTCGAGAGGTCCCTCCTCAAGTCCGAGTTACGATCCCTCCAGTTATGGTCTCACTTGCTGAGGGGGTTCTCAGAGGCCGCCAACATGACGTACTGTAGGAAGAGATGCTCCGGCAGTGCGCCCTCGAAGGAGAAAGACTCGTTGATGATGACCTTGGGAACCGCCATCACCTGATACCTGGTAGAGAGGTGCGGGAACTCGATCGACTCTATCATATCGCCCATCACGTTCTCGTTCTCTATCGCCATCTGATGTGCTAGCCTCACCGCGCGTGGACAGTAAGGGCACGTGGGCGTCACGAACACCTGGATGTGCACAGGCCTCTTCACGGACCTCAGTTGCTCCTTGGTCGTGGAGGATAGGCCGGTCTCACCACGAGAGACGTCTATGATGTCGTCAAGCAATGCGGAGAACTCGTAACCGCTAGGGACGCCGAAGTACCGGACCTTGTACTCTTTCCTACCGTGTATAAGGAGCGCGGGGACCTTGTCAACCCTGAACCTCACGGCCTTGTCCTCATCAGCTTTGAGGTCGTAGATCTCCAACCTCACCCTACTATCGATCGCGGAGAGCTCTTCGGCTAGGCTCCTCGTTAAATTGCAGTACTCGCACTCGAACTCCTGAGTGAAGAGTATGAGTCTCACCTCATCCTTAAGGTAATTGTTCAACTTGTTAGTAACCAGTTGCCTTTCCCTCTCCTTCAGTAGATGTCTCACAGATTAAATCTCCCTGAGCCACCATTTATTTGTTTAAGATAACTTTATACACGACCTGCTAGAATGAACTACCGGAGTGTCAGACGCTACAGCACCGTTCCACATAGATATGAAGAGCGCTCAGAAGAAGACATCCATAATTGAGGGGTTCCCTGACGTTGGTCTGGTCGGCACTATAGCTACGTCGTATCTGATCTCGCAGCTGGACAGCAGCGTGGTGGGTCACATGAGGTTAGAGGACCTACCTCCGATCATCACAGTCCAGAACTCGAAGATCTACGAGCCGTGCAGGTTATACCTGAGCTCAGCGGACAACCGTAAGAAGTTCTACATCGCGTACTCGGACGTACCGATACCGCTATCAGGTATCGAGACGTTAGCCTCGGTTCTAGTGGAGATGAGTAACAAGCTCGACGCGCCCAACATAATAAGCGTCGGTGGGTTGGCCGAGCCCACTCGGATAGATATAGAGAGACCTCAAGTGTACGTCATCTCTAACGATGAGGAGTTGATGAGGCTCTCCCTCTCAACGGGGATGACCGCACCCCTTGAGAACGGTTTCATCACCGGCATCAAGGCCGCCTTGATAAGGGAGGCAAACCTTCGAGGCTCAAGGGTGCTCATCGCGCTCGCTCAGAGTCACTTCAGATATCCCGATCCGGGGGCCGCGGCGGAGATCGTCGCGTTCCTCAACAAGCTCCTCGGTATAGAAGTGCCGATAGACCCCCTAGTGAGGGAGGCGGACGAGCTGAAGATGCGGCTGAGGGACCTGATGAGGAGGACTGCGAGTCACCTAACCCAGTTACCCAAGGGGCTTGAGATGGAACAGGCGCCCGGTTACATCAGGTGATTGGAGTTGTACAGGAGGAGGAGGTTCTTCGATCTGATCTCAGAGATAGAGGAGATGGAGCGCGAGATAGAGAGATTCCTCATCAGTCTGAAAGAGGGGGAGGTGAAGTCGCGCTGCATGGAACCGCTCTACGAGGTGATCGAGACGCCCGATGAGGTAGTAGTGACGTTCGATCTGCCGGGGGTCAGGAGGGAGGACATAAGGTTAGAGATCGATGAGAGCCGTATGGTCCTCGAGGCTCCGTGTACCGCACACCCGCTCGCTCGTTTGGGACGTTTCGAGTTCGAGAGGTACAGGACCGAGGTATCATTACCTCTAGACGTCGACGTTAACAGAGTCACCACCAAGTACAAGGAGGGGGTCCTGGAGGTCAGGGTCGCGAAGAAGGTCAAGGGTTACAGGATCAAGGTGGAGTAAGATTAACTCTCCAGTCCTAGGGTCACCAGGATTGCCGCTATGGCGCCCAACTCGGCCTTCAGTTCGTCGGCAGCTCCGACTATTATTATCACGTCCCCGTCCCTGGGTCTAAAGGTCCTCTCCAGAGAGTCCGCGAAGACCGGGTACTCGCTCGTGACGTCGCTGGAACCCGGCATCACCAACCTCCCGTCCTGACGAATGACCGTCAGGGCACCTTTAGCGCCGTACCTCACGGCCGCGTCGCGTTGCTCTATCCCGTACTTTATCAGTTTACTAGCTCCCCTTATCAGAACACCTACGTTCGCGGAGTACTCCCAGACCCCGCTCATCTTGACGGTGAAGGGGCCTTGGATCAACCTCCTCAAGGACTCGTAGACCTCCTCTCCCTTACTGGTGAGCTTACAGCCCCCCCGGCTCACCTCAATAAGACCGAGGTCCTGCAATCGCTGGATCATGGTCCTCGCGGTACCCTCACCTATACCCATGATCTCGGAGACCCGCTTTCTACCTATGCCCTTCATCTCGCCGATCAACGTTATCGCCTTTATGAGGTGGGGGAGGGTGAACTGCGGTAGGGGGCCTGGGCTGACGGCCGACGCAGCCCTCTTTATCTCCTCGAAGAACTGGTGCTGCATTCTATATTGATCACTCGCGCCCTCGGCATTAACCCTTTCCGGAGGTCGGGTATATACGCTTTTATTGATTAGTGAATTAGAAGCTGACGTGGTTCGAGTCTCTCAAAGGCTCGTGAGGGAGAAGGTCGAGGGGAGTCGGAAACTCGAGAGGTTGTACCAGTCTTTGGAATCGAACGAAGAACTCCAGGACTATCTGAATCTCTGCAACGAGCTGGTCGTCAAGAGGATGTACTACAACGATCACGGGATCACGCACGTCAGGATAGTTGCTGGCGCAGCGCTAGAGATGCTGGACATACTGCTATCCAATAACGGCAGAGAGGTATTGACGAAAGTCGCTAGACCACTCTTGGATATAGAGGACTCAAAAGTCATAACGCTGGCCGCCTCTTACCTTCACGACTTAGGTAACATGGTCCACAGGACATTTCACCACGTCACGGGCGTGTTCATAGCCGGTGACATATTGGTCGACGTCTTGAGGGAGATCTATACTGATAGGAGAGTGGAGAGGAGAGTCAGGCAGGAGGTACTACACTGCGTCTTTGCCCACGATGAGTCAGTACAATGTCTCACGCTCGAGTCCGGGGTCGTGAAGGTCGCGGATGGGACAGATATGTCAGAGGGACGCGCGAGGTTACCGTACAAGCACGGCAAATCGGACATACACGCGTTCTCGGCGTTATCGATAAAGGGCGTTGAGATAGCTCCTGGCACGGAGAGGCCCATCAGGATAGACGTCCACATGGAGAACGAGGCCGGGGTCTTCCAAGTCGAGGAGGTGCTTGCGCGAAAGATAAGGACCTCGGGTATAGAAAACCTGATTGAGATATTGATGTTCAAGCAGGGTCAGCAGTTCAAACGTATGGTGGTCACTTGAACGCTCAAGACCTTAGATTTATAAACCATGGTCGAGGAACTAGAGATTGGGATGATGACCAACGTCCAAGTGGACTCTTCGGATGATCCACGACGGGCAGTCTGACCGTCTGAACTTAAAACACTTTTACCGTGGTCGGCTTGGATTATAGGGGTGATCCTTGAGGACTAGATACACTGACCAGTTAGAGGTCGAGATATTATCGTACGGCCCGGTCGCTGAGCTCGGAGACGTTAAGCTGCAACCCGATGAGGTGGTGGCCCTCGAGGGGGTGGGAACTTTCGAGGGAGTATCTGTGAAGAAAAGGGCGGAGCGTTCCATCAAGGCCGGGAAGGACCTCAAGGACTTCGTCGCGAAGGTGCACTACGAGTCGACGAGGAGAGGTCACGCATCGCTCTCCACTTCTCTCACGGTCTTTTATGAGGTCAGGGAGTGTAGCAGATTGCTCTCTCTGCTGCTTGTCTCCCCGCCCTTTGGGAGCCACCTCCAGGAGAGTCAACGGAGGTTTGAGATGACCCGTGAGAGGTTGCTGGTTCCCGCCGAGGTGAGGGGTACGGAGTTGGAGAGGGAGTTCAACGATGCACTAGACGCTTGCTATCGATCTTACAAGAGGTTCGTCTCGGAGGGGGTCGAGATCGAGGACGCCAGATACGTCCTCCCACTCTCATCCGCCACCTCGCTCTTCTCTGCAGTCTCATTTGAGGCCTACGTTCACCTGCTCAAGCGGAGGGGCTCCTTCCCACTAGAGGTGGGTTTATGGGCTGAGAGGTTCTCTGAGGTCATCGAGTCGATATCTCCGATGATCTTTCAATCCAGGTTGAGCTTCGACAGTGGTGAGGTCTATTACCCGATATCTAACCCGTTCAGGCCTCCTGACGATCTGATCGAGAGGGTCGCTGGGAGAGAGTTGCAAAAGGAAGACACGGTACTCCTCGAGCTCTCAGTACCGAGGAGTTTAACGGAGATGATGATGGTCGGAAGGGGGGATGTGGTGAGCTCGTATGCGACTACATTTGGAGCGCTGACTATAGAGGGGCTATCACTCGTTGCTCTACACCAAGCGATAAGGCACCGTACCGTTCCCACCTCAGTCGAGTCGGTCCACGCGGCCGCGTCAAGGACGTTGCGTAAAGGCATTGAGAGCGGAGTCGTCGTACCACCCTCCCTGAAGAGTAAACGCGGACTCGTTGACGAGTACCTAGAGGCCTGTAGGACCATGCTAGAGCTCTACGAGGACCTCAAGGACGGTGGTTATCCGATCGCGGCACCCTACGCCCTCCCTCAGTCCCTCGTGGTCTTTGCGATCAGGAGATACAACCTCTTCAACCTCATCTACCCGACCGGTTTCGTCGCGACTAGGACCTGTAGCTACGCTCAATGGGAGGAGCGTGCGATCGCCTACCGAGTCTGGCGCGAGATAGCGACCAGGAGTAGTGAACTCTCATCCGTGATGGGCGAGAAGTGCAAACACCTCGGATACTGTCCGGAGAAGTCCTGGTGCCCGATAATCCTGAAGTACGTGCAGTACAGCGACGAGGAGCATGAGAGGAGGTCTAAGAGGGTCAGTTAAAAGGTTTCACCGTTCTACCTCTCGTAGACTATCGAGGCGTAACCAACGACCGACCTCTTATCTCCCGTGACGTCGCCGCTCGTGGCGTACTTCAACAACCTACCCCTCTTGAACCCCTTCCTCGCGGCGTAGACCAGGGATGCAGCGGCCGCACCGTAACCACACAGTGATGCGTTCCTCCTCTCCATCTCTCTGTAGAAACCCACCACGTCCGCCTCGATCAGCTGATCGATGACCGGGAGATCGCGCCTGACCGCCTCGTCGTGAGGTTCGTAGTGGGTGAAGTCTGTCGTTGCGACGACCAGCGTACCGTCCACGTCATCTACGGCGTCACTGAGCGCCTCACCCACGTGTAACGCCGCCTCCATCGACTGATCGAGCATGAGTATCGGGACGAAAGTTATCTCTCCGTAGATGTACTGTAGGAAGGGTACTTGGACCTCTATCGAGTGCTCCCTCGAGTGGCTGAACTCGTCGAGCGAGAATATATCGGACGTCCTGGAGATCCTGTACGCCATCTCGGTGTCTATCCTCGCCTCTCCGAGGGGCGTTAACCACGCGTCCGAGGGATAGATGGAGACCTCAGAGCCGATCCCGAAGTGGTTCGGGCCTATCACCACTATCCTCTTGGGTCTGGGGAGCTTCCCTAATAGGAGGTAACCGTGCGCGGCCACAGGCCCCGAGTAGACGTATCCGGCGTGAGGCGATATTAGGACCGGTAATGGGCCACCCCTGACCTCACCGCTGGGCTCCTCTCCAGGACCTAATGGTGACCTGAAGCAGGCCCTGATCTGATCTGCGAGGGATCTGGCGGTCGACTCGTAAAATAGGCCTGCTACAGCGGGTCTACGCTTGGTCAATGGCTTTACCTCCTCGGGGAGTTGATTACCGGGGCGGGTGCTGTAAGCATAACGTATCCTATCAACCAACCGACTATGAGGGCTGCAGCGACGATCACGTATACGACAACTCTCACCGATAGCTCGGGGTCCAGCCATCCGAGCAGTCCGATGGACCAAGCGACGTAGAACGCACCCAGTAAAGGTGTGATGGTGACCAAGAGTACGCCTATGACCCTCGTGATTCTCATGTGTGGATGCGGTGCTTTACTGAGAGTTACTTTCCCTCTATCGCCTTCGCTATCTCGTCGACCGATGGGAACCTCCCGCCTTCAGCCTTCCTCGAGAAGACCAACTTGCCATCGACCAAGACGTCGAATACACCTGCGTCACCCGTGTCTAGGGTCACAGAGAAGTTCTTGAGGTACTTGTTGCCGTACTTGTTTAGCAGGTCGTTCGCGAGTTGCAAAGCTCTCGGGAGGAAACCACAAGGTACGCAATAGATTATCCTGACTTGTGGCATGATGTAATTTTATTGTTCACTCAAATATATAAAACTTTCCCAAAATTATTTTTAGGATTTTGTTGAATGGTTCGATGTACATGCTTATATAACAGTTTTGGGTAAGTACTTTAAGATCAGAATGGTCCAAGTGGTACTCACCTTCGATCCGTCCCTTGGACACATGTTTCACAACTTCCCGCTCCTAAGCTTTCTACCCTGTGCGCCAGTGAGGTACATCCCCGCACCGATCTACCACTACTTGGCTAAGCCGGACGTCCCCGCAGACGAGTACGGCCGCGCGATACTAGCGACTTACGGAATAAGGAAGATAGAGGCGGCCCTCGTGAAGAAGTCGAGGCTCAAGGTCGCCGTGATGCACCCCAAGTACGTGGACCGCGCGATCAGTAACGATACCAAGATCATCGGCGTCAACACCATGGACCCGCTAGGTATAGGCCCACTCTCGTTGATGTTCAACAACGCCGGAAGGGAGAGGTCTTGGGTAACGGAGGAGTTCGACGATCTCATGAAGAGGATAAATCTAATACGGCGCGAGAGGTGTCCCAGTGCGAAGCTCGTAATCGGCGGCTCGGGCGAGTGGGAGTTCGAGCACAGGCCACACATGTTAGACTACTGGTCGATAGACTACGCGATACAGGGAGAGATGGACGACATAATACATTTACTAATCGAACAGATGATCGATGGTTGGATAGACACCTCGATGTTCTTCCAGGGTTTTAAGTCGACTACTTTCGATGAGAGGGGCAGGTCCCACGTGACCTACGTAAGGGACCCAAGGGGCAAGTTCATCTCCAGGAACCCCTTCTCGAGGTACAAGATACCTAGCATAGATTCGATACCGACAATAGTGGGCGCAACGATCAGCGGCCAGGTCGAGATAATGAGAGGGTGTGGAATAAACTGCGACTTCTGTGAGGTCACCACGAGGCCGCTGAGGTATTATCCACCGGAGAAGGTACTCGAGGAGATCGCGGTCAACAGGAGAGCTAACATAAGGAACGCGTGGTTCGTTACGGACAACCAGTGGGCTTACATGCTCAGGGACCCGAACTTCTGGCCGAACAAGGAGGCCATATTCAGGCTCTATAGGGCCGTGATGGAGTCTGACGGGATAAAACACGCGAACCCGATGCACGCGACGTTAGCGCCCGTGGCGGCTGATCCAGAGCTCGCGATGGGGGTCGCTAAGATAGTCGGTGCCGGCCCGAACAAGCACATAGGCGTTCAGATAGGTCTGGAGACTGGGAGCGATAAATTAGTCCTCGCTCACATGGCAAACAAGTCCAAGCCACTCAAGGTCGGGGTCGATGGGACGTGGGCAGAGATAGTCGTGGAGGGTCAGAGGGCTTATAACGCCGCGTACTGGATCCCCGCGTACACTATAATAATAGGACAGGCGGGCGAGACGGACGAGGACATATGGGACACGATAGGCCTGATCAACTACATGGCCTCCCAAGATCTCCTCTTCACGGTCACGCCGATGGCCCTGGTCAACCTGGGCACGCTCAGGGGGACCAACGTACTGACGGACGTCTACGGTAACCTGACGCCCGCTCAGGCCGCGCTTATGTACGTCGCTTGGAGGAACACAAAGAGGATGGCCGAACGTCTAGCGTGGAGGCTCTCCAAGGACAGCTTCATCTTCAGGGTCCTGACCAGTAGCCTGCTACAGTACGGTAGTAGGTTCTGGCTGAACTCCTTAGAGAGGTACCTGAGGAGGAGGGTGAAGGGGGCTGAGGCGGCCATAGAGAGAGCTAAGAGCTACACGACGATAAAGAGCCTCGGGACCGACTTCAGGAGACTCCGCGAACAGTTCAAGTCGATGAAGATGCCCGCGATATGAGATAGGTTCAAATCAGATCTCCCTTCATTTTACTAGAGTTTTGAGGAAAAGGACTTTCGAGTTATTAACCGGGATAGATCGGCTAGACGGTAGGCCTGACCTCCTCCCTGTCAAAGCGATGTATCTGGTATGTGGGGAGGAGAAGAGCGGTAAGACGACCCTGACCCTCCAGATCGCCTCTATCGCCACGTCTAGGAGGTTCATTGTCTACTGGGTGGATTGTGGGGACAGGCTAAACGCGAACAGACTGAGGGCTTTGGCGGACCACTGGAGGGCTGATCTGACCAAGTTTCTCGTCTCGGTCCCCAGATCGCTGAAACAGCAGGAGGAGATGGCCGTGTGGCTATCTGATCACGCATCACGCGAGAACTTGATAGTCTTCGACGACTTCACCCACCTACATAGGATCGAGATGAGGGGCGATCTAAGGCGCGACAACTTCCTCTTCCGCAGCCTTGCGTTCCAGACCGCTCTGCTGAAGGACGCGGTCGTCTCGAGGGGAGCGACGGTGATCATGGTCTCCGATGTACACAGCGTGCCGATTGATGGCGAGGAGAGGCCTGTCGCCCACGCCATAACCACCATCTTCTCGGACGTCCTGATCTCTTTGAAGAGCATTAATTATAATGTGAAGAGGTTGACGGTCGTCGCTGATCACGAACGACTTGAGTTAGACGTACGGATCACCGATGGGGGCATCTCCTAGACTCACTAGCCGAACCTCTTTACTATCTCGCCGTTTATCAGCCCTACCACGCCCAGCACTATCAAGAAGACGCTCAGGAGCACTAGATAGGACGCGTTCCTCTCGCTCACCCTGCCGGATCCAGCGAGGAAGTAGAGCGCGACACCGATGGTGGCTATGGCATAGAAAGCGAAGACCACGATGAACTCGGAGTGACTCTGGTACTGCAACGTCGGTACGAAGACGACCGTGCCGGCGGGTATCGAACGACCAGTGAGGAACGTAAACACCCCGCTCACCAGAGCTATGACCACGACCACCAGCACCCACCCGATCAAGTCGACGCGTGAAGAGATCCACTTTAGTGACAGAAAGCTCATGATCGACCTCATCAGAAGTTCCCTACGACTCCTCACCGCGCTGGTCGGTCATTTACTCTCTCGCTGATGATATAAATCTAATTCAGTTCTGGAGTTGACTCGGAGGTTCATCGATCGTTACGAACCCTTAAATAATGGTCTCCTATCAATAGTAACGCCTGATATGATGTCTGAAGCCTCATTCCGCTGGTCGATGAGTGAGGAGTGGGAGGAGGAAGAGGAGTGGGAGGACGACTTCGAGGAGGAGTTCGATGAGGAGGAGTGGGAGGAGGAAGAGTGGGAGGAAGAGGAAGAGCCCTGAACCCATAAATGAGGCCCTCCAATTTCTTCATCTGTCTACTATTCCATTAATAAATGAGGTTTCGTTGGGTCGGTAGATCTTGTTCGAGGTCGAGATAGAGGTCGAGATAGAGGGGACTGGGAGGCTGAGGGGGGAGTTGAAGAGGTACCTAGCACCGATGACGTTCTCTGAGATAGTCAGGCGGTTGCCCATAAGCGGAGTGGCTGCTAAGTGGGACTACGCGGTCTACGTGATAACGGAGCTAAAGAGGGGCGCGGAGAAGGTAGTAGACAAGGTGAGGGAGGGTGACGTGATCTACTGTCCGCCAGTAGGTGGGATCGCATTCGTCTTCAAGGCCGGCAGACCGATGGCTCAATCTGTCAGAATAGGGTCGCTTCTCGATGAAGTCGAGCCCCTCGAACGAGTGAGGGAGGGGGCGCGCGTCATCATCAGGCAGGGTTCTCCTCGCTCGTCTTCTTCTTCCTCTTGACCTGAGACTGTTTGGTCTGAGTGGCCTTCTGAGGTGATTCCTTGGGCCTCTGTGACTCCGGCCTGGCCTCCTCGAGTTTAGCCAAGGGTTGATATATCCTGATCCTATTCGTCCCGGTGACCAGCCTTACCAAACCGCGCTTCTCCAATGTTGAGAGGAGGGCCTTCGAGACAGAGAGCCTGATACCGAACCTCTCGCTAAGAGTGAAGGGCGTGACGTATTGCACCGACCTGATGAACGAGTCCACCTCGGACATCTGCGGGGGGTTTATGGAGAGGACCTTCTTATCGACGGTCTTCGCTTTCTGAGACGACAATTACGCTCAGTCTTTCCCTGTCTACCCCACGATATAGCTCTTTGCCCGCACTCCCTATAAGCCGCCTCCATCGACTGTATAACGTGGTATCGCTCCTCGGTGTGAAACTCTTGTCGGGTGTGGCTCTTATGCGGGTCGATGACGTTGAGGCCGATCTGAGCAAGCTAGCTTCGGAGGTCGCCAGGAAATATAGGAGGGTGAGGAGCGTGATCGCCTACTCCGGAGTCAAGGGCCCTTACCGGTTACCGGCCTCGAGGCACGTATGGGGCGAGCCACCTCAGGACTTGATCCACAGGGAGTACGGGGTGGAGTTCATGGTCGATCCATTGAGGGTCATGTTCTGCTTAGGGAATAGCTTCGAGAGGCTCCGGACCGCGATGCTCACTAGGGACTGGGAGACGGTTGTGGACTTGTTCGCGGGTGTGGGTCAGTTCTCCGTCCCCATAGCTGTCCACGCGAGGCCCAAGAAGGTCTACGCCATAGAGATCAACGAGGAGGCGTACTCCTACCTCGTGAGGAACGTGAACATCAATCGCGTCTCTGATGTCGTCCAACCGTTACTCGGCGACTGTAGAGGGGTCGTTGAGAGAGGGCTCAGGCGCGTCGCGGACAGGGTGATCATGGGTTACTTCTTCGGGACGATCGATTACCTCCCCGCGGGATTGTCATGCCTGAGGCGTGAGGGCGGCGTGATACACTTTCATGAGGTCATCAGGAAGGGCTCTCTTAATGAACTAGAGTCCGAGCTGATCAGGGAATGCGGGTCACTCGGATATAGGTCCGAGGTCATCAATAGCAGGATAGTCAAGAGCTACTCGTCATCGAGAGAGCACGCGGTGGTCGACCTGCTAGCCCTCCCCGAGGTACCTGACTAGTACGGCCTCCCTGAGGCTCTCGAGAGCCGATATGCACGACATTATAATACCGATGAGGTGGACGTCGGCCTCACCTTGGATCGATTCGATCCCGTGTAACCTGTTGTGGAGGTCGTCGACCAGAGCGTTCAACCTCGACACATCGCCGCTCTCGTAGTACCTCACAGCCTCACGGACCGACCGTCCAACAGCCGTCAAGAGTTCCCTTACCTCGCTCCGAGGGTCGATCGCAGGGAGCTCTAGCAGGTGTTCGGTCATCCTGATGCACGAGTCGGTGTAAAAGGAGAGGAGTGAGACCTCCAGAACGTTTATGGACCCCGTGGGTCTCAGCTGCTCCCTAGAGATCGCGCGGCGCTGCGCGTAGCTGTACGCCATCACCTCCTCCACCTCCTCCTTGCTCCCGCCCTCGACCAGTCTGGATAGACACGCACTGAACGAAGACGAGAAGGTCCTCAGCGCCTGCAGATGACCCTTTAGCACGTCTCCCGCGAACTCCACGACCACGCTCTTGTTCTCCTCGAAGGTCACTAAGGCTCCAGGGAGGAATACCCGACTCCTCCTCAGAACCTCTCGTACCTCTCCGCTCAGCGAGCCGCTGCTCCTCACCACGGCGCGGTCCACGCCCAGCGCGTAGAGCAGCCTCAGAGACTCCTCGACCTCCCGAGGCGATAGTAAGTCCTGGTCTATGATGGAGGTCACGCCCGACCGGTTCAGGGGATACACCCTCAGGAGTCCGCGCTCGACGCACATCATAACGCTCGAGCCCTTCCTCAGACCCTCCCTCTCGACCCAGTCCTTCGGCAGGGTGAGGACGTAGGACCCCTCCCTGATCTGCTGTAACTTCCTCTCCAGGACCTCTGGCATATAAACAATAGATAATCTAAGCCTTATAAATCGATATACGGCATAGATGATGGCTCCGAGCATGGAGTACGACGTGGTCGTGATAGGCGGTGGTGTGGTCGGCACGTTCGCCGCGCTCGCCGCCTCGCGTTCCGGTGAGTTCACGGCGGTGATTGACGGTAACGGTATCATGGGGGGCGCCGCATCGAGGTCCGCGGGCGTGGTCACGGTACAGCTCGACGATGAGAGGGACGTCCTGCTGGTGAGGAGGAGCATAGAGCTGCTCACGAGCGTCTCGAGGAGGGCCCTCATAAGGACCGGGTTCCTCCAGATCGGCCGAGAGGATTTACTAGAGGACTCCATCAGGTCGATGAGTTCCGCCGGTATAGCGTACGAGGTTCTTGACGCGGGGGAGGTCCGGGAGCGGTGGCCAGGAATCGAGATAGGCGAGGAGGAATTGGCGGTTTACACATCGGAGGACCTGTCTGTAGAGCCGGGGGTGCTCGCCTCCGAGTGTCGATCGTTCCTCGCCTCTCAGGGAGTTACGATGTACAACGAGCCCGTCAGGTCCTTCAGGGTTCACGACAGCGAGGTGATCTCGGCCGTGTTGAATGGTGGCGTGGAGGTCGGTGGCTCCGAGTTCATACTCTCTGCAGGCCCCTGGAACAGGTCGATACTGAGGGGACTGGGGGTGGAGCTGGATACGAAGGTGATAATCTGTTACGCCTACAGGTTCGAGACAGGCGTCGAGCTGACCATACCGTCATTCTCGGACGAGGTGCTACACTCCTACTGGAGGCGATGGGGGACCGAGCTGATAGGGGGCGGGTACCACGCTGAACTCGCTGATGAACCGGACTTGATGCCTCGGGCTCCACCGCAGGAGTTCGTGGAGGGGTCGAGGGCCCTGTTGATGAGTAGGGTCAGTATGGCGATACCGTCATACTCAGGCCACACCTCAGGTCCCTGTGAGATAACTCCGGACTGGAGGCCTTACCTCGGCCGCTTGGACCGCATCAGGAACTTCACCCTCTGTGGCGGCCTCAGGGGTTACGGCCTCATGAGGGGGCCCGCGCTGGGTTCGATGACCTACGATCTTCTCAAGTCCGGCAATATAGGCGCGGACCTCGACGACTACGACCCTGAAAGGCTCATCCGGTGACCTCGGCTACCATTCCCTCGACCTCCTCCTGCCCACGACCGCGGAGAAGATGCCTGCAGTCACCACGGCGACAGCTACCCCTATGATCACGAACCTCGCGATGGGCTCGGGGATCACCAGGTCCTCTGACTCAGTCACCTTCTCAACCTTCTGCGGCTCCTTCACAGCGATGGTGATCGTGTAGGGGATCAAGTCGACTGAAGAGGAGAGGACCGAGACCCTCATCAGCAGGACCGTCGAGGTGGCCTTAGTGAAGTTTATGTTCAGCTCTACCGGTTGACCGGGCGTCTTGGAGGAGGCGCTCTTGATCGTGAACCCGTCCTCGTAGAGTATCGAGGCCGTTATCACCCCATCTCCACCCGGCCTGGCTGTGAATGTGAGCCCGGAGCCCTGTGAGAGTTCGACCCTGAAGGCGTAGAGGTCCTCTATGTCGTTCCCCCTGAGCACGCGTATGACCCCAGCACCCTGGCTCCTCTGCTCGAAGGAGAGGAACCCAGATGTCTGCAACCTGTCACCGGGCTTGAGGACCGGGAGACCTCTGGCTATCTCGATTGATTGGGCGATCGAGTAGGGCATGTCTCCCACGTTTAACCTGATCACCTGGGGGACACTGCTCCCGGACTGGTAGTAGCTGACCTCCTTCGCGTCGTACACCTCGCCCTTGCTCAACTTGATGCTGTAATTAAGGACCGAGGGGGCGAACCTGTCTGCGACCGTACCTACCTCCACTAGGACCCTCTCGCCACGGTACTCCTTCGCGAATACGTAGCTCAGCACGAACGTCCTCGTCTCCCCCGTCGAGACTATCTCGCTGGCGGACACCAAAATACCTCCATCCTCGGTCTTCATGCTCACGGTGACCCTCGACCCCACGTACTCCACGTGCCAGACCCTCGCCTCGACCTCAAGCCTCTGACCCGGGGATATGGTCGTTACGTAGTTCGTGGAGACTGTTGATGTCTCGACAGCCCTCAGCTGACCCCTCACAGTGACCTCTCCGCCCAGTGATACGTCGACGCTCCTCGGACCGTCACTCGCGGAGATGGCGTACTGAGGCGCGCTTATCATAAGGCAGATCGCGAGGGACAGTAAGAGCGGTAAGATCCTCATTAACCGCATGACATGACTACACCTTGGTACAAGAAAAACGTTTAGGGATAGACACTACCTAACTATCACTGATGTAGTACGGAAAAATTGGAAAAAAATGATTGAGAATTAATCTATCTACTTCGGTGGAGCTTTGGGTGGAGACGGTGGGTATATTCCGAGCCTCCTTCCACGCCACCAGCGGTACTCGCTGACGATGACGGCTATTACGATCACCAGCAGTATCAGCCCTATTATCAGCGCTATGAACGTCGAGAGACTCATCGGCACCCCAAGGATCTCTATGAAGACCGGCAACCTCAGCTCTATGACCCTCTCTGCAAGCACCGCGTCCTGACTGACGACAGACCTCGCCGACGGAAGTCCCTTGTACCTCGCCTCGACCTGGTAGCTAGCTAGCGGCAAGCTGTCCACGACTGCGAACCCGCCGCTATCAGCGCTCACCGTCGCAACGGTCGCACCTTCCCTCTCCATGATCACGGTCGCGAACGGGAGTCCCTGTCCTGCCTCACCGATCACCCTCACGCGTATCGAGAAGAGCTGTCCTATGACCTCAATTATCGTCCTCGCTGTCGACAGCCTCTGGGACCTCGCCTCCGCTGGGGTCACGTCAACGCCATCCCTGAAGACAGCGAACGCGTACCTCAGTCCACCAGTCGTGTCCTCCAACGGTACACGCTCGAATATCGCTACACCGTCAGCACCTGTGGTCCTCTGCGTCGTCGCCAGCCTCACCTGAGCAGCGCCTACCGGCTTGCCCTCCTTATCGGTTACCTTGACTGTTACGTCAGCAACAGGCATCACCAGCGTCCTACCGCCTGCCAGTATATCCCTGAATGACCCCGGTAGCCTTCTCACCGAGAACTCCGCAGTCGTTCCGTAGTCTGGGCTCGGGTAGCTTATCACTATGTTGACTGGAGCAACCGAGAGTATCGCCGATATCGATATCACGTTGCCGCTAACCGATATCGCTGAGTAGTATGTTGCGGGGTCTACGGTTGCCCTGATGCCTGGTAACGGCCTGTTCTGGCGGTCTGTCACCTCGAACTCTAGATCAGTGAACGGCAGCGATGCAATAGCGTCGACGTTGGCGACGTTCACCACGAACCTCTGAGTGTGTATCGGCGTCGGTATGGTGCGGAAGAATACCCTCACCTCGTAGGTACCGCTTGAGATCCTCGTTATGGCGAACGAGTCGATCGATAC
Organism: Aigarchaeota archaeon; assembly: GCA_025059745.1. Taxonomy (GTDB): domain Archaea; phylum Thermoproteota; class Nitrososphaeria_A; order Caldarchaeales; family Calditenuaceae; genus JANXDH01. Next base: position 251,890 of record JANXDH010000004.1, on the reverse strand, counting down.
CTTGCCCCCCGCTCTCGTGTCTGAGAAGTTCAGCGCCAAAGTCCTGTCTGGCTCAGTCTTGATGACCTCGACTCTCAAGTTCGCCAAGTGCCTCTCAGGCAGTGACTTGCCCTCGTAGTTCATCAGTAACTTGAAGTCGAAGACCCTTGTGGTCACGTCCCTATGGGCACCGTCGTACTTGAATATGGTCGCGGTCGGTAGCCTGATAGTCGCAAACGTATCTATCGGTACGCTCAGCGTCTTGGCTTGGGCGTCGGTCTCGTGGATGTCGCTGTCGTAGACCTTCTCGTGGAACTTGACGACCGATCGACGGGCCTCGGTGACAGTGACCGGCCTCTGCGGATCGATGAACGGCCATAGCGCGAGCAGGTTCCCGTTGGCGTCTTCTGTATTTCTGTCAGTAGCAGCCCAGTAGACCCTCACTATGAACTGCAACGGCGTTCCCTCTACTAAGGGCGTCCTCGGATCGTCACCCCTGAACCCGGAGTTGTCGATCAAGGTATCGTTGTTGGCGTCGTAGTTCCAAGGTCCTACAGCCACGGGCATGAACTCGGTGTAACCATCACCCCCTACTGTTCTTGGAGGTAGCAGCAGCCTGACCCTGTGGAAGTTGAAGAGCTCCTCGAGGTCCACGACCTGCATCGGCCACGTTGATCCGAACGTGTAGCTCCATCCTGCTATCTTGCCGCTCGCCCTCTCGACGATCTCAACGAACGCACCACGCAGCGGCCTACCGTTGAAGTCTAATGCCCTGACCGTCACGAGCGTGTAGTCGACGTTGATGATGTACGGCTTGCTGACCGTCCTTCCGAGCTCTGGGAAGAACGCAGTACAGAGACCGAGGCATAGCGTCCTGCCTGGACTCACCGTAATGAAGCTGTGGGTTATCGTGGTGACCGCGTAGTGGCTCGGTACCTCGTCTGGGAAGTACGCACCGGTGCTCGGTCTAGGATCTGGTCTGTAACCCGATACTGTTGTCACCTCTACGTTCCTCATTCCGAACAGGCTGGTCCACTTCCTATCGTCAACGTTAATCATCCATGACGGTGGTTCTACCCTGTATCGTACTATTGTGCCCAACCAGAAGACCCTTCTCGGGTCACTCGCGTCAGAGCCTATTATTACGACTCCTGCGGCGCTAGTCGTATCTGGTCTGGATACGATCTTGATTCTAGCGGCGCTTCCGTCTCTGAACTCGTACCTCACCGTGAAGCCCTCCAACGGATAGGCGACGGCTATGCCCTGCTCATCCCTCCAGCCTAAGACGACTATCTGTACCTGGTTCGCAGCCATCAGCATTATAGGTACCGTCAGCACGGTTCCTCTCGGTATAACACCAGTCCTCAGTGGTGCCATTCCAAAGGTCTCGTTGTTGAGCACGAACTGTGTCGCCACCAGATCTCTCAGCCAAGTTACCGCGGAGTGGTTGGCAGAGAAGACGTACTTCCACGTTGTGTTCATGAACCTCGGTCCTGGGACCCTAGTCAACGTCACCACACCGTCCGCGCTGACCGTGCTGATCAACGTCACCCTCAGTCCGCACCCGAAGACGCTAGTACCGCAAGACCTGTAATCCTGCGGTGTAGGTGGCACCGTACTCCAGAGCGTCGCAGTCCTCCACGTCGTCACGTTCGGGTAGTAGATCCAGACGTTGAGTCCTCTGACCGCGTCAGCAGTGCTGGTGGAGTTGCTCAGGGTGAACATGAACCGCACGTCGTAGACCTCCGAGTTACCGAAGGTCACGGTCGTTCCCTTCTCCAATACGAAGCTGTCACTGTAGACTACCGCGGACCTCCAGACCACGTTGAACTGGTAGTAGAACTGCTCTCTAGTACCGACCAACGATATCGATCGCCTCTGGTCGGCGCCGATCGTTGGCGTTGGGTAGACACCGCCGCCGTAACCTATCACAGACTCTATGCCGTAGCTGGCGTTGAGGAAACCGCTCGTAGGTAGCATCAGTAGACCGGTATAACCGGGTACCGTGAAGCTCCTGATCGAACCGTCAGCCAGCGTCCGCCATGCACCGACCCTCAACTGTCCGTAGACGTAAGAGGATGGGTTGGTCGATGCGCCGGGTGAGAACGGGTTGGTGGCGTTGTTAGCGTCATAAGCGAAGTCGCTGGACACCATCGGGTAGATGAACCTCTCCGTTATCGTGAAGTTGAGTCCGTGAACGTCTCTCATTATCAGCTGTGACGGGAACGGTGGCACCTGTACTATGATCGTACGAGGCGTGGTGGTAGCAGGCTTGCAGGTACTGCCTACGGCCCTCAGACAGTAGATGGTCAACTCGATCCTGTCCCACTTAGTCTCCACGAACTCCTGAGGTCTCGCGGGGTCAGCGACCATCTTCGTCAACCACCTCCATAATACAGCGTACGTCGCATTGGTCGTCATCTTGTTAGACTTCACTGTGGTTGCGTTCAGCGAGGCCCCACCGGCTATCGCAGTTATATCGATCCTACCCGTCTCGTTCAGGTTGAGTATCCATCCCTCTATCAACGCTCCCTCTAGAGGCGCACCGGACTTGTCGAGTGCCTGAGGCCTGACGAAGGTAACGGGCATCGGTACATCGAGTGTGCCTCCCTCGTAGACTATTATCCTGTAGGTGAAGGAGGTGTTGAGTGCCAACCACCTTCCGTAAACCGTCTGGAGCCTGTGTAGATCAGCGCTCGGCTGTACGGTGAAGTTGAGTCTGTGCCAGACTCTGTTCGGTAGCGCAGTGGCGTTGAAGACCTTGTCTACGACGAACGTCATGTTGGTCGTTAACCTTATAGTGTCTATTCTGTAGCTGCCGTTCCACCACAACAACGACTCATCGTTCAGCAACCTGTAGACAGTTGGGTTGGTGTACAGTCTACCATCAGTTGCAAGTATGCTCTGAGTGTACGGTCCCTTCGCCGGGACGCCTACGGTCGGTACCCAGAGCGTCGTATCGAATGGGTCGCTGATCAAGGTCGAGGGATCTAAGAAGTTCACGCCAACGTCGTTGTCAGTCGCTATCCTGTAGGTCACGCCGCCGATCGTCCTCCTGGTATCCAACGTCCTGAGGGTCCAGTCGATCGCCCATGTGTTCAGACTCACCGTCAACGGACCACATACCGTGTATCTCAGGTCGAAGTTGAATAGCCTAAGCACTACCCTGTCTCTGATTCCGGCACCCATGACCTCAGTCGGCAGGACTGACGCACCACCTGGAGTCCAGCGTATTATCCTCGCGAACGGCTTGTTGTCTACCTGTCCCCAGAAGTTGTGACCTGGGGACCTGCTAGCGGAACTGTAATGCCAAGGCTTGGGTACTACGGTGGTGACAGTGATGTTGTAGAGGGTCGCCGGCATTTGGTAGAATATGTACTCGTTGGTGCTGTTCCTGTGTAGTATCACGTAAGAGAAGAACTGGCCTATAGATATGCTGGTATTCCACCTCAACCTGTCGAATGCAGCTCCTGTACCTACGGGTACTATACCTAACCTCTCAGCCAGTGTCCCATCAGTTATACCGTAACCCCACGGGTCCATGGTCTGCAGGTAGTACCAAGGCCTGTTCGCGGTTACGTTGAACCCACGCCACGATACCGTTATGTTCAGTCTAGGTATCCCTACTACGCCATCGTAATCGAACGTCCTGAATACGATGTCGTTGACCAATGCACGTATCCTCACTGGTGCGGCTAAGTCAGTGATGCTCAATGATAGTCGACCGGTTGTCGCGGGGACTCTCGTGCCGTCTGGAAGGACGGCCTCAACGTAGCCTACGAACGCACCCTTCCAGTACAGCCTCGTGAAAGTCAAAGTATCTCCGGGGAGTATGAAGTCGTGTGCCCCATCTGCACCTATGAGTATCTGTCTCTCCGTGTTGGTGACCGGGTCTATGATCCAAGCGTACGTCTCGGTCAGCGGTCTGTCGACGCAGTCAACGAAGATGGCCTTCAGTGCAAAGACCCTTATGGTGAGGGTCCTGACTACTGTGGTCAGCAACTTGGGTATCTCAGCCGCATTCTCGTAGACCGTGACACCGTCATACGTGACTCTGAAACCGTATGTTAGTTCCTCGGGCACCTGGAACGCGACCCAAACGTACGATGGCGGAGTAGCACCCAGTAACGTCCTAGAGATGTTCAGCCTCCAGAGGAACGGATGACTAACGGGACCGTAGTGTTCGTACGCGTGGCGTATCGCGTCTGAAGATAGGAAACTATATGCCGGTAAGTTGACCGGTGATCCGGTCGTCCTCAACAACCAGACGTTAATCTTGCTCGGGTCGTGAATGGTACCCTTACTGTCCCTCGGTACCACCACTATGTCGCTGACGTTTGCTACCAGCAAGATCTTGCTCTGGTTCCTGAAGGTCCTCGGACCGAAGATCGGATCGTATTTAGGACCAGGACTTATCCTGACAGTGTTGTTGCCAACTAGAGCTACTATCGGACCGCCTCCGGATGAAGTGCCGACCCTGACGTACATAGGATCTATAGAGTATATCTCTGGATACCTGGGATCTGGGACCGTCGTGACAATGTACCACGGGTTCACCCAGCTCGGAATACCAGTGGTGTCATTCTTCAAGACTATCAGGTACGGGTTCTCTAGCGTGAAAACGCCGACAGTTTGGGACGTTCCGCCGTAACTCCCATAGAAGCCTCCGCTGTACTGTACCTCGATCCTCAAGCCCCTGTACGGGCCTGGGTCATCAGCTATGCTCCTAGTCCTGAGGTATCCGATGACGGCGACCCTAGTCGGGTCATTCGCTGTCAAATCAACGGTACCAGTATAGTATCTCGACGTATAGACCTGAGCCCTTGCAAATAAGTTCTCTGCAAAGACCTGCAGCGTACCGTACTTGGTGTTCAGACCCGACCACACTGTGGCGTTGGGTACCCTGAAGTACTTGCTGAAGTTCGCTATGTAGCCAGGCCAAGCGTGTGGACTCGCCGTCAGAGCAAACGTATCGAACACCTTGCCCCTCACACGATATGGCTCAATCGTGGACCCTAGCTGGTTCTGCTGCAGGTAGTAGGGGTTTCCGCTGCTGTCTCTGAGGTTGACCTTGCAGTTCGCGAAGAAGAGCGCAGAGTCGAAGGTCCTGAATCCCCACCCGAAAGTGTCAGGTGAGAATACGGTGCCGTTAACGAGCAGGTCGTCGTCCCTCACTCCGCACCTCCAGTAGAAGACCGTGGAGTTGTAGAAGTTCGAGACCGGCCTAGAGTGTCCAGGAGCAGCACTATCAAGATACGGCGTGGTCGTGAAGTTGTAGTTCACATTAATTGCCGATAATATTTTGCCAGCATGACCTGGTGGTAAGTCCCTGTTTATGAAACCACTGACCGGGAAACCGAATCCCATGGTGGGTACGCTAGCTACGTGAGTATCGTCAAGGTTAGTGAAGGCGGTGGCACCGCTTAACTGCCTTCCGGCGTAGAACGTTGTGTTGACCAGTACAGTCTCCCACCAGACCCTTGTCGTGACGTTCAGGTGCGCCCTGGTACCAGACCAGAAGCTACTGTAAGGCACTCTGTGTATGATGTTGACTGCAGCCAGGGGTACGGGCACCAACTCGTTAGCAGCGTACCGTGTACCGACTGGGAACATCTCGCGGGTAGTCCTCGGGTCGTAGAGGCTGTTACCGGACCCATCTCCCTTGGTTACGAAGGCCCTCATCAAAGAGGCCTCTCCGGTCGTTATGTTCATCTCATACAACTTCACTTGCGCATAGCTCAGGTTGTCCTTGAGGCTGTACCACGTGTGTACGTGGAAGTGCTTGAAGATGACGGAGGCGTTGGCTACCCAAGCGTTCCTGGCGTACGGCACCCCGGCGAGCGTGTACTCAGATTGAGAACCGAAGGCGGTAGAGAAGTTGGCAGGTGACATGGCAACGAAGTCTATAGGACCTGCCCTCCCACTGCTTATAGACATCAAGCTAGTAGTCGTGGGGGTAGAAGTCTGCCACGGTGACCATACTGAATATATTGACCCGTCCAATAGTACGGTGGCGTTTGTTCTCCAGTTAATCGGCCTCCCACCACTATCCGTACTTCCTATCTTTGACTGGATGTAACTGGTAGAGGCGTTTATTACCAATTTGTATACTATTATGCCTGCATACAGCGTACCTGTGCCTACCTCGGTACCGTCGTAGCTCTTGGCCTTGACGACCACGGTTGCGTTCTCCCAAGTATCGGGCCAGGTTATCCTGACGAACCCGGTTGCATTGGGATAGAACTTACCGTGGAAGAACGTGCCAAGAGATGCGGTCTCCCTGTAGACCTCGACGAAGTACCAATCTGCTGTCAAGTTATATCGGTCTGCAAATCCAGTAACCAGAGGGTTTGGACAGGCAGCCATCCTGTGCGCAAGCGGTAGTACAGTAAGACCTGGACAACCTGTCATTGATGTTGTCCCGCTCCAGCTGGGCGTCGTTAACTTCAGCCACGCAAATCTCAGCGTCTGTGACTCTGCCTCAGGCATCGAAACTATCACCGTTGACAGAGCCAGCATCGCCACTAACAGCAGTATAGCGACCTTGGTTGTTGACTTATTCTTCGGCATTTTCTTCTCACTCACCTCAAACTGCGTCGTTTAGATGAAATCAGGCCATATAAAGCCCTGACATTTCTAGAAAGATTCTAAACCTTAGAATTTCCCGTAGAAAAGCGCTGAAGTGCCGGAAATCCGGGACTTCTAGGGTAATACCCTGATCATCGTCTGTAGTAATAACCGGCCCTCATTGAGAGATGATCGATAAAAGACTTGGCCATAAACGTGTACGCTTTGAGATCGCCGAGACTAAGGAAATATTTATCTAGTGAGTCTCTGAAGAGATTGCACGAGTGATGGTGCTTTTGGGCAGGAGGGGTGGAGTTGTACTATCCGCTTTTGGACTGATCTTCGGACTGATAGGCCTGTGGCTCCTCAACTCGGCCACTTCGGCGGTCCTAAACCCCTCCTTCGGGTCGAACATCCTCGCGGGTCTGGCGATAGGATTGACGATATTCTTCGCTTCGATCGCTTGGATTATATCGCTGATCTTTTACGTAGGGGCTTATCTGATCACGCGCGGGCTGAACTCGAAGGCCACCGGTACCCTCATGGTGCTAGGGGGGCTCATAGGCATAGGTTCGATAGTCCTGATCGGCCAGATGTTAGCGAGGGCCAACATTAATCTAGCCGAGGCGGGTGGTTGGTTACTCATATTACTGGTTCTATTGCCGGTGATTACGGGGCTACTTTTACTGCTCGGGGGTATGAGGAGGATAAGGACCGGGTATATGCTTTAGAAGACCAGTATCTCGGGGTCTGGCCTCCTCCTCCGCACATCGAGTAACTCCACGTCTATCTTTCTGCCATCGAACAGCTCTACTGTCTCCTTACCCATTATCACCGCGGCCGCGACGCGGCCGACAGAGTCGCTCTTCATCAGACCGCTCCCGCTCCCCCCCGTAACTGTGACGAGATTCAATACCCTGTAGACTATCGGGCTCTGGTCTATCGCGTTGATCGAGTAGCTCCCCGCCCACATCGAGTCCGGCCTGACGTTCTCTAGGACCGGAAAGACCCTGCTCAACACCGGGTGTATGTTGTCAAAATAGAAGCTCTCCTCGGGCCTATCGTCTATACCCCACGGCCTGCCCACGTCGTCGCTGAACCCGAACCATAGGCTCCTCTCCCTCACCCGTGGGATTATATGGGGGCCTTTGGGTATGAAGGTCATGGGCAACGACCTGGTCTCGTTGAACCCCTCCGTATCGAAGAAGGCCGAGAGTCCACCGGTAGCCTTGACCGCGAAGACCTGTCTCTTCTTGGGCCTTATGAACGACTCTATCCCGAGGGGGTCGGTGAGTTGATTGACCCATGAACCTGCAGCGAGGAGGAACTGATCCGCCCTGAGGGTCCCGTCCCCGGTCTCTATGGACTCGATTCGTTTAGCCTGCCACGCGAGCGGCTCCCTCGGATGTCCTATGCTCTTTACTGGCCTCAGGTTCAACCGCTCCACCCTCGTGTTGAACTTGAACTCAGCGCCCATCGACCTGAGCTCTCTATAGTAATAATCAACGAGTTTCTCGACGTCTAGGTACCCGCTCCTCGGGGAGAAGATCGCACCCTTGATCTTATCGAGCCCCAGTATCTTTGCCTCCTCATCTCCCTCCAACTCGAACCGAGCGTAGGGGATGGCCCTCTGAAGCTCCTTGACATCGTACTCCACGACCTTTGAGGTACCCCTGAGGTCTTCGATGATTTTACTGTACTTCACCTTCATCTCCTCCGTCAGTAGTATCAGGTACCCGACCTCCTCCATACCAAGGTCCACGCCTGAGAACTGGAGGTGCCTGAAGAAGGCGACTGTGCTCTCCGAGAGGACCCTGTTCAACTCTGAGCTGAATAGACCGCTCCTGAACCCGCCCACGCTCCTCCCCGTGTTCCCCTGTCCAGGACCAGACCTCTCATCGATGATCAGCACTCTCGCACTGCCGTTCCTGAGGACGTGGTATGCCGAGGTTAGCCCGAATATCCCCGCTCCTACGACCACTAAGTCGTACCTCTGCCCTGACATCCTAGGATCCCTGAGGATGAATCTCTTTAAGGTTGTTGCGGCATGGACTACCCGCTCATAGTCTCCGATGGCTCGGGGTATATCACCTCGGTGACTATCTTCTGACTGCAGTCCAGACAGTAGACGACAGACCTAGCGCAGTTGAGGTGATAACGGTCTCCGCACGTGCACTCGACGTAGGGCTCCTTCACCCCGAGGGACTCTAGAGGAGGTATGATCTCGCTCCCGCAATGCCTGCAGAGCCTGTTGAGACCGACGATATCGCGTTGCGTCAGTATACCGGTTATCCTCCCCCGCTCTGTGACTAGTAGCCTCCTCACCCTCTTCTTGTTCATCAGCTCCACAGCCTCCTCGAGCGACTTCTCGGAGTCAACCGTTATCGGAGACTCGCTCATCACCTCCTTTACCAGCGTCCTGTTGGGATCCCTCCCCTGGGCCAAGACCTTCCTCAGTAGGTCCCTCTCCGTGACTATGCTCACCGGTTCACCGTTCCTGGTGACCACCAGGCTACCGATGTTGTGCTCGTCCATCGACTTTGCGGCGCTAAGGACCGTGGAGAGCTCATCGATAGTGATGGGGTTCCGAACGGTTATATCGCCTACCTTTATCTCCTTTAACACAAAACAGTAATCCTTCGAGTCATATATAAGAAGTTTGAACTGAGTTCACTTAAAGACCTCACCCGTCCGGATGTACCATAACAGTAGGTCCAGCTCAGCGGGCTTCAGTCCCAACTCGCGTGACAGGTCTAAAAATTTCGATTCTATCGTCAGGTACCTCTTTCTGGTCAAAGTCCTAGGGACCGATCTTATCACTCCGGTGGACTTAAGACAACGGAGCACGTGCCTATCCAGGATCGCGAGGTCCACTATACCCACGTTTCGGAGGAAGTGTGACGCCTCCTTGTAGCCGAACCCCTTAACCCTCTCGACCAGCCTCTCCCGGACCTCCCTCGGGTCTCCCTCCAAGAGCCTGTTGAACGCCTCAATATCGTTCAGGAGCTCTCTCGAGAGGACGACGTAACGGGCCTTGACGTTGTGAAATCGCACCCCACACTCCCTCAGGACGAGCGCCACCTCTCTCCGGTCACCTTTTAACAGGACTCCGGCCTCCTTCAACCTCTTGACGGCCTTATCGGCTGCCTTCGACCTCGACTGTGGTGTGAGGAGACAGAAGACGAGTTCCTCGTACACCCTGAGCGGGCCGCATCTCTTGACTTCATCGAACTCTCTCAACCTCTCCCTTATCGCGTCCCTGACGGTGCCGTAAGTTTCTAGAAGACCCTTGATGCGTCGATCTGACCTCAACTCGTCACTCCGATCACTGACCTCTTCTGCTCCTTAAAGAATGACTTGGTCTCGCCGAGCGTGAGTGCGCCGATCCTCTTCACGTTTATCACCATCGGCACGTCGTTCACCAGCCTCCCTATCAGTAACGCAGACCCCCTCGGCAGGTTGGGTACTATCTTCTTCACGGTCTCCACGTCGACGTTGGTGCTCTTCGAGATGTTCTCTAGGTCCCTCTCGTTGGTGAAGTTGAAGAGGAACACGTTGTCCGCCTGCCTGTAGATGGTCTCCGGTACTGAGTCGGGTTGATTGGTCACTATTATCGGCGATACTCCTATGTGCCTCATCCTCGTCACCATGTCGTCCCAGTACGTCTCCCTGAGGTAGAGGTGTGCCTCCTCTGCCACCAGAAATATCGGCGGTATCTTGTTGCTCAGTAAGAGTATCGATAGCCTGGTCAGGACGTACTCCACTATCAGTCTCCTGATGTAGCTCATCAACCTGTCGAGCCTTATCACTAGCAGGAGTCCGCGGTTGCCATCCGCGATAGATTCCTCTAAGGGATCTCCCGAGTCGTCCGATATTACGTTAGAGCCGAAGATGGTTTGGAGCCTGCTCAGGAGTGCCTCCCTGACGCTCTCGTTCATGTGACGGAACCGCACCGCATCTAAGAGCGATTTGATGTTGAGGTTGTTCGCGCCCTCGAGGGCCTCCCAGATGTTTATGAACTCCCTCACGCTGTTCTGCGGTGTATTCAGCGCGTATTCTAACACGTTCGCCATCGCCTTAACCCCCATGCTCCTCAGACCGATCTTGAAGTTCTTCCCCGGTACCAATACGTCCATCATGCTGGCGATCTCGGTTGGATTGCCCTTCTCATCGCTCCCCAGACCCACGTACTCGCCGTTGATGTCGAAGACAACTACGATGCACCCCTTCGCCACGAGCTCCATGATTATGGCCTTGACGGTGTGGGACTTCCCGGACTCCTTCTTCCCTGTTATTATCGTCAGAGCGCCGTCTATCCTGGTCGCATCGATCGTCAGGTTCTCTCCCTTGGTACACGCTATGTTAACCGGTACCACCGGGTCACCGCACGCGAGCCTCATGACGTAGCGATTATCGACCTTCACGAGCTTGGCTGAGAACCTCGATGGTAACCACGTTGAGTTCTGGTGTAACCGGTCGCCCGCGATCCACCCCCTAATCTTGCACTCGATGACTCTCGACTCGCGGATGAGTTTGGTGATGGAGGATACGTTATAGGGGTCCAGGAAGGAGTTCACCTCGACGTTCTCAACGGCCATCTCCCTGAGGAGGTCCTCGAGTATGCCCGGCAGATCCGCGTACTCCACGTCTATGACCTGTAATAGGAGTGACCGGTCGCCCTCGGTCGCTAATAGGTAGTCCCCCCTCTCCAGGTCCGCATCTCCGGGTAGCGCGAGTATCTCTATAGTGTTGTTCTTCTTCCTCAGTAACTTCAGGTCTCCCTACCCTCGAACGGTGAGAATATGACTGAGCGCGGGTTCAGCGACTCGGTGACTGTTGTCCTCAGTCTCTCGCTGAGTACCCTCTGTATCGACACGACCTCGGACCATCTGAAGGTACAGAGGGCGTGAGCGAGGGCCAACGTCTCCGGGTACCCGTAGATCAACGCGTCCGACGCAAGTAAGGAACTGAAGGACTCATCGACGCACGCACCTACCGGATAGACATCGACCCGGAACGGAAAGAGCTTGGCGGATAACCTCGAGACGTAGACGTCCCCCCAGAACCTGAAGCTCGAGGAATGGAGTAGCGATACAGGAAGTCTCACCACCACGGGCGGTCTGAGGGCAGTGCCGATGGACCTCAACGACCAACCGTCGATTATCAGATCGCTCTCCTTGGAGAACGACATCACCACGTTGTTGTTCATCGCCGCTGTCCTCAGGAGACTCGACCACTCGAAGGCGTTAGGGTCATCGTACGGTTGGGATAGTGATGCGTCAAATAACGTTATGCCTCCTCGGACCGCGGAGACGGCGAAGGCCCTCACCCTCTGTTCAAAGGCCGCCAGTACCTCCCTCTTCACTTCCTCCAGTCCCGCGGACCTCTGGAGACTCGTGAACCTAACTACCTTGAGGAAGGGCCCCATCAGGGTCGCCGATACCTCATCTCCGCTCCTCTTGACCACCGCCCCCCTCATGGCCAAGACGTGACCTCGCGGATACTCGGCCACCTGGATCACCGAGGCGTCGCAGGCCACCACCTCCTTCCTCTCCCCAACCTTCACCGGTATGACCTCGATACTTTCGAGGAGTCCCTGACCTTCGATCTCCTCGTCCCTCGAGAGGTCTGAGAGTTCGTTTAAAGCGTCCTCGGTCTCCTCTAGATAATCCCTAAATAGGAGGGGGTCAAGAGTTATTGTGGTGTTCAGATTGTCCATCATGTTCAATTGGAGTCTGTACATCTTAGGATATAGAAGAAACGTGTTACTTATTAATGTTGTGCAAGATGGGCAAGATGCTCATGAACATTGATAGAAAAGTCCGGGTTAAGCTAACCCTAGGCAAGGTAACGGTTGAGATAGAGGCGCCTCCTGAGGAGTTGGACCAGGCGATAAAGAGGACGATATCGGCCATAACGGAGACGCAGGGACAGGAGAGGCCAACCTCGAGGGAGGAGAAGAGGGGTGTGACTTGCAGGGAGCTGATAGAGCGGTTAATAGGCGAGGGGTGGTTCGACGTACCGCGGTCTCTCTCCGAGGTCTCAAGAGAGTTAGCTAGACGCGGGCACTTCTACGACCAGACAGCGGTTGCTCACTCCCTACTCGACTTGGTCAGATCAGAGGTCCTCGTCCGGGAGGGGTTGCCTAGAAGGTACACCTACGTCGCCCGGAAGGACCGTGGAATCGGTATCGGGCAGGAGCGGGTGATGATGGGTGAGGAGGGATCTAGCGACGTAGACCGAGTTTAAGTCAACGCGAACGGCCACCTCGACCTCCTGTACGCCGCGTCCCAGAACATGTACTCGTAGATCGTGCTGAGCCGAAAAGTGCGCTTGAGCCTGGTGAGTTCTTCAGATGAGAGTTTAGAGAACTTGACGTCTACCAGATCTAGGAGCGAGTCGACCGTCCTGTCGTACTCAGGTGACGAGTAGGTCTCTATCCATCGCTGGTACTGAGGTACTGGAGATCCCTTCTCGATCAACTCCCTCCCCACCTCTCTGTACACCCAAGCGCAAGGTAGGATCGCGGCTAGACCCTCATTGAAGGTGGAGGAGTTCGTCGTGTAGAGGAGGAAGTCCATGTATGCCCTGTTCACTGGGTTCGGTTCATAAGAACTCAGGTCCTCAGGTCTTATGCCCCACTCTCGCATGAGGAACTCGTGTAGTGACCTCCGCTCGACGGTGAGGGCTCCGCTCGCTACGTTCAGTAATAGTACCGCGAACTCGTTCTCATCTGCCTTTACGGCCACTGCGGCGACCGACCTAGCGAAGGCCTCGAGGTATATCGCGTCCTGAAGTATGTAATCCCTGAACGAGTCCTTCGAGAGTTTCCCGTCTGAGAGCTCCCTGAGGAAAGGGTGGTTTATTATCGCCTGGTAGACGTCGCTTATGGAGCTCCAGAGGACGTCTCTAGGTCTCATGTCCTGTAGAAGTAAACTCCGTCCCAGAAGGACTTCTCATAGGCCTGTATCAACCTCCCGAACAGCCTCATCCTCTGGCGGGAGGTCTGGAGGTAACGTCCTATCAACTCCACTCCCCTCTCCTCCACCCACGTCGGTATATTCGCGAAACCGTCGAAAAACCGGGTCTCAGTTATCCCGTACTTCTCCCTGAGGGCGGCCCCTAACCTGGAACAGGCCTCGGACCAGACGGGGAGGTTGACCAGTAGAGCGAATATCTGCTCGCCGGTGTTCGCGAAGTTGCTTAGGAACGCTAGGAAGTGCGCGTAGCTGACCGACTCCGGTACGATCCTTAGATCCTCCCACCTCTCGCAGTCGATGTACAGTAGGGCACAGATGTTCTTCAGGGCCTCGAGCGCGCTCAGGTCCACCTGTACCAGCCTCGCTAGGTAGTCCGCCTCATCTGATCTAGTGGTCCTCGCGAGCATCATCGAGAGGCTCCTCGCGTCGTGATGTACTATGTACGCCTGGTTCTCGAGCAGGACCTTCACCTTATCGAGAGGTAACCTCTTGGACCTCGCGTCGAGTATTAAGGGGTGATCGATTATCTCCCTGTTGAGGTGTTCTAGAGACCTCCTCATCTCTGTAATGAACTCCCTGCTCACGATCGTGCGATGCGCCGGCGAGATTTAAGTGATTACATAAGCGAGTTATATCACTCTACGTGGTCAGTCCTATGCCCTCGCACGTTATCGTCGCCGGACCGCCGAGCTTACCGTCGACATCGAACTTAGCATGGACCATGCTCCTGACGACCTCTATGCTCGTCATCGTGTGACTTGTTAGTTCAGAGACCGTGAACCTCGATCTGCCCGCGGCTAATGCGGTCCAGATTATCAACTGATCTCCGAGGTGTCTGTCTACCGGGTACTTCAGTTGCCCTATCAGAGAGTCGACTGCCCTATTCGCCACCACCTCGGACGGGACTCCCCTCTCACCCAGTGCGTCGCTCCCTATCACCGCTCCTGCACTCGTTCTGGCGACCAGTATCACCCCGGTACCTGGATCCAGTGAGCACTTACTGTTGCCTCTCTGAAGCACCTCTCTCACGATCCTCACGTCCTTTACGCCGTTCGCTCTCAGCAACTCCTCGGACCTCTTGGATATCCGGTCTACTATGTGGGCTGGTAGATTGCAGCTGTACGCGTATACCATCACCTCCTCGACTTCTCCAACCTCAACGAGCTCTATAGGCGACAACCTCTTGACCGGTTCAGTAGAGACCTGGATTATGCCGCCTCCTCTGGGATAGAACCCCCGCCTCAGCAGTCTTAGGTTCGCGCGGACTCCCATCCTGCTCAAGACCGGTAGAAGGACCGTCTCTATGTAATCGACCGGTGGCGCCAGCGGGTTGTTGGTCCCCCCCCTCAACTCAACGGACAATCTATGTTTGGCGAATGACATCACAGGCAGGAGTGACTGGAGCATGAGGGTGGTGCTGCCCGCGGTACCAGCGTCGAAGACGTAGCTGGTGCCTCTCGATTCCCCCGGTATGAGGACTATCTCGGTCGACCCGATATGGAGGCCGCTGACCTCGCCACCGCACAGCTCGGCGACGGCCTTCACAGCAGTCATGTGTTGTGGGCGTAGTCCTGGAGGGTTCCTTTTCGCCCTTATGTTGTAAACCCTTATTCTCTTCCTGAGGAGTGCGGCGATCGCTATGGCGTTCCTCAGCACCTGACCGCCTCCCTCCCCCACTGAACCGTCTAGCTCTATCACCATCCTCTGACTGTCCAATGCGTGCTCATAAATGATGTACAGCCCGAGAAGATATCGAAATAAGGTCCGGAGACTCCAATAATTGAGAAAGCTGATGGAGCTGGTCGGTCTCGTGGGCAAGGCCAACGTCGGAAAGAGTACGCTCTTCTCGGCGTTGACGCTCCTCAACGTACAGATCGGCAACTACCCCTTCACTACGAAGACTCCGAACAGAGGCATAACCTACTTGACGTGCCCTTGCGTTCACTCGGAGTTCGGCGTCACGTGCAACCCGAATAACGCTCCATGTGTGGACGGTGTGAGGTACGTACCGATAGAGGTGCTGGACTGCCCAGGCATCGTCAGAGGCGCCCACAAGGGTCGCGGGATGGGTCTACAGTTCTTGGATGAGGTAAGACAGGCCGATGCGCTGATCGTGGTGGTCGACTCGTCTGGAGGGACGGACGAGGACGGTAACCCCGTTGAACCAGGGACTCATGACCCGTTGGACGACGTGAGGATGGTCGAGGAGGAGTTCGATAGATGGATGCTCGATATACTGATGAGAGACTGGAACAGGATCGCCCGCCTTGTCGAGAACAAACAGTCCAGCTTGGAGGCGGAGGTCGCCAAACGCTTCTCCGGCCTGAGGATAAAAGAGGGTGAGGTCCTAGAGGTCCTCGAGTCATCAGACATACTCAGGAAGGCGCCGAGTAAGTTGAGCGAGTCAGAGCTTTTATCGTTTGCGACCTCCCTCAGGAAGGCCTCCAAGCCGTTCATCATAGCAGCCAACAAGTCGGACGTCCCTGGCGCTGAGAAGGGGATCAGCAGTTTGATGGGGTGCGGCTACAGAGTGGTCCCTTGTAGCGGAGAGGTAGAGAGGGCGCTGAGGCTGGCCAGCGAGAAGGGATTGATCAGATACCTGCCTGGTAGTGATGGTTTTGAGGTCATTGATGAATCTAGATTGACCCAACAGCAGAGGGACGCTCTCAAGAGAGTCGAGGAGTTCATGAAGAGGAACGGGGGCACTGGCGTCCAGAAGTTGATAGACATCGCGTACCGGGAGGTCCTGGATTACGTCCCGGTATTCCCCGTTGAGGACCCGAATAGGTTGACCGATAGGAAAGGCCGCGTACTACCCGACGTGTACCTGGTTAAGCGCGGCTCAACGCCTAGAGATTTAGCCTATAAGATACACACGGAGCTCGGTGAGGGTTTCCTCTACGCTATCGACGCTAGGAACGGGATGAGACTGCCATCGGACTTCGCTCTGCGCCCCGGCGATGTGATCTCCATAGTCTCGGCCAGAAAGAGGTGATCAGAATATCGTGAAGCGCCTCTCCAGTATTAGGTCCACTAGCTTCGTTACGTTCTGAAGCTCCGATCTCACGATACTCTCGACCTCGCTTTTCACGGAACTGTTTATTGTCCTAGCTGGGAGGTACTGGATAGATACAGAAAACGGTTGATCCACTCGTCTACCTATCTGTGAGAGGAGCCTGACGTAGACCTCCTCGAACGCCTTCGTCTCATCGTAGATCCTCTCGGCGATCCTGAAGGCCGCAACGTTGTACAACTTTCCTATGTGGCTCATGGGGTTCTTCCCCGCGGTAGCCTCAAGAGACATCTGTCTGTTTGGAGTTATAAGACCGGATGCCCTGTTGCCCCGACCTGTGTTTCCGTCGTCGCCACACTCTGCTGATGAGCCCGTTACTGTGAGGTAGACCCTGCTCCTCCCCTCATCACCCGGCATTATCTCGTCGCCAACGTTTACCTGAACCGAGACGTCGTGACCATCGGCCATCTTCACCGCTTCATCGGCGACCCTCTCCCTGATCTCCTCCTTGACCGAGATGTAGTGGTCGAGGTCAGGTGTCAGGTGTGATACTATGCCGTCAGCAACGGTCAGCATGATCCGTTCCTTTACCCTCAGCCCCATGACCTTGCAGTCCTCACCGCTCTCCTTCACGCGGCTCTTGAAGCTCTCGGAGTTTATCATCCTCTCGGTATTGTAGACTATCCTCTCCAGCGTCGTGAAGGGTGCGAATCCTATCCCAAATGAGGTGTCGTTGGCGAGCGGTACTGATGTCCCGCTATCGACTATGCTGACGAGGTCCGCGCTGCCCTGCTTGATCCTGTAGTCCACTACGATGTGTTTCTGGGGGTCCAGAAACCTGAAGTTGCTATTTATGAACTCGTCGACCGCGTCCTCTATTATCCTCCTTATGGGCACCTCGTAGCGGTTACCTTGTATCCTGACGTCCAGCGTCGCCCTACCCGCGACTATGATCTGTATCGGTTCCAAGAGCTCTCCCCCTCCGAACCTTGGGACGGCCCTGCCACCCACTAGTAGGCCTTTGTCAACGTTGTAGTGGAGTATCCTCCCGAACCTCTCGAGGTAGTATTTGGCGAGCTTTATGCTCGCTATCTCGCAGACCGAGTCGATCATGTAGTCGGGGTGACCTAGCCCCTTCCTCTCGACTAGCTCAGTCGTCTGTTTGCTGACCGGTACAGCCTTCAACCTCTCTAGCGCGAAGAGCGTGTTATCCATTCGCCCCATTGTCTATACCGAAAGCATTATTTAAGTAAAACTCTACCGTGGCTCAACGTGACGTCTCAGTTTGTGGCGCGCGCCTATTCCTCGCTCCCAAGCTTGATGTACATGATGTTGTTTCCCCGGATCAGTATGTAAGGGTAGGTCGCCCTCCTCTCTGAGTTGTAGTACTCGCTCGCTTTCTCTAAGACCACGTTCATGTAGCCGTCCAGCTCTATCATTACCCCACCGTATGTGAGGTCGTTCTTCAGAGTGACCATGACGGGTTTGTTCTTGTACCTCGTCAATATGGTCAACGGTTTGGTCCCGTATTCCATGACCTCCGACCCAATCTGATGTTATAGTCTCCTCTATCCCTCATTTAAGTCTTCTTATGGGGTTGCTCTCCCACTGGATATCGTAAAATAAATAGAGAGGTACCTGAGAGGTACTGGTAGTGGATGCCCTCGAGTCTGATTAGCCGCAGATCGTTGATTCTAGGAGGTCTACTCTCGATCTCTCTGGCCGCGCTGTTGCCTCAGATAAATAACAGAGATGAGGTATACGTGACTAGGCTCGACCTAGGAATAGGTGGGACTCTGGCGTTCCTCCCAGACCTACACCTTCATGAGGCTGATGAGGTGGAGCGAGTAATGAGCGCTCTGAGCGATCTGCGACCGGACGTGGTAGTGATCGGTGGCGATCTCGTCGATGAGGAGACCCAGAGGTTCGATGTGGTGGATGACTTCCTGAGGGGGCTCGACGCTCGGGAGAAGTTAGCGGTCCTAGGCAATCACGAGTACTGGAGCCTCAAAGACGGGGAGTGTATCGCTTCCTTGAGGAGGTGGGGTTTTACCGTGCTTCACGGGATGCGATATGACTCGAAGGTCGGACAACTATACGGATTCGATTGGAGTGAGTCGAGGGTCTACAACCGCCTGAAGTTCGATGGGATCGTCATAGCACACGATCCTAACTCTGCCGACTACGTCGATGGAGCGGCTCTCGTTTTAGCGGGGCACACCCACGGAGGTTTAATGATGGGTGACTTCCCCGTGATTACTAACTCTAGATACACGAGGGGGCTCTACGAGTTCCGTGACGGTAAGAGGCTGTACGTATCTCGGGGATTGGGGAACATGAGGCTTCAGGTAAGGATCAACTCGCCTCCTGAGCTACTGATCGTTGAGTGAGCCCGTCGACTTATAACGAGAGACCCTTCAGCGTGTTCCCCTGTAGCCTGAGCTCGCTGAAACAAAAGTTGCAGACTATTATCTCGTCACCCAACCTCTTCGCGTCGGTTAGATAACATCTACAGACCGGGCAAGCTTCCTCCTCATCCTCTGCGATCGGGAAGGGGGAGCGGCACCTTGAGCAGACCCTCGCGCCTAACGGCATGGCGGAGCTGCAGTTCTGACATATCAACTCGGTCCCACTCGACACGATCAGGTACTTAGATCTATTTGGGGTGTCGCTCTTCGTCGGAGGTCGCTCAAAATTTGTACCAGAGACCTCGGCTGACCTCTTTACCGCTACTTCTACGGACTTATTCGCGCTCAGACGCCCTCCTTCTATGGCACCCGCTGTAGACTCGCTCAGTTCCTCCATCATCTCCCGGATCCCCCTCCTGAATATGGTGACGCCGACTATCGTAATGGGTACCCCCACTATCGCCATGAAGAGTATGAGCGGTATTGAGGGGAGTACCTGCTCGTTCAAGAAGTAGAACGCGGGCGAGTCTGCAAAGTTGATGTATATTAGCGTGGGAACCAGACTTATGATGAGGCCGAACGCCGAGATTAAAAGGCCCAGTACGTCCTTTTTCATTGTTCTGCGATAAACGACCTGGAAAGGGTCTAATAAACGTTTTCTCCTAGTATCTCCCGCATAATATCCTTGTTGGGACGGTGATGTAACCGCCTCTCGAAGAACTCGAGCACGTTATCGATGTCGCGCCTCAGGTAGAACTTAGCAGTGGCGTGATCGGGACTGACCCACTGAGGCCAGTCTATCAGGAAGACGTCACCGCTCTCCGGCAGATAGATGACGTTGTACGCGCTGAGGTCGCAGTTGACCACACCGGCCCTGAAGGCCTCAACTAAATTGCGCAGTACCTTCTCGAGCAAGAGGGCGGGGTCGTCGACCGCCTTGACCTTGGCTAACTCTATTCCTCTGATGAGCTCGGTTACTAGTAGGTGCCGGTTCCTATAGATGGGCCTCGGTACCTTTATGCCCCTTGGGTACAAGATCTGGAGGGCCTCTAGCTCCCTCTTTGCGGCGAGTCTGGATGCCTCCATGTAGAGGTGGCTGTGAAGGGCGATGTCCCTGTGCCTTTTGTACTTCTTGAAGCTCCTGGACCCCATCCGATAGAACTTCACCGCCACTCTCTCCTCCTCTGCGGTCACTGCCTCGTAGACCTCCGACTCCTTGCCCGCACCTATCCTGCCCCCGATGGAGACCAGGATTCCCCTGTTGACCACCGACCTCAACGCTATCGCGTCAAGGCCGTTGTAGTTGAGGACGAATCCCCTCTCCCTCCCCCTAGGGGCCCACACCAATCCGTAACGGTGGAGCGTGCTGAGGCGCTTAAGAGTTAGATCTTTGCTGGCCTCGGTCTCCCTCGCAACCACGTCTGTTGGTACCGTCTCGTAGTGACGCATCTTCTCCTCCAGTACTCGTAGGACCTCGAAGTGCCAGTCGTCCAGCGACCTTAAAGCCTTCACTACGGATGGGTTAAACACTTAGCGCTATCACTATCCTCGCGTCTCCCACTCTCCACTCCTTCAAGTACTCCCCTGATTCGCGTTTGACCTCGTTGACTATCAGCAACTTGGTTCTCGTCTCCTCCTCTATGTAATCGACCACGTCCTTTACCAGATCTCCGAGCTCGACTGGTTCCATGTAGAGCCTGCACAGGACCTCCTTGGTTATCTCAAGGTTGAGGTCCTTCCTCATCGTCTGTATCCTCCTGATCACCTCGTTCGCAACCGATAGACCTCTGATCCTCTCGTCCTCCCTCAGATCCAAGTAGACCTTTGACATCCTTCCCTCGCCCTCAACTATGTAGTCCGGCAGCCTCTCGGCAATCTTCACATCCTCAGATGTTATCTCGACTAGCGTCGAGTCGGGTAACTGGATCTCATACTTTCCTTGGGTCTCCAACGTCTGGATCAGGTCGTTCACCTTGACCGCCTTTAGCGCCTCTACGACCGAGTTGAGTCTCTTTCCGAATTTCGGACCTAACTTGGGTAGCACGGGTTCGACCGTGAGCTCGAGCTCGTCCAGCTTCTGACCGGGCTCCTTGATCTCGATCGAGAGCGCGTTCGATATCCTCATTATATAAGAGGAGAGCGTCCTCAGGTGATTGGCGACCTTCTTCGTCGACGGTGCGATCACCAACCTCGAGACTGGCCACCTCAGCTTCCTCTTCGCCCTCTGGCGCGCATTGAGGGAGGCCGTTATCACGTCCTCGGCGGCCTCCATGGAGTCCTCGAGCTCTAGATCAATCATCTTCTCGTCAGCGTGGGGCCACCTCATTAGGTGTATGCTCGGAGGATCATCAGGCGTTCTCAGTTTCTGGTAGAGGTACTCGGAGACGTAGGGGGCGAAGATCGAGAGCATCACCAATACCCTGAGGATAACGTAGTAGGACGTGGCGTAAGCGGAGAGTTTGTTCTTGGTCCTCTCCTCGGTCCAGAACCTCCTCCTCACAGCGCGTATGTAGGTCCTGCTGAGGTCCTCCCGAACGAACCTCAAGATCTCCCTCACGGCCTCGTGTAGATCGAACCTCTCTATCGATGAAGTGACCTTGCGAATTACTAGATTGACCCTCGAGAGCAGCCATCTGTCCTCAGGCTCACCCTCCCCGAGATAGTACTCCAGGCTCTCTCTCGCCGGATTGAAATGGTCCAGATCGAAGTAGGTCTTTATGAACGAGAAGGCGTTCCAGAGGACGTTGAGGTTCGACTCGGTCACCTTTATCTCGTCTGGGTCAAAGTTCACCGCGTCCCAGGGCGCGGCCTTCGATGTCAGATACACTCTGAGGTTGTCTACCCCGAAGGACTCGAAGGCGTCCGCGGCCCATATTACGTTGGATCGGCTCTTGGACATCTTCTTCCCGTACTTATCGAGGACGTGACCCTGCGTCAAGACAGTCTTGTAGGGAGACTTGTTGAAGAGGAGGGCTGACGTAAAGATGAGCGTATAGAACCAACCGCGCGTCTGGTCGATCGCCTCTGTTATGTAATCGTAGGGATGCAGCCTCTCGAGGAGGTCCCTGTTCCTGAGGTAGTCCACGCTGGCTATGTGGGCGACCCCAGAGTCAAGCCAGGTGTCTAGAACGAACGGCTCCCTACGCATCTCACCGCCACACATACACTTGAAGACTACCTGATCGATCCAAGGCCTGTGCAGTCTCACGATCTTCGGTTTAACTGCAGCGTCCTGGAGCTCATCGGCGGAGCCGACCACTTTAACTCTTCCGCAAGTCTCGCACCTCCATACGTTCAATGGAGTACCCCATATCTTAGTCCTCGATATACACCAGTCTTCGGCGTTCTGGAGCCACTCTCCGAACCTGTTTACTCCGGCCCACCGCGGGTACCACTTTACCTTCTCGTTCTCCTCGATCATAATTCTCTTTACCCTGTCGACCTTGAGGAACCACTGCTTGCTGGCTATGTATATCAGGTGAGTCCCGCACCTCCAACAGAGAGGGTAGGTGTGCGTCACCTTTCCCTCGTAAAGGAGGAGGTGCTTCGATCTGAGTCTCTCTATCACCTCTGGGGCTACGTCTCTAAAGTACTTGTCCCTGAAGACCCCTCCCTCCTCCGTGAACCGCCCTGAATGGTCTATGGGACAGAGGACCGGTAACCCGACCTTTTTCCCTAGCTCGAAGTCCTCTGGCCCGTGACCTGGCGCTATGTGTACCAACCCGGTGCCCTCGTCCAACGCCACGAAGTCTGCGGTCACGACCGAGTGCGATGGTCCCGCGTGGGACTCATGGATGGGTACCTCCTCCCTCAACGGGTGCTCGTACCTCAATCCCTCTAGCGACTTGCCTCTGATCCGCCTGAGTATCTCGTGACCCTTCATGGCCGTCTCGCCGAGTACCCTCTCAACCAGTTTCTCCGCGATGATCAATACCTCCTCACCGACCCTCACCTCAGCGTACGTCTCATCGGGATTGACCGCGACAGCCTCGTTACCAGGTATCGTCCAAGGAGTGGTAGTCCATATGACCAAGTATCTCGGTGGTCCACCTCGCCCATCCAGGACCTTGAACTTGACGTATATCGAGTAGTCCTCGGTCTCCTCGTAACCCTGAGCCACCTCGTGGGAGGATAGTGGAGTCTCGCAACTCGGACAGAAAGGGACGACCCTGTAGCTCGTTATCAGGTCGTTGCTTTCGTATGCCCTCTTCAGGAGGTACCAGACGTGCTCCATGTACCTCTCGTCTCTAGTCTGATACGCCGTCTCGTAATCTAGCCACAGACCGAGCCTCTCCGAGTCTGCGCGCCACCTCTCTATGTAGTGATCTACGAGAGCGTTGGCCTCCTGGACGAACCGCTCCATCCCTATCGCCTCGATGTCCTTCTTGCTCTTTATCCCGAGTCTCTTCTCGACCTCAAGCTCCGTGGGCAGTCCTTGGCAGTCCCACCCGGCCCTCCTCCACACGTCCATACCTCTCATAGACTGGTACCTGAGGACAATGTCCTTGTACACGCGACCCCTAGCGTGACCTATGTGCATGTAGCCGTTGACCGTTGGAGGTCCCTCCAAGAACGCGAAGATCGGTGCGCCCTTATTCCTCTCCATTACGAGCCTAACTATGTCGTTCTCCGCCCAAAACTTCGTAACCCACGCCTCGACTGACTTCCAGTCGTAGATCGGTGGTAGAGCGTACATCACGCGACACCCGTTGCTCTATCCTCTGAGGGCCATATGGTTGCAGCTCAGATAAATACGCGACTCCTCAGTCCACCTAAACTTATATTTTCCCCCGGGTCCTTGAAGACCGTTGAAGCCACAGCACCTCAAGGCCAAGGCCGGTGACATAGCAGAGAGGGTGATAGTTGCCGGCGACCCCGCGCGTGTGGTCCAGGTATCCAAGATGCTCGAGAACTCAATATTGGTGAACGAGAATAGGGGTTTCATAACCTACACCGGGACCTATAACGGTAAGAGGGTGAGCGTAGCGTGCCACGGAGTGGGTGGACCGTCCTCGGCCATCGTCTTCGAGGAGCTGATAATGCTGGGCGCGAAAGTATTGATCAGGTTAGGGTCTACCGGCGCTTTCGTGAAAGGGGTCCGGGTGGGCGAGCTGGTGATAGCGACCGGGGCCTCGTACATAGGCGGCACTCTTAACCAGTACGTACCGGACGTTCACATATCGCCCGTACCGTCTTTCGATGTAACACTGGAGCTGGTGAGGTCGGCCGAGGCGAGGGGGATTAAGTGTCACGTGGGGCCCGTCTTCTCGAGTGAGGCGTTCTACGCGGAGGATCACGAGTTCGCGAAGAAGTGGTATGATAGGGGGCACGTCTCGGTCGAGATGGAGTGTGCGACCCTCTTCGGCATAGGGATGCTGAGGAAGGTGAAGACGGGGGCGATTCTCATAGTGAGTGATAACTTGGCTGAGATGACGCCGATGGTAGATGCCACTGCCCTCAGGAGCTACGTTGATATCGCGGCCCGCGTTGCACTGGATGCGATAATACGAGTTGAGGTCTGAGTCACTCGAAGACCGATCTGAGCGGCCTCTTAATGAACCCGGGTACGGTACTGGATGAGGAGGAGGCGTCGATCAACCTGACCTTCCCACCGTAGATCTCTGATGCGGTCAGGAAGAGGTCCGACGCGACCCTCAACTTCAGCCTCTTGATCCTCTCCCTCTCGGGTGTGTACCATCCATCTGGCTTCGTCAATCGTCCAACCGGTCCGTCGAGGTCCATCCCTATCAGTACGAGGGCGGAGGGCTGAAAGGAGAGCACTAGGAAGGCGGCCCTATCACCATCGGTGAAACCACCGAAGTTATGGACGTGACCCGTCGGCCTGCACTGGCAGGTCGCTTCTATCCGCCCATCGACCCTCTTTAGGAACTCCGTCACCTCGACGAGGTTATCGCCGTGGGCGTGGACGATGAGAAACGCTCCCCTCTCCCGAGCGCTCATAAGGGAGTCTATACCGCCATCGAGGTCGGTCACTACCACGTCTGGTACTAGACCTTTCTCGAGTATCGGTCTGGTCGCACCGTCTGCTGCCACCAAGACTAAGCCAAACCTCCCTCGCGTCCCGGACAACGCTCTGAGGTCCTCCTCCAGCACGTCAGAACCGCCCGCGAGGACCACAGTCCTACCCTCGATTAGGCTACGGACGTCACCGACGACGCAGGGGCGGCTTAGCATTAATTCACCGCACGACTCGGCCGCGAGCTCGTCCCGTTTACGGTCGAACCCAAAGACGCTTAGTATCGATTCGTACTTACTGTACCACCACTCACCTGGCCCTTCCTCCCTCATCTATCGCCTCTCTTCAGAGCCCTTACCTCGCCCAGAGTCGATCTCAGCTCGGCCTCGAAGTTGTACTCGTGGAGGCTCTCGATGCTCCTCACCCTCACCTGTAGGGTCGTGGAGTCAGGGAGTTCCGTGAATCGGGTAGCTACGTTGTGGGCGATGATCCTCACCGTGTCCTCCACGAAGAGCGGGTTCTCCACCGCCCTAAGGACCACGTAGGCCTCGTCGATCCTCTTGAGGAGTTGGAAGAGGGGGGCGCTCATCCCTGACTTCACCACGTCGGCGAACTCTAGGAGGTCTACGGAATTGGACTCTATCGGGGATAGAGAGGCTCTGAAGAGGGTCCTCTGCATGTGGGTGACCGTGTAGGAACCGTTCTGGTGGTTGTTCAGTAGGGTGCTTATGACCTTCTGGGCACACGGACACGCGGTCACCCCCCAGACCTCGGTCCCAAGCGAGAGAGAGACGTTTATGTTGCCGTCCTCGTTGCGCCCCGAGGCCCCGACCATCGCTCGTATCCTCTCGAAGGAGCTCTTGCTGGTCTTGGGTGCCTTGACCTCCCTGAGTACGTTACCTATTATCCTGACGTGTGACTTAGTTGCGTAGTCGTGTTTGAGTAGTAGTAGCCTCGCTACCCTCTCCGCGACCTCCTCGAGTCTGGATTTACTGCCCCTCGCCTCCTCTATCACCTCGTATAACGCCTCATATGACCTGCTGGTGTGTATCCCCCTCTGATCCCGAGGAAGATTCACGAATACGCTTATCAAGGGGTCCTGTAAGATGAGTCCGTCC
Organism: Aigarchaeota archaeon; assembly: GCA_025059745.1. GTDB lineage: Archaea > Thermoproteota > Nitrososphaeria_A > Caldarchaeales > Calditenuaceae > JANXDH01. Next base: position 225,848 of record JANXDH010000004.1, on the reverse strand, counting down.
CTGATCCTGATGATGCTCCCCATGGGCGCCCTTACCCCGGTTATACCAACCCTATCAAGGCCTAAGGCCACCCCCGGCCTCTGAGACTGTAGATCGGGGAGTTCGGTAGCGGTCATCGGTCATCCCATATCGCTCACAGGCTTAAGATAAGGATAACCTGCCTGATAACATATTGCGTAGATCTACGGAGTCACCCTTGTAGGCGTCCTGGGGAAGAGGCAGGCTGTCCTGACGTGCGGTAGGTCTAGTATCCACTTCAAGACCCGCTCGACGCCTATTCCGAAGCCCGCGTGTGGTACTGACCCGTACCTCCTCAGGTCTAGGTACCATGAATAATCCTTCGGGTCCAGACCAAACTGGTAGATCCTCTCGATAAGCTGATCGTATCGGTCTATCCTGACCCCCCCTCCCACTATCTCTCCGTTCCCCCTCGGTGCCAGAAGGTCGGCGCTCAAGGTTACTCTGGGGTCCTCCTCGTCTACCTTGTGATAGAACGCTTTGACCTCCTTGGGGAAGTGCGTGACGAAGACGGGCCTCTCGAACTCCGTAGAGATCACTCGCTCCTCGTCCGCCCCCAGGTCGATCCCCCAGTAGGTCCTCACGCCCCTCCTCTCCAGTATCTCCAGCGCCTCGGCGTACTTTATGCGGGGGAACGGCCTCTCCACCTCTTCGGTCCTCACGCTCCTGTTAAGGGACTTTATCTCCCTGTATGAGGTCTCTGCAGTCCTGTTGACTACGTAGTTGACCATCTCCTCTACCACGTCCATCAGGGCATTCAGGTCTGCAAAGGAGATCTCGGCCTCGATGTGCCAGAACTCGGACAAGTGCCTCGTAGTTCGACTCTTCTCCGCCCTGAAGCTGGGCTGTATGCTGTAGACCCTCTCGAGCCCGAAGATCGCGGCCTCTTGGTAGAACTGGACGCTCTGGGTCAGGTAGGCCTTCTTCCCGAAGTAGTTCACCTCGAATAGCGTGGAACCGCCCTCCACGGCCGCCGTTATTATGGAGGGGCAGTTGATCTCCACGAACCCCCTCGACCTGAAGAACTCCCTGAAGGCCTCTAGGAGGTTTGACCTTATCCTCATCAGGCTCGCTATCTTAGGGCTCCTCAGGTGTAGGTGACGGTAGTCGTAGAGCTTCTTGGGCCCTATCTTGGGCCGTATGGGGTAGTCCTCTTCGGCTAGACTGATGACCTCGATCCTCTTGCACCTTATCTCGACCCCTGATGGCGCCCTCTCATCCAACTTCACGGTACCCGTAACCTTCACTGACGACTCCCTCCTCAGGCTCTCCGCGACTCTCAGAGCCGAGTCCTCCGCGACGCCACCCTTCACGGCTACCTGGACTATTCCCGAGGCGTCCCTCAGATCCAGGAAGATCAGCTTTCCGTGCCTCCTGACGTTCCTCACCCACCCCCATACCTCGACCTCGGTTCCCTCCGGCGACTGTAGGACCTCCTCTATCGGCCTCCTCACACCTGCAGATACTGGACCCTCGGATCGTTATTAAGTATTTGAGAGGCGATCTTCTAGCATCGAATTTTACATTAAAGGATCGTTTAGAACAAGAAAATATTTATACAATCGATTGGTAAATATATGATGCGAGATAGGTATGGCGAAGAAGAAGACTGCCACTAAGAAGAAGGGCAAGGCGAAGAAGAAGGCCCCTGCGAAGAAGGTGACTAAGCCGGCCAAGCCCGCGGCTCCGGCTCAGCAAGGCGCTCCGAGCCCATAGAATCCCTCTATCTTACTATTAGCATTTTTTACCTCCTTTTCTTCCACTCTCTCCAAGGGAATAGCAGGCTCCTCTCGTAGAGCTCTTCTCGGTCACCGCGTACCGCGTTTATAACTATCGATAGTAAGGCAGAGACGCTGAGCGAGATCATCACTATCATCGGTAGCTCGAGGGGCCTGCTGTATATCGCGTTGTTGAAGATCTGGTTCAATTGGTTGGTCCATTCGGTCCCCGCTAGGAATACAGGAATGGCGATGAAGCCCAAGACTATCCACCCACCTATGAGGGCCAGACTCCCGGTGAACGTGGCCAAGAACCCGGACCCCTCGTATCTATCGCCCGCGGAGGCTATAAGGACAGCCAACGCACTCGCTATTACGAGGATCGCTATCGGCCATAATCCATAGGAGGACGAGATGGTGACGTTGTTAGGCCCGTGTATGGTAAGGCCGTCGTTGAAAACGCTCGAGATAGGAGTGATTATCGAGGTGAGGGCCGCATAGAATTGGACTAGCAGAGCCCACTGGAATCCACCTCCAGTATCTGGCACGCTCGGAGCCAGTATTACGCCCCCTAGGACAGCCAGCGAGATGAAGACGGACGTTGCTATTATCGTAGAGCTCATCTCGGTCGTCCAAGGCCTTGAACCAGCTTTTTAGCTCTTACACTAAATCGTAACCGAGGGTTCTATAGAAGTTCTCCAAGTAGATATACCATATATCCCTCCAAAATATGGCTCGTTATATGATGGGGGTCTTGACGTACTTGGACGGGTCCACCGGCTTCTTCTTCCTCGGTGAGTTCCTCAGTAGTATGCCACAGTAGGGGCACCTGACTGAGAGGGTCAGGTGATAGACCCTGCACCTGCTACAGTACTTGTATCCCGCGGCGTAGCTCCTCCTGTTGGTGAACTTCTGGGCCGCTATCTGCTGAGACATACATCCATCACCTGCGTATACTTCATTAATATCTCTTATAAGAGTTACACATAAATAGTATATATTAATATATATTGGTATGCCAGAGGTAAGACGCCTACAGAAGCTCGGTAGCACAAGCCTCGTCGTCACCCTTCCCCATAAGTGGGTCAGACAGAAGGGGCTCAAAGTAGGCGATACGATCTACCTCGAGGAGACCCCGGAGGGGCTGAAGATAGACACCGCAACGCCCAACTACAACCCCATAACGTGTATAATAGACGCCGACAAGGTCGGTTCGCCGTCCTCTTTGGCCAAACTGGTCGCCGCGTGCTACCTTCAGGGTTACGACGTAGTTCGTATAGTCTCCATGAACGGATTGACCTCCGATCACCTCTCCGAGATACACTCGATAGTGGAGGAGCTGCCAGGATTTGAGATGATGAGTCAGGACGCGAACTCTGTGACCGTCCAGTCGATAATAGACCCAACCAAGTTCAGGGTCGAGGCGTTAATCAAGCGGATGCAGGTCCTTTGTGCGTCCATGCTCACCGCCTCCATCGACGCTCTGCTCGAGTCGATGCCGGAGAAAGTAGGTGAGGTCGCGTCGATGGAGAAGAAACTCGACGAGTTATACTTCCTGGCCGTGAGGCAGGTACTCACAGTCCTGAGGTTCCCAAGCCTGGCCAAGTCGCTAGGCATCGGATCATACACCGAGGCGTCCGGTTACAGGCTCGTCGCTAAGGTCCTAGAGGAGATAGGCGACCACGCGCTGGTCATCAGCAAGGAGGTCTTCCTGCTCGGAGAGAAGGGGAGCCTCTCCAAATCCGCAAACTCTAGACAGCTTCTCAGCATAATCGACAACGTCGTCCACATCTTCGGTAGGGCCGTCAACTCCTTCATCTCCGTAGATTTCAAGCTCGCGAGCGAGGTATTCGATGAGTTGAAGAAAGAAATGGAGCGTATAAGGCAGTTCGAGGTGATGGGGCTCGAGAAGATCAAAGACAGCGATGCGGCCGTCTCGGTCAGGGTCGTACTAAGCAGGATAACTGATGTTCTAAACGGCTGTAAGATCATATCCGAGGTGGCCATTAACAAGTTCGTCAAGAGGCCCTCAGAGATATGCAGCTTCGAGAACTTATCGTAGGGACCTCTTAGCGCTCAGGACTCCGGCTGATAGCGCGAGCAGCCCGTTAGTCACCAGCATCTCCGTGAACCCTATGTTGTCAGATATTGCACCGGACACCCCTGGCCCTATCAGAAACCCTATAGACACGCACGACTCGAACCTCCCGACCGCGGAAGGAGCGTCTCTCCCGAAAGAACCCAGCATGGAGAGGAACGTCGCAGAGACGTAGAGCGTCGCTGAGGCACCGATCGCCGCGAATATCACCGGGTATAGGTAGTCCTCTGAGAGGGTGAGCGAGAGGAGCGCGAACGACGTTATGAGTGCCGCGGTCGTTGCGCCCATCTGTGTCCCAAAGAAGGGCAGGTTCCGGAGGGAGAGGAAGGCGACCATCCTCGACAACCCGTAGACCGAGTAGGCCAAAGCGAGTAGCGTTGGCGACACTCCCCTGCCCGCGGCCAGCCCCGCGAAGGCCATGACGATCGTTGAGAGGGCCATGGTGTAGAGGGCCACGGCAAGGTGGGCCGGTGTTATGAGTCCCCTCCCGCCTGACGTTGAGGTGGGAAACTGCTTCTCTAAAGGTAGGTTCTGGAGGAACGAGAGGGGTAGGGAGGTGAGTGAGGCGACTAACGGCACGTAGAACGAGGCTTGGGCACCGACGCTATTGATAGCTATACCCGAGAGAGCGGGGCCGAGCATGAACCCAGAGGTCCAAGACGTGCCGAAGAGCCCGAAGGCCCTCCTCCTCTTCACCTCGTCCCTTATCCCCGATATCATTATCTCGCCCAACGGGAAGTAGAAGGACGTCGCCACCCCTATCATCACCTCTGCGATGAGGATCGGTAGGAGGTCACCGGAGTTCAAGAGGATCGAGGCGGAGAGGGCCGCACAGACGCAGGCTATGGCTATGGCCCTGCTGTCCCTCAGTCGGCCTATGGTGTGTCTGGCGAGGAGGTTTATCATCAGATAGGGCAGCGAGACTATCGATCCCATTATCCCTATCAGGGTATCCGAGTAGCCGAGCTGCTCCATGAACACCGGGACGAGGTAATACGTCGAGGAGAGGGAGATACCTAGAGTGACGGTAACTAAGTAGAAGAAGAGGATCATCCGGGAATACCGAGTTCCGACGATTAATTAACCCCTCAGTACCTCTCTCAACGCCTTAATGAAGACGTCGATGTCGTCCCGGGTGTTGTAGAAGTGCAATGAAGTTCGGAGGAGGTCGAAGCGTGCTGAGCAGATTATCCTCCTGCTCCTCAGCCTGCTAGAGACCTCGAACGCCTCCTTTATCTTTATTGATACTATCCCGGACCTCTTGTGGGAGTCAAGCGGGGTGTAGATGGTGTGACCCTCTGAGGATAGCAGGTCCGCCATCTCCTTGACAAGTCTCTCTATGGATGAGTGCCTCGCGTGTTCGTCTATCTCGTTCATCAGCTCCAAAGCTGCTGCCGCGGCTATCACGCTGGAGTCCGAGAGGGTCCCCAACTCAAACCTACTCGCATCGCGTGCCGGTTTGGCATCGAGTAATGGGAGTGGCCTGAAGAACGGGTTTTCGTTCTTCTCGAACCTCTGGGTGACCGAGTCGTCTATAGAGAACCAGCCCATCAGTGGGGGGTCTGATACCTCGAGTATCTCATCGGTGGCTACTAGGAACGAAACTCCGGGTTGACCTAGCAGCCACTTATACATGCCAGATATTGCCGCGTCGAGCCCCAGGTTCTTGATATCGACGGGTATGACGCCGCAGGCGTGGAACATGTCGGAGATCATGATCGCTCCGTGGTCGTGTGCTATCTCGGAGAGGGCCCTCAGGTCGACCACACGCCCGCTGAGCCAGCCGACCGCGTCTACGCATACGACGCTCGTGCTGTCATCGATCAGCCTCTCGTACTCATCGATGGTGTTATTCCTCGCTACCCTCAGGTCCGAGATGGTTCCCCTCCTCCTCATATTAGTCAATATGTGCAGGCTCGTTGGGAAGTTGTGGAGCGAGGCCACCGCCGTGGACCCCCTCTTGAGATTCAGCGATGAGAGAAGGAGGCCAAGTCCCGTCGAGACGTTCGGTACCACCGCGACGTTGGATCTCTTTACCTTCACGAGCGATGAGAAGAGAGCCTTGGATCTGAAGAGCTCTGAGAGCACTCGAGGCCAATCCTCGCCGTCCGTGAACTTGCTCTCGATGTACTCGCGCTCGGCCTCCACCACCCTCCTCGGGGTCGCTCCGTGAGACGCACTATCTAGGTAAGTGTACCGTGATAGTATCGGAAAATCGTCCTCTCTGGTCACTTTAGGAGCATATCGATCATCCAATATTTAAACAATATATAAATTAAGCTGAGTTAATGTAGTTACCCGGTCTCAAATCGAAATTGTCAGATAAGGTCACAGACAGTAGGCTTATGGTCGGATCGTCGCTGATCACCTCCGCGACCAGCATGATAAACGTCTACATGGGGCTTCACGTCTACAGTCTCGGCGGTTCGCTCAGTGATGTCGCTCTGATCTACTCGTCGAGCCTCTTGGCGACGCTCCTAGGACGTCTCCCTACGGGGAGGGTAATTGACCGCGGTTATCCGGCGGGGAGGCTCATGTACCTCGGGATAGCGCTGATGTCCGTCAGCACCGCGATCATCACGATAATCGATGACCTTGTTGTCATAACGCTAGCCAATGCAGTCCGCGGCTTCGGGTCAGGTGCGTTCCACGTCTCGTTCCTCTCGGTCACCTCCAGTCTCCCTCGTAAGAGCGCCAGTCTCGTCATAGTTGGTCCACCCTTGGGTATGGCGATAGGGCCCTCGATAGCTTCGGCGGTCTTCCTCATTAGCGAGACTCACGGGATCATGTTATCCAGTACCCTCCTCTACGCTCTCTCCAGTCCTTTGATACCGAGGGCCTTGAGCAGGTACGCGGACGCAAGCGATGATGGAGAGGTCGGTGACTCTAAGAAGTTCTGGAGGTCAGAGGTCCTATTCGTGTTATATAACAGGGCGGCGGTCTCTTACGTGATAGGCACGCTCTATACCATCGTTCCGTTCTACGCGCTGTCACTCGGTATGAGTGGTGAGCAAGTAGGGCTGATGTTCTTCGTGGGTGCGTTGATGAACGCCCTGATAAGGCCGGTCATCGGTAGGATATCGCTATCCACAAGGGTCGAGGTCTTCATGGCCCAGTCGATACTGATAATCTCGTTGATAATAATCACCTTGAGAGACCCCATACTACCGTGGATTGCCATGTCGCTCTACGGCGTAGGCGCTGGTACCTTCGTCTCCACCGCGATACTCTCTATAAACGAGCTTAGTCCGAACAAGAGACGCGGTTCGATGACTGCAATGATCGCCCTCATGATGGACGTAGGCAACTCGCTCGGTAGCCTCTTCGCGCCCCTCATCTACGACCGATACGGACCTGACTTCACCTTTCTAATGACGGCCTCGGTAATAGGGAGCGGCGCGTTGTTCTCGCTGATCCTCAACCGTACCTCACGTGTCCAGTAGCGTTACCGCGCGTCTAAAGACGTCGTCGAGCATCTCCTGCGTGAGCCTCTTGGTCTGGGTATTCTGTCTACTAGGGTGGTAGCTGGCTATGAGAAGAATGACCCTGGAGTCACTCTCAAACTCGTAGATAGCTGAGTGAGAGAACTTCGGAGGGCCGTTCAGGCATCTGTAACCACACGTCTTGAGTAGCCTCACGGCTGCATCGAAGGCTATCTTTCCGAGTGCCACCACCACCCTTATCCGTGTGAGGAGGGAGAACTCGTGGATGAGGTAATCGAAACAGTTCTTGATCTCATCACCTGTCGGCCGGTTCTTCGGGGGTACGCACCTCACCGCGGCGGTCAAGTAGACGTCGTGGAGCGCGAGACCATCGTTCCTATCGACCGATGTCTCTCTGTTAGATAATCTGTTAGCGTGCAGCGCGCGCATCAGTGTATCGCCGGAGCTGTCACCCGTGAATATCCTACCGGTCCTGTTGCCTCCGTGCGCTGCTGGTGCCAGACCGATGACCAGTATCCTAGCGTCCCTATCGCCAAACCCGGGGAGCGGTTTAGCCCAGTACCTCTCCCCCGCGTAACGTCTAGGCGGCCTCGATGCGGCCTCCCTCCTGTAACGGACCAATCGAGGACACTTACGGCATCTAGTTATCCTTCGGTTCAGCTCCTCTAGAGTGGTGAGCAACTACTCTTCCCTGACGATGGAGTTCATTACCTTCTCTATGCCTATAGTTGTAGACGGGCCGTGACCGGGATAGACGTTCGTCTCAGGGGGCAACTTGTAGAGCTTGTACCTTATCGAGTAGACCAGAGCCTCAAAGTCGCCGCCGAATAGATCGGTCCTCCCCACCGAACCGAAGAAGAGCGTATCCCCGGTGAAGACGGCCCCACCTCCGTAGAGGGATATGCTGCCTGGCGTATGACCCGGGGTGTGGATAACCGATAGCTGTAAATCTCCGAGGTCTATGAGGTCACCCTCCGCCACGTAACCGTCCGGTCTGGGCTCCTTCTTGAGGAGACCGACCCACCTGAACAAGCTATCGCTGAAGGTCCTGAGGACCGGTACGTCGTCCCTGTGCAGGAGGAACTCGCAACCGAACCTCTCCCTCAGTTCATCGACCGCGAAAACGTGATCGAAGTGAGCGTGCGTCGCAATAATGACTCGGACCTTGACCCTTTCCCTCTCGACCATGTTGATGATCCTGTCCGCGTCTCCTCCTGCATCTATCAGTATTGCTCTCTCCCTGCTACCCGCGTACACTAGGTAGGAGTTGCTCTGTATGGGCCCAACGACCGCCACCTGCACGTTCAAACTCATCCTCTGACACCCTTGAGCCTCGAGATCCATTCGCTCTCCAAACTTTTAAATGCGACGTCGATGAGCGAACGGCCATCCGATACACCGTACTCCGTGACGTAGTAGTGGCCGCGATCACAGGGTGTCACGTCAAAGACCTCCAGATCTACCTCTACTCCCCTCACCTCGTATCGACGCCTCTCGTTACTCCACGAGCCCCAGTAATCAACCTTCAACGAGTCGGCTATCGCTAACGCACGGACGTGGTGTTGTTTTGCGGCCTCCACGATCGTCCTGGTTCCTCTCCTGTTCACCAGAGAACCATCCCTGAGGACTGCGTCACATCCCACCAGTACGAGGTCGACGCGCTCCACGACGTCCAACACGTCCATGTCACCTATCACTATCGAGTGGACTCCTGCCTCCCTCAACGAAGCTGCGGTACGCAGGCCCTCTAGAGACGGCCAGCAAGCGGACACGTACACCGACCTGACCTCTACCGAGCTGAGGAGTCTTATCACGTTCGAGCTGTAGCTGTACGTCAGGACCTTTTGGTGGCCCTTCACGAGGTCGCGCGCGTTCCTCAGAGACCTGTCGACTGCCTGATCGTAGAGTAGCAGGAGACCATCTATGGCTGTCTGTGGAGGTACCTCCGGCGTCACCTCTCTTAAGATTCTCAGCATGTTGCCGACTAGCAAGATGGACGGCCTCTCCTCTGCCGCCCTCAATGCCGCCTCGATGTACTCCGCTGATCGTGGATCTCCTCTTGAGTGTTCTATGTATCTACTCAGAGTGAGGAGGAGTCTCCTACCTATCTCTGTTGACCCGGATGACTCGTCGTGGACTATCTCGCGGATAAGGGTTACGAACCGGTCTGAGAGATCGCTCAAGGCCTCATGAGTATCTTCCCGAAGTGCTCAGAGTTCTCCATCCTGGCGTGCGCCTTCGAGGCATCTTTGAGTGGGTAAGTCCTGTCGATGAGGACCCTCAACCTCTTCCTGACGAATAGATCTATTATCCTCATCAGGTCGGCTTTCGTCCCGAACCCGGAGCCTACCACGGTTAATCTACGCATATAAAGGTCGCGGACGTCGACGTTCACGTTACTGCCAGTCGTCGCACCGCCTACAATCAGCCTCCCCGTCTGCTTCAAGCACCTGATCGCCGTGTTCCAGAAGTCCGAACCTGCGTGCTCGAAGACGACGTCGACGCCCTTACCCTCGGTGAACTTCTTGACCTCTTCCGTGACGTCGCTCTTCTTCCTGTTTATGACCAGATCAGCACCTATCTCGTAGGCCCTCTCGACCTTCCAGTCGTCTCCGACCGTTGTAATGACCGTGGCGCCGATGAGTCTAGCCAGCTGTATGGCCGCGTACCCTATGCCGCTACCTCCACCCACCACTAGTACAGTCTCCCCAGCGGATAGCGAGGCACCGCAGATCAGCATGTGATACGCCGTCAGGAAGTTTATTGGTATAGCAGCCGCCTCGACCGGGTCGATCGTACCGGGGAGCCTCACCAAGCACCTCTCGGGCACCGTCACGAACTCGGCGTATCCTCCGTCCCTGTTGAGGCCTATCATGGACCTCTTCAGGCACGCGTCCTCCCTCCCGACAAGACAGGGTTCGCAGGACCCGCACGTCACTATAGGGTACACCACTACTGCGTCACCCCTCCCCACCTGACCCCCATCGCTCGATGACTCAACGTGACCCGATATATCGGCCCCTAGTATCAGGGGGAGGTTCACCTTGTAGAGGCCCTTCCTTATCCAGACGTCGATTCTGTTAAGGCCTACCGCGGCGATCTTGACGAGGGCCTCACCGCTCTTAGGAACTGGGATCGGAGCGTCCTCCCTGTAGCTCAGCACCTCCGGTCCTCCCTGTCGCTCTAGCACTACCGCTCTCATCTCTCAGTTCATTCGGACTCGAGGTAATAAAAAGTGTTTTACTGGAGCTGGTTCACTTGGCGACCTTCTCCTCCCTCACACCTTCCTTGACCGGTCGGAACCTCGGTTTCAGCTTCTCGAGTATCAGCGGGAGCGTGGTGTACTCCATCTCCTCGTGACCCAACCTCGCCGGCTCGAACTCACCCATGGATCTCAGATAAACGGCGATCTCTGCCGCCTTCTGACGCACGTGATCCCAGAACGGGTCCTCGAACAGGTCTGCGGGTTCGATCCCGTCTACTCCCACGAGCCTGCCGTTGCTTATCTGCCACCCCATCGCCGTCACTCTGGGTGGGCCGTCGAAGAAGCTCACCACGTTCTGGCCCTTCCTGAATGATACCGGCATCAGAGGACCTCTGTGACTACCCCGCATCCACCCGGATACTATGGGCGGGACCGCGAATGCTGAGATGACCTCGCCCACCGCAGGGAATCCCGCCTGAGCTCTGACTATCATCACCGGGTCGTCCTTTCCCACGTACCTCCCGGCGATCAGGCTCAACCTCGAGGTGCTCGCGGCGGCCGCGGGTTCGTTGTCCGAGGCCCTGAATATCTTCGAGATGGCATACCTTCCGGGGGTCCCTATGAGCGCTATCAGATCATAGACCTCCTCGGGCGTCTTGATGAGGACGGACTGTGACTCTATCAGGTCTAGCACGTCGAACCTGAACCCCTCGTGCAACTTCGGATCGATCACCAGCCCTGCAGTGTTGTCCGGCGACGCGAATATCCTGTAGAGGGGTATGTTCCACGCGCCCGGCTCGGTCTTATCCGCCGCGAAGACTATCACTGGGTCGGACCCGCGCTCATTGAACTCCAGCTCGGCTACACCGGGCCCAAGACCTCTTACGTTACCACTGAACGCGTCGCTCAAGAGGTCCTGACCTGCACCGTACAGCTTGTACTTCTTCGCCACCTTCTCCGTTATCTCCCTGAAGGTGGTCCACGCGAGGAGGTGTACCTCAGGATCGTTCTCTCCCCGGCCGTGAGTCATGACCAGGACTATATCGTCGCCGCAATGCGTAACGTAACCCGAGTATATAAGCCCGGTGCCCTCTGCATCGGCGAGCTTCTTCCTGGCGTAGTTCAGCATCTCCGAATGCGGCTTGTAGTGACCTGCGACGCTCCCTACGTCGGCCTTTATGACCGAGATCGTTGTCTTCATACGGCTTTAACCTATTGATGTAAGATAAAAAGCTTAACGATAGTAACGCTTCACGACATTACGAGTCGACTCAACTAGTAGCGTCTACAACCCAATTCAGGTACTTCTCGTTTACGCTTAGTGGGCTGATCTCGACGATCTCCGGTATCTCGTAGGGGTGCTCTCTCGAGATCACCTCGCGCAACGCGCGTGACTTTGAGGTTGAGGTCTTCATCAATAGGAGCACCTCGCCCTCGTCCACTATAGATCCTTCCCAGCGATATAGCGATCTGATTGGGATCACATTGACGCAAGCGACCAACTTTCTCTCGACCAAACTCCTCACCCATTCTACGTAATTCTTCTCCGGATAAGTCACCACGTAAACCACGAGCGACTCGGTCGATCCTCTCTCAGTTCTTTCCTCTCCTCTCATGGAGTATCGTTCTAACAGCTGCTTAAAATGCTTAAAAAAGTTGTTTTTTATATGGCATGTTTTGTATAAAAAAGTAGTTATATTTTTTTACTTATATACAAAAGTTTATTTTTCATCTATATGAAAAACGTTTATAATTTACTTTTTAATAGATATTATTGAGAGAATATGTCGGCAAAGTCTTCATTATGGGCAAATAGGTTTCTCGCCGCAGCGATAGTCCAAGGCGCTTTGGTCACTGGACTGACGGCGTACGTCGTGATAGGACAGCTATGGTTTCTGCGTCCCGAGGTCAGCAGAGTGATCGCGGCTGGCGGAGCGGGTAACTGGTTCACGATGGGATACCTATCATACCTGATAGTGGGCGTGATCGGGGCTGCGGTGACGTCGCTCTTCTACTACTACATTGAAGTGACCTTGAACAAACCGTACACCGGCACGCTCAACACGCTCGCTGGGCTCCACCTGATACTGATGAACGTCGGGATAATAGGAGCCACGTGGATGATGATGATCGGAGGGTATCTAGGAGGTGCGGCCATGTTGCCTAAGGCTGTCGGTGGAGGTGGCCTCACTGCTGCAGAAGTTCACGACAAGGTCTTCTACGCCATACCCGGCGGATACCCGCTCTGGATCTCGATATTCCTGATAGTGCTCGGGGCAGGTGTCCTGCTGGGTGGTCTCGGATACGTCCTTGCGTGGCGCAGGAAGACCGCGTAAAGATTATCTTTTTTTTCCATCCTAAAAATTTCAGTCAACTTATCTTAGAACTGCTGCGGCGAGTATTCAACATAGTCCCGACGGAGAGATTCGTTTATCCTTAAAAGCTGCTGGTGAATAAGAGTAAAAACAGCAAAGGGCGCGCGGATTGGGAAGGAGGAAGTACTCGGCTCCTAGGCACGGCTCGCTGGCGTTCGCACCCAGGAAGCGGGCAGACGGTCTACTGCCGTCGGTGAAGTACTGGCCCGCTAGGGAGGGGGTTGGGTTAGAGGGGTTCATCGCTTACAAGGTCGGTATGTCAACGGTCTTCTACGTCGACGACGTGCCCGGATCACCCACTCAGGGTAGCGAGGTCGCATCTGCCTGTACGGTCCTAGCTACTCCACCGCTCCATCTCATAGGTGCGGTCTTCTATAGAGAGGACGGTGATAGGGGCCTCGTTGAGGTCGGCAGGATAATCTCGGACAATCTACCCGAGGGGTTGACGGATAGGGTGAGAGGAGTTAACTCCAACGCGAACAGGATGAAATTGGAGGAGCTGGTAAGGGACGTCTCGGAGGTAAGGGCCTTGGTAGCCTCCATACCGAGGTACGCAGGGATAGAGCGGAAGAGACCTTTCATAGCAGAGATAAAGGTCTCGGGAGAGGTCAAGGAGGCTCTGGATTACGTGAAGACGAATCTGGGGAAGCAGATCGGTGTGAACGACTTGATCAGAGCTGGTCAGTTCGTCGATGTGATCGGCGTCACCAAGGGGAAGGGGTTCCAAGGGGTCATAGCCAGGTTCGGGGTAAAGGAGCTTCCGCGTAAACAGAGGAAGACTAGGAGGGCTATTGGCGCGATAGGAGGTAGGAAGCCGACATACATCACGCGTTTCGTCCCCAGGGCCGGCCAGATGGGGTTCCACAGGAGGGTCGAGTTCAACAAGAGAGTGCTCGCGGTATACGACGGTAACAACCCTCCGTTCCCGAAGGGTGGCTGGAAGCACTTCGGCCTCATCAGATCGCCCTCCATATTGTTGCTTGGATCCGTGCCAGGTACACCGAAGCGCCCCCTCATACTGAGAGTGCCGGCCAGACCGCCTCGTTACACCCTTAAGGAACCCAAGGTGACCGCCGTGACGTTCGGTGAGGAGGTGATAGTCGCTAAATGACTCTCATCGGTCGAACCGTTCTAGCCGATGAAACTTCTGCACCTTTGATCGATATCGATGGGTCCAGGGTCGGTGAGGTGAGGTTGCCCCGAATCTTCTCAGCGCCTCTGAGGCCGTCGCTTGTCCGGAGGGCGTACATAGCGCTCCTCTCGCACGGCTTCCAGCCCAAGGGAGCCTGGAGAGGTTCAGCTCACAAGTACTCTGTTGAGTCACTCGGAGTGGGCCACGGATTAGCTCGTATAGCGAGGGTAAGGGGCCGCGGCACCGGAAGATCGGGCGCGGGAGGTTTCGTCCCGTCCGCAGTCGGTGGCAGGCCCACCCATCCTCCGGTACCAGAGAAGAGAATTCACAAGAGGATCAATAAGAGAGAGTTAAGGGCGGCCACCATCGCAGCGATCGCATTCACACGCGAGAGAGAATGGGTTACTAAGAGAGGACACAGATTACCTGCCAATATAGAACTGCCTTTGATCGTAAAAAATTCTCTGCAAGCTCTGAAGAAGTCAAAGGAAGTGATAGAGTTCTTGGAGAAGATCGGGTTGAGCGAGGAGCTCGAGAGGTGTAGGGTGGTGAAGATGAGGGCGGGGAGAGGGAAGATGAGGGGGAGGCGTTACAAGGCGAGGGTCGGGCCTCTGATAGTGATAGGTGATGATGAGGGAGTCGTGAGGGCCGCGGGTTCTGTACCGGGTGTGGACGTGGTCAAAGCAAAGGACCTGAGCGTCCTACACCTATCGCCTGGAGGCGTGCCGGGTAGATTATGTGTATTCACGGAGAGCGCAATAGATCGACTCAAGGAGAGGTTCGGTGAATCGACGTGAAGCCTGACGAAGTGATCCTTGGACTGGTGATAACCCAGGATACGGTACCGCTCGTGGAGAAGGAGAACAAGTTGACCTTCTGGGTCTCCATAAAGGCGACCAAGGCCGAGATAGCGCGCGCGGTAGAAGAACTGTACGACGTGAAGGTCGAGAGAGTGAATACGCTCATAACGCCGCTAGGTGAAAAGAAGGCGTTCGTGAAACTGAGACCTGAGTACAAGGCCAGCGAGCTTGCGGTCAAGTTAGGAGTCTTCTGAGTCCCCTTGTTTCATTACTGATCTCACTCTAGAAGATTTATATTAGTCCGAATAAGGTTGAGATACAATGTCGAAGGGCCGTTCAATAAATTTAGATGAGAACGAGCTACCGCGTGAGTGGTACAACATATTACCCGAGCTTCCAAAACCACTCCCTCCGCCGATAGATCCGTCCACTCGGAAGCCGGTGGACCCGCGTAAACTCGAGAGGATATTCGCGAAGGAGCTGATCAGACAGGAGTTGAGTCCCGACCTCTGGATACCGATACCGAACGAGTTGAGGGAGACGTACCTGATATGGAGGCCGACGCCACTGATAGAGGCCACCCACCTAGAGAGGGCGCTCAAGACGCCCGCGAGGATATTCTTCAAGTGGGAGGGGGTGAGTCCACCAGGTTCCCATAAACCTAACACGGCGGTCGCTCAGGCCTACTTCAACATGAAGGAGGGGGTAGAGAGGTTATCGACAGAGACCGGTGCAGGACAGTGGGGTTCGGCGCTCTCGTTCGGCTGCATGCTCTTCGGTCTCAAGTGCAGGGTCTTCATGGTGAGGGTGAGCTACAACCAGAAACCGTACAGGAGGGTGCTCATGGAGACCTGGGGAGCGGAGGTCTTTCCGAGTCCGAGTGATAAGACGAACTATGGTAGGTCTGTCCTCTCCAAGGACCCCAATCACCCGGGGAGCCTGGGTATAGCGATCAGCGAGGCGCTCGAGGACGCACTATCCTATGAGAACGCCAGGTACAGTCTGGGTAGCGTGCTGAACCACGTCCTCATCCACCAGACAGTTCAAGGGCTCGAGGCGAAGAAGCAGCTGGAGATCGTGGACGAGTACCCGGACGTTGTGGTGGGATGCGTGGGCGGGGGCAGCAGCTTCTCGGGACTCTTCTGGCCCTTCTACCACGACAAGGTCACCGGCAAGGCACCCAAGAGCGTCGAGTTCGTCGCTACTGAGCCTACAGCGTGCCCAACGTTGACCAAGGGGATATACACTTTCGACTACGGTGACACCGCTAAAATGACGCCACTACTACCCATGTACACGTTGGGATCGGATTTCGTACCACCTCCCATACACGCCGGGGGTCTGAGGTACCACGGAGACGCGCCGACCTTGTGTCTACTGGTCAAGGAGAGGCAGGTCAAGGCGGTCGCCTACGATCAGGTGGCGGTCTTCGATGCGGCGGTGACCTTCGCGAGGACGGAGGGTTACATTCCAGCACCGGAACCCTCCCACACCATCAGGTACGTAATAGATGAAGCGCTGAGGTGCAAGAGGACTGGTGAGAAGAAGACTATACTCTTCAACCTTTGCGGTCACGGATATTTCGACATGAACGCCTACTCGGAGTACTTCGAGGGGAAGCTACAACCTTGGCACTACCCCGAGGACGCTGTGAGGGCATCGATAGAAGCGTTGAGGAGGGACGTACCCTGGCTCTCGGAGGTGGAGAACGCTTACCTCAGGTGACGGTCTCACAGGGCCCCTAACAGCCTCAACAGCAGCACCACTAGGAGTATTATGATGCCTATAGCGATGTAACTCACGTTGAGGTTGCTGCTCCCGGTCTGAATATTGCGAAGGACGTTGACCAACGACGTGAACCACCTCGCCGCAGCGTAATTCACCCTGTCTATGACGCCCTCCTCTACGTATCTCCTGAGGACCGATGAGAGACCGATCAATCCCCTGACGAAGATCATCTCGTAGACGTGGTCCATGTAGTACCTGTTCACGACGACTCTGTGGAGCACGCTGAACCTCTCCCTCACCGCAGCAGGGCTGACTATTTTACTGATAAAGAAGGCGTACGAGACCGACAGGCCCACGGCTAGTATGATTCCTGTAGTCGCGTAGGTCAGCGGCGAGACCTTGATGTGGTCGTGAATGCCCATATACTCGTGGAACGTCTCCTCGATTGGCGGGAGGCCTGCGACCGCGGCGAGGGCGGCAAGTATAATGAGAGGTACGGTCATGACCCTTGGAGACTCGTGGGGTGCACTTGTCTTATGACCTCCGTTGGTATGGTGAACGACTTTGGACCTGAACTCTCCCAGGAAGACCGCACTCAACCACCTGAAGCCGTAGATGATGGTCAGTATCGATGTCGCAGCGATGATCAAGATCCCGTAGAGGTTCCCGGACGATATCAGTGCCTCGAGGACGACGTCCTTGCTGAAGAATCCACTGAACGGTGGTACCCCCGAGAGGCTCAACACTCCGATGAGGGAGGTGGCGAAGGTCAGGGGCATGTATCTCCTCAGACCGCCCATCTCGTCGACGTTATTGGTGACCACTGCGTGTATCACTGAACCAGCAGCGAGGAACAAGAGCGCCTTGAAGAGGGAGTGGCTGAGGAGGTGGAAGACACCACCGAAGAAACCGACGGAGGACGCGACGCTGAGCGCGGTGAACATTATCGCTAGCTGGCTCATAGTCGAGTACGCTATGATCCGCTTGATGTCGTTCATCACGAGCCCCATAGTAGCCGCCAAGAACGCCGTCAAACCACCTATGATCAGGACCGCATCGTACCACTGCGAGAGGTATGGACGGCCTACCACCTCGAAGGGTACGAGGGTGTAGCTGTACCTAGCGACCAGATAGACGCCGGCCTTGACCATGGTGGCTGCGTGTATCAGAGCGCTGACCGGAGTCGGACCCTCCATCGCATCAGGGAGCCATACGTGCAACGGGATCTGGGCGGACTTGCCGACAGCACCACCGAAGGCGAGGGCCAAGATCAAGGTGAGAATTCCGGAGTCCAGAGTGCCACGAGCCGCCGCAGACTCGATCGATCTAGATACCTCGGTGAGGCTGAAAGAACCGAAGTGGACGAACGTTATGAGGACCGAGGAGAGCAGGAGCACGTCACCCACTCTAGTCGTCACGAACGCCTTTATCCCCGCCAGCCTGGCCTCAGGCTTGTGGTAGAAGAAGCTGATCAGGGCATAGCTGCACAGGCCTACTATCTCCCACCCGATGTATAGGACGAGAAGATTGTCTGCGAGTACCAGCAACGCCATGCCGCCTATGAAGAAGGTCATGAAGAAGTAGTACCGCGGGAGGCCCTCCTCGTGGGCCATGTAACCGATCGAATAGATCAGGATCAGCGTGCCTATACCGGTGGCGATGGACGCCATCAGGACCGATAACGGGTCGATGAGTAACGTGAACTCAACTGACCTACCAGCGGGGAGTGGTATCCACGGCGCAGATATGAGGAGCGACCTGCCACCCCAGGCGTCCGTTACCATGCTCACCGCGAAGGTCGAGCCTGAACCGGCTATGAGTACAGAGTAGAGCTCGCCGATCCTCTTGGACGCCCTGAATGCAATGGGGACGAAAGTCGAGCCGACCAGTGGGATCAACCACGCGAGCCAAGGTGCGTACGGCAGCAACCCACTTACTACCTCCGGCTTATGCTCATGTTTCGTTCTCTATTTAAATCAGTCCGCTAGATGTCCGGTAAAAGTATTTATGAGTCTTGGGGAGGTCATTACGAGATGGGATCTATGTATCGGGGTCACATCATACTGACGGTAACAATTATACTCGCGGTAGCGTTGCTCACCCTCGGGTCTGAGGTGGGTGCGAGTACGACGAGGAGTTTCACCCTCTACCTCAACGATTACGGGTACAACGCCTCGAAGGGCGGGCCTCTCATAGTGGTGAATCAGGGCGATTTGGTCAGGATAAGACTGATAGGCAACGGTTCAGGGCCCGTCGTCCACGACTTCGCCCTAGACGAGTACTCACCGTCGCCCTACTCCATCAGGAGTAATAGGCTCTCTAGGGGTCAGGTCCAGGTGATAGAGTTCGTGGCTAATCACCCGGGCGAGTTCAAGTACTACTGCAGCGTAGCTCCAGCGTACGGCGAGAGTCACAGGAGCAGGGGACAGGAGGGGACTATAGTGGTCAGGGCAACTGCCCCTCAGCAGGACCAGAGGACGACCGTTACAGAGACTCGGGCCACGACAGTGACCGATACGGTGCAACCCCAGAGTCCAGATGTCAGCGCGATCATCGTGATAGCGGCCGTCTTAGCGGTCGCGATCGTAGGTGTTGGAGTCTGGTTGATAAGGTCAAGGTCGCGCCGCTGATCCCGCACACCGGATCAATAATCGCCCAGATAATACTATTGCTCACGGACGCTGAACTATGGGCGGCCGCTCCGGGTCACGCGTACGGTCTCATCGCCATCACGATGGTGGACCTTCACGCCTACCTGCTTCTCGCGTGGAGGTCTCGTCTGTTCCTGAGGTTACTCGGCCTCTGGGCGTCGATCAAGCTCCTTCTCTTCCTCGGTGATATACTGACGGCTCCCGAGTTCGGGATCACATACATAGAGTTCGCGGAGTACCTCTTCGGTCTTCCACCGTACGTGGCGTCGGTGGTCTTCCAGCCCGTCGTCATCGTGCTGGCCATGTTAGCGTCCAGATTGCGATGATCTGTCCGTTTGTCACTTAAATATCCCCACGCGCCGTTCTATCCGAGAGTCCATGAGGATCCTACAGGTCAGCGATCTGCACGGGAACGTCAGGGCAGCAGAGCGGACCGCGAGAGTCGCAGAGGAGGGGGGGTACGACCTTGTCTTCGTAGTCGGGGACATCACGAACTTCGGCACGGTACAGGAGGCGGCGTCCATTCTCCAGAAGGTCTCGGGAGGAGGGGTGCCTGTTTACTTCGTCGCGGGCAACTGTGATCCGCCGGCCCTCCTGAACTACGAGACTGGGTCGGAGAGGGTCGTGAACGTCTCCGGGAGGCAGTACAGGTACGCTGACTATGACCTCTTCGGGGTAGGGGGAAGCGGAGAGACACCGTCGAGAGCGACGTGGATCGAGTTCACAGAGGACGAGTTGAGAGGATTGCTCAGAAAATTTCGGTCCATACCTGGACGCGGCACGGTCCTCATCTCTCACTCACCTCCTCACGACGTGAAGTGCGATGAGGTTGGGGGCAGGCACATAGGTAGTAAGGCCGTCCGGGAGTTCGTCGAGTCGCACCCCGAGCTATTACTCGTCAGCTGCGGTCACGTCCACGAGGCCAGGAGCATCGATAGGTTGGGCAACGCGCTAATAGTCAACGCGGGCCCAGCGAAGGACGGTTACTGTGCATCTATCACGATCGATGATAGAGAGATCAGAGCTGAACTCAAGAGACTCTTCCCATGAGGTCTCACTCCTCTCCGCCTATGAGGATCTCCTCACTCTCCTTGGCCTCCTGTTCCTCGACCTCCTTTATCATGGCCTTCGTCACGCCGACCCTCTTTAGGAGCGGCGTTATATCGGGAGGGTTGGTCCCCGCCAGCTCTGAGGAGAGCTTAACGACCTTGGGGAGGTACTTGGCGTAGACGTTGAGCCTCTTCTTCACCTCCTCGCCCTTCTCTATCTGGGTCAGGTAGCCCCTCAGGTGTCTCGCGGCCTCTCGTACGGCTATGACGAGTTCCCTCTCGATCTCTGGCCTGTCGGCTATTGCCTCCTTACCGACTGTCTTGTAGGGCACCTTCGGTGAGCAGATGCTGGTGAAGATCGCGAGCGGCGCCTCCTTCATGACCTTGTAGCTGCTCCAATCTATCCTCTCGTTGATGACCTTCCAAGAGACGTCCGCCCTCTCATCGTACAATAAGGGTATCTTGTTGGCGAACCTGTAGAGGTGTATCTCGTCACTTATTGGAATCTTCCCGCCGTAAGCTACAGCGACCTCTACGATGAAGGGTATCCCCGAGTAACTACTGGGCGGTCGTTGGACCACGTTGATGAACTCGGGTTCTAGTATCGATCTTATGCCCTTCTCGAGGAACTCCTTTCCCACGGGACTCAACGATGATGGGTCGGGGGCCCTGAACTTCCCGTACCTCTTGATCGCGTCCACCAACATCGTAACTTGATCGTGAGAGAGGTCCTTCGGACGCTGCTTGGGGTCTATGTCCGTGAGCTTCAATACCTCTAACGCGGTGACCCTCCCCACCTTCTGGAACTCCCTGATGAGGAAGGTGGTGACGTCACGAGCCTTGGTAGAGGCCAGGAGTCTGTTCATCGTCTCTACGTCGACTCCCAATGGGTGCGGCCTCGCCTCTTTCGGAGGGACCGGTATCTCATCTATGACCCGCATGAAGGAGTAGACCCTCCCTCTCGGATCTATGAAGGTCAGGTTCGCGTGTGGGTTTATTATCGATGTATTGATGAGGTACTCAATTATCTTGGACCTACTGTTGGTGTAATCGGCCTCTAACGTGTAGTCAATTATCGTCCCTCTCCACCCGTTCTGGTTAGGATGCTTTTTATGCTCTATTATCTTCGGTTTGTTCTCGACTATATCGATCATCATCGAGTACTCGTGTATCTCCTTCTTCCCGGTGCTCGAGATCACTCTGAAGGGGTTGTTCGTGGTTATTTGACCGTAGAGCAGGGCCATTGTACCACCTACACCGAATGTACCCCTCGACTGCTTGAAACCGTACTTGCTACCGAAGAGGATGGTACCGAAGGCCTTCGGTATGTAATCCGACTCGACGCCGATGCCGTTGTCCTTCACGGTGAGCCTGTAGACCTTCACGTCACCCTCCGACTCGTTCGCCTGTGCCCTCAGATCGATCAGGACGTCCGGAGGTATTCGGCCTGCTTCACAGGCGTCCAACGAGTTCTCTACGAGTTCCCTGATGCTCATGTAGAGAGACCTTGAGGGGTTGCTGAACCCAGCGATGTCCCTGTTCCTGTAGAAGAAGTCCGCTGGAGAGATCTGCTCGAAGCGTACCTCTACCATCCTGAACACCTCATAGGCCGGCTTCCTAATAGAGGCATCTACTTGATCTCATGCGGGAATTATAAAGGTATTCCGAGGTCTCAGTACACCTTGCGAGCGACTCTCTCCTGCGCGATTGATCTAGCTGCGCTGAACGTCCTCTCTATATTTCTCCAGTGACTACCCTGCCAGTAATGCTTGCCACATGAAGTGCACCGGTATCTCTCGTCTTGATCCTCGACGAGTTCACCGTTACAGACCGTACACCTAGTAGATTTTGGGGTGAGAAAGTCTGAGGCCCTGATGCCGCGCGTCCTCTCGATGTAGTTAGCCACGTCCGCCAGCATGTCCGTCAGTCGCGAGCTCCTGATGAGTAGCGCCTCGGCCCTGCACTTCATAGCCTCCCTGAACAGGTCTACGTCGGAGGTCAGCAGCACCCTCCCGTCCCTGATGGCGCTCATTATCAGTCCCCTATCGTCTGACCTCGCGTAGAGCGTATCGTAGCCCAGTATCCGTAACCACTTGGAGAGCTTCCCCAGCATGGCGTCGACCACGAAGGACGGGTGCGCGGGAGACAAGGGTCTCCTATATTGACCTAAATCCGATACGGTATAAAAATTAAGTCCTGCTCTTCTCCAGTTCGAGACTGCACTCCTCGCAGAGGTACTGGTCTTCCACTCGCTTGAGCATATCGCTCCACTCACCGCACGAGTCACAGAAACCCTCCAAGAGCGGTTCTAGGGGCTTCGCGCTGCCCTTGATCATATAGTGCTCCTTGATTATCTCGATGATCTCCGGCGTCACCTTCAGGACGTCCTTCATGCTGACCACACCGTGGACCTCTCCCTTGTATAATACGACCAGTCTGCTTACGTTCAGCCGGTTCATGCGCCTCACCGCCTCCTCGATCGTCTCGTCAGGCCCGATAGTGTGAAGAGGTGACGACATTATGCTCTCTAGTTTTATCTCGCTCGGGAGCCTGTCCTGTGCCACGACCTTCTCCACGAGGTCCCTCTTCGTCACTATCCCCACGGGTACAGAGTTGCGCATCACAACTATGCTGCTTATGTTGTACTTAGCCATGTACTGGGCCGCCTTGAGTGCCGTATCGCTCACGTCCAGTTCTATTATTGGGCTGCTCATGACGTCCTTTACCAGTATCTCCTCGGAGAGGAATACCTTCTTCAACCGAGATATAAGATGAAGATCGATCTAAAAAGTCTAACCTTTTACTACTCGTCCCTTGCCAAAAGGGATAAGTGATGATGTCCTCACCAACTCTTCATCGGTCAGAGGAGGTTCGTTGATCTCGGCAAGCAATTCGTTGAGCGTCCTCGCGATCTCGATCGATCTCTTCTCTCCGGGGACGACTTTCATGTGGACCCTGCTAACTGAGGAGACCCAGCCGTGGGGACCAGCGATCGGTTCACGCCCTCCATCGACGTACGTCAGACCGATCGAGATGCCCAGCTCGGAGGTGACGTACTGTTTCGGTGGTTTGATGATGAAGGAGCCCTTTGGTAAATAGGTGCCTGGAGGAGGGGTGAAATCGATCTGATCCGGTCTAACCCAGTATACCGATACGGAGGTCAGTAGCTCCCTCCATGCCCTGCTGTAACTCGCGCAGAAGCACGCAGCCTCCCTTATCTCTGCCTCGGACGCCTCAGAGCCCTTTTTGAGAACGGCCACGGGTGAGCCGCGCAACTCAGCGTGAAACACCAAGTCGTCGTCTTCTAGGTGCCTCTTGAGTAACCTGACGTTTGACGAGGAGTCCCTACCAGCAACGACCAACTTGCCCCCAGAGGTGAAACACCATCGGTAGGCGGTGTACCACTCACGCCTCGGCCTCTGCGAGGTCCTGATCGGTTCCTCGACCCTTATGGGTCTCTTGCGGCTCAGCTTCTCGATCTCTACCTCCAGACCCCTTATCTCCTCCTCGATGTTGCGCGCGCCCCTCGTGAGGTTCTTCGCCCTCTCGAAGAGTACGGACGCCTGTTGTGATACGGGCACGTTCGTCATCACTACCAGCCTATTGCCCTCGATCTCGACGATTATGCGATCGCTCGACTCCTCCACCACCCTCAACCCCATCCCACTGTAACCCTCGGGTATCCTTTTCCTCAAAGCCTCGAGGGAGCCCAAGTATCGCATCATGAGGGATGCAACGTTTCTCACCGACTCAGCCTCGGTTAGGAGAGACGATGATGCGGCCCTCTTCTTCGATATCTCCTCCTCCAACGACTTCTTCCTCCTCGATACCTCCTCCTCCAACGACGCAGCGGCACGCCTGTTCAGGTGCTCTTCGTAGTACGCTTTTATCGCGTCGTTGAGAGAGGGGAGGGCGATGGGTTCTACGCCCTTGCCCTCGAAGTGGTACAGCCTGATCGGTGATGGAGAGAGTTCCTCCTGTGAGACGTACAACCAGCCGGCGGTGGAGCTCCTCACCTCTTTCACCAACGACTCTACTGACTCCGCGATCCTCTTCATCGACTCGTCTGAGAGCTCGGTGATCTTCGTCAATGGAGCTATGCCGCACCTGTAGAGCACCTCGTTCGAGTACTTCCTACCCAAGCCGAGGTCCCTCGCCACTACCTGTCCTATCCTCTCCCTTCCTGATCTGGAGGTGAGGGTCGATAGCACCTCGTCGGCGCTCGTGACGCTCACCCTCCTCTCGGGCGGTTGATACCTGCTCCCCACCTGCGACCTCATCCCGGTGGTCTTTGAAACGCCCTCGATACCGATGATCGTGTGGTCGTGGGTGGTGATGGCGGTACAGCCTCCGGGGAAGAGCTCCGATATCAGCAACCTGCTGACAGATCCGCGCGCGCCGAACGAGAAGGTGAGTATCCTCTCCCCCTCTACCGGTTCAATAGAGAGCAGCTGGAGCTTGTTAATCTCCCTCCGGGCAAGCTTTGCGAACTCGTCGAGCTCTCCTCTCCTCTCATACACTCCTTGAACCAAGAATGCACAGAACCTCGGGACCAACCTAATCGTGAACTGATCTCCCTTCCTCAACCTGATCAGGTATGACCCGTCTTCCATTCGGTACACGTTCACCACTAGACTACCTGATGCCTGCTCGCTGACCCTAGAGGCCCAGACCTCCAAGTCTACAGAGGCGAGTTCCGACATCCCAAGAGTTTAGATGTTCTTGAGGTATTTTAACCGGGTAGTCCATGATCATCAACCGATGAAGCCTGAGGACAGGCTCTACGTAGTGAGGCTCGTCTTGAGCCTGATCGTCGGTCTCGCATCTGCTATCCTGTCTATTAGTGACTATCACTGGCTCCTCAACGTTCTGATGGCCGGCCTCATCTACGTCGCGACCTTGTACTTGGTACCACCTCTGATCAGGATGGAGAGGAACAAACACCCCAGGCGGGTGTTGATAACGAGTGGGCTCGGGACCTATATATTCGTCTGGTTGGCATCGTGGTTACTGTTCTTCAACGCCTTCTCGTGACTGCTGACCCTCCTCTGCCCTGAACTTGTGGGGTAGGGGCGCCTTCTCGAGGAGGTCGATCACCCTCAACCAGACTCTTATGAACTCGTTCTTGCTGCCGTCAGGTTCGTTGAGAAGCCTCTCGAGTGACTCACGGTACTTCTTCCTATCGTCGCTCAGACGTCCGTCCCTGTAGAGCTTGTATATTAGGGAGTCCCTGTCCTCGGTCGTGTAGGAGTAGTATATCCCGTAGAGGGCCCTGTAGAGTTGCACGTCCTCATCGCTCTCTATCCTCTTGCTCAACCTCTCGAGCATCTTCTCTGAATCCTGTATGTGTCCGTTGAAGAGTCTGTCGAGGAACCTCAAGATCGTCTTATCGACGTCTTGCGATGACATCTCTCCATTACCATCGGCCGGACTCCCTCATATATCTTGATCACGAAGTCCTCTCAAGAACGCCCTCACCGAAGGTCCTGGCCACCCTCTTCACTATCTTGGTCATCAGCTCACCGTTCAACTTCTCCCCCAACTCAACTCTGATGAGAGGTGGTGATGGGAGGGCCATCGGGTGCTCGGCGATGAAGGCGGGTAGCGACTGGATAGGGACCCTGAACGCTTCCTCAATCACCTCAGGCCCTCCGTAGACCGTCAATACCACGGGCACAACGTGGACTACCTTTGAGCCCGGACCGATCCTCTCCCTCAGTAGCTCCGCGATCAGGACCGCACGTCTACGCGCCGCCTCGCCAAGATTTTTCATCTGACCCCGATAGATGGACCTCCTCCACCTCTTGCACTCTATGACGTAGAGCCTGTCACTCCCCACGCCGATGACGTCGACCTGGGACCTGGTGCCCTTGTGAACGACGGTTACGTCGTGTAGAGAGGAGAGGCCGTGAAACGACAGGACCCTGCTGGTCAATGACTCGTATAACCGCCACCCCATGGCCTTGATGAGGTCGTTGGACCATCCGGTCCTCCTCAGCACGTCTACGGTTATCCTTACCAAACCTTCCTCGTCGATGGGGGACCCGTCCTCAAGACCGTATGCGCAGAGGACCGACTCGACCACATCTTTGGTCACCGATGCGGAGTTGGCCACGTCGTCGAGGTTGACCTTGCCCTTATCCGAGGAGGCCCTGTATCACTCGCATCGCGGTCAAGTCACTATAAGAAGAGGTCCTCGTCCTCACCCCGCACCACGTCTCTCTTGACGCACGACTCCTCGCTACGTCTGTATGGGTAGCCCCTTATGATCGCCACCGGGACCCCTTCTGCCGCCTGACCCATTACGAGGCCTGCGGCTGCTGCCAGTTCGTCGGCCACGCAGACCTGTTTGCTCCTAAGCGGCCTTCCGTACCTGTCAGGCTCCCCCCTCCTGTCCCAGATCGCCTCCAGACCGCTGGAGCCTACGGCGACGTTAACGGTACCTCTCCTGAAGGGCCTGCCGAAACTATCAGAGATTATCACGGCCACATCGACGCCTGATGCGCGGCGTATCTCGAGCCTTATCCTGCGCGCGGATGCATCGGGGTCCTCAGGTAGGAGCGCGACCATACCCTCGCCCACGTTAGAGAGATCGACTCCGCTGTTTGCGCATATGAACCCGTGTCTGGTCTTCGTTATTATCACCCCCCTCTCCATCCTCACTACCTTTACGGACTCCCTGAGTATAGCCTCCACGTGCCGGGGGTCCTTAGACAGTTCTGCAGCTAGCCTCATGGACTCTTCCGAGGGCCTGAAGTGATCGAGGGTGAAGACGCGGTCCTCGGCCTTGGAGACGGCAACGTGGGTCACCACCACTACGTCACCGTTCTCCAGATTGATGCCGGAACTGATCGATGCGTCGACTATCAACCTGCCAAGGTTATCGCCCGGTCTTATCTCACCGACACCGTTAAGACCCCATATCATCAGTTTAGGGACCATTATAGTACTCCGAGGTCCTCGAGCTTCTTCTTAGATTTGACGCTCGCGCCTACCCCGGGTACCGTCGCCGTCAGATCCCGGTCTTCGTTGGTCTTCCTCTTGACGAAGAGGGCGCACCTACCGTCGAAGAGTAACTTCAGTTGAGCGCAGTTGGCGAAGGGACACTTGTATCCGATACAGGGGGCGTTGACCCAGTTGCACCACGGAGGATCGCGTTTGATATCCAAAGCGCTCTTGCCGCACCTGAAGAACCTGCAGAGTGGGTTGCATATCTCAGTCGGCTCCCTACTAAGGACCCAACCCAATACCCTTCCCCTTCTGACGTAATAGTGGAATCACGTCATATTTCACTTTTGCTATCTTTCTCCGGGGCCATCTTCCTCTTTCTAGACAGGTATATCACCCCCACAGCGATGACAGCGGCCGCGAGGAAGACGGCCGAGACGGTGTTGAAGAGGAGGGCCGCGTCGATCAACGTACCGTTCAAGTAGAGCCCGTAAAGTGATACCACTAACGTCGTACCGGTGTAGGTCTCGAAGTGTCTCCTCATCGAGAGCTCGTCTCCCAGCAAGACCTCCACGGTAAAGCTTCCCGCGACCGGGAGCACGGCCGAGTGGACGTTAGGTCCGGTGGTGGTCGTGGGTATCCTCTCACCGCGCTGGTAGACGTTGAGGACCGCATCCGGGATGGGGTTGCCGAACCAGTCATAGACTTTCAGTATCACTCTCAGGTCCACGCCGAGGGCCGTGATGGTCGCGACGTCGCCCATCAGATCAACCATCCCAGACGATACCCTGTTGCCCTTATAGATCACCTCGTACGAGTGAGCTCCACCGAGAGCCCTCGTGGTGACCCGCCCTTCTGAGTCGGTGGTCCCGTTGCTCCTCTGGCCCGTCACGACGTCTATCAAATTGAGGACCGCGCCGATCAGGGGAGAACCGTCCGCCTTTATCACTCTAACGATGAACGGCCTCCTCTCGACGACTAAATCCATCTTTCTAGATGGTTCCGCGAGGGTTACGGTGTAGGTGGTCAGTGGGGTGCCCTGCTTGGAGACGGTTAACCTGTAGTCTCCAGGCGATGCCTGACCTCTCGATAGGGGTACGAACTCGAATAGGGCTGTACCCGCGGTCCCGGAGGTGGCCCTGCCTATCAGTCCCGTCCTCTCGTTGCTCAGCTCAAGAGTCATACCCTGTAGCGGTTGACCCGCATCGTCCCTTAACGTCAACGATAACCTCGCGAGCTCTAGGACTCTCTCACCCGTTACTCTAGAGGTCAGCGAGAGCGTACCATTGAACACAGGGAACGGTCTGGTGGGATCGGTGTAACTCATCAGCACGCTGTACGAGTAGGTCCCAACGACCTCTGATAGAGGTAGCTGGACGGTACCCATCTCACCGTTGGTTACCTGGATGATCTCTTGGAGAGGGCCTGCACGGAGGTTTAAGGACGCAGACGGTACAGGGACCCTTTCCAGATCAACGAACCTGAGTGAGAGAGGGGCCACCTTGGCGTTCACCGTCACCGTCTCATCTGCGACCGGGAGCGTGACCCTCACCTCGGCCACCCTGATGCCCTTATAGAGGGCCTCGATCGTGTATTCGCCCACGTTATCGAGGGCCGAGTTCGGGAGGTCCGGAAAGGTCGCGCTCCCGTTGATGTTCGTGACCGCACTCCTACTGAAGAGACGGCCTGATGGAGAGATCGTAACTGTCAGACCCTGTACGGGGACGTTCTCAACGTCCCTCACCTCTACCTTGATCGTGGATACCATTAGGTTGAGTCTCACCGTGCTGTCGGTTGGCAGGGTGACCCTCGCACTGGCCACCTTGACGCCGCCGACCGTGACGTATGCCTCGTACCCCCCGGATGAAATCGACCTGAAGACCGCTCTGCCGTTGACGTCGGTCGTGGACCTGAAGGTTACGGTTGCGTTGGTGAGGGACACCTCAACTCCCTGCCTGGGGTTCCCTTTGGCGTCGTATACCAAGACCGTCAGGTCGCTAACAGAGGCGTTAACAGGGTCCGCCTCGATCATCAACTGCACGAGAGAGAATGCCAAGACCAACAAGGCCACGAGCGCGGTGGACCTCCATGTCGTCTGCATCAAGTGCTACTTACCTCTGTGACTCTATATTAAGATCCCTCTAGGGTTGTCAGTCGCAGACCGTTACACCCTAGTCCTCCTGAGCGGGGCTCCCTCGTAATAACCGGACCTCTCAAGGGGAAAGATGAACTGGTTGGCCTCGAATAGGACCTCCTTCGCTGTCTTATACGTGAGGGTGACCA
This sequence comes from Aigarchaeota archaeon, assembly GCA_025059745.1. Classification (GTDB taxonomy): domain Archaea; phylum Thermoproteota; class Nitrososphaeria_A; order Caldarchaeales; family Calditenuaceae; genus JANXDH01. The sequence goes on along the minus strand of JANXDH010000004.1, from coordinate 196,400 downwards.
TTGCGTCCTCCATCTTCAACCAAGCGTACGCGTTATGCTCATGACTCAGTCTGACCTCTGTCTGGGGCGTTTTAGCGAGGTAGAAGACCACGGTCTTCCTGACCAGTGCACTACCGCTCTTGTAGAAGTAGTTTATCACCTTTCTGAAGCCGTCTATTATGACCAGGTCCTCTATCCCGGTCTCCTCCCTCACCTCTCGTCGGACTGTGTCTAGTTCGCTCTCCCCCCTCTCGATGCCGCCCTTAGGTAGGTCCCAATGACCGGCCCCGTAGAGCAGCAGTAGATAGTACCTCTCCCCATCGATCTCTGTGAAGACCACCGCGCCGGCGGACTTCCGTTCTAGCATCATATGTGGCGTCCATTTCTATATTCTCTAGGTCTCAGAGATAAATTTTCGTCTTGGGAGCGTGCGGGGTCCTCTTCGTTACGGTGATGCCTCTGGGAGCAGGTCCTTCTTCCTCCTGAGGGCGACCTCTGAGGCCTCCTTCAGTATCTTAGCAGCGTCCTCACTATCGGTAGACGTTATGAGTGACGGTGCATCGCTCATTATGCCTATCTCGTGGACGACGTCGTCCAGTACCTCTTGGACGTATCTGACGTTGGTGCCTATCTCGGGGAGGCTCGCGTAGACGTTCTTCTCCAGCTTCTTGACCAAGCCCATCACGGGCATTATGACGTCCTTGGCCTCCTTGAAGTCCTTCACCGTGTATAGTCTGTTGATGACCGACTCTATGACGAGTTGGCTCCTGACCATCGTGTTGATGCTCTTCCTCAGCTGGCTCAGCTCCGATGCGTAGACCGACGCCCTTTCCACGTCTCCCTCCATCTGAGCCTTGACGCAGTAATCGAAGAGCTGCTTGCTCCTTCCCGACATGTAGTTGATCCGGTGAGAGAGTTTGTTGTTTATGACCTCAAGCTTGTTCAGGGCGTCGCCTACCAGCCTCATCGTCTTCTCGTCGCTACTCTTGAACATGTTTCAGCTGGATCCTCCTCCCCCTCATGATATATTTCTAACTACCCGTCAAACGATTTGATGTTCTCGGTGGATTATCAGAGTATTCTCTCAATAATCCCTAAAGGTTAACTGTTCCTCTATCGCGATCGGAGAGCGTGAGGGGTTTAGTTTATAAATCGCACCTCTTTGGTCAATAATAGATTGAGCGTAAAACTCGTCGAGGCGGGTCAACTGATCGAGCTGACAGCGAGATATCTCAAAGAGAACGGACTGGTCAAGCCTCCCACCTGGGCGCCTTACGTGAAGACGGGGGTGAGTAGAGAGAGGCCTCCTGCAGACCCAGACTGGTGGTACGTGAGGTCCGCATCAATATTAAGGAGGCTGTACCTAAAGGGCCCTATAGGGGTCTCGAGACTAAGGAAATATTATGGCGGTCGTCACAGGGTCGGTCACGGCGCGCCGAGGTTCGCTAAGGGCAGCGGGACCATTGTCAGGAAGATGTGCCAGCAACTCGAGGTGGCGGGGCTGGTCCAGAGGGCCGATCGTAAAGGGAGAGTCTTGACCGATAAGGGGAGGAAGTTGCTCAACTCTCTCAGCAAGTCGCTCTTGACCAAGAGGTAAGGGACGTAGTGATCGATGAGGGTTAAGAGAAAGATCTCGGCCGTGAAGAGCGATCTCTCGGAGTTGAGTGCGAGCGTCCGTTCGGTTACCGAGGATTTCAGGGCTAACAGACTGAGCGCAGAAGATTACGTCAAGGCTAGGGCCGAGTTCGAGGAGCGATACGAGAGGGTATCGGAGAGGCTCCTCAGGGACGTCTTACTCAGACGAGGAGAGCGGGAGAAGGGAGGAGAGCGCGACGAACGTACACGCCAAGACTATAAGTGCCGCGTGCGAGGCGATGAAGGGCAGACCCCTCTCGACCGCGAAGGAGGCCGGTAGCAACCTGACTGCGTTGATCGTCCCCGCCATAACACCCATGATGACGCCAACTTTTAGGATCGAGTTGATGAGTACGATGCTGACGGCGTAGGATGCGGCGTAGACCAAGTTCAGGTAGACCAGTGAGGCGTTCTCAGTTCCACGGGATAAGAGGATGATGGTCTGGGAGACGTAGGCAAGAACGAGAACCAGGCCTATGACGGTCACCGCTCTAGACGTCTTCATAGCTCACTCGCCAAACATCTCGGTGACGTTCGCGACGTCTAGCAGAACGTTCATCAGGTCGAGGCCTCGCAGCCGGTTCAGGCCCCCCTTTGAACAGTTGACCTCGTCGAAACTCTCTACACCGTCTCTCCTCACCTCATCTCCCCATATCAGCAGCGGCACTGGGTCACCCCTGTGCTCCCCGGTTATAGATGAGGTGGTGTGATCTCCGGTCACGCAGATCACCAGCCCCGATGGGGTATCACCGAAGGCCCTCGAGAACTCCTCGTCCACCCTCTCTATGAACTGTGCCTTGCTAGCCGGTGATCTGTCGTGTGACGCGCTGTCTGTGCCTTTTATGTGGAGGAAGACTAGGTCGTCGACCCTCAGCCTATCCCTAGCCGCCCTGAACTTCCCGGCCAAGTTGGTCTTCAGCGTGCCCGTAGCTCCCTCGACGTTAACCACCTCCATACCAGCCGCGCCGCACACACCTTTGTACAACGCGCCCCCCGCGATCACAGAGCTCCTGATCTTGAAGCGCTCGTTCAGCGAATAGAGGTTGGGCATCACACCACCGCCCCTCGTGAGCAGAGCGTTCGCGGCCATCATCCCCCTCCTCACCCTATCCCTGTTCAACTCGTGAACGGTAAGCAGGGCGTGGGACCCCTTTATGAGCTCAGCGAGTATCTGGGCAGTCCTCCTCGCGCCCTCAGAGGCCTCAGTGGGTCTCGGCATCTCCACGGTAACGTTCTCCTTATGTGGGTCAACGTCCGTCACCTTGTGAGAGAGGGACGGGCCCCTGAGTACCAATACACCTCTGTGCTCCACCGTACTTCTTATTATCACCTCCACGCCGCCCTTTGAGAGGTCTGCAGCCAGATCTCTTAGAGAATCGGCCAAGACCTCGGCCTCTTCGGTCGAGATCCTTCCTGCCCTCCTATCTATCAACCTCCAGTTCTCGTCGACCGTGGCTAAGTTGTACCTGAAGGCCACGTCACCGGGCTCCAGCCTTATCCCGGCCCCCAAGGCCTCGAAGGGGCCCCTCCCCGTGTAATACTTGTAAGGGTCATAACCGAGTATCGCGAGGTGTCCGGTATCGCTGCCCACTGGGATCCCCGGCCCCACTGGATCCATCAACCCGTTTACGCCCTCGCGCGATAGCCTGTCGATGAACGGTTTCCTCGCGTACATCAACGGTGTCCTCTTCTTTAGTTCAACTGACGGCCTGTCTCCCAACCCGTCGAGGAGTACTATGAGGCACCTGGCTCTGGTCAAGTCAGTTGTCGTTGGACCTCCCTGTATTTAACGTCCTTCTGATCATGCGGGTTACTTCTCGGAGAGGACTCTCATCAATGATCCGCGGGTCACTCACGCCAAAAGGCCTATATCTTCGTGATTAGATTGTAGATTCGTCTAACTTGACCTCCAAGGACCCTGTATGTGGAATGGTCGTCATTGAAGAGACGGTGAGGTACTCGTTCAAACACGAGGGAGTCACCTATTACTTCTGTTCTCAATACTGTCTGGACCAGTTCGCCCGGAACCCATCGAGGTACGTCAAGGGTAAGTAAAGGGTAGGACTCGGCCTCACCTCACGATCAGATCGTCTAGACGTTCCCGGGTTGGGCATCAGTCTAAAGTATTTTAACTCCGTCCTCAATAGAGGTCTCGATGGGACTTTACGCTCAGTTGAATAGCATGTGGCGCGAGAGACCCCAAGAGCTCGTGAACTCTCTGAGGGAGCGGAGGATCAGGTGGAGGAGGGAGCCCGCAGTAGTGAGGGTGGACAAACCTCTCAGGCTCGATAGGGCCAGATCCATAGGTTACAAGGACAAACAGGGCGTGGTCGTCTTGAGGGTGAGGGTCAGGAGGGGCGGCTTCGCTCGACCGAGGCCGAACTCCGGGAGGAGGCCTAAGGCCATTGGTGCGGTTCTGCATAAGGTGAACGTTGAGATGCGTGAGGAGGCATTAAACAGAGCGAGGAGGAGGTACCCAAACCTCCACCCACTTGGGGCTTACGAACTGTTCTCAGACAGCATGTACAAGTGGTTCGAGGTCATCATGATAGATCCATACCATCCCTCCATCGTCTCGGACCGTGAGGTCGAGTTGCCTGGTCCCTTGAGGAGGCGCGTCACGAAGAGGATGGGAGACGGATAGGCCTCATGGCCATCCTGTTCCTAGCGGGGTCAGAGAGACCAGAGGTACTCTCGAGGTACGCCAACGAGGTCCAGAGGTATGCGCATAAGCTACCGACCGTGGAGATATATCTGGACGGCCATCCCGTATCACCCGGCAGCTTCGCTGAGTCAGAGGGCGAGGTCGCCCTTGTCTTGCTGCACTCGAAGGGCACAGGGATAGTTAGATCAAACAAGGACGGCCTTCACCTGGAGCTATCCATGAACGAGTTGTTCGAGGTGCCTGGTAACGCCTCGCCGTTCTACCTGAGACTTAAAGTAGGAGGTGACGGAAACTTCATGGTGAATACTGATCACGTGAGTTCCTTTCCGTTATCACATGCGCACGGAGACGTACGGGCCTTCGCGTCCTGGGATTCACTACTGAGGACCGTTAACGGAGCAGCCGAGAGTCTGGAACCGCTATCGACCGTCTCATGCGAACAATCGTCGTGCGCCTCTTTCAATAATTTTGAGGGAGTCGTCTTCTCGAGGCGCGGTGAAGGTGATGTAGCGGAGGTGTTGAGCGAGATGATTTACGATGCGGTCAAGCGTAGTGCGCCTAGACGGTCTTTGGCTGTCATGTCCTCGGGTGGCGTGGACAGTGCAATTTTGTTGAAGGTATCTGCGGATCTGGGACTGGCCCCGCTGGCTATAACGGTTGGCCTCAAAGGATCAAACGATTTTCAGGCTGCGAGGTACGTGGCGACCGCCGTTGGTGCTGATAGTGTGGAGGTAATCATGGAGAAGGACGACGCAGTGAGATCGGCCAAGTACGTCATCTCCTCCCTCTCCTTGAAGAGTGCAATGGACGTCTCGATCGCGACCATCTTCTACTCAGTCGCAGAGGTCGCGCGCTCCCATAACAGGAGGGTGCTCGTGGCGGGTCAGGGGGCAGACGAGTTGTTCGGCGGTTATCACAAGTACCTCAGATTGAATGAGAGTGAGATTAGTGACGTGCTGAGGTCCGATGCGCTCAACCTCTGGAGGGACGCGGTGAGGAGGGACTACGCTGCGTCCGCGATTGGAGGGTGTGCGCTCCTCCTTCCTTACCTCGATAGGACGCTCTTCCACTTCGCAATGAATCTACCCCCTCACCTCAAACTGAGCGGGGGCGAACGCAAGGTCATACTGAGGAGGGTCGCGGAGAAGGTAGGCCTACCGCGTGAGGTCGCGGAGAGGCCTAAGAAAGCTGCTCAGTACAGTAGTAGATTGGAGGGTGTCCTAAAACCCATTGTACATAATATTTATTAATCGAGTTGCGTCACCTTACCCAAGAGCCCGAGTTTGAGAGAGAGGGGTTTCTCGAAGACGGTCACAGTAATTCTCTTTTTATTGTTGATCGGACTGGTGTTCTCCTACTATCAGTTGTACGGCGAGTACACCTCGCTCGTCAAGAAGGTTGATGAGCTATCGGGGTCCCTGAGTAATCTCTCGGAGAAGTTAAGGGGGGACAGTACGACGACCGTAGTAGTGACCACCACATACACTGCGATTCAGTCCGATGTAAGATCAGTTAATTGGGGCGAGATCTATGAGCGCGTGAAAGAGTCCGTGGTCCTCATTGAGACCGTAGGAAGGGTCGGTGGCAGCACTGGGACTGGATTTTTGTACGATACCAACGGACATATAATAACGAACTTTCACGTAGTAGACGGTGGACAGCGCTATTACGCTAGATTCATTGACGGGGCATTAAGGGAGGCAAGACTGATCGGTGGTGACAGATACACGGACCTCGCTGTACTAAGGATCGATGTAACGAGGTTGAATGTCAGGCCGTTGAATATTGGTGACTCGGATGAGTTGAGGATAGGTGAGGAGGTAGCGGTGGTCGGCAACCCCTACGGCCTTGAACTGAGTTGGTCGTTGAGTATCGGGATAGTCAACCAGAAGAAGAGGCTCTACACCGTAGAGGGCGGATACTCCATACCTGACATGATACAGATAGATGCAGCAGTTAACCCGGGGAACTCCGGAAGTCCCCTTCTAAACAGCAAGGGTGAGGTCGTCGGCGTCGTCAATGCGATTCGAAGCGAGAGCGGGGGCTTCGAGGGGATAGGGTACGCCATCTCCGCGTCGGTCGTTAAGAGGGTCGTGCCAGTTCTCATAGAGCGCGGTAGTTATCAGCACAGCTGGTTGGGCGTCTCGGGCGTGAACGTCGACGCGCGGATCTCAGAGAGTAGGGGTCTGAGTGTCTCCTATGGGTTCCTAGTTGAGTCAGTCGTTAGCGGTGGTCCCGCAGAGACCGCGGGTATAAGGCGCGGCGACGTGATAACGGAGCTGAACAGAATGAAGATTCAAAGCTTAGCCGATCTGTTATCTTACTTGTTGGTCAATACTAAGCCCGGTGACGTCGTAGAGGTCAGGGTCTTCAGGGGTAATCAGACTTTGACGTTCAACGTGGTCCTAGGTATCCGGCCGAGATGAGTGACGTAATCAGGGTAGAGTCTCTCGTCAAGGTCTACGGCGATAACAGTAGGGTCGGACCCATATCTCTCACCGTCAAAAAGTCCGAGGTCTACGGACTGGTTGGTCCGAACGGCTCGGGCAAGACCACCACGATCAGAGCCATCCTGGGACTCTTGAGACCTACGTCGGGGAAGGTCTCGGTTCTGGGAAGAAACCCGTTTAACAATCCTGCGGAGGTTAACGCGCTCATCGGTTACTCGCCCGAGGTACCCATCTTCCCCCCCTTCTTCAGCGCCAGAAAACTACTCGAGGTCAACTGTAAACTCGGGGGCCTCAGCAGACGTGAGGCGGAGTGTAGGATCAGCGAAGTCCTAGACCTGACTGGTCTAGTTGAACACGCAGATAGAAAGATAGGTAACTTCTCCAAGGGGATGGTCCAGAGGCTCTCGATAGGTCAGGCTCTGATAGCCGACCCGGAGATACTACTATTGGACGAGCCGATGCTGGGCGTTGACCCGATCGGTCGCGTCAAGATAAGGGACGTCGTCTTAGAGCTCAAGAGGCGTGGCAAGACCGTCCTCTTCTCCTCCCACGAACTATACGAGGTCGAGAGGCTCTCAGACCGAATGGGGATGGTCTACATGGGAAAGATGGTTTTAGAGGGCGGGGTCGACGAGCTACTCTCGAGGTATGAGATGGGCTCTAGGGTCCTCGCCACTGTAAAACGGGATCTCGATCCGGGAGTTATCGACTCATTGAAGTCAATCGATGGTGTCCTCTCGGTGAACGTCGAGGGTAGGAGGCTCACCATCGGCATCGACGGTGCCAACAATCCGAGTGATAAGATTGCAGAGGTCCTGGTGACGAGTGGGTGCGGCCTCGAGGAGTTGAGGCCCTTGAACCCATCGCTCGAGGACGTCTTCGTTAAAGTGGTGAAAGGGGATGTCAATAGGTAGGGTCCTCTCGGTCTTGATTGAGTACGAGTTGAGGAGTAGTTTAGCGAGGAAGAGGGTAGTGATACTGCTGGCCACGACTTTCCTCTTAGAGATCGGGGTATACTTCGTGCTTACCAGGCTCCCCGCGTCATTCATTGATTCCATAAGACCGTACGCGTGGGTAGTCGGTCTGATCGCTCCGTCTACGGTACTGTTGCACGTCCTCGGGCTGACAATAGGCTCATCGACATCCGCGGAGGAGTACGAGACAGGGACCGCGGACTTCTGGTTCACGAGGCCCATGTCTAGGTTCGAGTACTTCACCGGGAAGGTAATTGGGGGCTTCATGCTCCTGGTAGTATTGATCTTTTCCTATTCATTCATCGCGCTCTCGGTCTCCTGGTACGTCTTCGGCCCCCAACAACGCGTCGACCTCTTCATGAACGGCCTCGTGTCCTCTGTCTTCTCCGCGCTCCCCTTCTACCTCATGGGCATCGCGTTCGGAGAGCTCATAAGGAGGGGGATGGTCGCGACCATAGTTGCAGGTACGACCTTTTTCGGGTGCGTGATATACACGAGCTACGCGAACTTCATCGCAGTGATCAACAACGACGGCTCGCTACTCGATACGGTCAAGTTGTTACCCACGTGGGGCGCGACGAACATACCGATAAGCGTCGTCTCAGAACAGATAGATACCCCGCAGTTGCGGCTGTTCATAGCAGGGCCCCTGGGGATTTCCGATCCGGGCTTAGACCTCTCGTTGGCGGCAATCAATGTCGTGGCGTACTCGCTCCTGTTCTTCTCCGCCGCGTTCATCAGGTTCAGGTATAGCGACGTCACTAGGAGGGCCCAGTGAGGGTCATATGTAGTGGGGCTTCCTCTCTATCGGTTGGTTGTTCCTCCTAGACGGCTTCCTCCAAACGGTCATGGAGAGTGTCAGTGCGGCCAACGCGACCGTCCCCGATACTCCGACGATGGTGAGCTTCACGTCCGAGTCATCGTTGACGGGTTTAGTCATTTGAGTGATCGCCTGCGACTCACTTAGGACCAGAGGCGCTATCATGGATCCGAAGTCCCAGTTACTTGTCGAGCCGGCGAGGACGGGGAACAAGGGTATTAGGCTGCGGGTCTGAACGCGGCTTAAGTCAACGTTCGCCTCGGTCAGCTGGACCCTGAGCTTCAGAGACCTACCGGGTTGTGCTAAGGCAGACAGCTCAACGTAGACTATGACGTTGGACGGTTGCACAGTCACTACCCTCGCCGAGGACTGGGTCTCGGTCCCCTCTACGTCCGCGGTCGACCTTATCGAGTACCTCATGGTCTGGTAGAACCTGCCGCTTATCACAGTCGAGCCCGTGCCCTCCTGAGTTACCGTGACGCTGATGGAGACGTTGTCCCTATTGAAGGTGAAGGTACCCGGGATCAGCCTGATGGACGGTGGGCGGAGGAGCGAGCCGTTCATCGGTTTCTCTAGAGTCGCTACACCATCGTTGAAGTAGACCTCTATCCTCGCCCTAACTATCCCGCCCCCTACGTCCTCCAAGACCTTCGAGACGACCCTGCCCTCTACTGACCGATCACCGGTCTCTATCGCGTAGCTGTAGGTGAGCGAAGTGCCCTGTACTGGGCTGGCGCCCGCGGCCCCGAGCACCGAGAGGGTGAGTAAGACCGCGGCTAGCAGGCATAATGAGTATCCCATTTCGATTCCTGAGGTACCAGATGGCAGCCTGAGTATATATAAGTTAACTACGCGAGGGCTCACTCCGCTCGACAGAAAATCCTGCGATATACCGTTTAAATACCACATGGATAACCGAGACCGATAGTATGATGGTGCTCGCTTACGTCAGCCTGGGGGCCGGATCGATTGGACTGCTGGCCGCACTGGGCTACGGGCTATGGTTGAGGGCGAAGAGCGTTGAGAACGAGAAGGCTGTGAACATCAGCGGCGCGGTGAGGGAGGGCGCCATGGCCTTCTTGAAGAGGGAGTTCATTACAGTTGCGCCGATAGGAGCGGTGCTTGCTGTAGCGATCGGTCTGATATCTGGACCCTCGAACGGAATAGCGTTCGCGTTGGGCGCGGCGCTCTCCGCCATCTCGGGTCTTATAGCCATGGCGATAACCGTGATGTCGTCACCGAGGGTCGCTCAGGCGAGTAGCAGGAGCTCAGGTGTCGCGCTCCAGACCGCCTTCAGGGGAGGGGCAGTCGCCGGTCTGACCATCACGTCGATGGCGCTCCTCGCGGTCGGATCTTTATACCTGATCTTCGGCGATCCTCAGGCGATAGCGGGCGTCGGTCTCGGGGCCAGCCTAATGGCCCTCTTCATCAGGGTCGGTGGTGGGATCTACACGAAGGCGGCCGATCTCGGTGCTGACCTGGTGGGTAAGATAGAGGCCGGGATACCTGAGGACGACCCTAGAAACCCAGCGACGATAGCGGACAACGTGGGCGACAACGTCGGTGACGCCGCGGGTATGGGGAGCGACGTATACGAGTCCTTCATAGTCACCGCGCTCGCGGCCATGCTCTTGGGCGGCCTCCTCATGAGGAGTGAGCTGGTGGTCTTCCCGTTGTTACTGGGCGGCATAGGACTGCTGGCATCTGTGATAGGGAGCCTTGCCGTCGGTAGAAGGGACCACGAGAACCCCTCGATACCGCTCAACGTCTCGTTCCTCGTCTCGGCCGTAGTAGCATCCGTCACTACCATCATAACATCTGTTTTGCTACTCGAGTGGAGGCTGGCGGTGCTACTGAGCGTCTCCTCGGTCCTCGGGATAATCTTAGTTCCGTTGATCCAGAGGCTCACCGATTACTATACGGGTTACAGTTACGGTCCAGTCAAAAGGGTCGTTGAGAGCTCGAAGGTCGGCCACAGCGCGAACATACTGGCCGGGCTCTCCGCTGGACTGAGCTCAGCGATGCCCCTCGGCATCTCTATAGGCGTTGTAGTTATCGCATCCTACTCCCTAGGGTCTGTACTTCTCGGTGAACCGCTGTACGGCATCTACGCTACCGCTATAGCGACGATGGGTATGCTGAGCCTCTCGGGCATAGTGCTGAGTATCGACAGCTTCGGACCGGTCACCGATAACGCTGGAGGCATCGTGGAGATGACGGGGATGGGCGAGGAGAACAGGAAGGTGACCGATAAGCTCGACGCGATCGGTAACTCGGCCAAGGCCACGACGAAGGGATTCGCGATAGCGTCCGCGGGTTTAGCGGCACTCGCCATGATACAAGCATTTCAACACGAGGCCAGCAACCTACTCGGAAAGAGCTTCGACTACTCGATAAATAACCCCGTCCTAATAACGGGTCTCCTGATAGGGGCGTTGATACCGTTCTTCATCTCGAGTAGGTTGATAGGTGCCGTCGAGAGGACCGCCGCGTTGATCGTTGAGGAGGTCAGAAGACAGTTCAAGGATAGTCCCGGCATACTCACAGGCTCAACGAGGCCCGATTACGGGAGGGTCGTCGATATCGCGACCAAGGGCGCGATCAGCGAGCTATTCAGACCCGCGTTGATAGTGATATCGACACCGATAGTACTGGGAGTCCTGTTAGGCCCCGTGGCCGTGACTGGCCTATTGATAGGTGCCGTCCTCAGCGGCCTCTACTTAGCTTATATGATGGCGAACTCGGGTGCAGCTTGGGACAACGCGAAGAAGCTCCTCGAGTTCATGGGAAAGAAGAGGGCCCCAGAGCACGCGGTCGCTGTATCGGGCGACCTAGTTGGGGACCCACTGAAGGATACGAGCGGGCCCTCACTAAACACTGTTATAAAGGTCCTCAATACCGTCAGTATAGTCTTTGTAAGCGTCTTCGTCGCACTCTTAGTCTTTTGATGTACCATTAAAGAGATAGATTTTTAATCTAAGGGAGGTGTATAATTTATGCGGTGGCTATGAAGAGGTACGTCTTCCTCTTCGAAGAGGCGAAAGGTATGAGCAGATTTGAGCTCGGTGGGAAAGGTTATGGTATAGTTGAGATGGTCGCTGCGGGTCTACCGGTCCCGCCTGGTTTGGTGATAACGACCGAGGCATGTAAAGACTACTACAAGAACGGCGGGGAGATGCCAGATGGTCTGATGCGGCAGGTGAGGGAGAAGATCGATGAGTTGAGTAGGAGGGTTGGGAAGAGGTTCGGTGACCCCAAGAGTCCTCTCATAGTCTCCGTGAGGTCCGGAGCCCCTTACTCCATGCCTGGGATGATGGACACGATATTGAACTTAGGAGTGAACGATGACGTAGTAAGGGGTTTAATTCTATCCACGGGTAACGAGAGGTTCGTCTATGACGCTTACCGAAGGTTCATTCAGATGTTCGGTAGGGTCGCGATGGGGGTACCGGGCGAGAGGTTTGATAGGAGACTTGAGGAGCTGAGGGAGAGGTTAGGTGTGAAGAGTGACCAGGACATACCTGCGAACGAGTTGAGAGGTCTCATAGAAGAGTTCAAGAGGGTCGTGAGAGAGAGTACCGGCAGGGAATTACCTCAGGACCCGTGGGAGCAGTTGGAGCTGGCGGTGAGGGCAGTCTTCAACTCATGGAACAACCCGAGGGCGAGGGAGTATAGGAGGTACTACAAGATCAGCGAGGATCTTGGGACGGCGGTTAACATACAGTTGATGGTTTTCGGGAATATGGGACCTGACTCGGGTACTGGCGTCGGGTTCACTCGAGACCCATCGACAGGAGAGAAGAGGCTCTACGGTGAGTACCTATCTAACGCCCAAGGTGAGGACGTAGTAGCGGGCATAAGGACACCGCTCTCCCTCGATGTGCTAAAGGGAGAACTAAGGGAGCAACTGGAGGAGGTTGCCAGGAGGCTCGAACAACACTTCAGAGACATGCAGGACTTCGAGTTCACCGTAGAGAGGGGGAGGCTGTACATATTGCAGAGTAGGAACGGAAAGAGGACCGCAAACGCCGCCGTCAAGATAGCCGTCGATATGACCGAGGAGAAACTGATTACAATTGAGGAAGCTCTGATGAGGGTAAGTCCCTACGACCTGGTGCACCTCCTTCACAGGAGGCTCGATCCCAGAGTCAAGGTCAATCCAATAGCTAAGGGTTTAAACGCATCTCCCGGTGTAGCTACAGGCAAGGTGGTCTTCGACGTAACGGAGGCCGACCAGATGAGTTCGAGGGGCGAGAAAGTCATACTCGTGAGGCCAGAGACCACCCCGGAGGACATCAAAGGAGTGATCGCCGCGCAGGGAGTACTGACGAGCAGAGGTGGGATGACGAGTCACGCAGCGGTGGTCGCGAGGGGTATGGGCAAGCCGGCCGTCGTTGGATGCGGTGAAATACGCATAGAGATGGAGAGCGGCTACTTCGTCACCAATAAAGGGCTCAAGGTGAATAAGGGCGACGTCATAACGATAGACGGCTCCACCGGCAACGTCTTCCTCGGTGAGGTCCCGACAGTGGAGGCAGAGCTGACCACTGAGTTGAGAACGCTGCTGAAGTGGGCAGATGAGAGGCGGAGGCTGGGTGTGAGAGCGAACGCGGATACACCTGAGGCGGCTCGGCGCGCGAGAGAGTTCGGTGCGGAGGGCATAGGTCTGTGTAGGACGGAGAGGATGTTCAACGCACCTGATAGGTTGCCAATAGTGAGGGAGATGATAATGGCAACCACCGACGATGAGAGGAGGAGGGCACTAGCTAAGTTGTACGAGCTACAGCTTCGGGACTTCAAGGAGATCTTCAAGGTCATGCGCGGGCTCCCGGTGACGGTTAGGTTGCTTGACCTACCGCTCCACGAGTTTTTACCCTCCGAGTCGCAGCTACTTGTCGAGCTCCATGAGATTAGTGCCTCCGGAGCACCCAAGGCCGAGATCGAGAAGAAGGAGGTGATGCTCAAGAAGGTCAGACAGCTTCAGGAACACAACCCGATGCTGGGTCATAGAGGCTGTAGGTTAGCGGTCAGTCACCCCGATATATACAAGATGCAGGTCAGGGCGATCCTGAGGGCTGCTATTGAGGTCCGCAGGGAGGTGGGCGAGACCGTGGGCGTTCAGATAATGATACCGCAATCCGTCGACTCTAATGAGCTGGCACACGTCAAGAAGGTCGTCGAGGAGGCCGCTGAGGAGACCTTCGAGGAGCTCCGAGAGCGCATAGACTACAAGTTCGGGACCATGATAGAGACGCCTAGGGCCGCGCTGACTGCATCAAAGATAGCCAGCGTCGTCGAGTTCTTCTCTTTCGGCACCAACGACCTGACCCAGACGACCTTCGCCTTCAGCAGAGACGACGCGGAGGGCAAGTTCCTACCCATATATCTCGAGAAGAAGATACTCGCCGACAACCCGTTCGAGACGATCGACAGGGAGGGGGTCGGGAGGCTCGTCGCTATCGGTACAAAGGAGGGTAAGCAGGCCAATCCGAGGCTCGAGGTGGGTATATGCGGCGAGCACGGAGGTGACCCGAGAAGTATCTACTTCTTCGATGAGGCCGGCCTCGACTACGTCAGTTGCTCGCCATACAGGATACCGATAGCACGGTTGGCCGCCGCTCAGGCGTCGCTCCAGGTCAAGGAGGTCATACCGGTCACGGCATAGAACGTTCATCGAGAAGTCGATTTGTCCCTCGAGAGGTCGTAAGAAGTCCTTAGAGCCTCCCAGTAGGACTGCGGGTTCCCAACGTCTAGCCTGACCTCATCGTCCTTGAGACGTACGGCGATGACCCTTTTCCCCCACTCTATCAACTTCTGTATTCCGTCGGTCAGCTGCAACTCACCGCCGACCCCCGGACCGATACCCTCGAGCGCCCGGAATATCTCGTACTCGAAGACGTAGATCGGCATGATGGCCATGTTCGATGGAGGGACCTTCGGCTTCTCAACCACCCTCCTTACGTCCATGAGGCCCTCACCATCGTCTACGATCGCGACCCCGTACTCCTTGGGGTCCTCTACGCGTTGTAGTAGGAGTGCCGCTGAACAACCGGATCTATCGAACGACTTGATGAGTCTCATGACGTGGTCGCCGTTCTCTGAGGCGATGTACGTATCACCCGCGTGCACCAAGAACGGTTCCTTCTTCGCGAGCGGTTTGAACAGCAGGACCGCGTGACCGAAACCGAGAGGTGAGGGTTGGTTCACCCACGTTATCACGGACCCCTCGACCCTCCTGTAAAACTCTACAAGTTCGTTCGCGAGCTCGTCCTTCCCTCTATTGACCAGTTCCTCGACGTAATTGTAATCGGGCGTGAAGTGGTCCTCGAGGGCCCTCTTACCTCTGCCCACTATGAAGAAGAACTCTCTGATACCGAGGTCGTAGAGTTGTTCGAAGATCATCTGTATCGTGGGCTTCACGACGAGCCTGTGATTGCTCCCGACGTCGAAGATAGGTAACATCTCCTTCGGCTGCTCCTTCGTGACCGTCAACAGCCTGCTGCCCAGTCCGGCGGCCGGGATCAGGACTCTCTCTATCAAGCGTCGATTCATGCCGCTATCCGTTGGATTTAACCTTATTCAGTCGATCCTGGTGACTCACTAGATGTCTGGGCGGGCCTCGTAGTTGACCCAGTCCGGGACCTTGTACTCCCTCGCCCTATAATCTGACCTATATGGCTTGATGTCTATCACCGGGGTCCCATCGAAGAGGTCCAGCCCCTCCACGTGAAGGACGTTGCCTTCCCTACGGACTATCCTCACCAGCGTCAAAGCGATCGGGTTCGGTCTCATCGGTGAGTCGGATGCGAGGACGCCCACCTCCGGCAGCTGATCCTCCCTGAAACCTTTCCTCAGCAACCTCCTCGGTTTGATCTTCAGGAGGGGCCTCTCGACTTTGTTCAGATAAGCGATGACGAAGGTGTGAGTATACGACTCGATGCCCTCGAGGGCCTCAGCGTACTCATCGAAGAACTCTATGCGGCCCGATAAGTTCCCCGACCTCTCTCGGACCTCTTCATCCGTCGCGTCAGTCCTCACCACCCCGATCTGTCTGAGATGGAACTCCACGTAAGTTGTCTCATGGTCTCCGGTATTTATGTGGGTTGTGTGACCTCCACGACTAAAATATTTGTATGTAGGTAATGCTTATGAGCGGGGAGGTGGTTCGCGTAGAAGTGCAGAGCTCAGTCAAGGAGTTACCACCCGGACAGCGCCTAGTGAGGAGGTTCATCATCTATGCGGCCCTTGGTGTGCCCTCGATCAATCCCGATGAATGGAGGCTTCGGGTCGGTGGTCTCGTCGATAGGGAGCTGGAGTTCACATATGAGAACCTGGTCAGGGAGGCACCGAACGTAACGCTCAAGAGGGACTTCCACTGTGTCACTGGGTGGTCCGTTGCAGACGTCACTTGGGAGGGGGTACCGCTGAGGTGGTTTGCCGAGCGTGCAGGGGTCAAGCCAGAGGCTGAGTGGGTCATGTTCGGTTGCGCTGACGGGTACACCTCCATCATCACCCTGGAGGACGCGCTATCTGACGACGCAATAGTGGCCCTGAAGATAGACGGCAAGCTCCTCTCCATTGAGCAGGGATTTCCCGCGAGGCCGTTCATCCCTCACCTCTACGGCTGGAAGAGCGCAAAGTGGCTGACTGAGATAGAGTTCATGAAGCACTACGTGGACGGGTACTGGGAGCTCTACGGATATCACGAGGTCGGTGAGGTATGGAGGGAGGAGAGGTTCAAGTCTGGGTCCGGGAGGCACGTCAAGCGATCACCTCTGAGGGTCACTTAGAGTCCTCCGCCCTGAGACGATAACTTATTAGTCCGTCGTTTGTAACGTCTAACCGCACATGTCGGCAGGCCCACCGAAGAAGATCGGTCCTGGGAGGTTACCGGATCACAGACACTGTCCTCTCTGTGGTCGGGTCATGCTCCCCGATGCGGACTTCTGTTCCAAGGAGTGTAGAGATAAGAACGAAGAGAGGCTTAAGAGGGAGCGGAGGAGTAGGAGGATAATACTCATAGTTTACATACTGCTGATAGCGTCGCTCTTCTTCATATTCTTCAGGGCCCCCGCCTGAACCTACGCCTGTGTCTCCTCACCAGCCACACCCTCAGGCAGCTACCAAGCCCGAGTAGAGAGATCGACAGAGCTGCCGACGAGATCGCCAAGAGAACTGAACCTTGAACTATCAGAGAGACGACCGCTATGACGGCACTACCGATGGCTGGGTAGACGACTGATCTGCTTATCAGCTTGGCCTCCCTGAGGTACTCCGGGTGTGCACGAGTTAAGTGATCGGGTCTGACCAGCGGTAGGCACGTGACCAGACACGCGTAGCGTGATGCTACGGACTCGGAGGGCGCTACCTCGACCCCGCATATCGCACAGTTCTTGGTCAGTCGGTCCACCACCATATCATCTCACTCTCTTCTAAAATAAGTTTCTGAGCTACCAAAGAGCTCAGTTTAAGGTTAAGTTGAGGGTCGTGTCAGACTCGTGGAACGATGGAACTCGCCAACAACGCCTCAGGGGCGCTCGTACTGGCCATCCTCCTCGGCGGTACGGTCCTCAGGAGTAGGTTCCCCTCTGTACCTCTATGGTCGATAATGATGCTCTGCACCTCGGTCACTCTTCTCCTCAACCTCGTGGGTCTAGACGAGGCGATGTCCTACGTCGACCTAGACGTGATCATGTTGCTGATCGGGATGTTCTCGCTGGTTGGTATGGCAGAACGGTCTGGCCTCCTGGAGTTCATAGCGTACTCGATGATCTCTAGGTTCAGGTCCCTTTCCTCCCTGGTGATGGGTTCATCGGTGCTCTTCGGTCTGATGGCGGCCTTCTTCGTCAACGACACCGTGGCGCTGATGGGGCCCCCGATAGCGGTGATCTTGGGGAAGGCCATAGGCAACTATCAACTGGCGTTCCTGCTGCTATGCTACTCGATAACCGTGGGATCGGTGATGACCCCCATCGGTAACCCCCAGAACATGTTGATAGCGCTAAAGTCCGGCATCGATTCGCCCTTCATAGAGTTCATGTTGAGGTTATCGATCCCCACCTTGATCTCTCTGGTCCTCGTGGGATGGATCATGATGAGGGCCTATCGGTTGACTAACAGGCCTGTAGCGATAGCTCTCTCGCCCTGGGAGTCCGTGAGTTCGAGACGTGAGTTCGTCATGGTCTCCATTGGGGGGTTACTGACCTTCATGGCGCTGATAGTCAACGACCTCTTAGCGGCTTTGGGATACCCTCACATAGAGTCGAGGGGATTAATACCGTTCGTTGCAGCGGCGATGATCTGGCCCTTCACTAGGAGTCCACGGGAGGTCCTCGCGAGGGTCGACTTCGGTACCATACTCTTCTTCATAGGAATGTTCGTGACGGTGGAGGGTATCTGGAGGTCAGGGATCCTAACCCCGCTCTTCTCCCTGATTCACGCACAAGACGTCACGACCCCCGTAGGTCTCTTCTACCTCTCGTTCGTCTCGTTCATCATGAGTCAGTTAGTGAGTAACGTGCCGTACGCCAATCTAGCGGTACAGCAACTCACCTCGCTAGGCGTTTCGAGTGGAGACGTACAGGTCTGGTTGACCCTCGCGGTCACGTCAACGCTCGCGGGTAACCTCACCATAATCGGTGCGGCCTCGAACGTCATAGTCCTGGAGGTTCTGGAGAGCAGATACGGTGCGTCCTTATCCTACGTCAAGTTCCTGAAACTGGGGTCGGTAGTGACCCTCTGCTCCTTCGTCGTGTACGTTCCGTTTTTACTGATCTGAGCGGATTCTCTACCCAGATCTCGATTTTAGTGGTTGAGTATAATAGATACCGGTTTTCATCTAGATGTAGAGAGTTGCTGATTATAACGCTTTTCAAGGGGGTCCCCGCGAGGACCACGAGGGTTGTCACCATCGGGGGCGTTCTCAAGAGGGAGGAGATGGACATCGTCATGAACCCGCATGATTTCAAGGCTTTGGAGGCGGCGGACTACATCAAGAGGAGTGTAGGGGGTAAACTGATAGCGTTGACTATGGGACCTGATGTGAAGCTCTCTCCGATAGTCAACTCACTCTTCGATGCGCCGATCGAGGGAATCGATGAGGGGTACGTCCTCAGCGATAGGAGGATGGCCGGTGCGGACACGTGGGCGACCGCATATACGGTAGCTAAAGGAATACGGAAGGTGGTTGACGTACACGTGAGGCCGGTCGAGACGTTGATCAGCATGGTGGAGGGAGGTGCAGGGACGGATGAGCTCATCGGTTATTGTAGGGAGCTCTACAACTCCAACATGCTCCCCAACGCGATATATTCGGAGTTACCTACGATACGAAATAGCACCGTAACCGCGTTCGCGAAGGGTGAGTTAACGAGAGAGGAGACGTTGAGACGGCTTAGGTCATCGTTAGAGGAGCTGAGGAGGTTCGTCGTAGTAGCGGGGATAAAGACCACGGACGGTGAGACTGGTAGCACCGGACCTCAGGTAGCCGAGGCACTATCGGAGATGAACGGAGGGACCATACCCAGCCTGACCTACGTGAGGGACTTCGATATCCATCCGGAGGACGGGACCATTATTGTCGAGAGAAAGTTGGGGGACCTCTTTCAGAGGCTCAGATCTAGATTGCCCTGCGTGCTCACCATCTCCCCGGAGTACAGGAGCAGAGTCCCCTCGGTCCGGAGTAGGAAGGCAGCCCTCCTCAGGAACTACAGGTGTAAGGTGAGGCGCGCGACGATATGGAACGCGGGAGATATAGATGCCGACCCATCAAAGATAGGGCTAGCTGGTTCACCCACGATAGTTGGACCCGGTGTTGACGTAGGCGCGCCTCAGGTTCGAAAGTTGGTGGGGGTCACCAAGGTTTGCCTTAGGAGAGTGGAGCGATTTTCCCTCGATGGTAAGACGTACGGACCGTTTGAAAGAGGTACGAAGGTCGACGATCTGCCTCATGAGGTGATCGAGTATCTGGAAGAGAGGGGAGACGTGGGGACCTTCACGCTCGAGATGTTGATAGAGGAGGTCTTCGGGGTGAAGAGGGTTGTCGTCGAACGATCTGGGTGACTATAGGGACGTATGGGTCTATTGTGAGCACGTGGACGGAGAGCTGATTCGCCCGACGAGGGAGATAATAGCGGCCGCCCGATCGGTTGCAGACCTACTCTCGATGAGGGTGGTGGCCATAGTTCTGGGATATAACCTAGGCGATCTAGTCAAGGAACCGGTCTACTACGGAGCCGATAAAGTGATCTACTGCGACGATCATAGACTTAAGGATTACCTCACCCTCCCCTACACCTCGATCGTCTCTGATATGGTGATCAAAGAGAGGCCGTGGGCGTTACTCTTCGTGGCCAACGAGATGGGGAGAGACTTAGCCTCTAGGGTGGCTTACAGGACCTTGACAGGGTTGGCGGCGGACCTCATCGATCTCAAGGTCGAGGATTTCGTCGCTTATACCCCTCAGGGCAAGGTAACTTACCCGAACCTCCTCGCACAGATAAGGCCTGACTTCGGGACCAGGATAGCGAAGATATTCACGCCGCGCCACAGGCCTCAGATAAGCAGTGTAAGGCCCGGGAACTTCAAGGAGCTCCCGAGGGACGAGAGAAGGAACGGTGAGGTGGTGAGGTGGGAGCCGAGGTTCTCAGATGATGACTTCAAGGTAGAGGTCTTGGAGAGTAGATACGAGCGGAGAAAGGAGACCGGTCTAGAAGACGCGAAGGTCATAGTGAGCCTGGGTCTGGGTATCCTGAGGGACTCCAAAGGGACGGTGAGGAACCCACGAGAGGCCTATGAGATGGCTCAAGAGTTGGTCAAACTGATAAGGGAGAGGTTTGGCGTCAAGGCCGAGGTCGGGGCGAGCAGAGCCCTCATCTACGCTGAACTGAAGGAGTTGGAGGGCTTGGTGACGAAGGAGATGCAAGTAGGACAGACTGGTAAGACTGTCGCGCCGGACGTCTATATAGCCCTCGGTATAAGCGGCGCACTACAGCACAAGGTCGGGATGAACAGGTCTAAGAAGATAGTGGCCGTGAACTCTGACCCCAATGCGCCTATCTTTGAGATAGCTCACTACTGCGTTGTGGGTGACCTGTACGAGGTCCTGCCCAAATTCATAGAAGCCTTGAGGGGGGAATAGATAGTATGGGTATAGACTTTGAGGTTATAGTGGTCGGTGGAGGGCTCGCTGGGTCGGCGGCGGCCCTGACTCTCGCCAGAAACGGCGTCGACGTTGCGCTCTTGGAGAAGTCTCAGGTCCCCGGAGAGAGGAACTCGAGCGGAGGGGTACTCTATACCGAGTACGTCAAGGGTTACAGCTTCGGTGACGTCTTCCCAAATTTCGAGAGAGATGCACCGTGGGAGAGGAAGATGATCTCTCACGAGGTCTGGGTGCTCTCAGACGCCCTTGTGAACGACGGAAAGGTCAGTTACAAGAGGTGGAGGATAGATGAGAGGTCGAGGCTGAACTCCCTCGGAGTAACTGGTCTTCATGAGGTTCAGGGTCCGGCCTTTTCGGTCCTACGGGCGAAGTTCGATAAGTGGGCCGTGGAGAAGGTGAGGGAGGCGGGTGGTGTAGTAGCCAGCTCCACGACTGTAGAGGGG
Organism: Aigarchaeota archaeon; assembly: GCA_025059745.1. Lineage (GTDB taxonomy): Archaea > Thermoproteota > Nitrososphaeria_A > Caldarchaeales > Calditenuaceae > JANXDH01. The sequence goes on along the minus strand of JANXDH010000004.1, from coordinate 175,274 downwards.
TTGATAGAGGAGGACGGTGCGATCAAGGGGGTAGTGACTGATGATGATGAGTTGAGGGCGAACGTAGTGATAGACGCGAGTGGTGTCACCTCAAACCTAGTCGAGGCGGCTGGACTCAGGGGTAGGCTCGGACCTAGTGAGCTCTACCACGGCGTCAAGCACGTCTTCAAACTCCCGCCTAAGTCCATCGAGGAACGGTTCAAAGTCTCTGGTCGGGAGGGGAGGGCCATCTTCTACATGGGGGAGTTCATGAAGGGTATCGATGGTGGTGCCTTCCTCTACACGAATTACGACACCCTAAGTATCGGCATAGTCGTCTCGCTGGACTCTATGTTGAGACGAATGGTTGAAAAGGTCGAAGAGTTCGGTAAACCTCTAGACGTCTTAGAAGATCTAGAGAGACACCCTATGGTCTCTGAGCTCATAGAGGGTGCAGAGCTGGTGGAGTACTCAGCCCACAACATACCCAAGGGTTACAAGTGCATGTTAGAGAGGCCTTACAGGTCCGGGTTCCTAGTCACCGGTGATGCGCTGGGTGCCTTCGTAAAGATAGGTGCCCTCATAGATGGTATGCGGAGGGCCGTCGCGTCCGGTGTAATGGCAGCTCAGACCTATATAAGGGCGGCAGAGAGGGGGGCGTTCAACGAAGAACAGCTGGCTTACTACAAGACGCTCCTCGCACCGATCTATGACGACGTCAGGCGGTCCGGGAGGGCCTCTAGGTTATCTGAGGGGGGGGTGGCCTATGGACTCTTTGCCAGATTCGCCCTGACCGTGCTTGCCGAGCGGGTGACTCTGGATGCCAAGGTGAGGGCGAGCGAATACCGTGATGCGGTTCAAAGGGTCCAAGAGAGGACAGGACTATTGAACTACTATGAGGACGAGAGTTACGTGCACATCAAGGTGGATACCCAGAGGGCCTCCTCGATGCCTTTCAAGCCGTGGGTCCCCGCATGTCCAGTCAACTGCTACACACTCGTCTTAGACAAGGGAGTATTCGCGTCCTACAGGGACCTCTACCTCTACAACATGAACCACTACCTCAGTCAAGGTATGAGCAGCGGTGAAGCAAGGAGATTGGCTCACTCACAGATGATAAAGGACATAGGGAGGGCGAAGCTCAGGTTCGACCACGTGGCTTGTGTTGCCTGCGGGACGTGTGGTGCGATAGGGCCTCGAGGGGTCGTCGACTTCAACCACGAGAGAAAGGGCCACGGAGTTAGATATAGGTACGGATGAGTTAGTGCATGGTGGTTGAGATATGGAGATGGAGGATGCGTGTAGATTGATCGCCGAGAGGGCCTCGCTCGAGCGCGTGGCCACCAAGGAGGAGCTCCAGAGGTTGAAGTTGATAGTCGCTAAGGAGTTAGGCCTGAAGATCGTACCGAGCGACCTAGACGTTTTGAGGTCTATCAGGGGGCGCGGTGGAGACTCGATCAGGGAGGTCCTCAGGAGGAAGGCCGGTCGGTCGCTCTCGGGCGTGACGGTCATTACGGTTGCAGTACCACCCTACAACTGTCCTCACGGCTCGTGCGCTTACTGTCCCGGAGGTCCAGCGTGGAACGCCCCCAAGAGTTACACGGGCGAGGAGCATATAGTGAAGTTGAGCCAACGTTACAGCTACGACCCTGGGTCCGTCATTAGGGACCAGGTCAAGAAGTTAGAGGACGCCGGACACACGGTCGATAAGATCGAGTTGATTATGGTCGGCGGTACTTTCACAGCGCTCCCCCTCCACGTCCAGAGGTCCCTCGTGAAGAGGTGCCTTGACGAACTGAATGGGGTTGAGTCCAGCTCGTTGGAGGAGGGGCTGAGGGTGGCTGAGGGGGCCGAGAGGAGGGTCGTGGGGATGACCGCGGAGACTAAACCCGAATACGCGAAATACGAGCACGCCAACCGGCTCCTCGAGATGGGCTTTACTAGGGTTGAGTTGGGCGTCCAGACCCTCGACGACTGGTCTTACAGCGTTCTCAACAGAGGACACACGCTCAGAGACGTCGTCGAGTCGACTAGGGTCCTAAAAGACCTCGCCTTCAAGGTGACCTTCCACGTCATGCCAGGCCTCCCTGAGTCGTCACCGGAGAGGGACATAGAGGTCTTCAGGGAGTTATTTACGAACGATGCGTTCAAACCCGATGCGCTCAAGATTTATCCGACGCTCGTGTTACCCGGCACTCAGCTTCACAAGTGGTGGCTCAAGGGGTGGTACAGACCATATACAGCCGATGAACTGGTGAAAGTACTCGTGGAGAGCATGAGGTACATACCGGTCTACGTGAGGGTCAACAGGATACAGAGAGAGATACCGCCACACGCGATAATCGACGGCAACAGACTCGGTAATTTGCGTCAGCTAGTCGAGAGGGAGGCCGCTAGGAGGGGGATCAGGTGCAGGTGTATAAGGTGCAGGGAGGTCGGTCGCCAGGGTCCTAAGTACGAGCCGAGACCGGAGCATCTAAGACTGATGAGGTTATCTTACGAGGCCAGCGGCGGTATCGAGAACTTCATCTCCTTCGAGGATGTTGCCAACGACGTCCTCATTGGGTTCGTTCGCCTCCGGATCCCATCAGAGCCTCTGAGGCCCGAGCTGAGGGGAGCAGCTTTGGTGAGGGAGCTCCACGTCTACGGCCAAATGGTGCCTGTCGGTGAGGGGGGCGGGCGTGGGTGGCAGCACAGGGGCGTGGGTAGCAGGCTGTTGTTCGAGGCCGAGAGGGTCGCATCAGAGGAGTTCGGCCTCAGGAAGGTAGTAGTGATCAGCGGCGTCGGTGTTAGGGAGTACTATTACTCGCGGGGGTACGTTCTTGACGGTCCTTACGTCAGTAAGACCCTCCAATAGATTTTTACGATCTATTTCTTTATACTGATATAGATCAGCTGCCTCTTATCCTATAAGTTTTTAAGGAATCACTCCGAACTTAGTAGTGAGGGAAAATTTTTATGTGCGCGCAGAAAGGGATCGAGGCCTCAAAGGCCGGGAAGTGGGAGCTCACCTTAACTAGATATAAGGGTAATCCTCTGATAATACCGCTCGAGGATAATTGGTGGGAGAGCGAGCAGACGTTCAACCCCGGAGTCATGACGGTGGGCGACCAGGTTCACATCCTGTACCGCGCGATCGGGAGAGATTACGTCTCGCGACTAGGGTACGCGAGGAGTCGGAACGGGCTGAGGATCGATGAGAGGTCGCGGGAACCGGTCTATCAACACAGGCTCCCCACATCGAACCTGCTGCAAATGATGAGTCCATCTGGTGGGGGTTTCGTCGGCTCGGAGGACCCGCGTGTAGTAGTGATTGGCGACACGGTCTACATGACTTACACTCTCTACGATGGGTACAACATCAGGGTGGCGATCAACTCTATATCCCTTGAGGACTTCTTGGGGAAGGAGTGGCGGTGGGGCAGGCCCCATGTCATCTCCCCTGAGGGCGAGAAACACAAGAATTGGATGCTCTTCCCGAAGAAGTTCGAGGGTAAGTTCGCCATACTACATAGCCTATCACCGAGGGTGCAGATAGCGTTCGTGGAGGACTTTGAGGGTGTCGTTATACGCAGTAAATTCGATGGAGGGTACGGTATGGGTAGGAGGGAGCGATGGGACGCGGTAATAAGGGGCGCTGCTGCACCGCCCATCGAGACCAAGGACGGGTGGTTGTTGCTTTATCACGGCAGCCCGGTGAGGGAGATCGGCGGTTACAGACTCGGTGCGATGCTCCTAGACCTAGTTGACCCAACTACGGTCATAGGTAGGCACAACACACCCTTGCTGGTGCCGGAAGAGTGGTACGAGTGGTGCGGCTTCAAGCCTGGCGTCATCTACGCCACGGGGGCCGTGGTCCTTAAAGGTAGGCTCTTGGTCTATTACGGTGCGTCCGATAGTTACGTATGTTTGGCCGAGATAGGCCTCGACGAATTACTCAGTAATATCACACGTAAGTAATGGTAATAAGTGAAGATTCTGTGACACGGCTGATGCCGATGGGTATTACTATGACTTTGGGGGTGTTGGAGGGGTGTCTAGCAAGCTACCATTGAACGTCAGGATGGGGACTCTGACCTCACAGAACGTAAACCTCAGGAGGCACCACGATAACCCGATACTCTTGCCCAACGTTGGGAACTCGTGGGAGTCCTACGCGGTCTTCAACCCCGCGGTGATAAAGAGAGGGCGGACCTACTACATGCTCTACCGAGCTCTCTCGCCTCCCGCGACTTCTAGAGGGAGCGTGACGATCAGCTCGATAGGGATCGCGAAGAGCAGAGACGGCGTTCACTTTTACGACAGGAGGAGGTTCATCTATCCCGAGCACGGTTGGGAGCGGTTCGGTTGTGAGGACCCAAGGATCACTAAGGTCGATGGACGATATTACATCACCTACACAGCGATTGCGGTACTCCCGCCCACCGCCGATTGGATAAGAGTCGCAGTCGCCATAAGTGACGATCTGAGGAGGGTCTCTGAGAAATACCTGGTCACTCCCTTCAATGCGAAGGCCATGGCGATCTTCCCGAGGAGGATCAGGAAGAGACTCGTTGCAGTCTTGACGGTGCATACTGACAAGCCTCCAGCTTACATAAGTGTGGCAGAGCTCTCCGACGATCCGTCGCGGTGGAGCGAAGAGATGGCGGAGTGGTATAGGAGATACATGGATCATGTAATCAGGCCCGATCCCCGGAGGTCTGAGTTGGACCACATAGAGGTAGGTGCTCCACCTATAGAGCTGGAGGAGGGGTGGTTACTGATCTATAGCTATATTCAGAACTACTTCGGCGAACCTATCAAGAGGGTCTTCGGCGTGGAGGCGCTCTTACTTGATTTAGACGACCCTAGAAGGGTGATCAAGAGGACCAGTTACCCGTTCATGACGCCCGAGGAGGTCTATGAGGTCTACGGCATAGTACCACGCGTGGTATTCCCCACCTCCGCCTTACTCGAGGGGAGGACGGTCAAGATATATTACGGTGCGTCAGATACCTCGTGCTGTCAAGCCACGATAATGTTATCTAAGCTGAGGTTGATGCTAGACGGTGGAGTGGCCCCAGTCTTCAAGAGACACGAGAAGAACCCGATAATATGGCCTGACAGGAGGTACTGGTGGAGGGGGTTCTCCGTCTTCAACCCGGCCGCTATCGAGCTGGAGGGAAAGATACACATCCTTTTCAGGGCTTTCTCGGAGGACAAGACCTCTACAATAGGCATGGCGGTGAGCGAGGACGGTCTCAACATAGATAAGATACTCGATGAGCCGGTCTACGTCCCCCGAGAGGAGTTCGAGATGAAGAGGGGCCTCGGTCACTCGGGTTGCGAGGACCCGCGTATAGTAAAGATCAACGACAAGCTCTACATGTTCTACACAGCCTTCGATGGGATAGACCCTCCGCGTGTCGCCCTGACGTCGATAAGCGTCAGGAACTTCTTGAACATGGAGTGGGAGTGGACGCCCCCGATCCTCGCATCGCCCCCGTGGATCGATGACAAGAACGCCTGCGTCCTAAGGGAGCGGATAGATGACAAGTACTTCTACATTCATAGGGCTGGTGGGATAAATGTCGTCTACGACTACCTAGACTCCCTCGAGACCGTAGACGTGGAGAGGCTGTTGATGTTGCCGCTCCTCTCGAACAGACCCGGGATGTGGGACGGAAAGAAGGTGGGGTTGGCCGCACCACCCTTGAAGGTCGAGGAGGGGTGGTTGATGTTTTACCACGGCGTATCTCACGATGGTGTGTACAGGGTCGGTGCAGCCCTCTTGGATCGCAAGAAGCCTGATGAGGTCTTGGCCAGGACGATCACCCCGATCCTCCAACCAGAGGAGTGGTATGAGAGGGAGGGTTACGTGAACAACGTGGTCTTCCCCTGCGGTGCGGTCCTCAGGGACAACACGGTCTTCCTCTACTACGGAGGCGCGGATAGGTACGTCTGCGTCGCCACCGCGCAGCTCGACGAGATAATGTCCTTGTTGTTCCCCCGGTAGAGGACTCCCTCATTACCTTACATTGATTATTACGTTAGAAATCTCAGCATAACGATAAATTTTACCAGTCAGTAAGAGCGATGGGAGGTCGAGGACCGAATTGAGCGCTGAGCAATTACTGGTGAGGGACGTGCTAGAGGCCGACTATCACTACGTCTACGCCGATGAACCTATCAGTAAGGTCGCCAAGGTCTTCTCAGAGAAGAGGGCTTACATGGTGCTCGTACTAGACCAAGAGGATCGTTTCATCGGTGCTATAACCGAACGGTTGTTGCTCAGGCCTCACGTCAACCCAACGAAGGCCCTAGCGAAATCCGCCGCCATCAAGGTACCCTACATCTCACCGAACGATAGCGTCATAGAGAGCGCTAAGCTGATGTACGAGAACAACTTAAAGGCGTTACCTGTCTTAGAGGGCAAGAGGCCTGTGGGCATCGTTACCGTGAGGCAGATCGGCACTTCTCTGAGAGACCTATTGAAGAAAGTTAGAGTTCGGGAGGCGATGACCAAGGACCCGCTTACGATAAGAGAGGACGAGACCATCGGAAAGGCTGCGTCAATCATGAGAGGGGAGGGAGTCTCGCGTCTCCCCGTCACGTCCAAGAGGGGGTCGCTCTCGGGAATAGTTACGCTCCACGACATAATAGAGAAGGTCATAAGACCGAGGGAGAAGGCGTCGTGGGGAGAGGTGACCGGGGAGAAGGTTTCGGTCTTCGGCAACAGCGTGAAATCCATCATGTCGAGGCCGGTCATCACTGCGCGTCCTAACGAGTCGCTCTACGTCGCTCTAGACCGCATGATAAAACATGATATATCGTGTCTGGTCGTGGTGGAGGACGGTAAGGTAGAGGGCATACTCTCCGTGATCGACGTGTTGGAACCGATAGTCGAGATGTCGAGCGAGGCTACGGCCGGAATAACAGTGCAGATCAGTCACAAGCTCATGGACCTCTCGGAGGCCGAGAAGAACGCCATCTTGGACGTCGCAGGCAGGTTCGCGTCCAGGCTCAGTAAGGCCTTGGGGGAGGGCACTTTATCGCTCCACTTCAAGGCTCACAGGGAGAAGCACGGCCCACAGCACCTGATCCACTGCAGGGCCCGGCTCTTCACGAACAAGTGTCAAGTTACCGGCTCAGGTGAGGGGTGGAGGGCGGATCTGGCGGTGAGGTACGCGCTCGATAAGATAGAGAGGGAGATAATAACGAGGAAGGAGCTCGCGGTCAAGTACCCCTTCGCGAACGAGGTGCTGAGACACATAGCGGAGTCCTATTGAGGGGTGGGGGGTTCATAACGCACCAGCCGTCGAACTCGGAGGAGGTCGCGCGGAGGTTCGATCCGGGTAGACCCTACCTACCCTACCAGAAGAGCTACTACGAAGCTTTGCTCTCCCGCTTTGAGGAGGAGTTTGACCTCGCGTCTAAGGTGAGGGCCCACAGTAACTCACCGGTCATGGAGGTCGAGACGGTTCCAGTGAGGGACATGGCCGAGAGGGTGGAGGTCCTGATAGGCCCAGAAGGTATCGCGAAGAAGATAAGGAGGATAAGGTCCGAGTTCCCACCAGTCCTGGTGCCGTTCAGGCTCGCCGATGAGTTGATCTCCGAGAGAGAAGACGTGAACGAGGCGGAGTTACTCGTCGTCCTGAGGGCCTCGCTAGCGACCATGACGCCGCCGAGCATAACCGCCGCGCCCACGGAGGGTATCGTCAACGTCAGGATCAAGTCAAACTTCGATGGTAGCAAGTACATGGCGGTCTATTTCGCCGGCCCCATGAGGTCGGCAGGTGGTACTGAGGTTGCCGGTGCGGTCGTACTTGCAGACTACATAAGGAGATCAGTCGGCCTGTCGAGGTACGTGATCACCGATGACGAGGTGGGGAGGTTCATAGAGGAGGTAAGGCTTTACAGGAGGAGGGTCGGGAGGTTCCAGTACAACGTCCCCGAGGAGGTGCTGGAGTTAGTCCTGAGGAATCTGCCGATCGAGATAACGGGCATAGCGACCGATCCGATATACGTCCCCGCCTTGAGGAAGTCGCAGAGGATCGAGACACCCTATCTGAGGGGCGGTGCGCTGATAGTAGTCAACGACGGTATCGTCGGCAGGGCCAAGAAGGTTCTCAGGATGGTGGAGCTCTGCGGGCTCGAAGGGTGGGAGTGGCTCCACGAGGTGATAGAACAGATGAAGAGGGCGTCCTCGTCCAGCTCTAGCAGGGTGAGTTCGATCGATGAGGTCGTGGGCGGCAGACCAATACTCTCGACCTCAAGCATGAGGTGGGGCTTCAGGTTACGATACGGAAGGTCTCCGAACAACGGCATGTCAGCGATCGGGATACACCCTTACTCCATGCGACTGCTAGAGAACTTCATCGTTACCGGCACCCAGCTGAGGGTCGACTACCCCGGGAAGAGTGGCGTCTCGGTACCGGTCGACTCCATAGAACCACCCGTGGTGCTCATGAGTGATGGGTCCGTGATAAGGGTCGACAACAAGGCCAAACTAGAGGAGGCCGAAAAGGGAGCGAAGGAGATCCTCTTCAACGGTGACGTACTGGTGAGTTTCGGTGACTGCGTGGAGAACAACGTTAGATTAAGGCCTCCCGGTTACTGCGAGGAGTGGTGGGCCGAGGAGGTTCGTATCAGCTCACTACGCGACTCTCCGTGGATCGATGATCGCCTCAAGGAGAGGTTGAGCGACTTCGTGAGGGAGCCGTTCTATAGTGTCCCAACGGTCGAAGAGGCCGCGCTCATAAGCACCAAGCTCCGCGTGCCCCTGCATCCACGATACTTGCCCGCCTGGGAGGCGTGGGATGTGGGTGATGTGGAGTACCTGAGGAGGTGGCTGAGGGACTCGATCTCTGGAGGCCTCAAGAGGTTCGAGTCAGATGCTCTCGTGGAGTACGACGCCAAGGTCAAGAGGCTCTTAGAGATCGGTTTAGTCACTCACAGGGTAAGGGACCACAAGATAGTCCTGAGTTCTAGCGTCCTCAAGTCACTTATCTTCGCGCTGAGGCCGTTCAACGACTTGGAGCGGAGAACCGGTGATGTGAGAGAGTTCCTCGAGTCGCTAACCGGTCTGCCCTTCAGGCCCAAGATAGGGAGCACTATATCCGCGAGGGTCGGGAGGCCTGAGAAATCCGGGCAGAGGAGGATGAGGCCGCCCTCCCAAGTGCTCTTCCCCGTAGGTCTGGCGGGCGGCATGACGAGGGACGTCCTGAGGGGGGCGAGTGGCGCGGGGCATATTGTTGTGGAGCTGATCAACAGGGTCTGTACTGCGTGCGGAGAGAAGACTTGGAAGACTACGTGCGAGTCGTGTGGGAGACCAACCATCATGGTGTCGACCTGTGAACGCTGTGGAGTCGAGTACGTCGAGATCCTCCAGAAGACCTGTTACAACTGTAAGGGGCCTCTCAGGCACAGTAGCAGGAAGTACGTTGACTTGAGGGGGCTCGTGGAGGAGTCTCTGCGTAAGGCCTCAGAGCCGAAGCCTCCGAGTCTCAAGGGGGTCAGGGGACTGAACAGTCTGGCGAAACAGCCGGAGGACCTAGTGAAGGGAGTCCTTAGGGCCAACCTCGATCTCTTCGTATACAAGGACGGTACTGTGAGGTTCGACACGACCAACGCGCCTCTCACCCACTTCTCTCCCAAACAGATAGGTGTACCGCCCGAGAGGCTCCGCGAGCTCGGTTACGTATCTGACGTCTTCGGTGACCCACTCGTCTCGTGGGATCAGACCTTGGAGCTCATGGTGCAGGACGTCATAGTGCCCAAGAGGTTGGTCGATCACCTCTTCAAGGTCTCGAGGTTCATCGACGGTTACCTGAGGTCGCTGGGGTTGGAGGCGTATTATATGTTAGAGGAGTCGGAAGACCTGATAGGTCACCTCGTGGCCGTGCTCTCGCCCCATACGTACGGTAGCGTGGTATGCAGGATCATAGGGTTCGTCGACGCAAACGTTATGTACGCTCACCCCATCCTCCACGGTTCAAAGAGAAGGGACTGCGACGGAGACGAGGACAGCGTCACTCTCCTGCTCGACGTCCTCATCAACTTCAGCAGGATGTACCTCCCCGACCGGATCGGTGGGTCGATGGATGCTCCGTTACTGATAACCCCCGTAGTCCTCCACGATGAGGTTGACGAACAGGCCTACAACTTCGAGGTGATCGAGAGGTACCCGCTTGAGTTCTACAGGGCCGCTTCAGAGGGGAGGCCTGCGGTGGAGCTCGAGGGAGTAGTCAAACTGGCCTCTGACCTGATGAGGGAGGGGGGCGGGTGGTGCGTAGGAGCGAGGTATACGACCCCGACGAGTCAAGTGGTGACCGAGGTATCGGACTCCAACTACAAGCGACTCAAGACCATGCTCGATAAGGTGAAGGTCCAACTCGAGCTCGCGAAGAAGATCTCCGCGGTGAACGAGGTCTCTGTCGCCGAACGTGTCATGGCCTCCCACATACTCCCCGATATACTCGGTAACATGAAGAGTTACTTCTCCCAGAGTTACATCTGTAAGAGGTGTGGTGCGAAGTACAGGAGGCCTCCTCTCAGCGTCAACTGTAGGCTCTGCGGGGGCGAGATCTCCCAGACCGTCTACAGGGGCACAGTCTCTAAGTACCTAGAGCTCGCCGAGGAGCTCCTGACCGAATACATAAAGGACCCATATCTGAGGGAGGGGGTGATAGTGGCGATGGAGAACTTCGAGTCGATATTCAAGAGGAGTAACGTGGGTAAGGACAGGCAGAGCTCTCTGAAGAGGTTCTTTTAAATTGAGGAACTTAATATAGTGCGCTCTCTAGTGATATTGTCCACAGGTTGTTAAATTTAACCGAGTGGATAGTCTTTCATTCGATAATAGTCACCGTCTTGATCGTGGACCTCGCACTCCTTCAGAGGATGAGGAGGTGGACGGTCTCGGATTCAGCAGTCTGGATGACTGTCTGGGTCCTGATCGCGGTCGGCTTCGGCTACTTCCTATGGACTAAGGGAGGCGGGGACGCGATGATAACCTTCTATACCGGTTACTTGATCGAGGTCTCCCTCAGCATAGACAACGTCTTTCTCTTCGCGGTGATTTTCGACGCCTTCAGGATTCCCCTCGAGCATCACAGGAGGGTCTTGTTTATCGGCATAGTGAGTGCGATAGTACTGAGAGGCCTCTTCATAACGGGGTTGATACTTCTCCTCGAGCGCATATCGTGGATGATCTATCCCCTAGGCGTCGCACTGTTCTACACTGGATACAGGTTCTTCTCTCAACGCGACCTGCGCGGTAACATATTGTATAGCAGACCGTTCAGGTCCATATTGAAGAGGTTACCAGTAAAGGATCGGGTCGATGGCCGGTTCATCGTGAGAGAAGGAAGTAGGGTATTAGGCACCCCTCTCCTTTTGTCGCTCGTCTCAATAGAAGTGGTGGACATAATATTCGCGGTCGATTCGGTACCCGCCATACTCACAGTCACCAGGGACTTCTCGATCGTCTACACGTCGAATATCCTGGCCGTCTTCTGCCTGAGGTCCCTCTACTTCCTTATCGTGGGCTCGCTCATCAGACTGAGGTACCTCAACGAGGGGTTGTCGGTCATAATGATGTACCTTGGTGTAAAGCTCTTCATCAACGAGTTCTTCAGCGTACCACCGTTGGTCTCGCTGGTAATAATTGGGTTGGTATTCGTGTTGACGTTCATGATATCGGTGTTTAAGGGAGGGGACGTTAGTGACCGGACGGTCTCTTGAGCGCTTTTAAGGTCGATGTGTAGACAGTTAGGGCGACTACAAGCGATAGCGTCGCTACCACGATGAAGGTGTAACCGTCATACGTCCGACCTGTAACCGTCGATGCGGGCCCCATCTCCTGTTGAATGTCGTCCTCCATGAAAGTAGATGCGACGTGTCCTTGCACCTCGGCGAGATCGGGGGTCGCAAAGAGGAGGTTTTGAAGTGTGAAGAGCGTGACAGAGAGCGCAGACCCTAGGAGCGCTGGGAGGACGACGTACCTTAGGAGTGATCTGCTCACCAGGGCCTCTTCACCCAAGCCCTTACGCTCTCCATCACAAATATCGCCGTCGAAGTTATGCCCAGTGTAATCGCGTAGGGATCGAGTGAGGGGGACGTGAGGAAGACGTAGAGTGCGGTAAACGTGGCGAAGAAGGACGCGTAGAAGGTCATCCGGGGCATGATGAACCTACCGACCTTGATGAAGTGAGAGAGTATCGATGCGTCCACTAGTCTTGTGGCCGAGTAGCGGTTGGATTCGTCCTTTGTCACGATCCCCAGCCCCACCAACTTGTCTAGGTGGTGCTGTGCGACGCTTGGGCTCGACATGCCCAGCTTCCTCTGAACCTCCCTGACTCCGACCGGTTCGTTGCTCCTCAACAGTAGTATGTAGACCTCGAGTGTCCTACCCCTCAGGTCGGACTCGACCCTCTTTCTATCCTCCTTCAACGAGAAGGAGATTGTGGGGCTGCCTAATATTTTAGGGCCCGTACTAAACCGTAGAACGGGCGTACAACTCTTTAGGGTTATCTAAAGGGCTCGATATCAATGAGGTGCCATGGAAGAGCGAAGAATTCTGGTGTTGAACGGGATAGTCCTGGCGGCCCTGCTGGCCGCCACTCTCGTCTCGTTGATTATTATCGGAGGGATCTCTGAGAGGTTGGGCGAGGCCGCACCTGCTGAGCGAGGAGGGGTGGTGACGTCCGCGTTCGGTAACGGAGGTCAGCAGAGGGTCCTGAACGTGGTGGGCGTGGGTACGGTGAGGGCCACACCGGATCAGCTGGTCATCAATCTCGGAGTTGAGACGAGGGGGAAGACCGCCGTCGAGGCCATGTCCAGGAACAACGAAAACATGAACGCTGTGATCGCCGCTCTCAGGAACTTCAGGATACCCGACCGCTACATAAGGACCACCCTGGTCTCCTTACAGCCGATATACGTCTACGACAAGTCTAACGAGCCCGTGCTGGCAGGGTACTCTGCGATCAATTCGATAGAGGTGACGTTGAGGGGAGATCTAATGAGGGTGGCTCCTGAGGTCCTTGATGGTGCAGTGAGAGTTGGCGCTAACAAGGTCGACGGCATAAGGGCATCCTTCTCGGACGAGCTGATGAGACAGTTGAAGACGGAGGCCATGAAGGGGGCGATAGACGACGCGCGGAGCAGAGCGAACGAGGTCGCGAGGGGTCTGGGCATCTCGATAGCTAGGGTTCTATCTGTGAGTATCGTGTCGGAGTACTTCCCCGCGGCCGGTGCATATGCCCCCCCTCGTCAGGCTGCTGGTGAGGTGACGACGCCGATATTCCCAGGTGAGCAGACGTATACGGTCTCTGTCAACGTCGTGTTCGAGATATCGTGACTGTGAAGACCCACTTAATCATCGAGAGTATTTTTTGATGAAACTTAAATTTCGATCGGTATCTCAATCAGTATACCGCTGGGGCGGCCGTCGTCTAGCCTGGACTAGGACGTGGGCTTTCCGAGCCCGCAACCCGGGTTCAAATCCCGGCGGCCGCATTCGATCTTTTTTAATAGCTCGTACTATGCTATTATAAAATAGTGTTCCACTCGAAATACGCACGTTTTATATTTATATCTCTTTAAAGATATTTAATTATCATGACTCTTAGTGACGACGAAAAGATCAATTACTTGAAGTTACCGCTCTCCTTTTACGAGCCCAACAGGAAGCTCGCCTCGATAGGCGTCACAGTTAAGAACGTGCCGGGTGCGCTCGCTTCTGTGCTCGATATGATGGGGAGGCGAAGGTTGAACGTGCTAGGCCTGATGTCATCCGGTGTCGGTGCACTCGAGGAGCTCGCGAGCAACTCGATAATAGTAGACTACACTGACGCGGGGGAGTCGGGGTTAAAGAGCGTCGTTGATGAGTTGAGGGACAACTGGTTGGTTACTGACGTAAAACTCTATCAGAGTGAGATACCGGGCTACGTGATCAACGAGTACCATCAGGCTTACTCCTTCCTCTTCACCAGAGCTATAATAGTAGTTGATGTGACGTTGCTAGGGATCCTTGAGAGGCTTTATGGTATGTTAGGTAAGGAGGCTATGGCCGCTATCTTCTATCACGTTGGGTTATCAGCCGGAAAGTTCGTCGCGGGGAAGCATAGGTTCCTCATGGAGGACGTTGAGGACTGCATCAAGATGTTCGCCAAACATATAAAGGCACTTGGTTACGCAACGTCTACATCGATGGTAAAGACCACTCAAGGATACGAACTCACCCTTGAGTCTCTCATAGAGTGCACGCTCGTGGGCAAATTAGTGAAGGGCCACACTTCAAACTATTTCAGGGGCAGCTTCTCCGGATACTTGAAAGAGCTGACAGGGAAGGAGTACGAGTGCAAGGAGGTCAAGTGCATCAACGCTGGTGATAAGTGGTGCGTATTATCAGCTAGAAGGGTATGACAGAGCCGATAAAACACTCTAATACCAGAATCCAAAGTTTAAGGTGATGGACGTAGTACTGTTCGAGGACCTCCTAGCCTACGGGTACTTCGGGGTGTTCTTAGCGAGCCTCGTCGGCAGCCTCTTGCCGTTCGTCAGCGGCCCCTATCTGGTTCCGATAACGTTCGCGGTGATCGCGGGTAGGTTGGACCCGCTCCCCGTCTCTCTGCTCAGCGCCCTCGGCGCGGCGGTTGGGAAGTCTATCCTGTTTGTGGTATACAAGAGGGGGAGGAAGTTCCTGAAGGACGATACGAGGAGGAGGGTGCTTCCGCTCGAGCGGTTGCTCTCTAGATACGGGTGGATCGCTGTCCTCGGCGCGGCCGCAACCCCACTGCCAGACGACGTCGTTTATCTCCCCTTGGCCTTAGCAAATTACAGCTCAATATACTTTCTCCCTGTGGTCTTCGCAGGAAAGCTGGTGATCACGACTTCTGCTTCTTTCCTCGTCTTCTACTCGTCCGATCTCGCGTGTCTCTTGGTCGATTGCGGTGCAATCTACTCCTCCACCACGCTGACCCTATTGACAGCGACAGCCGTAGCTGCACTCTCATTGTCCCTCGCGTACTTGCTAACCAGGCTGAACTGGGAGGTCCTCTTGAAGAGGTTTGGGCTCATCAGGGACGGTTACCCTTAACCCTTATCGGGCCCTCTCGACGGTTTCATCTGGGGGCTTGAGGATACAGGTGGTCTCATGTATTGACGTCGATTACTTCTTCGCACAGGCCGAGGAGTTGAGGAGACCTGAGGTTAGGGGGAGGCCTGTGGTAGTCTGCGTGTACTCAGGTAGGACCGCGATCAGCGGTTCGGTGGCTTCTGCGAACTACGTGGCCAGACAGTTCGGTGTGAAGGCGGGCATGGTGATAGCTGATGCGATGGAGAGTCTGAAGGGGACCGAGGCCGTCTTCTTACCGATCGATAAGAGCTACTACGAGGAGTTGTCCAAGAGAGTCTTCGCGGTAGTCGGCAAGGTAGGAGGGGTGCTCGAGGTTGCGAGCATAGACGAGGGGTTCCTAGACGTAACCGATGTCGTCGAGGGCGACTTCGATTCGGCGAGGGTGTTGATGAGCGACGTGAAGTCGGAGATACGGAGGGACCTGGGCCTCTCTGTCAGCATAGGGATAGGGCCGAACAAGCTGATAGCCAAGATGGCCTGCGACAGGTCGAAGCCGGACGGCCTGATGCTCATCAAGCCCTCAGAGGTCAGAGACTTCCTCGCCGGGAGACCGGTGAGCGAATTGCCTTACGTGGGCAAGAAGATCTCGTCTAGGTTAAGAGAGTTCGGCGTTAACACCGTGGATGAGCTGGCCAGGATGGACCCTCAGTTACTCATCTCCAACTTCGGTCGAAAGCTCGGCCTCTACCTTCATCTAGCCAGCAAGGGGGAGCACCGGGAGGCCGTCGAACCGAGGCTCGAGAAGTCCGAGATCAGCAGGATAATCACCCTCAAGGAGGATACCAACGATGTGAACGAGATAATGGCCCAGCTCCGTGAACCGCTGCTCTCTTTGCACAGGAGGTTGCAGCAGATGGGAGCGTACCACAGGGGCATCGCGGCCATCGTTATCACTGATGACCTCACGATCGTCAGCAGATCCAGGACCCTCACCCACCTCAACCAAGACCTCGAGCCCATACTGGTCAACCTCAACTCCCTCTTCCTCAAGTTGGTGGGCTCCTTAGGGGATAAGAGAGTCAGGAGGGCCGGAGCGAAACTCTTTCTCCTCCATCCCATGCGAGGACAAACAAATTTACGAGATTACTAGAGATTTCTATTTTCATTTTCCGTCTACCGCGAGTCCTTACGCTCAAATATTTTACATCTCAAGATTATTGTAACCATGAGGCACGAGGAGTGCGTCGCGGTGAAGGTTTACTTCCCCGCTAACGTATACGACCTCGTAGAACGGTTCGCGGCTGAGTGGAGGACGTCTATCTCCGAGGCGGTCGTGATACTCGTATCGCTATCTGCTCAAGGAAGCCTTGAGGGAGTGAAGTTTGCGAGGGTCGCGTACAAGAGGAGGTCACTCTGATTGTACCCCATCTCACGAGAACGTGTCGACGAACGTTTTTACATAGAGTTCTCATAATAAATTATTGATGGTTCTGAAGATCTGCTATGAGATATGTAGGGTGATGCCGGAAGTTTTATTATCAGCGAGGTTCAAGAGCAACGGAAGGGACTACAACTACTGTGCGTTCTGTGAGGTGAGCTTCCCCGATGAGGTCGGGTACTACTTCGTCGATAGTAGGGGGAGGAAGCTGTGCCCTTGCTGCAAGACCGTATTGAGGGGATTGAGGCGCAACCCATACAGAAAGGAGGAGAGGGAGAAGAAGAGGATGTTGACCGAGACGAAGTTCAACTTTCTTCGCGTCGACCCTGATCGGTATCTTCAGGAATGACGCACCCGCATCGAAGTAGATATCCCGTAATCTCGAGCGACGAGTTGTGCCTGTCGCACTTCAACCTGTAGATCCTGCCGTTGATGCCCCTCATGACCTTGAGGAGGAAGTTGTAAAGCTCTTCCCGTGTCACCCCTCCCACCTACCCCTCTTCGGCTCGGTACCGAGTTCGTCCCTTATTCTCCTCAGGACGTTCAGCTCGTACTCTACATATGCCCTCGAGTCATGTAGAGGCACTAAGGCCCCTTCGTCCTCCCAGACGAGGACATGGGAGTCCAGAGGACAGAAGAGCGTCGCCTTGACTAATTCGACTTCACCATCCCTCTGGTGGTAGAAACTCATGCGCACCGACTCCTCCCTCCCCCTCACGGAGAGAGCGAACTCCCTCAGGTCGTAGATCACCTCCCTCATATAGTGTCCACCTTCTTCTTCAGGTGTACCTCTATCAGTTCCCTTAGCCTCCTCTTGGCGTTGGTTATGAGGACGTGCTCGCGCGGTGGGTGCTCTGGGTAGGTCATCACGGAGGGCTCCACGTAGGACCTGTAGACGCCTCCAGCCCACTCTGCCTCGATACCTGCCAAGATAGTCCTGATCCTCTCGTCCGTTATGGGTAACTGCGTATACTTCATCAGTATCGTGTTTATCTCCGCGTCTACTTCCTGCAATATCGTTGAGAGTACGTTGTCCTCCTCGTTCCCCGTTATCCTCAACACCGCCTTTACTCGTTCAAGATTTGCGTACGTCATCTCTTATTATATTAATTTAAAAATAATATATTTTTGTTGAGAGATAAATGAAAGTGAATGTGGTGGCGTATCAGGCAGTAATGATGCGCACTACCCTCTTCTTGTCTTTCACGGCTACAGCGTCTTTATAGGTGGCCACCATGTCGATCTGCCTCTTCTTCACGTCCCTCACGTTCTCTATCAGCAATTTCCTCTTGATGGCGAGACCGATGGGTCTCTCGATAACGTTTGACGGCGAGTGGAAGACGATCGCCCTGTAAGTCGTAGCGGGTGGGGTGCCAGCGCCGGTACCTGATGGAACATCGAAGGGATACAACCTTATGCCGTAGATTGTGGGTATCTGGCCCCTCTTCACCGGTTCATCACTACCATAGCTCAAGAGTTGTTTCACTTCCTGGTGCATCAGGAGGTCCGTGTACTGCTTCGGGGAGATCAAGGCCGCTACCTCAACACCTGGATCTATACCGGCTCCCTCCATGAGTCTTCTCCTGGCAGACGCGAGGGTGGAGGGGGAGAGCTTCATCTCAGCCGTCACCTCGGACTCGGAGTCGACCGAGCCGTCACCATAGATCGTCGAGATATTTGAGTCCTGAGAGATGGTGTCGACGGCCCTCTTGAACGAGTCCCTCAACGCACCCAAGGTCATGCTCCTAGTTATGCCCGCGATCAAATCTATGGTCGCGTTCTCGAGGTCGCTGTACTTCAGTACCTGCCTAGTGCTCCTCTCTATGGGTGTAGTAGAGACTGATGTGATGGTCTGTGAGACCTCTGCTACATCCGACCCTTCTGGCGTCTCCGAGTAGGTTGTTAAAGGGATGATGAACCACCGTGCTGAATCTGAGCCCTCCGGTATCTCCCTCACGTCAAAGAACTGCGTAGGATCGTAGAAGAGGCCGGGCATCTCATGGATCAGATCGACGATGTAATGGAAAGTACTCGGCACCCCCAGTACGGACTCGTTGACCGCGCTCTTCGCCCACTCGTAGAGCTTCACTAACCCGTCGTCCTTGGAGTCCTCACCGACTATACGTCTCTCGGTGGTCGGGGAGTTGATCCTTCTGTGTTCTTGGAGGTATTTCGTGAGGGTCTCTGCTAGAGCCTTCTGGAGCTCCGTGGCGTCTAGCGTTACCTTCACCTCTCTGACGTCGTCCCTTTGTTGGGCCTTAGTCTCGTTCATCGATACCATAACATCGCGTTCGATATTTTTGAGAAAGGTCACCTGATCCTCACCTTCTCACCCATGAAGTCCAGGACGATAACCTCCCGGGGGGTCCCAGATAGGCCTATCGATCTACAGAACTCTTCGAACTTAGATAATGATGCACTCCAGTTACCCTTCTCCTCGGCCGAGTTCACGTGACTTATGAGTTCGGCAAGCCTCTCGTAAGATGGGACCTCCTTACCGAACTGTCTGTAATGTTTGGCAAGATGCGAGTAGACTCCCCTCCTATCGGATTGAGGAACGTCCACGCCCCCCCTGGCGCCCATCAGGTGGGCCATAGCTGAGACCACTCCTCTCCAGACCACGTATAGCTGATCGTCTATAACTACGTGGTGAGGGAGCTTATATGACTGGGGGTCCTCAGGGTTAGAGTCATCGTACCACGCAAACCCCCTCGCGTACTTAACCCAGTCGATATCGTTGGAGTCGCCCTTTGCGGCCCACCTCCTGAGGGAGGCGAGTGCGTGCTCCTTGTCCCATCTCATGCTCGCGTCTATCGTTGGGGTCTCCTCGAACGGTACCACGCGCTCGCTTATGCCTATTTGTGCCTCTACTACCCTCAGGTCAGCCTCAGGTATTCCAGGTACCGCGACCAGACTCAGCTCCCTGAACCGAAGGCCTCTCACTATCGCTAGGTCATCGAGGTAATCTATCCTCTCGTAGTCGGCTCCTAGGCTCACCTTCATGGGGGCCGACTTTATCACGCTCTCGGCCCGAGGGTCCTCTATTATCGCCTCGTACTCAACCTGTAATTTCTCCGGGTTCCAGATCAGTTTGGCCCTCCCTATCGCCCTCTCTGCCCTCACGTGCTCCCAATAGACCGGTATCTCTCGACCGTTCGTCCTCTTCACAGCGTCTTCGAGCTCCTTCGGTAGGTAGAGTCTGCCGTTGCGGCTGACGCGTGGGGTTGCTAAGACTCCAGTTATCCTGAGGGACTCCTCCACATGCCTAGCCACTTCCCTCACGTTATATTTGATGATGTTGCTTGAGCAAAAATACCGAGTGAGGGGTAATCGGTCTTGGATGTTTATATCCCTTAAGCTCCCCATAGTTGAGAAGGTACCCCTCTTAAAGTTGAAGCTATCGAGGGATTTCTCGACTCGCGTTAAGTTTACCAAGAGAGTGGCGGCTGTGGCCGATGCCTTCGGTCTCGGCCTCGACGAGGAGAGGAGGTTCATAGTCTACAAGGACTTTGAGCTCGAGGTCTTTCCGGGTGACGTGATATTCGTGACCGGTGAGTCGGGCAGCGGTAAGTCTATACTCCTGAGGGAGTTGGCGAGGGCGTTGAGTGAAGACCGGTCTTTCGGGAGAGTCCTCGAGGCTGGATCAATAGAAATCGACCCAAACGAGGTTCTGATACACGGTGTGGGGAGGGACGTCTCCGATGCCATCGAGAAGTTGAGTATGGCGGGCCTGAACGAGGCTGCGCTCTTCATCAGGAGGTACAAGGAGTTGAGCGATGGTCAGAGGTACCGGTACAGGATCGCGAGGCTCCTTGACTCGGACGCAGGGGTCTGGGTCCTAGACGAGTTCGCCTCAACGCTCGACAGAGATACGGCGAAGGTAGTCGCTTACCTGCTCCAGAAGGTCGCGAGGAAAAGGGGAAAGACCGTATTGGTGGCCACGACGCATGACGACGTTCTTTACGACCTGAACCCCACCCTCCTCATAAGGAAGAAGTTCGGTGAGGTCGGTGCGGAGATAAAGAGGTTGAGTTGCTCCCCAAGAACCTGTAGCCTGATATCATCGACCTACATCGCTCGGGGAGACATGAACGACTACAAGGCATTGGAGCGCTTCCATTACCTCTCTAGGAGGCCTGGTTACGTAACAGACGTCTTCAAGGCCGTCTATAACGGAGACGTCGTTGGTGTGATAGTCTACACGATGTGCTCCAGCGTCGTGAGCGGGCGCTTCACGGCCTTACCTTGGCTGAAGAGGTTGTACGTCTCTGACAGGAGGGGATATTATGACTTTCTTGGTAGAGAGTTCAGGAGGATAGCGAGGGTCGTGGTAGCTCCAAAGTTCAGGGGCATCGGATTGGGGGTGAGGCTGGTCCGCGAGACACTACCGCGGGTGGGCGTGAAGTACGTTGAGACGTTGGCAGTCATGGCCCGCTACAACCCCTTCTTCGAGCACGCAGGCATGAGGAGGGTCTCCGAAAATCCACCCCTCTACCAAGAGGCCTCTAAATGGTTCGCGGAGAGGGGGTTTGACCTGAGCATGATGGCGTCGAAGAGATATAATCTATCGGTACTAAGGAGGATGGATGAGGGCAGGAGGAGGGAGGTCTACGACTATTTGGTCAAGGTCTTCGGTTACTTCAAGTCGAGGAAGAAGGTCATGAGGCTCCTTATCGAGGGGGGACCGGATTTGGATCTAATGGCCGAGGCCTTGAAGATGAGGCCACTGCCCACCGTCTACCTGATATGGGAGAGGGGTCAGGACGTCAAAAATACTAACCGCGCGGTCAATCTATAGGACTTTGAGACTGATGGAGCTTATAAAGGGTAGGTCGAAGCAGAGCAGTGGTGGGAAGGTGGTATCGGTCTTCTCTGACGGAATAGAGGGCGATTGGCCTAACTGGGCAAAGGCCCTCGAGACTTACAGGAATCCGGCGGTGGCGTTGGCGGTCGATACGCTGGCCTATGCCGTGCTCGGCCCTGGGTTCTACGTCACCTCGAGGAGCACGAGTGCGAAGAAGAGGGTAGAGGAGTTCGTAGAGTCCGTGAACCTCAAGAGTATGCTTTACGACTTAGTGAGAGAGATGCTGCTCACCGGAAACTCGTTCCTCGAGTACGTCTACGATGGTGATGAGCTTGTATCGCTAAAGAGGGTGCCGCTTAGGTGGTTCAACGGTAGCCCGCGCGTCGAGGTAGACCTAGAGACCCTTGAGCCTGTCAGGTACAACCTTGTCATCCAAGTCGGTTCGCACGTGGAGTATAGAACGGTCCCCGCGGACATGCTGATACACTTCAGGTGGAACAGAATAGACAGCGCCTCACCGTGGGGGTACGGACTTGCGTATCAGTTGATAGCGACCCAGAGGGACTGGAGGGGGAGGATCGTACCGAGCGTCTTCGATAGCGAGGCGACGTTGAGGAGGGACCTGATACTCTACATGGACAAGGCCGTGCCACGCAGGATCATCAAGTTCGATGTGGGTGATGAGGTGCTGGAGAGTCAGATCAAACCCGAGTTCGAGCAGATCCTGAGGGAGCCTGCTGCAGACGTGATAACCAACAGGAAGATAGAAGTCGAGGATCTAAAGGCTCCGGAGAGGATAAGGTTCGAATACTATCACTACTTCGAGAACGTCTTCACCGCGGCCCTCAGGTCACCCGTGATAAAGCTCTTCACCACGCCCGGCTTCACGGAGGCGAGCGCTAGAGAGGCGGTAGGAGTAAACGAGTACCAAGTGAGGGCGATAAGGGAGTACATAGAGCACGTGATCGAGACCAAGGTCTTCAGCAGGCTAACCCCTGAGAGGGTCGAGCTCCACTGGGGCCAGCCAGAGCTCCCAGAGTACAAGATATCCGATATCTTGCTAGCCGCGCGCGGTGACAGCTACAACCCGCCTGTGATCTCGAGGACTGAGGCTAGGCGCATGCTCAGGGAGCTCGGTTGGATACTAGAGGATGGAGTTGACCAGACGTAGTTATATACTTCATTAATCTCCCTCTCTCAGTTAAGTCGTGGCAGGCCCTAGGTCAAGAGTCACCCTATTGCTGCTCTTACTGATAGTCGGGATCGTTATCGGAGCGGGCGCTGCGTCTTCGATGAGCAGAACCGTCGTCCTCACCACCACCCAGACTTGGTTCACCGCTACCACGGTGGTTCAGAGGGATGTCCTTGAGGTCTGTTTCTCGAGGACCGAAGAGTGTGACCGGTTGATAATCTCCTTGATAGAGAGGGCCAGCTCGTCAGTTTTAGTGGCCGTCTTCTCTTTCACCAGCGACCCTCTCGCGGAGGCACTCATAAACGCGCATCGAAAGGGGATAACGGTGAGGGTGCTGGTAGAGAGACTGAACGCCAACCAGACGGGGTCCGAGTACATGAGGTTGAGAAATAGTGGCCTCGACGTGAAGCTCGACGGTAACAGCAACTCTATGCACCACAAGTTCGTCGTGATCGATGGGACGATCGTGATAACTGGGAGCTACAACTTCTCGAGGGCCGCAGAGGCAGAGAACGATGAGAACGTGGTGGTGATAAATGACGCCGGTGTCGCGCGGTCGTTCACTTCTGAGTTTGAGAGGATGTGGGCGATCGCTCGATGAGCTTCTCCAGTATCCCCCTCAGCTCTTCGTTTTCCTCCTCAAGTGCAGCTATCTTCTGATAGAGGCCGTTAACCTCGTCCTCTACTCGTAGGATGGCCGTCGTCCTCCCCTCAAGGGCCTTGAGTTTTTCATTGAGCGCCTCTTTTTCAGACTCGAGAGTCCTGACCTTCTCCTCTAGCACGGCCGTCTTCTTAATCGCTTCAGCTATCTCGATGGGTAGCCCGCTCTCTAAATCAACGTTCTCTATGCGTACCCTCATTCCAGCACCATCATGACCGCGCGGACTCTACCGCTTAAGTTTTCAAGTTTCCACACTACGGGGGGTGGGTCGAAGGTGGTCGCGCCCGAGCTACCCGTAAACTCCTGGAGCGGGCTATCGTTCAGCCGTACCCTCGTGTCCGTCGCTAAATACTCGAGCCGGATCAGATAGGCCTCGGAGGCGTTGAACATGTCCACGGTTACCGGGTTCTTTTCGTAGACTATCCTCGGATAGAGCGTAGTCGCGATCTGAGTGTTAACATTCGCGGTCGTGATGTAGTCGAAGGTATAGGTTAGTTGCTCATCACTAGGAAATGGTACCTGGACTCCTGGAGCGGTGGTTGGTAAATTATATTGCGTATTATTCAGAAACTCACGAAGGAACGTAATACCAGTAGGTATGGACTGCGACTTATAGACGTATAGATTACACGCTTCATCCGAACGGAAAATTGTCCCGCTCGATGTTGGCGCGCGGAGGACGGTAACGACCTCAACCTCCCATCCCCCCCATGAGCGATTATTTCTGGTGTACGTAACCCAGTTCACACCATCGGTGGTATATCGAACCTCTGTCTTAGCAGCGGTAAATTTACCGCTTGGAGAGGAGGAGGGAGCGCCATACAGTTCGAGCGACCAGAGGGTAGTGGGCGCCTCATAGGAGACCGGGTCACCAAGCCGGACACTATACGCATTTCCAAGTGTAATCGGGACACCATCCAATGGGTTGTCAACAGACCAGGTGAAACTTTGCCCCCCAGAAGGCCCTCTAGTAAACTGGCCCAAATTTCTAATTCGGTTCGTGGGATTCAGGGTAGAAGGATCTGCTTCCCACACGCTTAAAGTTACAGTCGGAGTATCGCCTCCGGCCGAACCCCATAGGACTCTTACCCTCCTAATGAATGAACCGATGATCTGCGCGTTCGTAGAAAGCGTACTAGTCCTAAAGCTATAGTATGCATAAGACTGATTAGAACTGCTCAGGTAGTAGTATTCCGCACCGACATTGGTACCAAAGTTTAAATACCAATGTGATTGCTCTGTGTTGACAGGGATGGTGAAATTATTTGGGCTAACCACCTCCTTCCCATATTCCCATACGACCGGGTAGGTGCGGGCCTGGTTGAGGATGAGGTACTCGGTCATACCACCACCTCCTCATATGTTATTACTACACGCCTTATTTTTGGTGAGACGGCCGAGGCGTTCGGCCTACTCAGCTCGAACCTCACCCTCAGCTCTCCACGGGGATACTGGTGAAAAACGTAATCGCTATCGATGAGGATCGGGTAGTCCGCCAATATGCTGATCCAGTTGATGTTGCTCATGTTAGGAGAGCCTGATGACGATAGAGTGCTCATATATATCACGTACTCCCTCCATCGGCCGGCCTCAACTATCGGTACGGTCGCCTCAAAATAATTATTTGCGTTCGTATGTAATCTAATTTTTACCGTCGTATTGGCTACGAATGCGAGGAAAAAGACGCTCATATAGCGGGCCCACGAGAGGTTGAGCCCTAAATTTTTCGTCTTATTATAGAATATCTCACCCATCGTTCCCGATGTGCTCGGCGCGAGCCTGATGCACGAGCCCGATATTACGCCCGCGAATGAGGTGCTAGCGTTGGCCGTATTAGTAGACCC
This sequence comes from Aigarchaeota archaeon, assembly GCA_025059745.1. Classification (GTDB taxonomy): domain Archaea; phylum Thermoproteota; class Nitrososphaeria_A; order Caldarchaeales; family Calditenuaceae; genus JANXDH01. The sequence goes on along the minus strand of JANXDH010000004.1, from coordinate 150,295 downwards.
CCAATTCCTTATCGCGGGATGTCTCGTGAATTCCTGAGGCCGGCCGGGCCACTTCTTCAACGGCAATCTTTTAGTGAGAGAGGGGCCCGAACCCCGATCGTCTTTAGAGGCCAGCTCATTACCCGATGTGTCAAGCAACCGTACCCTCACGCTACCTTGGTTCATAAAACTAACCCATTCGACGTAACCCCACCTACGGAAGGTCTCAGTGGGCGGCAGGAAACTGATCGTACAATGGCCGGTCGTGAAGCCGGATGCTAATTCAACCTCTCCCGTATCCGTCCTGATAGTGACGTTCTGGCCGCCGTGGATCGTGAGGGGTGGCCGGTTGAGGTACGTCACGTACCTATGCGATGTGATCGATATGATCTTTTGAGTGAAAAAGAGGTTAGACCTCATCGTCGATACCTCCCCCGCGACACTTACGGAGGGCCCGAAGCGACCCGCGACATCCCCTCCGATGGCTTCATCTAAAAAGTCCTCTAATAGCTCAAGCCGTCCGCCTAAAGTTAGAGTGTATTGTAGACTCTGAGGGTCGCATTCCATCCCGACCAGATACATGTCAACATCATTTAGACCGAGTGATGGCAGGTTTACCCTTATCGTGCTCCCTAGGTCTACATCCATGGACTCGAAATGGGTTCTATGCATCACGACCCTGAGTTGACGGCCATACTCCTTATTCAAGGCCAACCTGATATTTGCCCTCCGTGCGGCCTCAGCACCATCGGTTAAGAACGGGTCGTGTACGACTATCGGTAGGTCGCCTGCCCCCTCAGAGACGTCCGCGAGGACTCGCCCATTAGCCCCTACATATATGACCCGGTTCTTTAACCTCCAACGGTCTTCAGTATAATCGGCCGAGATCACTTTAGAGGAATCGAGGGTAGCGACGGGGGAGCCCGTGGTCTTCGGCTTAAAGTACAGGACTCTACCGGGCTTCATCCTCAACCAGTAGTTAGTCCCGCGGGCTACGTCCTGCATAATCTTCAAGGCCACCATGTTCTCGATCTGCCATGGTGATGTGAGTGATGGGCCGTCGTCCACATTAGAAGTGTTGACGTTGCTCTCGAGGGACGCCAAATCGCGGATTATCGCCCCGGCCTTCGTCCCCGTCGGGTATGACCTAAAGACTAAGTGCTTGTCGTAGAGTATCAGCTCGCTATAAGCCGTAACGTTACATTGTGGAGGGTTGCCGCCATGGTGTTGCCTCACTGATTCATAGACTATACCACTGAACACCTCGTAGAGGTCGAGGATGCCATCCGCGAAAACGTCCCTCGCCATATCTTCACGGATGCGAATTTGTTCACCCACGTTTACGTTCTGGATAAATTCGGCATCGAGTTTTTCCTGATCTTTTTGAGAGAGGTCCCATTTTACCCGAAGTGTTTTGGCAGTGATGTCCTCCCATCCATCGCCTCTATTTCTCTCGACCCTCATCCCCCACACCATACCTCTTTGGTAGAATGACATTAGCCATAGTCTGAATTACCCAACCGCGAATGAGAGCGAGGGTTAGCTCGTTGATTGTTTTGTCCATATCGGTTACCTTCTGACCCTGTTGCTCGGCCATGTAGTGGAGGCATCGTTCGAGGTCTTCAAGTAGCGCATCGCTTAAACGAATTACGACCTCCTTAGGCGACCCCTATCACCTCGTTTAATTCACCACTCTTAAGACGCGGAAGCCGGTTCCCCCACTATCGGGCGGGCCGAGGAGTACGCGCACTACCGAGAGGGTTCCACCAATATTTCGGGTCAGAAGCAGGGCCGTCTCCTCACTACCAATATTAGAGGCGATTGCGACCAGTTCAACGGGAGAGGGATCGGAACCGTTGATAAAACGGGCGAAAGTCAACCTGGCCGTGGGCCCTGTACCGGTCATGACGATTTTAACCATATAATCGAGGTCCCTCGACTGGGCACCATCCCACCACGCTCCACGGAACACGAAGAAGGGCGAGTCGCGGAGGGTTGCTGTGTTGGTGGCCGCCTGACCCTGAAAGAGAATGTCGTTGTTAGGCGAACGGCTATTATTAATCCTCAAGGCATAGGAGGGGCCCCCATATCCGCTAATGACGACGCTATCCCATAAAGTAATTAACCGTGGAGGCGTGACGGCCACACCAACGATGTCCAAGCCCGCAGAGAATACCGCATAGGCGATTTTCCCCGATTCGTCGTTCCTCGTCTGCCCTACACCTAGATCGATCATATTTTCACTCGATATACCGAACCCTGGCTGTGCACCTCCAACGACGACCCCTTTAGTCGTATCGGTTCCTGTAAAAAATATTCCCCCCGTACCGCGTACACGAAAGCGGGAGGCGAACCGATTCCAATCGGCGGGTGTAATTATTGGAGGGACTGTATAGTTTTCCCGGCTACTCATACACTGAATCTATTTCTTTTTAAATATTTATGAGAAGAAGACCATGCGTCTACGCATACCGAGAAACAAGCCGGCTATCAGGAATATTAGGAATAATTGTTCATGTGTTATCGAGGGCGCGACTACATCACGAGGGTCGAAGATATAGCCCTCTTTCACGTACTCGTCGACTAAAATGAAGAATGATGTAAAAATGAAGACGAAGGATAGCCTTTCCCGCCATTTCTTAAACAATTCATGAAGCATGGATGGCCTCCCTATCTTGGAGAACCTTCAAGAAGTTGACCATGCGGCCGTCGATATCGTTATAGACCTCAATTTTCTCCACGATGAAGGAGGCGACGCATCACTTACTTACCCATCCCCTTCAAGTTCTTCATTAGAGCCCGCGATACGGCCGCGGCTATCTCATCCGCGGTCGCATTCGATTGGTTGACGTTCACGACGACGCTTATCCCGCCGAGGACCTTCGGACCCATGATATCACCTCCGATGCCTGCCGTTAATTTTTCTACCTCGCCGATACCCCATTCCGTCCAATCACGGATGTCCCTCCACATGTCCGGGATGATGGAATTACCCACGAGTTTATCCGCGAGCCATTTGAAGGCATCACGGATCTTCCCAATGATGTCGTCTATTTTTTCCTTAATCCAACCAATGGCCCCCCGGATCGCGTCGACGATCTTATCCCATATTTCCTTTATTCGATCCCTCGCCCAATTAAACGCGTCCACCCATGCCTCCAAATACTTCTTGAACTCCTTCTCGAGGTTCTCTCCGAGGGGGACCAGTACCTCATTCCAGAACTTATCGAGCCCTTCACTGAGCGGCTTGACTACGTTCTCGTCTAACCACTTGAGGGTAGAGCCCAATGAGTCGAGAGCCTTTTTAAAGCTGGCCTCTATGAATTCGCCCAGTGGTTTGAGGACGTTATTCCAAATCCATTCGAGGGCTGGACCTAATACGTTCCATACGACTCTACCAGCCTCCTCGAGGGCGGCCCTGATCTGATCCCAATGTGTGATAATCAATGGGAGGATCGCGCCCATCGCGATGAGAATGAGGCCAATAGGACCCATGGCCGCATGGAGGCCCGTGAACGCTGCCTTCACGCCACCGAGGAGGGAAGGCAGGTCTCCGACGAGCTTCCTGAACGTGTTGAGCGAGTTGACCATCTCCATGAACTGCGGCACCAACCCAATCGCCTGAACCCCCAGAGTGACCATCTGCGCGTTCATCTGCTGCTGCGCGTTCGTGACCTCGTTTGACGCCTTAGCCACGTTCTTCTTGCTCTGCTCAAGCTGCTTAATGGCCTCGTCGACCGCCTTCGTCGACTGCCCGGCCTCGAGATACGCTGCACGCATCTCTCCCAGTCCCTCGAGCGCCTCCTCTATAGTTGTGTACTGCTTATCGAACTGCGAGTTGATCTGAGCGAGGAGTCTGCTCTGGTTCTCGAGCGCCTCGTTCAGGGCCAGCTGGGCTGTGTTCACCCGGATCTGGAGCGTGTTATACTGAGTGAAAACGTTATTGATCTTCCCCGCGAACCCGGCGACGGTGTTCAGTTGGTCCGCCATGAACTTCGCTCTCTCACCAAAGACCTGAGACTCCTCGGCCAGCGCCTTGTAGGTCCTCTTCTCGTCCCTCGCTTTCTTCAGGACCTCCGATGCCTTCTTGGTCAGGTCCTCGTTGATACTACCGATGCTCCTCAGTCCCTCACTAACTGACTTGATCTCATCGCTTACGTCATCGACGCCCTTGAACTCTACCTCTATGGAGTAACGCTCGCTCACTTGCTGGTCGACCCACTGAGCACCGAGTTCAAGACACTCCGTCTCTCGTGAAAGGACAGACGCACCGCGTTCATCAGATAAGGCCTCGGCCTTATTCCCGGGTGAAGGTAGATGTATCTCCATCCGACACCAGTTACGTAGACTGGAGAGTCGACGATGAAGGGTCTGGTGCCGAACTCGAGGTAGGGCGCATATTCAAGTGATGAACCCACCGAGTAGGAGGTCCTCCCCCTTCTAGTGAAAGAAATAGAAGACGCGAGAGCGCCACTTCTGCGCGGTGCGAGTTGTCCGGCCCTCCTGCTTGTCTCGCGGGCTATCTCCCTCAGGAAGGCCTCTATGATGTCTCCTCCGCCTCTCCTCTCCAACTCTCTTATCAGGTACTCCAAACCCCTCACCTCTATCACTGTACTGCTCATCTGGGTCGCCTTCCTCTGTTCCTCTTCATGGAAGCGATCTCCTCGCGTGCTGCGACCGTGGTCGAGAGCAGGTCGAAGAGCAGGTCACCTAAGTGTCCCTTGAGGAAGTCGCTAGGCCGCCTGCCATACCGCTCTCCCAATTTACTGAACAGAATCAACGAGTTCTCCCCGAAAGGTCGCGGTAACGTACCTCATCTCCCTAACGAACTCTAGGAGTATCTTAGTTAGGATCTGGTTCGCGTGTTCCTCACATGGTTGAGGCCTCACGCACGTCTTGAGTACCTCCTCCTCCGCTCTCTCCAACGCTTGTGGGTCTGGTGGGTTGTCAGAGAACGCCCGCGCGAGAGTACTGAGGTGCGGCCAGGCGCTGGCCCTTAGGATCACCGTGTACTCGTGCTGATCGAGCTTCACTTTCATGATAGTTCTCCTGCAGTGGCCTTACAGGGTAGAGGTCCTGTTGACCAAGACTACCCTAATAGTCTCATCGTTCGTTGGTTTAACCGACTTGAAGCGCACCGATTGGGTGGTCAGTTCAGCCCCGCTCACCTCCCCTTCCCACGCGTCGTATATTACCCTCGGTATACTTATCTGGAGCTCGTACCTGTGATCTCCACCGATCGGTGGACCTCTGAGCCTCACCACCAAGCTCGCCTCATCGCGTGTGATGAACCTCTCAAGATGAGACTGGTTGAGGAATCTAACGTTCAACTCTCCGGAAACTTCCAATAGCCCCAGCCCTACGCCAACTAGCGACGATGATAAGTCGTAGATGTCCTCGATGTTGTTGTTGATCTCTATGCTGAGTTCCCTGAGTTCAACCTCCGCTCCCTCAATCTCTACCTTCACGTCAGAGTTGGTGAAGGGTTTTACCAAGTTCGGGGAGTGAGACGCCCGGGATACAATCGTGGCGCTGTTGCCTATCATCGCGGCCGAGATGCGAGGTAATTCCTCAGAGGAGAATGAGAAGGATAGCGAGTCGACTATGCAGTCCCTCGCCCTAAGAGCGGTCCCTCCATACGACCCCTCGACGGTGAAGTAGGTCAGGTTGCCGCCGGTCCAAGGGGTGAATTCGTGCCGATACACGTCAAGGGATAGGTCGACCGCGGTCGTTGAGTGTCTCTGAAACGTTGAGAGCAATAAATACTCTAGACCTCCCTGGGGCTGTATCAGGGCCTCCACCTCTATCTCCGAGTGGGGTTTCACACCGTACCACTCCAAGGGGGTCCTCGACGTAGCGGTCTCTACGAGTTCCCTCTCCTCTATGGGGGTAATAGAATAGGACGTGGCCTCGATGAACTTTGAAGGGTCGACGCTGGTTCCAAAGCTTGGTTGCTTACCAAGGCCTATGTAATTCATCACTCAACTTAACACTCCCTCGATATTTTTGAGGTCCATCATATGACGGGTATAAGGACGCTTAAAGAGACCTCCCACCTGAACCCGTACTTGTTGTCCGCGGTGATCCCCGACTCCATCCTGAATGTGTTGGGAGTGACCCTCACATCGGTCTCTAAGCCCATCGACCTTTCTGACATCAGGGCGTCGTATATCCCCCAGACGAGGCGCTTCATCTCCTCGTATCCCTCCTTCGCAGAGGCCGATACGTACCAGAGGACCACCTTGAACCTCAAGTTAGCCTCCATTCCCCTCCCGTTGATCGTGTAGTCGGTGAAGTCGACGCTCTCCGCATATATCTCGGCCCTAGGGTGAACCTGGGGGGAGGAGTACTGTCCGATGAAGGACCTGCCGGAGAGTCCGTCGACCGACTCGATTCGGCTCTTCAGGGCCTCCTCGATCTCGTTTATCCTCGATAGGCTCACAAAAATATGATGGGTCGAGAAGTATTTTTGACGTGAAGAGACAGCGGATCACCTATAAGAGGGGGAGAACCGTCGTCGAGATCAGCAAGGACGACGTGATGGCCCTGGTCATAGGGGGCGTAGCGATGATAGCCGCGGTCACTTTCTCACTACTCTTGCTAGAAGGTAGGGTGAGCGACGCCGTGACAGCCTTCGCGTTCCTCTCCGGGTTGGGGTTCGGTGAGGGGGTCAGGTACCTCATTAACAAAAATACGTAGAAACTCAAGTTAAGACTCGTGATAGTAGATCCCGAGGCGATAGTCCTTTCGCTCCTTGCTGCCCTCTTGTACGGTCTTCTGGGGTACCTGAAGAGTGATGAGAGGTTCTCACCCCTCAAGCTCCTGAGGACGTTGCTGCTCTCCATACTGGTTGCGCTCGGATACACTACAGTCGACCCGTCTGTCTCTCTCGAGGCCAAGGACGCTGCTGAACTAGGGTTCGGTACCGTGATACTGGAGCAGCTTTTGAAGACGCTAGTAGGTAGGAGGAGATGAGGGGTCTAAGGTGGTTCTTGGCGTTCGTGGCCCTCGGCCTGAGCTTATACTTCTCGGTCCATCACGCGAGTCCGGTTGTGGAGACGGTAGAGAGGGGCAGCTGGGTGGGGATAGATGAGGTCTCCGCGGCAGGGTCCATCGACTTCCTGTGCTCAGTTTCCGAGTGCAGATACATCGATGGGAGGTTGCACTACTACAGTCCGAGGTATGAGGTGAGGTTGCACTATAGTCCCGAGGGGCTTGCGGTCTCATTGGTATCGGTCGTCCTCTCGTTCGCGGCCGTCTTCTATCTAGCTTATAAGATAGAGAACGTGAACGTAAAGCGACTCATCGGTATCGCCTCGGGCGTTTACGGCGCCGCGTTGACTATCTTGGTCATGACGAGGAGCGATTTTAGATATCTAGCCCCCATACTCCTACCACTGGCCGCTGCTCTGATGTTCTGTGCAGTCCTCCTCTTGATCGTTTTAAAGGGCGTCGATAATAGGGTCTCGTTCTCTATGTTGAGAGGTTATCGAAGGAGGCATGCAACGAACCTCATCAGAAGGAGATAGTGTAGAGCTTCCCTCCGCTATTTAGATTGTGATAGGCCAGTGCCAATGCGTAAGCGAGGTCATCGAAGGTCCCCGGCCTCTTATCGAACCGGAAGCCACCTCTAGAGTCCGGTCTAGCGATCACCGCGTTGAGGTGATTGAGGAGCTCTAGGTCCTGAGGCAGGAATAGCCGCCCCTCCTCCATAGCGATCTTGAGCTTTGAGAAGATCTCGCTGACCCTCTCCTGAGTCAACTTAACGCCCTCCACGGGGACTCCGAGGTCCTTCAGGTGTTCGCAGAGAGGCCCGCCAAGTCCGGTCTCATCTATCACGAGTCTCTCGAAGGGGAATTCCCTGTGAAATTCGGCGAGCAAGGCATTGACGGAGACGTAAGGGACGTTTCTCAGTGTCTTCTTGAACACAACGTAGCACTTCTCACATTCGCGTCTCAGCGCGACTATCGCCGCACTGCTGGACCTACCTCCAGGATCGTAGCCCCATCTCAGACCCGGCTCGAGAGACGAATGGTAGTCCCTTACGCACCTTCGCAGCAGTCCTATGGGGAAGAAGCTATCTTGGTCCCCCACGAACTCAGCCATATACTCCGCCCTGAATCGTTCATCGCCTATCAACGACCTCTGTTCCGAGAGGAAGGACTCGGTGATGAGGGGGGAGAGGTTGGAGGGCCAGTGATATCGCTTCCAGACATCAGATGTCCAGGCCCTGTAGAACGTGTGGTCCATCCCCCAAGGGGTACTGAGCATCCAACAGGTCCCGTCCGTAGCAGCTAACATCGGCAGGACAACCATCTCTATCACCTCGCTCGGCACAAATGAGGCTTCATCGATTATGCAGAGGTCTGCGGAGTAACCGCGGATCGTCGAGCCGTATCGGCCACAGGGCAGCGCTATGATCCAGCTGGAGTTAGAGAAGGCGATCTTGGTGGCGCTCTGGGATCTGATGCTCCTCTTCAAGACCCTGGACCTAGTTATCAGCTCCCTCACCTTCTCAAAAAGCAGTCCGCTCTGACGGGCGCTGGCCGAGACGATCAACGTGGTCGCATGGTGATTAGTAACGGTGAAATGGATAGCCTTGATCGCGGCGGCCGTGCTCTTACCGACCTGTCTGCCCGCACAAACGATTATCCTCTTCGAACGATCCCTTAGGAGTTCCGACTGGTAGGGGAAGGTAGGAAGCGAGAGCACCTCGCCGGCAAAGGTCGGAGGGTCGAGGAGTCTCTCAACATCCATACTTGACTCTCATCACTCTCTTGCTGCAGCTCCCGCCGATGTTAATCACGTAGAGGTTGGGATACACCTTCAGGGACCGCTTGGTCCTCTTGATCACCTCGATGTTTCTCACGAGCGGCAGGGGTATCGACGTATAGACGTGATAGTTGTCCTTCAATCTGCCCTCGTAGATTATTAGGTGCGGTATCTCGGGACAGAGCAGGGCCTCGTGGACGTAGAGGAATATACCTGACGTCTGAACCTCGGTTATTGCCTCCATGTCCTGTAGGGACGGTGACTTAAATTTCTTCCTCACCTCTGCCGCATCGAACCAAGTGACGATTATTTTGCTGCCGGGTTTCAGGTCGAGAGCTCTCAGCTCCTCCGGTCTCATATCTCGTCCAGTTCCCTGAGGGCGATCTCCAGGTGCTCTCTCGCGCTGCTTACCGCGTCGTGATGCTTTTTCGTGGTCCTCCTCGTCTTGCTCAGCATCAAGGCGAGGTCCTTTTCTTCCTCTGATAATAGTCCGTGATACTTGCCGAGCGCGTTCAAGAGCTTGCATAACGATGATGTTACGGAGGCGGCCTCCTTACTGCCGACCTCTAACCGATCGAGGGCCTCTGCGTGTCTAACCGCGATCTCGAAAAGCTTCGATATCAACGGCCTCAGTTCAACGGCGGTCACGTATCTTATGTCCGGCTGCTAAATATTTTTGGTCAACACGAACTCATTGGGGCCGGCCGGATTTGAACCGGCGACCTCCTGGGCCCGAGCCAGGTATCTTAGACCATGCTCGACCACGGCCCCGGACCATTTTATGGATGAACGCCATAAAATATTTTTATTATTTTGTAATAGGAGAATTAAGCCGCTGTTTACTGGTAAACCGTCGACGCGTCTACGGAGTTTATAAGTAGCTGCAAATCGATATACTTAGTGATCTTGACCGCAGAGGAGAAGGAATCGATGAGGAAGATGGTGGACGCCCTGAAGGGGGGCGCGAGGATGCTTAGCGACGTCTGTCCAGTCTGCGGTAATCCGCTTTTCGATGTAGAGGGAGAGTTGAGGTGTGTAGTCTGTGGAAAGCCCGTAGTGAAGGTAAGAGACGAGGACTCTGTTGAGAGGGCGATACTGCCTTATCTACTGAGGAGGCTGGACGTCGTTTTAGTGAATAAGTTAGAGGAGCTCAGCATCAGACTCTCGAAGGCGATGGAGACCGATGAAATTTACAGCCTCTGCAGAGCGATAGATTACGTCCTGACCCTCATACAGAAGAACGACGCGATTAAATCAGGTGAAGGGGGGTCTAAGAATTAACTTCTTCACACGATTCTGACGAGGAGTGTGATAGAGTTCGCACGGTTTTTGTGAAGTGTATTGACTGCTTCACCTTACCCGGGTATCAATTAGAGACTCTATCAGTATTGCGTTGATTTGCCCGATATTGTATTCCGGTTATAGACCCAAGGATTCTCGAGATATTTGGGAGTTTCCAAGAACAGTAAAAGATGTCCCGTCTCGGAATACGATAGTATTACCATTATCCTTCTAGGGTCACGGAGAAGACCCTCCGCATTCACATAGAACACTAATAGTGAAGCGTACCAGGAGCGTCTCCACGTGCTCCAGTGGAAAAAGAGGGGTTATCTGACCTTACCCAGAAGCTTCACAGTAAATGACTGATAATAGAGGTCCTATGGTTGATAGAGGATTGATGAGAGGATATAAGCCGGTTTGTATAGGGAGGGCTCCTAAGAATTGTGAAGATATTTGATTGATAGTCTAGGACCCGCACCCCATAGTTTCTATTGGAGGGTTTATTTTTAGTAAAAAAGGATGGAGGGAAAAATAATAAAGATAAATAGAATAAAGACTCAACTCTTGTTGAGAACAACTATAGTATATTCTACCTTGGACTACTATATCTGTGCAGGACCTCCATAGGAAAGATCGGGGTCCCTCGGACCCGCTCGATCATATACTCTCTTACTCAGTCTCAAAAACTTCCCTACTCGTTAACAGAGAGGTGCTAAGGGCCGATTATATACCGGGCTCCCTCCCTCATAGATGGGAACACATAAGGAGACTGGGCGAGATCCTCTCCCCTAGCCTCCTCCTATCGAGACCGAGCAACATCTTCATCTACGGTAAGACTGGTACGGGAAAGACCGCGGTGGTGAAGCACGTCTTTCGGAGGTTCAGCGAGAAGGCCGAGGCCATAAACGCGAACCTGAAGTTCGTGTACATGAACTGCAGACTCATAGGCACTGAGTACCGTATACTCTCGGAGCTGTGCTCATCGGTGAACGTCAAGGTCCCATTCACGGGTTTATCGAAGGCCGAGGTCTACAACAGATTTAGATCGGCTCTCCTCCAGAGCCCCTGCTTGATACTGGCTTGTCTAGACGAGATAGACGTCCTCGTGAAGAACTATGGCGACTCACTCATATACGAGTTGACTAGGATAAATGAAGGTTCGGAGTCCGGTAAGCTCTCTATAGTAGGCGTGTCCAACGACCTGATGTTCAAGGAGATGCTCGATCCAAGAGTATTGAGCAGCCTGAGCGAGGAGGAGATAGTCTTTCACCCATACACGGCCATAGAGTTGATCGACATCTTAACGGAGCGCGCGAGCCTCGCGTTCAGAGAGGGCGCAGTTCAACAGTCGGTGATCAACCTCTGTGCCGCGCTAGCGGCCTCTGAGCACGGTGACGCTAGAAGGGCCCTCGACCTACTTAGAGTCGCTGCGGAAATAGCCGAGAGGAATCAATCAGAAACCGTGGAGGAGAGACACGTCAAGATAGCTCTGGGCGTGATAGAACAGGGGAGGGTCTATGAGGCCCTCTCGACGCTTCCACTTCACGGGAGGATAGTGCTATTAGCTGTATACCATCTGGTGAGGTCCGGGGTCGGAAAGATTACTTCGGGAAACGTCTACAAGGCGTACAAGAGCTTATGCCTGCAACTTAACGTCGATCCGTTAACTGATAGGAGAGTGAGCGGACTTCTCAGCGAGCTGGATATGCTTGGCGTGATATCATCCGACGTCGTGAGCTTCGGCCGTTACGGGAGGACCAGAAAGATCTCCCTGAAGGTGCCGATGGACGAGGTGAAAAGCGTTATAGAGCAGGATGAAATACTTTCATCACTCCTCGACTGGGATATAGGTGAGCTTGAGGTACACCAGCAATGAGCGTCAGCGGGTTGAGAGGAGGTTAATCTCTAAGGCCACTGAGGACGGTTACTTACTGACGCCCCAGGCCATCGATTCTCTCCTTGAGGCCGCGGACGACCCTGAGTCACTCCTGTCTGACCTCATAAACTGGTTGAGAAGCTCTGGGTTCAAAGCTCCGTATATCGAGAACGGACACGTATCGGATTACCTCACGAGGAGGGCCGGGACGAGAGAGGTGTTGGAGACATCGAACGAAGCGACCATAGAGGTGCTCTCGCCCGACTACACCGACATATGGATAGAGGGCGATATTGAAGAGACCACGACGTACCTCATAGGGAGGTACTACAGGTTGAGGAGGGTCATCGAGGAGAGGGGACTCCCCATAGTATCGATATCAGAGGCCTCAAGGACCTCACAGAGGGAGATCTACGTTGTAGGTTCGGTCACCGAGAAGATCGATACGAAATCTGGCGCTCTATTAGTGTTGGAGGACCCCACCTCATCCATCAAGGCCTACGTGCCGGCGTCGGAGAGGAGACTTCAGGAACCTCTCGAAGAGGTAGTACCTGACGTAGTGGTAGCAGTGAGGCTGGTGAAGAGGGACAACACGAGCGTCATCAAAGAGATCATATACCCTGACATAGCGAACGTCTCTGAGAGACCGAAGGGACCTGACGTGAAAGTGTGTGTAATATCCGATCTACACGTAGGTAGTAAGAGGTTCTCTGAGGACGCTTTTCAGGAGTTCCTCGACTGGCTCCATTCCCGAGAGGCATCGAGGGTGAAGTGCTTGGTAATAAACGGGGACCTGATCGATGGCGTCTACGTCTATCCCGGTCAAGAGAAGGAGCTGGCACTGGCGTCACTATCCGATCAATTCAGAGAGGCCGGAAGGTTACTGAAGGAGGTCAGAGATGACATCAAGATAATCTACGTCCCGGGGAACCATGAGCCAGTAAGGAAGACCATTCCGCAACCCCCCGTACAGCAGAGGTTCAGGGAGATACTTGACAGCTCGAGGGAGGTATCGTACTGCGGCAACCCAGCCAAGTTGAGGATAGGCGGAAACACCATGCTCTTCTTCCACGGCCAGACGTTCGACGACGTCATCCACTCGAGCACGGGGTACTCTTATAGCAATCTGGTAAACGACCTCAACAGGTTGATGACCTTCTTCATTAGGTGTAGGACCCTCGCACCAACGTTCGGTGACTCCACCCCTGTCTTACCGACCAAGGTCGACCACCTCTTTATTGATGAAGTACCCAGTCTTTTCGCTACGGGCCACGTCCACGTCGCTTCTATGACGACGTACAAGGGCGTCTCCTTGGTCAATTCGGGTACCTGGCAGGAACAGACGTCATACCAGAGGGCGGTTGGTCTAATTCCCACCGTCGGCACAGCGGCCATCTACGACCTGAGGACCTCCACGGCCTACATAAGGAAGTTCGGTTGAGAACTATCACAGAGACGGCCTGTAGATCACATTCTCTCGACCCTAAACTTTAAATCCCGACCTCTGATGATATCTGTAATGACATCTGGTGAGAAACTGAGCAAAGAAGAGGAGAGGGTTACTCTGACAGTAGAGGTCACCCTACCAGGGGGATTGAAAATCTCCGCGAGCGGCACCTCACCCGAGTCAGTCGTGGAGAGGTTGAAGGAGAGCATAAAGCTAGCTGGATCGATCATACCCGAGGGGATCGCTACTGAGAGACCCCCGTCGACCACTGAGAAAAAGATGCCCCCTCAAATCCTCAGCTCCCTTCAAAATATGAGCAAAAAGGAACTAGTCCTCCTGCTGTTGCATCACGAGTCTCCCTTGAGCAGGGACCAGATCAATCAGAGGTCGAGGGAGCTGGGGAGAGAGGTATCCAAGGAATGGTTAGACACCGAGTTCTATAGGCGGCCCTTCAAGGAGTACTTTGTGGTCGAGGAGGGCGCTGACGGCAACAGACTCTACAGGCTCTCCGAGTTAGGAAAGATGGAGGCCCAGCGCATCCTATCGAAGTACTTGAACGAAAATCCATAAGATTTACAACTCGTTCTTCAACCCCTTCACCAGCGCCTCCACCTTCCCCCTCAACTGGTGATCCGTGGGTGCTCTCTCCAGCCAACCGCTTAGGTGATCTACAACCTTGGTGATGAAGTTCTCGGGCCTCTCGCTCACCTCCTTGAGGGCCTCCGAGGGCACGTTCTTGACGTCGACTTGCTTCAGGCTGGTTTGCATGAAAGGCCCGAACTCGTCCCTCGATACCCTTAGGGCGACCACTCTTCCCCCCTCTAGGATGTAACTAACGCCTGGTATTCTCCCGAACTCTATCCCCCACTCGACACCGGGTGGGGCGAAACCCTTCAGCGAATCTATCAGCCTCACCACCTCCTCGTGACCTCTCCTCTCCTTCAACTCTCTGTAACGCCTCACCACCTCCTCTATCACTTGATCGTTATTTCCCACGCCAAAATCATCAGCGGTCCTGCATCATTAAGGTAACCCGGTTACTACGGATAGAACTAGATAACCCTCGGTAAGACAAGGAGCTGATGTGAGGAGAGGGACAGAAACAAAGATATCTAACGAGAACCAGTACCAAAAACCGTGAAAATTATCGCGTACTTACCGGCGCTAATACTCGTGACATGCACATTATATCTGCTCCAGATACCGGCCTCGTACTCCTCGTGGGGGCCTCCTATGTGGCCTTTAGACGTTGAACTGCTCGGTCACGAGCTCTATGCCGGCGAGACCGGCCCCCTCTCGCTAATCATCACCAACACCGATTGCCGCGAGAGGTACAATGGAACGTTACCCCTGGGCGAGGCATGGGACTACGAGGCCGGTGTATACGAGGAGAGGGCACTCAAGCTTAAGTCAAGAGGTTTCATACAAAATTACACGCTATCACGTTCAGACACAGTTATCCGCGATGGACGAATATACGCCAAGTGGACGCTCTCGCTCTCACAGGTGTGCAGGGGCGATAGCGTGAAGATCGGTAAAGTCAGACTGAACTTCATAGAAAGACTCGACGAACCGGTACCTACCGCTGAAGAGCTCAGCAGAAGCTTCACCTTAAAGGCCTTTGACCCGGTTGAGTTCATCTTGAGGGGCGAAGATAGAGGATCCTCCTCAGTCCTCGTTTTCACCGTGGACGTCCCATCAACGTTACCGAGCGATACGTTCGATAAACCACCACAAGTCTTGGTGACGATCGATTACGGCGAGAGGGGAATGTGGGAATATTCGTACTCGATAAGTGGTAAGTTCTCTATCAACCCTTATAGGACGTTCACGTTGACCGTCTACGATAGAAACGGCAGATTAACTGTGAGCGACGCGATCGTTACGTTGGAGGCGGCCTTTTACCCTCATGTCAGGTTTGAGTTCAGGACGGACGATCGAGGATCCATTAGAATAAAGAGGTTACCTGACTTTTACGATTACTTCATCAAGATCATATCCGACACACAATACGAGAAGAACGTCCTCGTATACTACTCGCTTGCAACTGCTGTGGGGTTGGCGAGGGGCGAGATCAGAACAGAGCTCAACGAGTTTTCCATAAGGCCAACAGACGCATTGGGCGACTCGCTCGAGAACGCAGAGGTCACGATTACATACGTTTCGTCGGGTCAGAGGCACCTGAAGCTATCAGAGAGGGGGCTGGCCACTTTCACATTAGCGCCTAATGGTAACTACTCGATAGCGATTAGATGGAAGGGAGTAGAGGTATACAGCGGGTACCTATGGATAGGGTATCATCCCACTCTCAACCCATCCGCCGTCGTGCCGCGAGAGCTACCGTTACGGTGTAACGTGAACGACCTCTACGTGGTCGCGGTAGATAGATCGAACAATTACCTACCAGCGACCTTCGAGATCCTAGGACCCACGAAGGAGTCTACGATCTATGAGGTGAAGACGATTGACGGACGTTTATCGATTAAACAGATGCCGGTGGCCGTTTACAGGGTGAGAGCGACCGTTTTCTCAGAAGTAACGTCACAACTGATCATCGCGACCATCGAAGCAGTCCCCTCTGGTGTTAACGCTACACGTCTTGAGCTGCCGATCTATAAGGCGGACGTCAAGGTCCTCAACGCGAAGGGCGAAACGTTAGAGGGCGCTCAGGTACGTCTCGGCTCAGTTACAAAGGAAACTGACTGGAGCGGCTCGGCAGAGATCATCGGAGTGCCCATAGGGTCACACCGCGTCGAGGTCATTTACCTCGGTGAGAGCGTCGGGACCTTCTCGATAAGAGTGCCCGGAGACAATCTGTTAGTGGCCCGGGTGATACCGCCCAAGCTCTCGTTCCTCGACCACAGCGGGGCGCCGATATTCGTGGAGTGGCAGTTGATAGGTCCATGGGGCGTTCTGAAAGGGATGGGGAGCGAGGCAGTCCTGAAGAACCTACCCGATGTGCCCTCAGTCCTTACAGTGAGGTACGGTAACAGAACGATCTTCGAGTCGACAGTCACCCCCTCGCTCATCGATGGCCCGCGCAGGTACCCCCTCGGCAAGATGACGATCTATCTATATTGGAGTGACGACCGCCCTCTTAACGGCACCAGAATAAGTGTAAGCGGCGTTCTAGACGTTACGTTACGCGGGAACGTGTTGGAGAGTCAAGTACCAGTACCGTTCGGTGATTACAACGTCTCCATCTCCTATAAGGGCCTGAAGCTCGGTAACTTCAGGATCGCTCATGACGGAAACCCATCGATCATAAAATTAGAGCCAACGAGAGCAGTAGTCAGGGTCCTAGATTTAAGGGGACAGCCTTTAAGCGACGTGAACATAGAGGTGAGGATCAAGGACGTCTTGTACGTTACCGGGACATCGGACCAGAATGGTAACTTCGTAATAGAGGACCTGCCCACCAACCTTCAGTTCACACCAGTGGTCATCGCAAGAATTGATACGGTCTCTGTAAAGGCCTTTTTGTCTGGTAGAGAACTCTCTATCACGCTACCCATAATATACATCGGTATCCTAGACACTTACGTTGACCAAGTGACCCTACTGATCATAGCATCGTCGATACCCATCATGATAGCCGCATACGTTATCATATTATGGTCGCAACGTCCATCGAAGAGACGGACTACTTGACCCTCCTTCCCTTTATCTTGATGTAAGTCTCGGCCACCGGTTTCATACCAACCGAGGAGAGGTCCTCCATTATGTGGACGTCATCGATGTGCTTTGAGAGGTCACTAACTAGCTCAAACTTACTGTTACAGTACGGACATCTGATCAGCTTCTCGGCCTCGACCTCAGGCACCACGGGAGTTTTTCCTATCACATCACCGACCAACGCCAGCTGACTCAACATCCCAACTACCCTATTACCCTCGACAACGACGAGCCTTCTAATCCCCTTTGACGACATAGTAGCCAACGCCTCGACCACTAGCGTCTGAGGAGTCACGGTTATCAAAGGCCACGACATAATCTCCTCTAACTTCGTGATCTTCGGGTCTCTACCCTCGGCGACTACCTTGTACAGGATGTCCCTCTCTGTGACTATGCCCACCGGCTCGTTGTCTCTGGTCACTATAACGCTCCCATAACCTCTAGATTTCATTAAGCGCGCGGCCTCGACGACTGTTGAGCTCACATCTAATGAGATGTAGTCTCTGCGCATGTGCTTTGAAACGGGTTGTAGAAGGACCTCGTGGTCGATTGATTGCATATCCCTAGTTACGCTGACCTCTATATAACGGATGACCACCACTCACTTTAAACCATCTATCATATCGAAGACTTCTACCGACTTGCCTCAGAACTGATACGGTATCGATTGAAGCGTGAGCAGGACGTTCAGAGTAGTCTCGACGCCTTTGGTCTGTGTTATCCTGCCGATGATCTTACCTCCCTCGATGACGTAGAGCCTTCTTATGTTCTTCTCGGTCATCAGCTGTAGCGCCTTACCGAGCGGCTCGTCCGGTCCGATAGTTATTATGGGAGAGCTCATTATGTCACCTATCTTCATGTTCAAACTGTAACCCTTTGAGATACACCTCCTCAGTATGTCCCTCTCCGTCACGACGCCCACGGGGAGCCCATCCTTCGTCACTAGGAATGACCACACGTTATCGGATACCATCCTCTTCACTGTATCCATTACGGTCGTGTTGGCGTCTACGGTCGGTATTGTAGTCTCCATAACGTCCCTAACTCTAACCGTTACCGGCATCTCGGAAATTTACTTGATATAATAATATTTATTGTTTTTACCGCTGGTTTTTTAGCAGACAATTTATAAACTATCTCCCTTCTCTCAGCCCGGTGAACATCATTATTTCGGGTGGGGGTGGTGTTCTAGGCCATCACATAAGCGATGAGCTATCTCTGAGGGGTCATCGGGTAGTTGCGTTTGGGAAGAACTTAGAAGCCCGCAACAACGCCCTCATATCAAGGGTTCGTGCTAACGTAAACGACCTGTCGTCCCTCTCAACGCTCCCGAGTGACTGTGACGTGATGATTCATGCGGCAGGCGTCTCTCGGGTCGGATTATGTGAGTCTGATCCACAGTCGTGCGTCATGACCAACGTTGTTGGAACCCTGAATGTAGCTGAGTGGTGTCTGAAGTCTCCTAAAAGACCTTGGTTAGTCTTCCTGTCCAGTAGAGAGGTGTACGGCAACCCCCAGAGAATACCTGTCTCCGAATCTGAGCCCCTGAGACCCATCTCGATCTATGGGGCGAGCAAGGCCATGGCCGAGACGCTCATCAAAAGCTTGGGTTCACGCGGGCTAAGATACATCATACTTAGGTTAACGAACATATACGGATCGTTACGCGATCACCCAGGACGCGCCATCCCCTCGTTCATAGGATCAGCTCTTAGGAACGAACCGATAGTAATTTACGGAGGCGACCAGGTACTCGATTTCTGTCACCTCGTAGACTTCTTGAAGGCCGTCACAAAGCTCGTAGAGAAGATTTCAACCGAACCTGAATCAGTTGCGTGTGAAACCTTTAACGTCTGTAGCGGCAACGGCCATAAACTGATCGACGTCGCGAGAACGGTCATCAGATTGGCAGATAGCACCTCGACCATAACCATTAAGGAACCGAACCCATACGACACGCGCAGTTTTATCGGCGATTATTCAAAATTGCGGAATGCCACCGGCTACGTCCCGGAGATAGACCTCTACTCCGGCCTGAAGATGTACGTGAACGAGATGAAGGCCCGCACAAAGACAGACCTATAGTCGAGATGCGCTAACTTACCGGGCGCGAAAGTCGTACGCTGGACTCGCGTGGTGACGAGCGAGTCTATTCCTGAATAGGGCTTCAAATCTATCTGTACACAATCTTAAATACTTGGGGCAGTGATGAGGTACCAAGGCCATGAAATGGTCCGGGAAGAGGATCATCGTCACTGGTGGTGCAGGCTTCATAGGTGGCGCCCTTGTAGACAGGTTACTCGGGTTAGGGGGTGAGGTGACGGTCGTTGACAAACTTTTCATCCCCAACAAGCATTGGGTATGGCAGGCCAAACTCGAACGTCTCAACGAGATCTATAAGAAACACGGCTACGGTGAACCGTCTTTAGTCATCATGGACCTGAGGACGGATAGGCATGCCTTCCAAAATCTTGCCAAAGACTACGATATCGTATTCCACCTAAGTGCACTATTCGGAGGAAGGGAGTTCGTTGACAGGTATCAGGTAGAGACCTCTGAGATATTCGCTATCGATCACAACGTCATTATGGCGAGCTACGAGGCCGGAGTTGACAGGTTGCACTACTCTTCAAGCGCCTGCGTCTACGCCCCCTCTCTTAACAAACCTGGTTACCTTTTGAAAGAGGACGACATCCTCTCTACTGGAGAGGGTTGGAATAGCAGTGACAACCTCTACGGTTTTGCGAAGCTGATGGGTGAGCTCCAGCTTAGGGCGCTTTACCTGGAGAAGGGTTTCAAGTCTTCAGTATGCAGGTATCTAACGGTATATGGACCCGGCCAGTTTGATGCCTCTCACGCGATCGCCGCGTTAATCGAGAGAGCGCTCAACCGTGAGGACCCCTTCGTGGTCTGGGGGAGTGGTGAGCAAGAGAGGGGATTCACCTACGTCGAGGATATAGTCGAGGGGACCATTCTGGCTACAGAGAAGGTCACTGACGCGACTCCGATCAACCTCGGTTGGGACAAACGATACAAGATCAAGGACGTAGCTAGTATGATCCTCAACCTTAGCGGTCATAAACCCAGTAAGGTGTTTTTCGATAGGAACAAACCTGAAGGGCCGCTGAGCAGGGCTCTCGATATATCGCGCGCAAAGGCGATGCTGGGGTGGGAACCAAAAGTGGACCTAGAAGAGGGCCTCAAATTAACCATCGATTGGCACTTAAAGTTGAGGAAGATAGCTGCGTTTCGCGCCTCGTGATGGATCTTGAATGTCTCCCGCATATCTATCGTCGGGCTAGGCAAGCTAGGGCTTTGCATCGCTACCGTTCTCGCTCATAGAGGGTACAAGGTCATAGGAGTCGACATAGACGACAAGAAGGTAGAAGAGATCAACAAGGGTAGATCCCCCATCTACGAACCTAAACTCGATAGACTTCTCAGAATGAACCGAAAGAGGCTCAGAGCCGTGACAGATTACGGTGAAGCGATCTCCAACACCGGAGTAACCTTCGTTGTGGTCCCAACGCCCAGCGATCCAGACGGTTCGTTCTCTTCCAAGTACGTAGTTGAGGCGATGAGTGAGATAGGAAAGGTTCTATCTACTAAGCGAAACTACCACTTAGTCGCGCTCAATAGCACCGTGATGCCAGGCTCTATGGACACCATCGTCAGACCCACTCTAGAGGAATACTCGGGGAGGAGGACTGGGAAGAACCTCGGACTCTGCTATAACCCTGAGTTCATCGCGCTAGGTGACGTCATCAACGGCCTTCTCAGACCCGACTTCGTCCTCATAGGGGAGAGTGATGAGAGGGCTGGTAACCTTCTGTCCAGTATTTACAAGAAGGTATGTACCAACAACCCCCCCATCGAGAGGACTAATTTTATAAACGCCGAGATAGCTAAAATAGCGATAAACTCGTTCATTACGATGAAAATCACCTTCGCGAACACCTTGGCCGAGATATGTGAGAGAGTACCGAAGGCGAATGTGGACGAGGTAACGAGGATCCTCGGCAAGGACAGTCGGATAGGCCCGAGGTATCTGAGGGGAGGGCTCGGATACGGCGGACCGTGCTTCCCTAGAGACAATATAGCTTTCGTGAGGTTTGCTGAATCGATCGGAGGACAAGCCGAGCTGGCGATGACCACGCACAGAGTCAACACGGTACAACCAGAGCGCATCGTCAGGATGATCGAAGAGGTAACTAAATCTAACAACAAAAAAATTGGTATCCTCGGGCTCTCATACAAGCCCAACACTCCTGTTATAGACGAGTCTCAATCGTTACACCTAGCCATGGAGCTTCGTAGGAAAGGGTATGAGGTCCACGTCTACGATCCGCTGGCACTTGAGAACGCCAAGAACGTCTTGAAGGATTCGGTGGTCTATGAGAGGTCTAAGGAAGAGTGCGTCAGGAACTGCGACATCATAGTGATAGCGACACCGTGGACTGAGTTCAAAACTATAAACGGAAAGGGGAAGGTGATAGTTGACTGTTGGAGGATACTCGATAAGAACTCCGTGGCAAAGGGTTCTGTCACGTACATACCGCTAGGAGTAAACGAGGCCGACCGCTAGGTTGGTACCAGTAACTCCGGGGTCGTATATACCACCTGAACTAAGCGTACGTATAACGATTATAAAAAAGAACTGGGTACAAGTCTCTGAAAATTGAAGAGAATCACCGTAACGGCCTGCTCGATAACTGAGTGGGGGGGAGGGGAACAGGTACTCCTGAATACCCTCCTCTCTTTGAAAGAGAGGTCCGTGAAACCGCTCATCGTCTCTGACCACACTACCTTGATCAGGCTCGCAGAGAGCTTGGGCATCGATCGCGACGTACTAGGATCTTGTGAGATTACAGGTAACCCTCTCCGTGGCATCAAACCCCTGAACGAGAAGACGTTCTTACTACTGCCCGCGAATTTCCTCAGAAAGGCCCTTCTGTTCTACAAGATAACGAACTCGGACACGATATTTTATTACAAGCCAACGGAGCTCTTGTTCCTGAGCCCCCTAAAGAGCTCCTATAACGTGATTTATGCGCACTCTGACAGGCTTCTCACGTTCAGATCAATGATAAAAATTTATGATGATTTACTGACGCGCGTCTTTTCCGAATATCTTAAGAACATAGACCTGATCGTTTTCAATAGCAGATACACCCAGAGTATCGCTGAGACTAGCTTTAAAAGAATGAGGAGCGTTGTGATCTACCCGCCGGTCAACACGAGAAAGCTCAAATTTCTACGTTGGAGAGATAAGGGGGACGTCGTAGCCACCGTCGGCCGCTTCGATCCGGACAAAGGTTACGAGGACGTTGTATCGGCCGCAAGACGTCTACCCGATGTGAAATTCCATATAATGGGTTTCGTCAACAATGCGAGGAACCTGCTATACTATGAAAAAATAAAGAGAATGGCGCCGAGCAATGTCGTTCTATTGAAGAACGCGACCCGTGAGGTAGTAACAAAAACGCTCTCTGAGGCGAAGGTATACCTCCACGCAGCCAGAAAAGAGTTCTTCGGGATATCCGTGGTGGAGGCCATGGCGTCCGGGTGCATCCCGGTGATCTATAAGGACGGCGGCCCTTGGTACGACATATGCTGTGAGGGCAGATACTGTGTGGGCTGGGGTGACGTGGACGAGATGGTTGAAGCCATACGCAACCTGATCAGCGAGGGTGACCTCTCGAGTTATTCAGAAGAGGTGAGGCGGAGGGCATCAGAGTTCGACTCAGTCACATTCAGAGAGGAGATCGTTAACGTCCTGATCAATGGGTACAACAACACCAGTTAGAAACGATTAAAAAGTGGCGTTAGATAGTAGATTAGAGTGCGTCTAGCGTTCCTTATACCCTCCCTAGAGATAGGCGGCGCCGAGAGGGCCGTCGCGTTGATCAGTAAAGAACTTTCGAGGTCTACAGAGGTAGCGGTCATCATCTTTCGTAGACCAGTCATGTACGATCTGAGTTGTCCCTTGTACCTTTTGGAAGATCGAAGTGCGGGAAGGATCACTCGCTTCATCAGTTATGTGAGCTTTTTGAACAATTACAGGCCTGACGCGGTCATAAGCTTGCTCACTAGCGCCCACACCTTAAACGCCCTAACTCCCCATCGAGTCCGAAAATTCTTATGGTTTCAAAATTACCCGACCGGCCTGAACATCCGACACCCTATCTTTTACGGTATCAACGCGGTCAAATTCCTGACGATTTACCACGTCGCAGACGGCATACTCGCCGTATCACGAGCGTTGCGGGACGTCCTGATACGTCAACACTACGCCGCCCCATCAAAGACGCACGTGTTATACAATCCGATAGATAACGAACTCATCAAGAAGCTTAGCAGAGAGGAGATCACGCCCGAGGAAGAGAGCGCTCTCGGTGATCCAACGATCGTCAACGTGGGTCGTTTGGTCTGGCAGAAAGGTCAGTGGCACCTCATAAGGTCGTTCAAGAAGGTCACGGAGGAGCTGAGGAAGTCCAAGCTGATAATCATAGGAGGCGGCCCTCTTGAAAGGAGGCTCCACTCATACGTGGAGAGACTGGGATTGAGAGGACGGGTAGTGCTTATGGGGCCACGGTTGAACCCGCCCAAATTGGTGGCTAGATCAGACCTCTTCGCGTTTCCATCAATCAAAGAGGGGTTCAGTCTAGCTTTATTAGAGGCGCTTGCTTGCGGCACCCCAGTCGTCTCTTCTGACTGCCTGAGCGGCCCGAGGGAGGCCCTGGCACCCCGGACGAGTTATAAGTTCGGCTCACTCGCGTCACCCGAGTTCGCAGACTACGGAATTCTTATGCCCGTACCCGACGGTATCATGCGTGGACCAGAATCCCCCCTAACCAAGGAAGAGGATGTATGGGCCGAGACTATGATCTCCACCCTTCAAGATGATAATCTTCTGAAGAGATATAGAGAGCGGGGGCCGCTCAGGTCTGCGGACTTCGACGTCCGCCTGATAACAAAGCAGATGCTCGAGATAGTTAACGGATATATCAACAAGTAAAAGTTATGTAAACTAGAACCTGTCCTTCGTGAGAACACATGAGCTCGCTGAAGTCCCTTGCAGTTTGGACTGGTGGTGAGGGGGGAAGTAGTTAAGTATGTTTCGGTAACTGTCACCAGTCTGCTAGACTTGGTCAGCGAGTATAATCCACAAGTAGTGAAGATCAATTGTGAGTGATGCGGACATCAACCCCTCAAGAGACCTATCTTTTACCGCAATACGGCGTAGAGGAATTGGTGGTACAGTTTCACGACAGAGAGTATGACGGAAAGAGGAAGGAAGAAGCGGTTAGATACTTAGAGAGTAGGATCGGAGAGGGGGTTACGAGTAAAAGGACCGATAACGTCATGACTGTCATCTGGAGGTTCAAAAGCAGTTAGTGGTCAGCTCTCTGTGAACAGATCTATGTTATTTGAGGTCCAGCGGAATATCCTAGAGACCCCATCCGAGGGGTTCACGTTAGGTCTCCACCCTAGGAGCCTCTCCGCCTTTCTTATATCGGATACGTAGACTTTCTGATCTGCAGGGCGCCAATCCGCAAAAGATACCCTAGGACGTTTTCCGCTCACTTTCTCGATAAAGTCAAAGAGCTCGAGCAACGAGAGGGTATTCTGTGGCCCCCCTCCCAAGTTGAAGACTTCATGCTTTAGGTTTGAAGCGAGGAAACTATCGAACGCTCTTATTAGATCAGTTACAAACAGCACGTCTCTAACCTGCTTGCCGTCGCCGTAGATCGTGATGGGTCTGTTCGTCAGCGTCGCTATCACGAACCAGCTTAACCATCCTTGGTCCTCCACGCCAAATTGCCTCTCTCCGTATACGCAGGAGAGCCGAAAGACCCCACTCCTTAACCCATAGGTGTGGGCATAATCTTGAACATAGATGTCTGCAGCCAATTTCGAGCAACCGTAGGGGCTGTGCCAGCACGCATCTATAGGGAACGTCTCCGGTATCCCATTGCTGTAGTCCTCATCAGCAAAAGCGTACCTCTTCTCATACTCCCTTACGGGGATCTTGTTTATGTTCGTCCCGTACACCTTATTCGTGCTACAGAATACTACAGCTGAATCGTTTAATCTAGCGGCCTCAAGTACGTTAAGGGTCCCCAGTGCGTTGGTCTCGAAGTCCGTCCTAGGGTCCTTTAGGGAGGTGGTAACGGCTACCTGTGCTGCTGTATGGAAGATGAAGTCCGCGTCCTTAGCAGCCTCTTTTACACTATCAAAACTTCTCACGTCTCTGTTGACCAATTCGATCTCCCCGTAGTTACGCCTGAGGTGGTCAAGGTTGTAGAGTACCCCCTTGGACTTGTTGCTGTGCCCGGCGTTGCTATAAAAATTATCAAGGATCGTCACCCTCCAGCCCTTTTTCAGGTAATACTCAACTATATGGGAGCCTATGAAGCCTAACCCTCCCGTGACCAGCACCCTCATTTATTCAGTCCTTGACCTAGTTACTGAAATATATAATCGTGGTAGACGTTAGCACCCTGAGTTAGGAGAAAAAATAGGTGACTGGACCGCCTCGTACCAAAGTTTATAACAGTCACTCATCTTATAGTCACGTGGACCCTTTAAAGATAATTCACTTCTCAAGAGGTCCGGGCGGCGTGATGAATGAGGTTGTCCGGAGGCAGTTAGAGATGGGGCACGCGGTGGAGATATACTGCTACCCTCGCATTACAACTCAAGATAACCTCATCATCTATAACAGTAAGAGCGTTAAGACGTTCGGTCCAGATATCTATCGCACGAAGATAGGAAAGAAACAACACTTCGAGCTCTTCAATCTAATCCCGTTTAGGCTTTTTCGTGAACTAAACGACCTGATATATCTCTCCCCAATACTTAGGAAGGCCGACGTATTCCACGTTCACGGCCCGATTTTCTATCAGTGGCCTAAACTTTACTCCCTCGGATTATCTGGTTGGGGTTATGCGGCTCGCCTAAACAAGGACCTTGGCGTGGTCCTCACCATTCACTCGGGGCTACCTTCTATAATCAAACATTATAAGGCATTGAGAGGGGAGATGAGCTTTGCCCATCAGGTGACGGCCCCATCGAAATTTGTAACTGACCTCATAAACTGTCATCACATACCGAACGGGGTCGATACTAGGTTCTTTAAGCCACTCAAGAGAGAGGAAATAGATGAATATAGGAGGTGGTTTATTGGAGGCGAGAAAGCTGTGATCTTGAGCGTTGGAAACTGGTATCCTGTAAAGAGACACGACCTCCTGATGGAGATCTTAGGGAAATTGAAGGAGAGCGTGAGAAGACAAGTCCAAGTAGTGATTGCAGGACTCCTCAACGAGAACGATAGATACATGAAGTCACATTATAAACGCGCAAAATCTGTTGCAAGAAAATACGACCCGGTAGTGATGTTCGATATGGGTTCCGCGTATCCTGTACATGGCTTCAACGCTTTCGTAGCGAGAGATAACGATCAGTTCGTGGAGCATTTAGAACTCTTACTCACCGATGAGGGGTTGAGGAGACGTATGGGACAGAACGCCAGAGAGAGTTCGTTGGCATTCGACTGGGACTTGATAACTAAACGGTACCTAGAAGTTTATCACATGGCTCTCGATCAGAGATAGTACCGCGATGAGAATACTGCACTATAGTAGATATTATCCTTTTCCCGTCTCTTACGAGCTCGCGAGGAGGCAGAGGTCAGCCGGTCATGACGTCTCCATCGCGTGCTGGTCGGGGATGAGCAAGGTCGCTAAAGGGCTGTGGTACCACGACTCCCTCAAGGTCTACTGCTACGGGA
This sequence comes from Aigarchaeota archaeon, assembly GCA_025059745.1. GTDB lineage: Archaea > Thermoproteota > Nitrososphaeria_A > Caldarchaeales > Calditenuaceae > JANXDH01. The sequence continues at coordinate 123,472 of JANXDH010000004.1, read as the reverse complement.
CAGACGTTCATACCAATCCCACGCGTTTTAAACTCGTCCCTTTCAAGTTACTCCGTGAATTCAACGACCTGACGTACCTCATGAGGCTGTTCCATCACCATGATGTAGTCCACGTCCACGCGCCGACCTTCTATTCGTATCCACAGCTGTATAAGACGGTCGGTACATGTGGCTGGGGCCTCGCGGTCAAGATGACCGATATAGCCAGCGTTTGGACGTACCACATACATCCACATTCGATACCAAAGTACCGTAACGCAATAATAAACGAGATGAAGTACGCGAAGGTGAGGACCGCGGTGAATCAGGACGTCGCTCGGATACTGAAGGTCCTCTTCATCCCGAACGGTGTGAGCACGGACCTCTTCAGGCCTCTGACGAACGAAGCCAAGACGGAGGCGCGCTCTAAGTACGGTGTGCCCGAGGACAAGATCGTGGTGCTGACGGTCGGCCGTTGGATACCCATAAAGGGACACGACATACTTGCCGAGGTGATCGGTCACCTTGACGAGAGGACCAGAAGAAGGATACACCTCATGCTGGTAGGGCCAGTAGACCACGGGTACTTGGAATACTACAAGGGTGTGATCGAGAAGCTGAGGGCCCTCGGTGTGAGCTACACCAGGACGTCCGCTCCCTTCCATGAGATGCCCGCGTTCTACGGGATGAGCGACATCTTTATAACGTGTACCAGAGATGATGCCGGCCCCTTGGTGCTGCTGGAGGCTATGTCGTCGGGCCTCCCTTCTATATCCTCGCGCGCGGGGCCGTTCTCCTTGGAGCATGGTAGCGAGGGCTTTATACCCTCTGAACCTAGCGAGTACGCCAAGTACTTGGAGCTACTAATCTCTGACGAGGGGCTGAGGGCTGAGATGGGGAAGAGGGGGAGGGAGAAGGCGCTTACATTCGACTGGTCGATAATCACGGAGCGTTACATGGAGGCGTACCGTCAGGCGATCGACGCGACTTGATCCCTCAGTAGAGGACCCCCGATCTGAAGCCTAGCTTCTTAACTAATGCACGCACCCTCTTCGAAGGTACGAGCTCCCTGTAAAATAGAGTTGCGGCCCTTCGAGTGCTCTGGTTGATCAGGGGGTACTTGATGATATGTCGTATGACGTAGTTCAGGTCGCTCCTCTTGACCGGTCCGTCCGGAGTCAATACATAGTTACAGTCAGCCTCCGAGAAATAGGCCGCCACGCTTCCTACCCTTGAGTTCCACTTGTACTCGAGCCCCCTCGCTATCGCATCATAACCTCTGAGCCCTGATTTTGAAGCCGCCTCTACTCTTTCATCTTTTATATGCGCGTAATCATGGGTCTGATGTATCGCTGTGATCACCGGCGTTGCGTCAATCACTGGTATCCCATTCGATAAACCCTCGAGTATGAACCACCTCGACCAGATGAGTCGCCCAATGATGAGGGGAGGGACGTTGATGAACGTATCTTTCTTGAACAGGAACAAGTCGGTACCGCGTGAAACCCTCCCTACATACGATCTGCGCGCCTCATTTCGTAGGCCCTCGTCTATATTCTCTCCGTTGAAGTCGACCTCGTAATTTATCGGTAGGTCAAATCTACGCGACGTCACGACGAACTTATCAAAAGCGCCCCTCACCATGTGGTACGCTCTAAGAAAGTCCCTCAATAGAATTATGTCGGCATTAATGAGACAGATCGTTTCGAAAGAAGCAACCCCCTCGGCCACTCTTAGAAGGTCATCGAGGTAAGGCGCTCCCGAGGGGGCCCTCCTCACCTCTTTAACATGCTTCAGTTGATATCTACGGACTAGACCCTCAACCCCCTCTTCATCGCCCACCACCACTATCTCACACTCATTGCAAACCCTCAACCAGCTCCTGATTGCGTTGAGCTGTATGACGTTAAAGCGACCCGTGAGAGGCTTCAGGGTCGTGACGAACGAGATCATCTCTCTCTCATAGAAGGGTTCTGGTTTAAAGACTTAATTCCAGCGCATTAGAGAAGGGTGGACTCTAAGGACCTCCTGAGCTCGTTGAACGCCGTGATCGAATAACGTATGGCCTGCATGTAATTCTCCTCACCCCATGACATAAGACGCTCGACGTTCTCTATCAACCACTCAAGCTTCACCCTCAGGTCACCCTCATCGATATACGTGTATTCGTAAGGGAGCGGCTCACCCTTGGCTCCTAAAGGATTGGATAGTATCACTAGGCCCGCGAGGGCGTAATCGAACTTCTTTGTATTCGCCGCGGAGTGCTTGTTCGTGTGATTTATTCCAATCCTCGCTGAGGATAGCTTGTGGATGTATTTCGCTCTGTCGCGTTCCAGTCCCATATTTACCACCTCCACACCTTTAATCGCATCGGCCCTCTGAGAGATCAAATCATAAACCTTCCCATACAGGTACAGGACAACGTCCTTACGATCCAGGTTCTTAAAGGCGGCACCTACGGTGCTGACGAACTCGGCTGCGGCCTTACTGCCCAAACCTGATGGACCTGTTATCGCGATCCCGATCTTTGAGTCGGCGACATCCCTCGACAAGGTGCGCTCCGGTGAACTGATGTATGAGATGGGGGGGAAGCAATTCGGAATAACGAGAAACTTGGACGCGTAATCGCTGAAGGCCTTCTGATAATAGTATCTGTCCCTGTAGCTGGAGGTGATGACCAAGTCCATCATCTCCATAAACCGTCTCTCGTTGTCGACTACTCTCTTGGGGGCCGAGCTGTAATAGTTCTGAGAATCATATATCAATAAACCCCCTCCCCTCCTCAATCTTTTTAGATAATCAATACTAAAAACGAAAGCTGACGTCACGTCATCAAAAAGGAATATTTTTCTCTTGCCCTCGTCCTTACTTAAAAGGTCCATAAAATTCCGCGGATCCGTCTGATAGGCACCTAACCTCCACTCAATACTAGACTTCAAGTAGGGGTTCCAACCAAACAGCTTGATGATAGACCTGAGCAGCTTACTCCGTTTAGAGAGTTCAAGCGCGATTATCCCCTCATTTGACGTTTTCGATCGTCTGTAGGGGTGTCCAATCCTTACTATATTTACCCTGGGACTGAGGCCCATAGTCGTCAGACCAAAAGTTAACAACTCTAGGACGCCGTTAGCCCTGACGTCTTGCCCCGTGAGGCGGTCTATCGTCGCGTATTCCGCTCTTATCTGATAGACCGATACATTACTCGTCAACACTCAAAATCATTGGTCCCCCAAATAAAAGCGTGTCTGTTTACTGATGAACTTAGAGCACCCGAAAAATACTATCAGCAGTAAGGGGCGAGTCCTCTTAGAATAACGGACGCTGTAACTTCCACACACGTACCTTTTTATCTCGCTTCAGTTCACTTCAACGAGACAAAATGAGTGATAAGCGATACGTGCGCATCACGTACATTGTTACAATAATAATATCTGTTCAATCCTTGACTCTGTTCTTTTATCCTGAGAGGTATGAGAAGACCGACCTCCTACTCGCCGCGGAGGCTGCGAGAGCGGGGGATTATGATAGCCTTCTCTTTGCGGTGAGGCCGTTGCTCATCTTTCTCTCATCTCTGTTCCCATCCTACGTCTCCACAGGAGTTATTCTATCCTTTTCGAGTGCTCTCTGCTACATCACGACGATATATCTGGTGAGTAGAACCACCCTCCTACTATATGGTAGTGAGGCTGCATCCATGGCCGCGTTCCTGGTAGCCTCAAATTACGCGGTAATCCTTAATGCAGCTGCACCTAACGCGGACTTACCTGGATTGATGTCCTCGGTGCTTTTACAGTATCTCATTGTTAATAAAATTGTTAAAGACAGACAACTATCCGACAGGTATATGATTTCTCTGGGACTTCTGAGCGGTGTACTATCGTTAGCGAGGGAGAACGTGCTGGCAACCGTGCTCTCAATAACCCTTCTATTATCACTCTTCGATAAGAGGAGGCTTTTCATATATCTCTGTGGCAGCGTACCCATCCCCCTTCTCTGGCAGATCTATGCCACGCTGACGTTAAATGACAACTACCTATCGTGGATACTCTCAGGAGGATTCGCCCTTTCATTTAAATATGAAGGAGTTCCTTACAATCCCATTAAAGTAATAGGTTATCTACTAGAGGGGCTGACGCCATACATAACGCTCTTCGGGCTGCTTGGTTTCTTACTGGATAACGACAACAGACGCTTGAAACTCGTCATCGTTCTAGCATTTCCCTCTCTGCTGCTATCCGCTGTCTGGCCGAGCCTGTTTGAACCGAGAGTTGCAATTATCGCTCTTCCAGGCCTGATCTACATAGCGGGCCACGGAGCGAACCTCTTTGTGGAGCTATTGAGGAAGAAACCCATAATCGGCCTCGGTAACGGTCTCCCGGTCACAGTAGCGATACTGGTCCTCTATGTTGTCTTCAACTTCTATCTCACCTATATCAATAACGGATCGCAACTCTCACCAGTATGGAGCCTCCTGGACGGTAATTAAAAACGAAGTCAAGAAGCAAGGAGTACCTAAGTATTACCTAATTTAACAAAAGTTCAGATAACTGCCTTTTTTATAACAAATTGTTTTTAAAATATCGGAAAAATAGAACACTTAGAGGTATAGTTAAATACATGTGGTAAACATCACTCTTCACAAAGTGAAAGCACCATGGACTCAGGAGACGTAAGCTGGATACTGATCTCGACGGCACTGGTAATGATAATGACGCCGGGACTGGGCTTCTTCTACGCTGGTCTGACGAGGAAGAAGAACGTCATCTCAACGCTGGCGCAGTGTTTCGTGGCCATAGCGCTTATCTCCGTCATATGGGTGCTCTGGGGGTACAGCCTGGCCTTCGGTCCGGACAGGGGGGGCTTCATAGGCGGTCTGGAGTGGTTCGGTTTCTCTGGCGTGGGTGGAGAGCCGAACGAGGGGTACGCACCGACCATACCGCACTCGACGTTCGCCATATTCCAGATGATGTTCGCGATAATAACGCCAGCACTTATAGTGGGCGCGTTCGCCGAGAGGATAAAGTTCGGTGCCCTACTCCTCTTCCTCGCCGTCTGGTCCACAGTCGTCTACGCTCCGATCGCCCACTGGGTATGGGGTCTGGGAGGCTGGCTGAGGGGGCTGGGGGCCTTAGACTTCGCGGGTGGGACGGTGGTACACATAAGCTCAGGGGTCGCCGCGCTGGTGACTGCGCTAGCCCTGGGCAGACGAATAGGATACGGTAACAGCTCGTTTGAGCCGAGCAATCCGACGTTCGTCATCTTAGGTGCGGCACTTCTATGGTTCGGATGGTTCGGGTTCAACGGAGGCAGCGCGCTAGCGTCGGGCGCTCTTGCGTCGCAGGCCTTCCTCAATACACACGTCTCCGCGTCGGCTGGCGCCTTGAGCTGGATGATTGCGCATTACATCAACAAGGGGAAGTTCAGCAGTATAGCGATGGCCAGCGGTGCCGTTGCGGGTTTAGTGGCGATAACGCCTGCCGCGGGGTTCGTCAACTCGATCGCCTCGCTCGTGATAGGTGTGTTTGCGGGTCTGCTGTCGTACATAGCAGTGACGTTCCGCGCGAGGATGGGGATAGACGACAGTCTTGACGTCTGGGGAGTTCACGGTGTCAGCGGAACTTGGGGCGCTATAGCCACCGGGATCTTTGCCGATGCAGCTATAAACCCGGCTGGTGCGAACGGCCTGCTGCTCGGTAACCCAACATTATTACTGTCACAAGTGATAGGCGTGGCCGCTACGTGGGCTTACGTAGCAGTCACTACGTTCATCATAGTGAAGGTGATAGACTCGCTGGTCGGCATGAGAGTGAAGACCACGGATGAGATGATCGGGCTGGACATAACGCAGCATGCAGAATACCTACCATAGGTGATCGAGGATGAAGATGATACACGCTATAATCAGGCCTGAAAAGATCGACGAGGTGAAGAGGGCCTTAGAGCAGAAGGGTTTCGTCGGACTGACCCTCTACGAGGTCAGGGGCAGAGGTCGCCAGTCGGGCGTCTCGTGGAGGGTACGGGGAAGCGAGTTCAAGATTGACCTGCTGCCGAAGGTGAAGCTCGAGATAATCGTGAACGATGAGGAGGTTGAGGAAGTGGTCAAGACCATCATGGAGAACGCGAGGACCGGCGAGATAGGAGACGGAAAGATCTTCGTGACGCACGTCGAGGAGGCCTTCAGGGTTAGGACGGGCGAACGTGGCTTAACCGCTATAGAGTGACCTCGAGGATACGGTTATATTAAGACCGGGCTTTTATCGAGATGGATGTCTTCACCTCACGGCTTCTTCGTGGTGAATGTACCTCCCGATAGGTTACCAGTACTGATAGGCCAGAACGGCGAAGTCAAGCGAAGGATAGAGGCGCTTTTAGGTGTGAGAATAGAGTTAAAAAGCGATCAGACGGTCGCGGAGGTGCGGCTGAGCAGACCGGTGAGTGAGGGAGGCGACCCGGTCGCGCTCCTGAAGGGAAGAGACGTACTCACTGCGATAGCCACGGGCTTCAGTCCAGAGAGGGCCCTGAGACTCGCGAAGGAGAACGAGGTACTCTCTCTCATAGACCTGAGCGAGTTCCTGGGCAGAAACCCCAATAACCTGGCGAGGGTGAAGGCCAGAATAATCGGTACCAGCGGGAGAACGAGGAGGATAATAGAGGAGACTACCTCCACGTACATCTCCGTCTACTCAGATAAGGTCGCGATCATAGGTGCACCGGAGGACGTAAAGGCCGCCGATGAGGCGGTACGCATGCTGGTAAGGGGGTCTCCTCACTCGGCGGTCTACAGGTTCCTTGACAATTACGCTAGGAGGAGGAAACTATCACCGAAATTTTATTGACTATCTACTGCCCCGCTGAGAAGGCAGTAGGCTGGCTACCCAACTCGCGAACTCCATGGGGCTCTTGGTCTGCACGTAGACGTCACCGGGCCCCCTCACGTTGACAACCAACCCCTCTCCGCCCAACAGGGTGGACTTTAAGCCGCCAAACTTACTCACGCTGTAACTACAACTCTCCGAGAATGCCACGAGGTGGTAGTTATCGACGATCAACCCCTCGTTCGTACCCAACGACAACTTCTCCAGTGCGCCGAAAGTGTTGATGAAGAGGTCCCCGTCCCCCCTCACTCTTATCATGAAGACGCCCGGGCCGAACAACCCCTTGGTGAAGCCCTGCCATTTTACGTCCAGATCAATCGATGTGCTCGATGCGAGGTAGGATGATTTCTGGACTATGAACCCTTCACTCCCCCTCAACTCAATCCTAGCTATGTCGCCCAACGGTGCGGCCGCCAGAGCGACGCGTCCACCGCCGACCTCGGAGACGTATTCGTTCACGAAGAAGGACTGCCCACCGAACAGCTTGATCCCTAGTGCCTCGGCGAGGTTCCCTTCACGGATCCTAGTTTTCACCCTCACGTTGGGCGTGATGTACGTCATGGCTCCAGCCTCGGCAACAATGGACTCGCCCGGCCCCAACTCGACCTCTAACAGCGCGAAGCTAGGTCTGTGTTTTATTTCGTACTTCATCCCTTGGTTACCCCATCAGGTCATTGAGATATAAACCTCTGTGCAGTACGTCAAGCCCTTGATGAAGTCTGGGCGTGAGTGAGTAACTCGCGTTTTGAGGCAGAGAAGCCGATGACTCTGATGTGCGGCATACCGTTTATGTAAACAAGAGATGCGTCGCGGAGCTCACGAATTAAGTTCATTCTCCTCACAATCAACCTACTGGCCCTCTCGATGTAATAATCAATGACCGTCACCGAGTATCCCATGGACTCCAACCCATCCACGTAACTGTTACCGATCGTAGAGCAGAGGGTGAAGAGGAACGTCCCTCCCCTCTTAAGGACTTTATCGACTTCCCGCATCACGCGTCTAACGACCTCAGCACCATCGCGTCCTCCCCAAGTGTATAACGGTACGGGTTCGATTGAAGGGGTCATCGGCGGGTTGAAAACGATCAGATCGGCCGCATTCCTCCGAAAGAAAGATAACGAGTCACCTACAACGTGATCGATAGCCCAAGACAGGCCGTTGAGGGCCGAGTTCTCCTTTGCGGTCTTCACAGCGCGGTATGATAGATCGGACGCGACTATCAACGTGAATCCCCTTCTTGCGGCACCCATCGAGAGTACCCCGGACCCACACCCGACGTCAATGGCGATCCCTGAAGCGACGTTGAACAGGCCGCGAAGGAGGACGAGGCTCGATCTGTTAGGTGGATATACGCCGCTACGCAAGATGACCTTAAGGCCGTCGAAGGTCACCGATCTGACCATCAAGTTACTTTATTGCTCGGTAGTGATTTTAAGGTTAGTGATGGACGCGATAGTAGAGGGCGATTACGTCTACGTCAATGGCGTCGGGTACATGGCCGTGAAAGGAGTATCGCACCCGCCGGGCTCGGTAATCGCTGTACCGAGATACGACGAGGACTTCAAGGGAATAGACGGCCTCTCTGAGGGGTACGTCCTCCTCAAGGAGAGGGCTCCCCACGTCCTGAGGTTCGATGACCACGCCGGCCAAGTTCTACCAATATTCAACACGAGTGAGGTTACGAAGGTCATCAGGGCGGGGGAGTGGTGGAGCGTTGTAGACCGCAGAGATCGAGTAGTACAGAGGGCGATAGAGCTGATCGATCTGTTGACTGAGAGCTATTCTATCTCTCGAGAAGCGGTGGGTCTATCCGGGTCACTCCTCTTAAGGAGGCAACACGAAGGCTCAGACATAGACCTAGTGTTTTACTCAATGAAGGAATCCTTCAAGGTACTGGATGCGTTGTCCTCTCTCAGGTCAAGAGGCCTTCTGCGGCCAGTATCGGATAAGGAGCCCGGCGATCTGTTGGAGAAGCGGAGGCCCTCACCGTACGACCTGAGTGTCTGGGTAAGGCACGAGTCTAGAAAACTCTTATACGGGATCTTTCATGACAGACCGTACTCTGCCAAGATAGTGCCTTTACCAGACGAGTACTGGGAGAGGTACGGGAGCAGAGCGTGGAGGAGTATGGGACAAGTGAAGGTGGAGGCCGTCGTCAAGGACGACACTTATGCGGCCTTCACACCCAACCGTCACATCGTAGAGGTCACCAGAGTCATAGAGGGCAGGAGCGAGGCTATGGAGGCGACCGAGGTCATTTCCTTTAGGTCGAGGTTCGCTGAGCAGGCGAAGAGTGGCGAGGAAGTTCTGGTATCCGGAAGACTCGAGATGGACCTCAGGTCCTCAGACATCCGCATATTCGTAGGCAACGTACGCGATGACGGTATCATGGTTAAAAGCCTCCTCACTAGGAAGTAGTGGCGGGGATGCTGAGGGACTATGATTGCTTTGAGACGGTCGAGGGCTACATCTTCTCGACGCTGGGAGACGTCCATCCTCCAGACAGGTACTGGAGCATCCTGAAGTATGTCCCAGGTGAAGGTCCGTGGAGGAGGGGCACTACTACCTACAGGAGAGTATTGAAGAAGTACACAGTCATCGAGTACTTGAACTCGATAGAGTTCCTGAAGTCATCCAACCCCTCATACGTCTATCGGGACGCCACGGTGGACGCAGAGATCATAGCACCGCCGGGTGAGAGGATAACTCGAGTCTATCGTGCGAGGGACGCGATGGAGGAGATATTGAACGGCGAACGTCTCGGTCGGTTAGAGAGCATGGTACGTCACTTGTGTGGTCTACTCTCTGATCTGAGCGGTGTGGATGAACGGTCTTTCGGAGTTACGGGCTCGATACTGATGAGGATGTATCACGATGACTCCGATATAGACCTCTTGATCTACGGTCTAAGGGAGACTAAGGCGCTAATGGAGGCTCTGTCAACGACCTCTAGAATTGATGGAATGAGACTGGTGAAGGACGGTGATGACTCAGACTGGGTATCTCGGGCTACGGGTAGATATCCCCTCTCAGAGACGGATCTCAGGTCCCTCGCATCGAGGGTCATCAACAAAGGAAACTTCCAAGGTAAAAGGTTTACTATCTTCGCGGTCAGGAACGACCCACTCTTCTCTTACGGTGACTACGTTTTCGTACGCAGGGGTGCGAAGGAGGTTCGACTGGAGGTGACAGATTGCACTCAATCGTTGTGCACCCCATCGATCTACGGGGTAGACGACGATAACGAGTACGGGATAGAGGCCATTTGGTGCTATGACAAGATGCTCGCAGGTCTGCTGAGAGAGGGAGACGTAGCTGAGGTGAGGGGTGAGTTAGAGATAGCAATGAGTAACGGGGTCGAGAGGTGGCGCCACGTTCTGGTAGGTTCCTATCGAGGTGCAGGTGCCGAGTATATCAGGCTCTTATAGCTCCCCTCACGGCGTCTGATACTTTCGTCAACACCCACGGAGGAGTCCAGAACGAGAGGGCGAATCTGTAGGCTGCGTTCAGAGCGTTCTCTACCACCTCGATAGATCCCAGTCTCAGGTATCCCTCGACGAAAGATACCGCGAACTCACTCGCCCTATCACTGTCCACGTAGTGGCCGAGGTAATAGATGCACTCCGCTAGGTCCCACTCCCTCTCGTCGCCGAAGGACGCCTGCTCCAGATCAACCAACCAGCACTCTCCCCTCGAGTTACAGATCACGTTATCGGGTTTACAGTCGCCTAAAACGACACCGAGCGAGTGGACGAAGGCGACCCTCTCCCCCGCAGTTCTAGAGGCCTCCCTCAATTCCCTCGAGTCGTCATCCTCTACCCAGATCTCCGTCATGGTCCTTCCTTCTATGAACTCCTCCAAGACGATCTTGTTGTTCCAGTCGACGTACGCTATCTCCGGTACCCTGACGCCCTTATCGGTTAGGTAACTTATGAAGAAGAGTTCGTTCCCCATCCTTGTGGCGGGTGAGATGTAGAACGTCTTTATGGGGAAGGTGACCAGCTTGGTCGCAACCCACTTGAGATCGGTCCAGCTTAGGTACCTCTTGAGAAAGTACCTCTCGACGACCCTCTTCTCCTCGAGTATCTGCACCTCATAGGTCGAGTTGAAGAGGTATCCCTTACGCCTCACCTTTAACGTGCACCCCGCCCTCATCAGAGACTTAGGGAAGACGCCTCGTATCCTCTCCTGTTCCTTGAACCTCTGGTATCCTAAGGAGGTCCTGACGTAGAGGTACCTCGTGGGGTCGACTTGGAGTTGCGGGTACCTGACCATGGAACCTAGGTTTGCGATTCTGAAGTACGGATTGAAGAGCGGCAATCTCCCGAGCCTGAACAGCTCTAGAACATTGGTGTCCACCTTTATGGGCCAAGACTGCCCCCTCTTCTCACGTTCCATAATGCTGACCACGACGTCGTGCGGTATGTGGTACCTCCCATCCCTCTCATAGAACGTCCCCTCCCTCTCGAACCTACTTAGCACTGGCTTGAAACGTTCACTTACCAAGCTAAGGACTCTCGCGTTCCCCCTCCTCTCATCCGCCCACCAGAGGAGGCCTTGGGACGGTGGATATACCGTTGACCTAGACCGCACCTTGTTCATCACTATGAACTCCGGAAGGAAGGTGATGTTCGCCGCCGCCAGACCGTGTTCGTTTATCAGGTCTAGGATCGCCTGTCTCACCGCCCTCTCTGCGTAAAGGTCGAACAACTCTTCAATCAATCCCCCCCCTTCTATGACCGTGTAGGGAGTCAGGAACCTGTCCGCGAAGACCTCACCGTACGACCCCCTGCTGACGTCCTCCTCAAACGACTGTCTAGGGACGTATATCCACCTAGTCTGACCCTCGCGCCTGTTAAGTACCTTCTCACCCACTGAGTCGACTATATAGAAGCATTCTCTGCTGAGCCGGCCCCTATCCATCACGGGGTACTCGATCGCGGCGATCACACGCTAATAACATTAAATTTTTCCACGATAAATAAGTTATACTAATGTCTAGCGCGCTCCTCAAGCACGTCAGAGAAGTAGCACTCAAGCTCGGTGCGAGCGACGTGGCAACGGAGTACATCAGGACCAAAACTTACATGATGAGGATCGCAAATAACGAGATCAGCGTATACAACTCGTTCTCAGAGGGTTACGTCTCGGTCTACGTCGTCTTCAGGGAGAGGAGGGCGATGGCGGGCACCAGCGAGGTCAGAAAGGGCGCACTATCGGAGCTGGTGAAAAGGGTGTCGAGGATGGCTTTAGAGAGTCCACCATCAGACGTATATGCGCCTCTACCACACACACCGCTCAGATACGAGGATGCGCTCCTTAAACCGACCATGCGGTGGCAGGGTCACGATAAGATGGTCGAGTGGGCCGAGGCGGGCATAAACTCTGCACTGAAGGGGAAAGTCTCGAGAGTCGCTGGTTCACTGTACTTTCATAATATCCGCAGGACCCTACAGACAACTGGTTGTGTGGAAGTGGAGGAGGTCAAGAATTGTGTTGAGCTCTCATTACGGGCCTTCGTCAACAAATATTCGAGCGGGCAGTTCGCCACGTGCGCGGCCAGAGAAGAGGACTTTAGGCCTGAGATGGTGGGGGACTTGGCATCGGAGATAGCAACGCTCTCGGAGGACCCATCGGACTGCGATGAGGGCGTGTACGACGCGGTGATAGGACCGATGACCACGGCCAACCTCTTAGAGGAGGTCGGATATGCAGCCTCTGCGTACTTAGTCGACGCACAGAGCTCCTTCCTCACGGGGAAGTTAGGTAGCGAGGTGACCAACCCCAGTCTAAGTCTGGCAGACGATCCGACCGTCATAGGGTCGTACGGCTCTACCGCCTTCGACGCGGAAGGTCTACCAACTAGGAGGACCTCCATAATCAAGGAAGGCCGATTAGTCAACTACCTTCATAACAGCTGGACCGCAAAGAAGTTCGGCACCGAGAGCACGGCCAACGCAGGACTCATAGTACCGCACCCATTCAACCTAGTCGTTGAGGGCGAGGGGCCGAGGGGCACGGACCTGATCTCGAAGGTCGATAAAGGTATCTTCATCACCAACGACTGGTACCTCAGGTATCACAACATGAGGTCCGGCTCGTTCTCGACGTTACCACGCGACGGACTTTTCCTCATCAAGAATGGCAGCATAGAGAGGCCGATCAAGGGCCTCAGGTTGAGCGACAACATTCTGTCCCTGCTCAAGAACATCGAAGCCATCTCCTCAGACAAGTACTGGATAAAATGGTGGGAGGTGAACGTACCGGTCTACGCCCCCTACCTATTAGTCCGCGGGATGAGGTTCACGAAATCCGTCACGTAGCTCAGAACTTGTACCCTATCCTCCTCAAGAACTCCCTCCTCTCCCTTATGTGGGCCTCATCCTCTATCCCCTTCGGTTTGTGGCCGTCTATGACAGCCACTACACCCCTGCCCTGTTCCGTCTCGGCGACCAATATCTGGAGCGGGTTCGCAGTCGCCGCGAGGATAGTGCACACCTCGGGTACCTGTTTCAGCCTATAGAGCACGTTGATGGGGAAGAAGTTCCTCGTTACCAGTAGGAAAGTGTGTCCACACCCGATCCTGAGTAGATTCTCAGCGGCTATTCGCCTCAACTCCTCATCGGTACCCTCGTGTCTTATCAAACAGTGGCCACTCGCCTCGGCGAACGCTAATCCGAACTTGGCCGAGGGAACGCTATTTACTACCGCCTCGTGGATGTCCTCGACGCTCTTGATGAAGTGCGTGACACCAAAGATGACGTTGCAACCCTCGGGCTTGGTCACCTCTACCACCTCTATCTTTACGCTCATACGTGACAGTGCGCTCAAGGGAGCTATAAATCTAGATTAGCTAAAATACGATGGTTGTCGAATTGTGGTGGGAGGTTATGGCCGAGGAGGACACAGGTCGTAGGAGGCGTGGGGCGCTGAGCGTCATCTTCAACCGGAGGTCGATAAGGAGGTACAAGAGGACCCCGATAAGCGATGAGATAGTGAGGCTGATACTCGAGGCCGGTCAGAGGGCTCCCTGCATCTACCAGTCCTATACCGTCATCCAGATCACTGACACCAAGCTGAGGTCCGAGTTGACGAGGATCTTCGATGATAAACTGATAGAGGAGGCCCCCGTCCTGTTATTACTGTGTATAGATTTATTGAGGACCTCTAGGATGTTCAGCGCGATCACCCCCGATCACGTTCTGACGTCTAGAGATCACCCCATCGAGACTGTCGAATCACTGATTGAGCTGGGAATGTTCCTGAGTAACGCCATAACTGCGGCTGAGATACTGGGCCTCGGCTCGGTCATTCTCGACTACCCGTTAAGGACGTGTAGGGAGGTCACTAGTCTTCTCGGGTTGCCGAAGGGTGTGATCCCCGTAGTCTTCTTGTGCGTGGGGGTACCGAACGAACGTCCCCCTCCGAGGCCGCGGTTACCTATCGGTCTGATATACTCGAAAGACCGCTATGCGGAGGTAAGGAACGAAGACTTAATCAACCACCTCAAGGAGGCCTCGGAGAAACTGAGGCTAGAGGGCTATATCGAGAAGTATGGGGGATTGAAGGGAGTGAGCTACATGGAATACCTGAGGGATAAGATAAGAATCGATAAGGCCGCGATGAAGGACATCAACTCCGTCTCCCACTTCCTTCAAGAGAACGGCCTGAAGATCTAGGGCTAGCAAGGTATAAGACGGTGTAGGTGAGTATCTTAAGCGTGCAGTTGGACGATCTACTGAGGAGATACGGGTCACTCGTCGATGAGGCTATAAGACGTATCCTTCCCACGGAAACTGACGAGATCGGTATGAGGGAAATCTTGGGATTTAAGGACGGCGCGCTCGATAGAGAAGCGATCCAAAAGAGTTTCACGGGTCCTGCGTGGGACCTGATAGAGAGGGGAGGTAAGAGGTGGAGGGCGATAATGATGATCCTCGCTTACGAGGCGTTAGGCGGTGATTACCGTGACGTCATCGACTTCTCGGTGATCCCTGAGCTGATACACAACGGCACCCTAGCCGTCGATGACGTGGAGGACAGAGGAGAGTACAGGAGGGGAAAGCCGTGCATCCACCGGATCTATGGTGAGGACGTGGCGATAAACATGGGGAACACGCTGTACTATTATCCTTTGTTAACGGTCCTGAGGAGACACGAACTACCACATCTTAAGGAATTGAAGTTACACAGGACCTACATCGAGGAGATGTTGAGGCTAAGCATAGGCCAGTCGACCGACATCGGCTGGCACCGTCATCAGCACCGCGATCTGACGGAGGAGCATTACATCACAATGGTCAAGATGAAGACTGGATCACTGGTTAGATTAGCGACACGTTATGCATGTATACTTGCCGGTGCCGACGACATCGAGGACGAGATCATAAGGTACTCGGACGCAATCTCTACCGCGTTCCAGATACAGGACGACGTCCTCAATCTGATAGGAGACCCGAAGAAGTACGGAAAGGAGAGGGGAGGTGACATAAAGGAGGGGAAGATAACGCTACTGGTCATACACGCGTTACGCAATCTAAAGAGAGAGGACGCCGATCGATTATCAGAAATACTCTCTAAACACACTACCGATCAATCGCTCTTGGACGAGGCGATAGAGTTGATTAAGAAATCAGGGGCGATCGAGTACGGAACTAAGTTCTCCCTAAACCTCCTCGATGAGGCAATAAGTGTGTTGGAGTCCGTCCTGAGACCAAGTGAGGCCAGGGAATCGCTTATAGAGCTATCCCGGTTCTTAGTGCTTAGGGAGTATTGATGGAAATTACGATTTAAATAATGAAACTCTAAATAAACAGTAGCATGGAGTCTGGAAAGGGCACCCTCAGGTTGTCCCTCAGTTACGAGGGTATGACTACAACTTTCGAGGGAACACCGGAGGAGGTACTGAGATCGGTAATTTCCTTCATGGAGAAGAACGTCACCGCCTTCTCGATCGCAAAGAGACTAGTAGCGAACGTTGACCTCCAGGAACTGACCTCCTCCCTCAGCGAATTCATCGGTTTCAACAACAACGAGGGCTTCTTCTTCAAGCAGAAGTTCTACTCGCTCCCAGTGAACGAGCAGATCTCCATCTTCTTCGCCAAGAGGTACCTCGAGCACTACCTCGGTAGGGCACCTTCCAACACCTCGAGCTTCAAGGAGGTAGTGAGCTCCCTCAGTTTGAAGAAGGGGACCGCTTCATCGGCCCTCAACGACCTCCTCAGGAAGGGCCTCGTGAGGAGACACGAGAAAGGCGATTACAGCGTGACGCTCAACGGTCTGCTATCTATCACGAGCAAATACGGAGGTCGAGGAGGAGAGCGGTTGCAAACTTAAATCTCGAACGTCACAAATTGTGATCGGGGCCGGTAGATCAGCGGAAGATCGCCCGCCTTGCACGCGGGAGGTCCGGGGTTCGAATCCCCGCCGGTCCAACCTCAAAAATCATTTTTGCCTCGAGAAGTAACCTATTATCTCGTTAGCGTCAGTTATCTTCACCGGTTCGTTCCAGCTGATGAGGTAATCAGATGTGTCCTTCAACGGATTACCGGTAACTACGCTCACTAGAGTCGTATCAGGGTCTATCCTACCCTCGTCGACCAGCTTCTTGCTGGCCGCTATCGCTACAGCGCTGGACGGTTCACCCGCGAGACCCTCAAGCGATGACATAGCCCTCAACGCCTTTACAACGTCGTCATCGCTGACCGCCGTAATGAGACCCTTGCTCTCCCTCAGCGCCCTCACGGCCTTTTTCCAATTGACCGGGTTACCTATCCTTATGGCGGTCGCTATGGTCTCCGGGTTCTTCCAAGGTCTTATAGTCTCCAGCCCCTTCTCCCAGTATTCCACCAGAGGCGCGGCACCCTCAGCCTGAGCACCGATCATAATCGGAAGGTCCTTTATGACGCCGTGAATCCCTAGCTCCTTGAACCCCTTCCATATCGCGGAGATGTTCCCACAGTTGCCCACTGGTACCGCGACCGCGATATCAGTCCTTCCCAGCTGCTCCCATATCTCGTATGCAGTGGTCTTCTGTCCCTCAAGTCTCCAAGGGTTTATCGAGTTGAGTATGTAGGCATCCAACGCTTGTGCACACTTCAAGACGACCGTCATGGCGTCATCGAACCCGCCGACCATCTGAAAGACCTTGGAGTTGAACAACCTCGCCTGGAATAACTTACCGACGGCCACCTTCTCCCGCGGTATTATAACGATGCACTCGAGCCCCGCACGCGCGGAGTAAGCACTGAGCGAGGCCGAGGTGTTCCCTGTTGAGGCACATATCACCCTCTTCATTCGAAGCCTCAATGCGGTGGACGTCCCCACGCTCATCCCCCTGTCCTTAAAACTGCCGGTTGGGTTGAGCCCGTCGAGCTTCAGGTATAGAGACCTCACGCCAATCCACTTGGCCAGTTTCTTGCACTCAACCAGCCTAGTGTAACCTTCGCCGAGCGTGACCAGTCCCTTATCGAATGAGGGGAGGAGCTCCTTGTACCTCCACATGCTATCGACTCTACCCTGTAGCGTATCCCTCCTGAAGAGGCTCTTCGGCTCGACAACCACGTCGAGTAGATCCCCACACGAGCTACACGTATATATCAGCGTGTCCCTCTCAAATTCTCGGCCGCACGAGATACACATCAAATACACGCGCTCACTCATTTAGGTTACGTCCCCTCCTAACTCAGGAGCACCAAGATGCTTCCTACCAACATCATTCCCACCATGAGGTACAGTAGGGACTGTATGACAGTGGAATCGGGCTGAACCGCACTGATCGAAGACAGCAGCAACGCAGAGAACGCTACCCCCACGAGGCCGACGGCTTTGAGCACATACTTCACTACCTTGCTGACCACGGATCTCACTCTAACTGTTTAAGGACTTTAATTTAAATGTCGATATTAGAGCCCCTAAGGGCCTGTCACTATGAATAGGACCGATTCGGCGATGGCCGTGGCGTGATCACCGATCCTCTCGAGATACCTCATGACGAGCAGCCTCGCTAAATCGCACCTCTTGTCGCCGTTACCCGTGATTATCTCCCTCAGGTACTCCCTGTATAATCTGTCTATACCGTCGTCCATCTTTATGACCTCTCTGGCCAGCGATATGTCCCTCTTCTCGAAAGCCTCCATACTCATCTTCATCATTGTCCTGACTTGCTCGCTTGCCTTATCTATCTTCTCCCAGTCACAACTCTTCACGTCACCGAATAGCGATATGGCCGTCGTTATATCATAGGCGTACCTCCCGTACCTGTAGAACCCGTAAGAGATCTCACCACAAGCTCTGATGTACCTGAGGTCTGACGCTACAGGCTGAAACCTCGCTATGATCTCCGTCATTAACCTGGACACCTCGTGATGGATCCCCCTTAATTGCTCGGCTAGGTGATAGACCTCCGCGTTCAAGTCGACGCTGTTCCTAAAGGCCTCTATCGCCAATGAGACGGCCTTCTCACTCAACGGATACATCTCCTTCAGCTTGTCTGTCAGAGAGGATATGGCGATGTCTATGAGTCTCATCTCTACCCTATCCTTCCAGATATGTAATCTTCAGTCCTTTTATCCTTCGGTTTGGTGAATATCTCACTCGTGGCTCCGTACTCGATTATACGGCCTACCATATTCTCGTCGGGCATCATGACTGCCGTGATGTCTGATACTCTTGCGGCCTGCAGCATGTTGTGCGTTACCAGTATTATCGTATAATCGTTCTTTATCGATCGCAATAACTCCTCTATCTTCGCAGTGGAGAGCGGATCCAACGAGACCGTCGGCTCGTCCAACAATATTACCTCAGGCTCAATAGCTATCGCGCGTGCTATGCAGAGCCTCTGTTGCTGACCTCCCGAGAGAGAGTACGCGTGCGCATCGAGTCTGTCCTTCACCTCATCCCATAGCGCAGCCTTTTCTAATGAGTCCTTGACGCGGGCCCTCAACTCCTCCTTAGTGAGTTTGAAACCGTTCACCCTCAGTCCAAAGGCGACGTTCTCGAAGACGCTGAAGGGGAATGGATTAGGCCTCTGGAATACCATGCCTATCCGAGATCTTATGAAGACCGGGTCGATCTCCTTGGAGTAGATGTCGACGCCGTTGAAGTAGACCTTGCCACCTACCTTAGCGCCCTGAATGAGATCGTTCATCCGGTTTAGTGATCTGAGCAATGTTGACTTCCCGCACCCGGATGGGCCGATGATTGCAGTTATGTATCCCTTGTAAAACTCAAGGTTTATTCTATCTATCGCTAATTTATCCCTGTAACTCACGTATAGGTCCTCGGTCTTTATCACGACGTCAGAGTCCTTGAATAAACCTAGATCGGTTACATCTTTGCTAACCACCTTCTTATAATCAATCTCCACATTCACTCCTTAAATCACCCTCTTCATTAACCATTGCCTGGACGCGATAGCGGCCGAGTTTAGCGCTAGGAGTATTAACAACAGGACTATGATCCCAGCAGAGGAGAGCTCAATGAACGCGGCTTGAGGTCTGCTTATCCAGTTATACAGCTGTAAAGGCATGACCGTGAATTTACTGAAGAGCGAGACCGGATCTTCCCGAATGAAGATCAACCCGCTTATCACTAGTATGGGCGCCGCCTCACCAAGCGCACGACTTATTCCCAATATGCCCCCCGTCAGCATCATGGGCAACGACCTCGGTAGGACTATTTTACTGACCACCTGTAATGTGGTCGCGCCTAGGGCATATGCGCCGAACCTCAAATCGTCCGGAACGGTCCTCAGAGCCTCCACACAGGTGATCGTTACTAGGGGCAAGATGAGTACTGATAGAGTGAACGCGCCACTGATGACCGACCTCCCCAACCCCAATCCATATACCAAGAAACCCAGCCCTACGACCCCGAAGACTATCGAGGGTACACCCGCTAAGTTAGCTATGTTGTAACTCAGAACCTCTGAGAACCGCCTCCCTTTTGCGTACTCGATCAGATAGATAGCTGTTGCTATGCTGAGCGGGATGCAGATGAGTGCGGAGAGTCCGACCGTGAAGATGCTCCCCAAGATCGCCGACCTCATACCGGCCTCGTATGGATTAGCTGACGGGTAGTTAAGGATCAAATTCCACGAGATCCTGTGGAAACCCGTCGTGACGACCGTGAACAGCAACGCCACGACCGTTAGTATGGCGAAGAATAGACCGAGTGACAGTATGAACGGTACCCATCTGTCCCATATTTTCTTTAACCTGTACCTACGATCCGTAGGAGCCCTCAGTAACGTATCGCCCACCTCCTCACCACCCTTATCCCTATAAAGTTGAATACCGCGGTTATTAATAACAAGAATAGTCCGACTGCGAATAGAGACTCATACTCTATCGTGCCGTGGGGTGCATCCCCCGTAGCCACCTGCGCTATGAAGGACGTCATTGTCTGCATCGACTCTCCTAAATCAAACGATAGGATCGGCCTAAAACCACCTGCAATAGCGGCTATCATCGTCTCACCCATCGCCCTCGCGAACGCCAATAAAATTGCTGCGATGATCCCCGAGAGAGCCGCCGGGACTATGACCCTAAAGGTGACGTCGATCTTTCTACTACCCAGTGAGTAGGCCGCAAGTTTGAGATCATAAGGCACGGCCTTCATGGCGTCATCGCTTATCGAGGTCACTATCGGAATTATCAAGACACCGATCATTATACCGACCGCTAGTGCGTTGTGTACCTGTAGATCCTGCCAGAATGCCTTCAACACGGTAGGGGTCACGAAGTATAAGGCGAAGTATCCGTATATGACCGTAGGTATACCCGCGAGCGTCTCGACTACTGGTTTGGCAACCGCGCGCACTCCCTCTTTAGCGTACTCGCTTAGGTATACGGCGATTGCTATGCCCACCGGAGCAGCTATGAGTATAGCTATAACTGATGTCAGTATGGTGGCGTTGAGCAATGGTAATATACCGAAGTGTTTATCCGCGAAGAGGACCGTCCACTGAGTACCTGTCAGGAACTCAACTATGCTTACGTGAGTAAAGAAGAGCGCAGACTCGTAACTTAGAGTGACGAAGATGACTATTAGAGTGATTGTTGATACTAAGGTCGCACCAAAAAAAATTATGGAAAATAATTTATCTAAACGTCTTCTGCCTATTAAACTTCTTAGTAAATCGGCCTGTTGATTTCTCAACGAGGTCCAGCCTCTCTCCACGGTAAGTTGGTCAATGAGAATAATCCACTAGTCTCACCGGCTGCGAGCAATCTATGTGCTACACTGTAGTACTTGGTTGGGAACGGTGTGTACTTCACTTTCTTGACGAACTGCTCACCCTTCTCAACGTAGTAGAGGACAAAAGCCCTCAGGTGCGGTTTCTCGTCCCAGTACTTCTTGTTGACGTAGATGAAGAGCGGTCGTGACAGCGGGTAGGTGAACGACGATATTGTCTCATCCACAGGAGTTACGCAGCTTGAGCCAGCGATAGCATCATCCCTCACAGGGATTACCTTTATGCGTCCCTTGGCCTCCTCGTAGTACGCGTATCCGAAGTAACCGAGCGCTAACCTCTCGCCCTCAACGCCAGCGACCAGGACATTATCGTCCTCAGAAGCGATGTAATCGGTCCTACTTGCCTTCGCCCTTCCATTGACCCTCTCGGTGAAGTAGTCGAAGGTACCCGAGTCCGGTCCAGGTCCATACAGCACTATACGCTCGTTAGGCCACTCTGCCCTGAGATCACGCCAGGTCCGGACCCTGCTATCGGGCTTCCAGAGCTCTCTTAGCTCAGATATCGTCAGACAATCGACCCACGTATTCGCCCTGTTCACCACCACTACGAGACCGTCTATGGCTACCGGTATCTCTATCCATCTTACATTGTTCGTCGCCGCAGTATCGGCCTCAGACCTAGTTATCGGCCTCGATGCGTCGTTGATGTCCGTCTCTCCGATCACGAACCTCCTGAACCCTCCACCGGTCCCGGAGATTCCGACAGTTATCTTAACTCCAGGGTGCTCCTTCATGAACGCCTCTGCTACCGCCTCTGTTATCGGGTAGACCGTGCTCGACCCGTCTATAGTTATCTCGCCTGAGAGCGGTCTGGTTGGGGTTCCTGTTCCTGTAACAGTCACGGTCACAGTGGCACCGCCTCCCACCCTCTCTGTAACGGTCCTCGTAACGGTCATCTGTTGTCCTCCTGCACCTACCACAGTCGTTGTCACGGTCTTCGTCTCTCCCGTACCAACTACAGCCGGCGATATAACTGCTCCCACCACCAATCCGACCAGCAGTCCTGCTATCAGCAACCCCGCGAGTATCGCATTACTGGATCTTCTTTCACTCATCACCAAGGACCTCTATGGGTTAGAATATATAGTTAATTCACGAAATATATATAGTACTAATTATTCTATATATACGTGCACTCCGAGGAGAGAAGGGTCCAGTTGACAGGCGGTTCTACTCTCATAATATCCCTGCCCAAGTGGTGGTTGGACGCGTTCAAGGTGAAGAAGGGAGACTCGCTGATCATATCCGAGCACCCGAGCGGCGGGTTGACCATAATACCCAAGGACGTAAGGATCAGCGACTGCGAGATCAACATTAACGAGGGTAGCGACGTCACGAACGTCCTGAGGGAACTGATATCCTTCTACCTCGCAGGTTACAACTTCATAAAGATCAACATCTCGACGCACAACCCCGAGGTACTGAACACGTTAAAGAGTAGCATCAGGAGGTTGCTCGCAGGTGCAGAGGTCGTCGATGAGTCCTACAATAGGCTGGTGGTAGAGCTGATACCTCTATTTCAGAACACGTCACACCTCAAGAGCATCGAGAGGATGGGCGTTATATCGTACTACATGCTAAGGGACTCCCTGAGAGCCGTGGAGACTGGTGACCGGGAGCTGGCAAGAGAGATCATCAATAGGGACGACGAGGTCGACAGGTTCTATTATTACTTCCATCGCTCAGTGAATAATCTGCTCATGCCACTAGCAGCCCGCCTGGAGAAGGTCTCCCTCAATCCCCATGATGCGGTGAGTTACGTGATGGCGGCTAGGAGCATCGAGCGCATCGCCGACCACGCGACCAACATCGCTTCTATGGTCGTAGAGGAGCCGCTGGAGGGACAAAAACTTGAAAAGATCATAAAGATCGGTTACGACGCTACGGAACTCTTCAGGGTCGCCGTTGACCTGTTGTTGAACCCCTCAGTAAAGGAGTTGGAGTGCTTGTTGTCCGATAGCGAGGCCATGATATCAGACATACAGAAGGCCCACTCGAGACTCAGTAGAGCGTCAAGTCCGCCGAGCGAGAGGCTGTTATATTATAACATAAGGAGGATTATCGAGTACTCAATGGACATATGCGAGAACGCACTGAACATAGCCACACCTAAACCACGCTTCATTCACACAGGAAAAGACAACGTTTAAATGGAAATGGTCCGATTTAGACCACGTGAACCAAAAGACGACTACAGCGATAGTGGTATCGTTGGTCCTGATCTCTGTCGTGGTCGCGGTCATTTCGTTGATACAGTTGCAGAACATCCTCCACGGCACTGAACATAAAGACGAAAAGGGCACCAGGACCATAACCGTCTATGGCAATGAGTACGGGTACGGACTGACCCCCGCTCAGATCACCTCACCAGGCCCGACGATCACCGTCAAGGTCGGCGAGAAGGTTACCCTCAGGTTGATCAACGTCGGCGAGTTACCTCACACCCTCGCCGTAGTATCTGAGAGGAGGTTCGACGCGAGGGCTCTCTGGGGCGCCGAGATAGGGAAACCGAATATACCGATACAGCCGAGGGGGAGCGCCTCAGTGACCTTCATACCCGATAGGCCGGGCACCTATTACTACGTCTGCACCGTCCCTGCTCACATAGAGCTCGGGATGTGGGGCCTCTTCATCGTCGAGGGTTGACTATAGGCATTTCACCCTCAGTTCGCACCTAATCGGGCCCGGCGGGACTCGAACCCGCGACCTCCGACTTAGAAGGCCGGCGCTCTGTCCATGCTGAGCTACGGGCCCACCAGGTACTCTGTTTACTATTCAAAAAATATATTTTCCTCTCATAGTGGCTCGGTTTAGGACCCTAATAGTAACGTTCTCGAGGGTGACGTGAAGAGGCTACTACTCGAGGCCAGAAGTTTTATGGGGTTGGTGTGAACCCTAGCCTTTGTATCATACCATAAAACTCCTCTATTAACTCTGAAACACGTCTAAGTTCCTGAACATCCCAATAAATGATCTTGTCATGTAATTCTTTGAGCGGCTCTGCTTCGCGGCGAATTAATTCTAACTGCTCCGCGTCTGATACCGCGATCACCTTCTGAACGGTCGGATCCTTGGCAGCCAAAACGAGGTTCATCAACAGTGACTTAATGCTACCCTTGGTTTGAACCTCGAAAACGTACTTTATTAAACCTAAAATGCCTACTCGTGAACTCCAGACCAAATCAACCCTTGCTCCGGGCGTTATGGTGACTTCTCGTAAAACGTCGAATCCTAATAGAGACCCGACCTTCGTTAGATGTTGTGTTATTTCTTCTGAGTCGTAGGTTGTGTCCGACTGTCCCGAGTCATCAATTTGCGTTGCAATATAATAGAGGAAATAATCCACATCGAGAAAATTAGGTTCTGATGGGGCGTTTTTGTCCTTTAGTAGCCTGATAAATCGCCCTAACAGGCTGATTATTTCCTTATATTGGTCACCGGTGATCTGGTAGACTTTTGACAATTCTACTATCCCCAATTTCTCTAACGCTTTTCTTATTTGACTGTTCCAGATAGCGTACCTATCTGGCCTCGCAGCATTGAGGATCTCTGTTATTGTGGAGCTTCCCATCCCTCTAACCCTATACCTAAATAGATCGTACCTTTTCGCTATATCATCATCTCCCCAGATGAGCTCTCGCATAGCCTTTTTGAGGTTTTCAATTCCTCCCACCTCACCAATCCATAACTGTTTGATATAGTCTATGTTGGACCACCACTGCATAGACCAAAGGTTTTCAGCTAGAGTGTACACGTCATCCTCCTTTAATTGGTCGATCTTCTCCTTACTCAATAAATCTTGTAATATCTTCTCCTTTCTTTCTCGCAACTCAAACTCTTTACGCTGGAGTCGTCGGTATCGATAATAGCCGTCTATGTACCTTTTAGCATTTTCTACTGCCCTCTCTATTCTATCAACGGAAACCAGCGGCACTACATCACATTTTTTTTTATAGCATAAAAGCTTTTCCAGCTAATTGAAACGTTGACGTTCAGGAGTCTTTAAGGCATATATCAATCGGGCGTGACCTTAAACCCAATTCAGCATCTGACGGCAAGTACCACGTCTTCGTGGAAGTTGAGGCAAAGGAAGCGACCATCAAATGTGGGGCGAAGAAGGACCAGCTCTGGATACCAGTGTCTCACCTCATAGACGTCAAGTATAAAAATCATCGGCCCAACCCACCTTGAGAGTCTTGCGGAACCTTTCGGTCGTCATCCCAGTATACAACGAGATGAAATATATCGGCGAGGTACTGGAACGGGTCGGGAGCGCACTACCCCACGTTGAGAAGGAGTTGATAGTGGTTGACGACGGATCGACGGACGGTACGAGGGAGTGGCTCACCGAGAGGTTCCCTTGCATCTGGGAGGACTCAGAACCCAGTAGAGAACAGTCCTGTAGGAGCGAGGTCGCTAACCGTGCCGTCGTAGGAACTCTGGTCGTACTCCACAGGCGGAATAAGGGTAAGGGGGCCGCGATAAGGACGGGAATAAAATATTCCAGGGGAGAGGTGATAGTGATACAGGACGCAGACTTAGAGTACGACCCTAGGGACTGGGACGAGATGTGGGAGCTTATAGACGCAGGGGTGGCCGACTTCGTATGTGGCTCCAGATTCCACGGTAAACCTCACAGGGCCTTCTATTTCTCCCACTTCGTCGGCAACAAGGTGATAACGAACTTCGTCAACCTCCTCACAGGGCTGGTACTGAGTGACGTCGAGGTCGGTTACAAGATGTTCAAGAGAGAGGTCATAGATAGTATCGATCTAAAGTCCGACGACTTCGGAATCGAGGTGGAGCTGGTCGTCAAGGCGGCAAAGAGGAAGTTCAGGTTCTACGAGGTCGGAATACGGTACTTCGGCCGAACGTACAGCGAGGGCAAAAAGATACGGATGAGGGATGGCATAAAGGCCCTATGGTACGCGCTCAAGTACCGGTTTTGGGACTGAGAGGTCATCCTCATGACACTCTCAAAAGTCGAAGACTCAACGCATCTCGAGCATCTCCAAAGAGGGCACGGAGATCCAATCGAAGGGCCCCCACATCCCGGGCCCGTATAACAGGTAATAGTAACGTGTAACGTACCAGTTACTTATGAATGCGTTCAAAACTAAAATTACTACGAGCCAAACGTACTTGGGAACCCTCCTCAGCACCGGCTTGCTAGACAGATCCTGTGCGATCGAGAGAAGTCCTGCACCTGCAATCCAATAGACCGCGTGGAACATCGGATAGAGCACTCTGTAATTGACTGGTGGCCAAGCCAGCCAAGCTAAGAGAGCAGGTAAGAGCATTACGTAGAATATCACGGCCCTCTCCCTATTGTCCTCCCTTAGGAACCCGTAGAGGAGGCCTAAGGTCGCTGCAAAGGAGATCCCAACGACGAAGTGCCTGATCCTGTTGAAAGGATCGAGCCACACAATCGGACTATCCAGATTCGCATAAGGAGCGTACCCTCCCACATTTTGAACGAGATACCACCTTATCCAGTCGTAACCTCCAAGGATTAATGGCACGGTGAGGAAGGGAGCGATGAACGTAACGTAAAGCAGCAGACCCAACGATCGCCCCCTCAACACCATAAGGAGTAGAGTCGACGCTATCGAGGTAGCTACGGACTCACCTGCAAGCACTCCTAATCCAGAGACGACGCCTAGCGTGGCGGCCCTCTTGAGCTCAAGCGCGTTCATCCACCTTATTGCCAGATAGATCACGAAGAACTGGAAGAATATCGGACCTGCCTGATAGTGTGAGGCCGAGCCGTAGGCGATCATGGGCGGGGAGGTGATTAGCAGTAACGAGCTGACGAGACCGGCCACCCTCGATTTCGTCAGTTCAAGTCCGAGCTTATACGCGAAGATCCCCGAGAGCACGTAAAAAAGTGTGTTGACCAGGCCGTAGCTCATCGGTAGGCCCAGAAGGTAATAGAGCGGTGCTGCCAACGCGGGAACCAGGGGCCGTATGATTCTATGAGGAGACTCCAGTGGTTCTATTCCGAGGAGGTATTTGGTGACGTTGAAGAACTCCCACGAGTCGCCCTCAACCGTCCCGAAGTGCGTCAGGGCCTCCGCCAGCACGATACCGACTATCAATACGTAGTGATACCAGCTCACGTGCTACCACGTTTTGGACTCATTGAGGCAACGAATATTTAAAATTAGTCAACTTCAACTCAGCGGCATCTAGAGGTACCCGTCATAAGCTATAAACCTCTGGATTGGAGAGAGTATGTCAATGTCGACCGAGAGGTACGACGCAGCGGTCATAGGCGGCGGTCCGGGAGGGTACGTCTCAGCGATACGGCTGTCTCAACTCGGAAAGAGAACGGTCCTGATAGAGGAGAGGGACCTCGGAGGCGAATGCGCGAACTTCGGGTGCGTCCCGTCCAAACTAATGACCTCATACGCAGACTCCATCCACGGGATGAGGAGGTTGGCAAGAGAGGGCCTCGTGGGATGTAACGTTCTCCCCAACATGATCAAGTTCCAGGAGAAGCGGCTGCTGGTCGTGGAGAGGGTGAGGAGGGGAATAGAGGACCTCCTGAAGGCCAACAGGGTAAAGTTAGTGTTCGGTCACGCAGAGGTTAGGGGGCCTGATCGCGTGGACGTGAAATCGAGGGGGGGAGGTCTGCGTTCGATAACTACAAGCTCGATAGTGATCGCAACAGGGACCGAGGCCGCGGGTCTAACGTCGATTCCGTTCGATGGAAGAAGGGTGGTGTGGTGCAAGGAACTCCTCTCGATCACCGAGATCCCTAAGAGGCTACTAGTAGTTGGCGGGGGTGCGACCGGTCTCGAGCTAGCCACCGCATTTACAAAACTGGGCACTGAGGTCACGGTGGTGGAGATCGCGGACCGCGTGATGCCGGACTTAGACGAGGACTTAGCGAGGGTGGTCTACAACTCCCTCAGAAGACTCGGCGTGAGGTTTCACCTCAAAACGACCGTAGCAGACCGCTCCTACTCGAACGACTCTCTCAGGGTCACGTTGTCCAGCGGTGAGACTGTAGAGACTGAGGTCGCGTTGGTCTCGATAGGTAAGCGGCCGGGCGAGTGGGTGAGGGGGCTGAGGGATTTAGGAGTCAGACTGGATGAGCGGGGGTACGTGATCACGGACGAGAGGATGAGGACCAGCGTCGAGGGCATCTACGCCGTCGGTGACGTGAGAGGACCGCCTTTCCTCGCGAACAAGGCCGGGTTGGAGGGTGTGATCGCGGCCGAATCGATAGCAGGCCTCGAAACAGATACGCGCGATTACAGGGTACCGACAGGTATCTTCACCGACCCGGAGATAGCAACGGTGGGGGTGAGTGAGAGGGAGGCCAGAGAGATGAGGATGGAGATCAAGGTCTCACGACTCCCCTTCTCAGCTATCGGTCGCTCACATATAGACGGCGAGGACGATGGTTTCGTCAAGATAATAACCGATAGCGGCGCCCAGAGGGTCTTAGGGGTCCAGATAGTAGGGCCGAGGGCCACCGAGCTGATAAACGAGGCCTCAACGATCGTGAACGCAAAGGTACCCCTAGAATGTCTCACCCTAGTCCCGCGAGTGCACCCGACCTACGGCGAGGCTCTGAAAGAGGCTGCACTCAACGTGACGAAGAGAGCTATACATTACTCGAGGTTTTAAAGGGGCGGTGAGAACACTCAGATAGAGACCGGGTGATGTGTCAGTGACGGTGGAGGTGTTGAGGAAACCGGAGTGGTTGAGGGTGAGGATACCCTCTGGTCCCGTCTACGCGAGGGTGAGCAGGACGATCAGGAGGTTCAGGCTCCACACGGTTTGCGAGGAGGCGGCGTGCCCCAACATCGCGGAGTGCTGGGGCGGTGGTACGGCGACAATAATGCTCATGGGCGACATATGCACGAGGGCCTGTAGGTTCTGTAACGTCAAGAGCGGTCACCCCAACGGTTACCTCGATGCAAATGAACCTGAGAGGGTGGCGTGTGCGGTGAAGGAGCTGGGACTCTCATACGTGGTACTGACCTCGGTATGTAGGGACGACCTACCGGACGGCGGTGCACATCACTTTGCGAGGACCATTACCGCACTCAAACAGCTCAATGAAGACCTCATAGTTGAGGTCCTGATCCCTGACTTCAACTCGTCACGAGAGGCATTAGAGACCGTCATTAGAGCCGGACCTGAAGTGATAGCCCACAACGTCGAGACCGTTCCGCGACTGTCACCGCTCGTAAGAGACCACAGGGCATCCTTCGAGAGGTCAGTGGACGTCTTGAGGACCGTAAAGGAGATCGACCCGTCCGTCCTCACAAAGTCCTCACTGATGCTAGGGTTGGGTGAGGAGAGAGAGGAAGTCATAAGGACGTTAAGATCACTAAGAGAGGCGCACGTCGACATAGTCACCCTCGGACAGTACCTGAGACCGACCCTCTCACACGTACCGGTAATGGAGTACGTCAGACCAGAGGTCTTCGAGTACTACAGGCGGGAGGCGGAGAGTATTGGGTTCTTGCTGGTCGTGGCGGGACCGCTCGTAAGGAGCTCGTACAGGGCTGGAGAGCACTTCACCCGAATTCTCTTGAAGAGGAATAGAACCGAGGGTCGAACGGTCATATAATCGCCAACACGTCTACGGGTATTACTGAGGTATGTACTAGGTTGTTACGCTCGGTGTTAATGGATAAATAAGCTTCAAGGGTCAGTAAACGCGCTCTCATGGTCTACCTGAAGAAGATCGTGATCAACGGATTCAAGTCCTTCGGCCTCAGGAGGAACGTCATACCCTTAGAGAAGGGGTACGTCGTAATCACGGGCCCCAACGGCGGCGGGAAGAGCAACGTGATAGACGCCATCAAGTTCGCGCTCGGAGAGCTAAGCGCTCAGGCCCTCAGGGCATCAAGGCTCTCCGATTTAGTCTACGAGGGCAACAACGGTCAGAGAGCGAATCTGGCCAGCGTCTCAGTGGTGCTCGATAACTCAGAGAGGGCACTCCCGATAGACAAGGAGGAGGTTACCATCAGCAGGAAGCTTCTACCTAACGGCGAGAGCCTCTATCAGATAAACGGAAAGACCGTATCGCGATCCGATATACTGACCCTACTCGCCACGTGCAACATCAGACCCTCTTCAGTGAATATAATCACGCAGGGAGCGGTGCTCGGCATAGCCGAGATGAGTCCAGAGGAGATGAGAAAGCTCCTCGACGAGGTCGCGGGGACTCTGGAGTACGACAGGAGGAAGGACGAGGCGATGGTGGAGCTAGATAAAGCTGAGAGGAACATCGCAGTCGCTAAGGCGAGCACTTCGGAGATCAAACAGATGGTCAGGCAACTCGAGAGGGAGGCCACGCACGTAAAGCGAAAGTCCCTGATCGAGAGAGACCTCAACTGCTTGAGGTGGATTCGAGTATCCAAAGAACTGTCGGAGATAGAGGAAAGGAGGGTGAGGCTCTCGGAGGAGGAGGCGACGCTCATCGACAGGAGGAGGGAACTGGACGACAGGATGAAATCTCTCCAGCAAGAGAAGTCCGTCCTTACAGAAGAGCTCAGAGCGTGTAACGAAGCGATAAGTACTGCTCAAGCCGAGGTCGAGAGGCTAGAGACCGAACTTCGAAGGACATTCAGGGACATGGAGGAGGTCAAGACTAGAATTAGACACCTAGGGTCCCTCTACGTTACCGGTGTGAAGGAGGTGCAGGCCACCGTCAACAACATCTCCCGGGCGTCTGAACGTGAGCGCGAACTCCTCCGCGAGTTGGAGCTGCTCTCACTCGAGAGGTCGCGTGTAAAGTCAGAGTTAGGGGAGCTTCACGACAAGATTGTCGATATCAGATCGAGGAGGGACGCGGTTTTAAGGGCACTAAAGGACCTCGATGAGGAGGAGAGAAGACTTACGCATCAATCAAATGAGCAACAGAGGAGGATGATGGAGCTCGAGAGGCAACGCCACGAGTTGCGCACCCAGATCAGGGTGATCGGAGATGAGACCTTAAAACTGGATCAGAGACTGAGGGCGATCGAGGAGGAAGAGACGGAACTGGGAGAGAGACTGGAGAGGTTTCAACGTGACCGCAGCTCGTTGTTACAGGAGATCGAGGAGCTCAGGTCCAAGATTAAAAGCACCGAGAGGGAGATCGCTGAATTACGTGGACTATCCAAGGAGATCGATGACCACCTGCTCACCTGTCTCAAGCTGCTCGCAGAGGTCGAGAAGGAGGTCCCCATAGGGGGAAGAGAGGAATCAGAGGTCGCGAGACTGATCGGTTGCAGACTACCGGGTGACGAGTTCATAGGGGTCCTTAAAGACTTAGTAAGTCCCCCGCGGGGTTTCGAGGCTCTATTTCGAGAGTTACTCGGAGATCGAGAGAGCTCGATAGTCGTGAGGAGAAGGGCCTTTGCGGAGGCCCTCGTGAGGAGCGCTGCAGAGAGAGGTATGCCCCTCTACGTAATTGCTGTGGAGGGGTGGAAAGGGTGCAAGCTGAAATCCTGCATAGCGTGTTCATCAAATTATAAAGACAGAGAGTCGCTGGCCGCGCTGCACTATGCCCTGGAGGCCAGCTCATTATCAAAAGGTGACGAAGGGTTCGACGTATTACCATCTGTGACGAGGAGGGGAGCGGCTAGATTGAACGTAGGTCTATACCGGTCCTACGGAGAGGTTGAGGACTCTCAGTCATTGATCGAGGAGGCTAAGTCCTTGAGATCAAGCCTCGAGGAGTTGGAAGGCATCAAGGCGCTATTGCCTGTTAAGGTTGCAAGGTTAGAGGAGTCGCTCAGGAGTCATCGAGAGGACTTCTTAGATAAGCAGAAGAAGATCACGGAGATAGACTCACTCATCAGATCGGCGGTAAATCGCAGGGACTCGATAAGGTCCGAGAGGGACTCTATCTTAACCCTCAGAGCCAGAAGGAACTCTGAGGTGGAGGAGAAGAGGAAGGAGCTCGAGGACCTGATGAAGATCGAGGTCACTAACGAATCGCTGGACGCCAAGAGGTCAGAGATCTGCGCGAAGAGGGAGTCCATGATGACTGAGATCTCCTCATATGAGGAGGAACTCAGGGGCCTGAACAACAAGCTGGGCTCTCTGGAGGAGAGGTCTCGTGCGATAGAGGCCAACGTGAAGAAACTGGAATCGGAGATCAGAAGGATCGTTGAGTCTACAAGAGCAGTAAAGATAGAAGAGAGGAGGGCTGAGGTCTCCTCCCTCAAGTCGTCGATAAAGTCAATGGCTGCGCGTTACGCGGACTTGAATTACCATTATCAGAGACTCAAGGACGACTCGATCACCAAGAGGAACGAACTGGTGGCCCTCAGAAGCAGGGAACAGGAGCTGAAGGACAGGTTGACCCACCTCGAGAGGTCAATCATGGACATGATGAAAGGGCTTTATGACCTGGACGCCCTCCTGAACTCGTTGAGGGTGGAACTCATGGAGCTGAACATACGCAGTAACTCACTACACGAAAAGCTTGGGGGCGCGCCGGTCGAGGACGTGACGATATTCTCGATGGTAGACGACGATCAGAGAAGGAGCTTAGAGGCCGCTCTCGAGGCTGAGTTGCAGACACTTCAACTGGTCAACCAGCTATCACCAATGCAGTACGAGCAACTATCCGAGAACTACAAGATGCGAGCGATAAGGATAGGTGAACTAGAAGAGGAGAGGCGGCGTATTCTATCGCTGATCGAGATGATAAACGCCGAGAAGCTCGCAGTATTCATGAGGACCTTCGAGAGGGTCTCGCGGGAGGCCGGGTACTACTTCAACAAGCTAACGGGAGGAGAGGCCTGGTTGGAGCTGGCCGATCCTGAGAGGCCGCTTGAGAGCGGTGTCGAGATGGTCGTAAGGTTCGTGGGCAAGCCTCCAAGATCGTCGAGGGGGATCAGTGGAGGGGAGAAATCGGTCTCCGCGGTGGCCCTCCTAATGGGCCTTCAGGGGTTGACGCCGGCGGACTTCTACATCTTCGATGAGGTCGATGCGCACATGGACGTCGCGTACACGCGAAATCTAGCGGCGCTCTTCAAGGAGATGTCGAGAAAGACTCAGATCATAACTGTTAGTCTGAAGGACATCATGGGAGAGCATGCGGACCAGCTGATAGGCGTCTACTCGCAGCACGGTGAATCGAGGATCGTCATCACCAAGCTGGGTGAGACTATTGAGAGCAAAGCAGGTTGATACCGGTATCGGGTGGAGATTGCTCCTCGACGTAACCAGACTGGAGAGGATAGACCCCTGGAAGATAAAACTGGTTGACCTACTCAACAACCTAGAACTCGTGGTATCGGTGAAGGAGATCGGTCTGGCGACTGCGGGCGTCGCGATCCTCTCGGCATCCTTCCTCCACAGAAAGAAGTCCGAGAGGTTGTTCGAGTTCGACAGGCCCCCACAGCCAGAGGTGAAACCGGATCTGACAGTCCCCCCACCGTTGGAGATACCCATGAAGGCAAGCGTAATTACGACGACGCTCTTGGACGTGGTTGAGGCTCTCAGGTCAGTACTCTCCGACGTCTCGGATCAGACCGTCCAGTCGACTGTAACCAACCTAGATGCGGGGCTCAAGCTAGACGACTACCTCATGAAACTGGAGGAGGAGGTGGAGGGGTTCTTTGAGTTGCTCGCCTCGATGCTATCAGACAAAGACCACATAACGTTCAGGGACCTAATACTCAACGCTGATAGGCTCGAGGCCGCCAAGAGGTTCATACTGGTATTGATAGCGGCTGCGAGGGGAAGGGTCGAGCTCTATCAGGACGAGGAGACGGGCGAGATAATCATCAAGAGGAGCCATGCCTAAAAGAGCGCGGATTGAGACTACCGAGGAGAACCTAGAGCAGGCGAGGACCTACGTAGAGGCACTCCTCTTCTCATCCGAGAGACCTGTCGACTCAAAGACTCTTATGAGGTCCGGAGGTCTCAGGAGCGAGAGTTCCTTGGAGAGGGTGATAGACTCACTGAACGAGGAGTACTCGAGGACGAACAGGGCGTTCACGATCTCGAGGTTACCGGGTAAGAAGTATCTGATGCACCTCAGACCGTCCCTTGTCGGTCACGTCAGGAGACACTTGGTCAGACCATCGTTCGGCACGGCCGTGATGAGGACGCTCTCGTTCATAGCTTACCATCAACCGGTTCAGCGTTCAACTGTCGCGGCAGTCAGGGGTAGCAGGGCTTACTCCCACATAAGGACTTTGATCGAGCGCGGACTCGTTATGGTTGAGGATAGGGGAAAGTCGGTCGTTCTGAGGACGACCCCTCTCCTAGCCGAGTTGTTGAACGTGAACGACTCGCCCTCAGAGATTAAGAGGAAGATAGAGGAACTCATGGACGCCACATCGCCCAGGGAGGGCAGGGAGCAGCAGGGATCTAATCAGAGCGAATCCAGAGGTCTGGGTGCAGAGACAGCCGGTTAAGTTTATCAGTCACGTGGACCATCATATCGTCATGGGATTAGTCGATTTCTTTCGTTCAGTCGTCATGCTCTTCAGGGTGGCCAGCAAGCCCGGGAGGGAAGAGTACTCTATAATCATGAGGGTGACGTTGTTGGGCGTGGTCGTCATAGGCGCGCTCGCATTCGTCATCAAGTACCTGTTGTTGGCGGTGCAGTGAAGTGAGCACTGACACAAAATACAAGGTGTACGGGATAAAGGTGACCGTGGGTCAAGAGAAGAACGTCGCCACCATCATACTGAACCGCTTGACCGAGAGCAGTAACGTCGCCTCGGTATTCGTCCTCCCAGCGGTGAGGGGTTACGTCTTCGTAGAGACTAAGGAACGGGACGTCATAGCACCCTTGGTGCAGGGCATCAAGCACGTGAAGTCGAGACCGCTGATGGCCATCTCACTCGAGGAGCTCATGCAGCACCTGACGGAGAGACCGGTGATAGACGTAATAGAACCGGGAGAGGAGATCGAGATAGTCGCCGGACCACTGAAGGGCATGATGGGGAAGGTCATAAGGGTCGACAAACTGAAGAAGGAGGTTACAATTGAGTTGAAGGAGAGCGCGTACACTCTACCAATCTCCGTACCCTCGAACCACATACGGCCCGCATCTAAGACCGCTAGGTGATCGCTCCGGACCTAAGTTTATTTGATAGTCGACGACCCTATAACCGGCATGTCTGGCAAAGGTGGGGCTGAGAAGAAGCCGAAGACGGTAGCTGAGTTGATAAGGCAGGAGGCGGGCATCGAGAAGGGATCCAAGTCACCGGGCAAGGAGACCGCAGGTGACCTGACCATTCGCTCTGTCATCAAGATAGCTAAGGAGAAGATCGACGACATGGACGTCAAGTCACTCAAGGCAGCGGTCAGATCCGTGGTCGGCGTCTGTCAGAGCATGGGGGTCAGGGTCGAGGGCAAGGAACCCAAGGAGTTTCTGATCGAACTGGAAAGGGGGACTTACGACGAGCTCTTCAAGTAAATGCTACTACCGTGTCATCACTTTTATCGGCTCTCCCATCGTTTTCTTTATATAAACGGACTTGACGTTCTGCCACTTGCGGTCTAGCTTCTCGACGACACGGTTGAGTACTGTCTGCGCGTTCTCAAGCAGTTCCGAGGTCTTCATACCCTCCTCACCTATAACACAGGATACCTGAGGGACCTTACGCATCTTCACGGTCACACTCTTCTTGTACTTGGACGACAGCGAGTTGATATCCTGATTGGGTGGGATCGGTATCGGAGCCTTCCCCAACGGGCCTAACGAGGCACCCAAGGCCCTCGCAACTACGGGCACCAGAGAGGGCTCGACTAGGAAGTAGTCGTACTCCCTCGCCACCTTCTTGGCGGCCTTTTTATTCCCTATCAGCGCCTCCACCTCGTTCCTCTCGAAGACCTTATCTACGTACGGCGAGCGCGAGCTCTCGTAGGCCAGATTACCGGAGGCTATGACCGCAACCCTTCTGGGCTTTGAACCGAGACCGTGGGGCAGCTCTACCACCTCGGTGAACCTGTTCTCTGGTTTACTCAGGTCCACGTCCCTTACGTTGATTATCAGCTCTACCGACTGGTTGAACTTGGCGCCTCCCTTCTTCGTCAGCACCTTCGTCACCGCCTCTCCGAGATTCCCAACAGTCTCCAATCCTTTTAATTACGATGTAGGTTGCCGTATTTAGCTGTGTGCTTAACGGTTCGAAACAGATTGTAGTCGAGCTCAGCAGTAACTCAGGATGAGGTCTATCAACCTCTCGGTACCCCTCAGGGAGGCAGCAATGTCCACGTAGGCCTTTAGCGTCCTCGAGTCTATGGAGTTGAGCGCTGCACCTATTGCGGTCCTGAGGGAGGTGGGAGAAACCTCCTCCTCCTCTAAAGCGATCGCCGCGTTCTTACTAGCTAAAGACTCGGCATTGGCCCTCTGTTCCGTGTGTCCACTTATCGGTATAGATATTATCCTCTTCCCTAGGGAGAGGGCCTTGGCCAGGGTCGTCTGACCGCCTCTGGTAACGACAATGTCCGCAGCGGCCAACGCGCTGTACTCGTCCTCTATCCAGTCGATTATGAGATGACTCCCTCTCCTCACGTTGGTCTCTCCACCGAACGTCCCCCTCGTGTAGAGTATCTGGAACTCCTCGAGCTCCGGTACTATCGACTCCATAATAGCGTTAAATTTGGTGCGTTCCGGTCGAGGACCCGTGGCATGGATCAGTATCACCAGCTCGTCGGGATCGAAACCGAACTCGGCCTTGTAACGGCTGGAGTCCTTATATCTCTCGAGGTCGTGATTGAGCAGGCAACCGAGGTAGACCGCCTTCTTCGCGTCATCGTCTCTCAACGTGAGGTTCATCTCAGAGATCGTGTAGGGCGGTGGGTAGTCGGCTATAGCGATCTCATCCGCAAGGCCCCACACGCGCTCTATCACGCCAGAGAGGACGCCCTCGGTCAGCCCGGAGAGCCGATGCCACCTGTCGCTCCTTACCAAGACGCGGTATTGATTGAGCAGGACTATGCACGGGATGTCCATAAGACGCGATGCAATCACGGTCGATGCGCGAGTATCGGAGAGGACCACGGAGGGCCTCAACTCATCCAACCATCTAGCCTCGTAGCTGACTTGCATCATGAACCTAATGGGAAAAGTCAGGTTCCTCAGGACGGTTGACTTTATGCTCACGGCCCCCTGATCCGAGAGCCCATATCCCACCTCAAAGTTCCTGTTGACCTTATAACCCAACCTCTCGAAGAGGACGGCCACCTCTCCGTAGGTAGATATCGACGTATCGTGTCCTCTTTTGAGAAGAGAGGACGCTATCTTTTTGCAACGGTCCGCGTGTCCCAGCCCTATCCCGCAGACTCCTATGTGTATGAGCGGCAAAACTCATACACCGCCCTCATCTCGTACGACCTCCCCGTTGGGCTCCTTCTCTTTAAAGACGTCTGCAGCGAACCGGAAGATCTTGGCCTCCTTCTCCATCCAGTAGGTAGGCGAGAGTCCAGCCTTCAGACAAAGATTGACCAAGAACTCATAAACGTCCCAGCCGTAACTGATCGGTACTTGGGGGAGGAGCAGACCCGAACCGTACCGGGACTCAATTATCAACCCGTCGACCCCAATCCTTATCAATTTGGGCAGATCGATTCTCCCCCCAAATGAGATGAGCTGCGGCTCCGTCAGTAGACTGACCTCGACAACTACCTCGTTGAGCTCCTCCCCTGTTAACGGCGGGAACCTAGGGTCCTCGAAGGCTGACATGAGCGCGGCCCTGACGATCGCGCCCTTTAGATCATCCACGGGATACGGGTAACCGACACAGCCCCGCAGCTCCATGGTGGGGTACCTGTAGAGGGTGACGAAGACCCCCCTCCTCAAGCTCGGTAGATCGAGATCTCTTCCGGACCCCAGGAGGGACGAGGTTATGGCGGATCTAGCGAGTTTGACTGCGTGAATACCTATCCAGTCAGGAACCCCGGACATGTTCCTCGGTCGTTAGGCAGGCGGTGAACTCTCTTTCTCATACTCCTCGATGAAGGTCACCCTCTCCACTCCCTCGAGAGAGTCCAAGAGCTCCTTGGAGACGACGCGCTTGATCACCTGGAGCCCGGATATCAGGTAAACGTCCTTTGGGAGCTTTATCTTTATGACGCCCCCCTCCTCTTCGATCGTTGTGTTCTCCTTGGTGACCTCGGGTATCTTATCGTGGAGCAGGTGATACGCCTTACTCTCCCTGTCCTCGAGGACCTCACGCACCCAAACGTCACAAGTCAAAGTCTTATCGGCTAACTGGTGATTGAAGTCGATCTGCACTCTACCAGACCCGATTGATCGAACAATTCCCTCCCTGCCTTCGATGACGATCTTGGAGCCAACCCTCAGTGGTTGGTCAACGTCCTTGAACCTCCTCAGCGGGTAGACCCTCACCTTGGTGGGGTCCCTGTTACCGAACGCCCTGTCGGGGGGCACCTCAAACTTTCTGTGATCGCCAACCTGCATACCGATCAACCCCTCTTCTATAGCCCTCAGGAGGAACCCCTTACCTACGACCGAGAGCCTAGGCTCGTAGATCCTACTCACGTCGGTTACTCCGGCCTTTTTGGCCTCCTCCTCTATCGTCGTATCTATGAGTTCGTCCGTGTCCTTAATTTTGATCACGTAATCGATTAGGACGAAGCTCCCCCTCTGGACCGTCCTCTGAGGGGTGGAAGCGGCCTCTGAACTCATCTCTCTTAGAATCTCCAAGGTCATGATATAAATATAAAGGTACGCCATGATGAAATAGCATGACCCTCACTTCGTCGAGCCCTCAGTCACTAAAGATGGGCCGTCCTGAACTCGTTAGGATTAGGGGACCAGTTCTCATGATAGCGTCGCTAGTATAAGAGGGGATGAGAGGTATGGATCTGGTGATATTTGAGGACTCATCGAACCTGAACTTCGCGCCGTTGACGCTGACGAGGCCTGTCTACGAGCTGAGGGTTGGCACCTCCACGATCAGGGAGAAGTTGCTCGAAGCTTTCAGACCGGATGGCAGAGTAGTGACCTTCTGTAGGGATCACCTGAGAGAGATAGCCCTGATGACAGAGGCCTCAACTCACGTAAACGACGCGGATGTGATCGGTGATGAGGTACTTTTGATCAACGGCTCTCTGATTCCTAGAGGTGAATTAACGGACGTCATTAAGAGTCTGCGCAGGGGATCATGTATTACATCTCGTGGTAGGGTCGTTGCAGCCCGTCTAGGCCGCGCACCTCTGGATGACCCCCACCTATCATCGAGCCTCATGGGTGGAGACGTCCTGAGGGCTATCGCGCCTCACGTCAGCGAACTCAGCCAAAGAGACGACGCAATGCTCCTCAACTACCCGTGGGAACTCATCTACGCGAGTACCGAACTGCTCCAAGAAGAGACGAGAAGTTCCGTTGGTCTCGAGTCATCGGGCGAGGTTCACGACTCAGTCATCATCCTAGGAGATAGGAGGCGGTTATACGTCGGGGAGGCCGCGGTTGTCGAGGCCTTCTCGGTCATCGACGTCAGAAGAGGACCAGTCTACGTGGGTGAGAGGGCGCACGTACAGTCTCACAGCAGGATAGAGGGCCCCGCGTATCTCGGTAGAGATTGCATCGTCTTCGGCGCACAAATCAGAGGAGGGTGTAGCGTGGGCGACAACTGTAGGATAGGTGGAGAGGTAGAGGCCACGGTCTTCCACCCTCACTCCAATAAGCGCCACTACGGTTACATCGGCCACTCCTACATCGGTGAGTGGGTCAATATCGGTGCTGGGACCACTATATCAAACATGAAGAACACCTACGGGACCGTGAGGGTCACCCTGAACGGCCAGAGAATTGACAGCGGTAAGACCTTCCTAGGGGCGTTCGTGGCGGATCACGTCAAGACCGCCATCGGGACCTACATCTTCTCCGGCAAAAGGATAGGCGTCGCGAGTCACCTCTATGGGTTGGTGACCGAGGACGTACCGTCTTTCACGTCATATCAGAGGAATCTGAATGGCAAGCTGGTGGAGATCGCGATCGACTCGGTGGTGATCTCAGCGAGGAGGATGATGAAGAGGAGGAACTTGGACATCAGCGCGGCCCACGAGAAGTTACTACGCGAGGTCTTCGAATTAACGAAGGCAGAGAGAGCGATCGCAAAGGTCATGAGAGATAGACTGTCTATATGAAGTTCAGTCTTCTCAGGAGAGCTAACGTCTGGGCTTCTTCACTTTTCCTACTATCAGCAGCTTCAACGGAACCCCGTTGACCGAGACTACCTCGTAACGGACACCTGGCAGGTCGCCGTAACTCTTCCCTAAAGTACCACCTATGCCCTGTATTATCACCTCGTCGTGCTCGTCTATCATGTTGAGCGCCCCGTCTCCGGGCGTAAAAGCGGTGACCACCTTTCCGTTCTTTATGAGCTGGACGCGGACGCACTTCCTGACAGCGCTGTTCGGCTGTCTCGACTCCACACCCTTCTTCTCAATTACTATGCCCCTCGCCATGGGTGACCCCTCGAGCGGGTCGGTGAGCTTCTTCAAACCCAGCATCCTGTTCTTATATTCTCTCTTGCTCCATCTCAGTCTCTTCCGCCCCTTCCTCAACGACCTCGCTGAGAACTCGCCGTTACCCATCTATTGGTGTTACGTCTGCTCTGTAAAATATTACTCTTTTCGGATGTAGGCGGGTATACCTCTCTAAAGGCTTTATATAGGGCTTTATATATCGCTTAAATATCATGCTTCATCAGCAACCCGAGCCCAAGATAGAGATACAGAACGTGGTCGCATCAGTCACGCTAAATCAGAGACTTGACCTACACGCCATCCAGAACACCTTCCCTGAGGTCGAGTACAAACCCGCCCAGTTCCCGGGGCTGGTCTTCAGACTCACCAAGCCACGCACCGCGACCCTGATCTTCAGTAGCGGAAAGATGGTCTGCACGGGAGCGAAGAGCGAGGAGGACGCCGTGAGGGCCGTTAAGACCGTGGTCAAACTACTCAAGAAGGAGAACTTTCTGATAAGGGAGGAGCCCATCATAGAGGTCCAGAACATAGTGGCAAGCATCGACCTACAGGGCAAGATAAACCTCGAACAGGCCGCGCAGAGGCTTGAGAACGTTATGTACGAGCCCGAGCAGTTCCCCGGTCTGATCTACAGGATGAACAACCCCAAAGTAGTGATATTGATGTTCGCCAGCGGCAAGCTCGTCTGCACCGGGGCCAAGCACGAGAACGAGGTGTACGAGGCGATAAAAGTACTCTCCAAGGAGCTGAACGAGAAGAACCTTATAACCTACAGGCCCTGATCACTCAATAATTATCGAGTCCAACCTGTGATGGCGGTTGATGATGGCCTTCAGGGCCGTTATGTTCTTACCGCCCTTCCCTATCGTCTTCCCCTTCTCCTCAGGGTGGACGCGTGCAACGACTATCACCTTACCGTCGTCCCGCTGAGCTAACTTCACCTCCTCCACCCTAACAGGTCTAAGTGCGTTGGTGACGAACTCTACGACGTCGTCAGAGTACTCAATGATCTTTATCCTCTTCTTGAAGAGGTTTGCGAGGTTCTTCGTCTTCGATCCCCCCTTTCCGAGTGCCTTGGTCAGGTGACCCTTGCTCACCACGAATACGAGATAGTTATCGGTCTCCACGCAGTCTACCACGTCGGCGCCAGTGATGGTCGAGAATAGCGCGATGTACCTGAGCTCCTTGTCGGTCATCTTGATCTCCTGCTCACTCAACTCCCTCCTCACCCACCAAGGAAGAGCTACCCGGATCTATCACCGCCACAGCGGTGGTGCTGAACGGTTTACCGAGCGCCAGACCGACCTCCCTGCCCTCTATCTCCGAGTCGATGATCTTTATATTGTTAATTCTGGCGATGACCTTTATACGCCTCCTGAAATCCTCTGGACAATTTCTGGCCAGTATGACCAACTTCGCCTTCCTGTTGAGTGCGGAGAGGTAGACCTGACGACCTCCGACGATCACCTTACCGGTCCTTCTTACGACCTCGAGCTCCTTTCTAATGTCCAACTTGATTACCTCCTCCAATTGCGTTATTGGAGAGCCGCGGATAAGTCATGAGCAACGTAACCCTCCCGGTCCCTACAGGTATCTCCCTGCCTATAAGTATCCTCTCGACGTTCCCCCTCAGGTAATCCTGTTCTCCCCTCGCCGCGGCCTCTATCAAGGTCTGGACGCTGACCTCGAAGGCGGCCCTCGCTAGGACGCTCTCCTTCAGCCTCACTATCCCGTGCCTACCTATCTGCCTAACCTCCCCTCTCACCGTCATCATATCGGCGAGCAACAGTATGTGGCGGATATCGACGTCTAAACCCTGTTCCTTCAGGACGCTGGCTATCTCCTCGACTATGACCCTACGGGCGGCCTCTATACCTAATACCGATGCGACCTCATGAATGTCGTTGGTCTTCACTCTCGAGAAGTCTACCTCCTTGACGTCCAAGAGGTCCTTAAGGTTACTCCCCTCCGTTACGATGACGTACTCCTCACCCTCCTTCTTTACCATCGCCCTCTTCACCCTCCTGATGCCCTTTATCTTAGTATTGAGGATCTTGTTCGTGAACTCAGTGCTGTGCAGGTCTACATCCTCTGGGACCTTGACCATCAGCATCCCCTCCTCGAACTTAGCCTGGTAATTCTTGAAGATCCTGGTGATCTCCGTCACAGAGACTCCGTGCTCCCTTACGAGTTCCAAGTCGAGCTTGAAC
The DNA here is from genome assembly GCA_025059745.1 of Aigarchaeota archaeon. Taxonomy (GTDB): domain Archaea; phylum Thermoproteota; class Nitrososphaeria_A; order Caldarchaeales; family Calditenuaceae; genus JANXDH01. The sequence goes on along the minus strand of JANXDH010000004.1, from coordinate 80,712 downwards.
AGCAGATGACCACTCCTTAGGTCGATCCTTACCTCACCCACGAACTCTCCCAACGTGGTGTATTGTAACCTTCTGGCTACTTGGCGCGCGAGTTTAAGATCCTTCGAGTAGGGCTCCTTGAGAGTTACCGTCATGGTGGGAGTTGACGGGACCCTTCTGGCGTCGATGATCTCGATCAGTCTGGGGAGCCCCAACAGTATGCTCTGCTCCCTCACGCCGGCGAAGTGGAAGGTCCTGAGGGTCAGCTGTGTACCCGGCTCACCTAAAGACTGGGCCGCTATTACGCCCACAGGATCGGCCACCTCGACCAGACTGTTCAGATACCTCCTGTACCCCTCCTCGAAGACGCGCTCTACAAGCTCTGCAGGGACCTTGGACTCTTGGACCTCCGTCATCAACATGGTAAGGTATCTCGGAGGCATCAGGCCCTCGTACTTCCTCGCAATTGCACCCACAAACTCAGGAGGTGCCTCTTGGTGTGATGTGTGCTTACCGGATGGAAGGACCGACTCGATCACAGACCTCAATGAGAACGGACGGCCGTGATAACTCTTTGAGGGATCTACACCGTCCTCGCCGTAGAGGAACTGAACTATCGACTTGTCATCGGAGGTCCTGACCGATTTATCGAACTCCACGTAAAGCGACTCTAGGGCGTTTATAAGTCGGCGTTGCATGTAGCCGCTCTGCTGCGTCCTCACTGCGGTGTCCACCAACCCGTCCCGGCCACCCATCATGTGGAAGAAGAACTCTATTGGGTTGAGACCCTTGATGAAAGAGCTGTACACGAACCCCTTCGCGGTTGGTGATAGATCACCCCTTGAGAAGAACGGTAGGACTCTGTTGATGAACCCTCTGTACGGCCTCTCCCTCCTGACCGCCTGTTGACCGACGACGGCGATCATCTGGTCTATGTTGAGGGTACTGCCGCGCGCCCCGGTCTTCGCCATTATCAAGACTTGGTTGCTGGGAGTTATGTGCGCGCGTATCTTCGAGCCCACCTCATCCCTCGTCGACGAGAGTATCTCGAGTATCTCTGACTCAAAAGCCTGTTCGACAGTTTCTCCAGGCCTAGCGACGATTCGTCCCTTCACGTAGTCGTCTCTCAGTCTCTCATACTTCTTCCACATCTCCGAGAAGACCTCTCTTATCTCCTCGTATACCGACTCGGGAATGATCAGGTCCGTTATGCCCGTGGTGAAACCACGTAGGTTGATGTACGTGTTGGCCAACTTTATCGTAGAGTTCAGGAACTTGGCCGTGACCTCAGATCCGTACTCCTTCGCTATCTTGTGGAGGAGGCTGTTGGGCTTCTCTATACCGACCGTAGCCTTGTCCGCGTACCCCCTGATCAGCTTACCGTCCCTTATGACCACCTTGTCGTCTGGGTTGAAGTTCGCGGAGACTACGTGGTTCAACCCCTTCGGCAGGACCATGCTGAAGACCTGCTTTCCGCTCCAGAGGGGCTCAGGGGACTTCACTTCCGGTTCGGGTAGCTCACCGTCGTACTTTATCGAGGCCAGAAGGTAGCTCAGGTCATCTTTCTTGAGCAAGGTCCCGTCCTTCGTGAGGAGATAAAGGGACGTGAGGAAGTCCCTGATGGCGCCTATTATCGGTGCGCCGTACCTGGGCGATATCACGTTGTTCTGGACCTGCAACAGCAGCCTGGCCTCCGCCTTGGACTCCTCGCTCTGCGGGACGTGGAGGTTCATCTCGTCACCGTCGAAATCGGCGTTGTACGGCGTACATACGGCCAAGTTCAGTCTGAACGTCTTGTAAGGCAGGACTTTGACGCGGTGGGCCATTATAGAGACCCTGTGGAGGCTCGGCTGTCTGTTGAATAGTACTATGTCCCCGTCCATGAGGTGACGTTCAACTATCCACCCGGGCTCTAGGGAGTTCGCCAGCTCGGTTAGGTCCTGCACGAACCGCAACCTCACCATCTTCTTGTCCGGTCTGACCACGTACTTTGCTCCGGGATAACTGTCCGGTCCGTTCAGTACCATCCTCCTCAGCTTCTCGATGTTCCAGGGAGTCACCGCCTCCTGGACAGTGAGCTGCATCGCGATCTCGAGCGGCACTCCAACCTCATCGATCTCTATGTTCGGGTCGGGCGATATGACCGTCCTCGCTGAGAAGTCCACCCTCTTCCCAGATAGATTGAGCCTGAACCTCCCCTCCTTTCCCTTCAGTCTCTGGGCCAGAGTCTTCAGGACCCTCCCGGACCTGTGCTGTGCGGGAGCTATCCCGACCGTCTCGTTGTTGATGTAGGTAGTCACGTGGTACTGGAGTAGGTCCGATAGCTCCGCTATCACGGGCGAAGGAGCTCCAGCGTTTATGCTCTCGCGGAGTCGTTGTGTCATCCTAAGTATGTCGACCAGCTTATGCGTCAGGTCGTCCTCAGAGCGGTACCCCGTCTCCAACGTTATTGAGGGACGCACGTAGACCGGCGGGACCGGTAGGACCGTGAGGACCATCCACTCAGGACGCGCGGACTCAGGATCTATATCAAGGAGCACTAGATCTTCATTCGGTATCCTCTCAAGCCTCTGTCTTACGGCACTCGCACTCAGTCTGACCGGGCCCTGAGGAGTCTGCTCGATGAACGTCGAGGGCTTCTCGAGTTCAAACTTATACTGCTTCTCACCGCAATGGGGACAGGAGTTTGTGGCAAATGCCTCCGCCTTGATCTTGAAGTATATATGTCTGAAGAACTTCGTCCCGGCCCTCAGCTCGTCGAGCACCCTCCTGTAGTGCTCTATCCTACTGTCCTTGAGGAGTATCCGGCCGCACGCCCTGCAAGTGGCCCTGAGCAACTCATGGATTATCTTTACGAACCCTATGTGAATCACGGGCACAGGTAACTCGATGTGACCGAAGTGTCCCGGACACGAGAGGTAGGTGTTACCACACGTCTTGCAGCGCTGACCCGGTTCTAACGTCCCTAACCTCGGATCCATCACTCCGGTGGGTATGGGAGCGCCGTCCTCATCATAAGTGTCCGGGTTCTGTATCTCGGCGACTGACATCTTCCTTATCAGATCCGGGGACATTATACCGAACTTGACCGCAGCTACCTCTCCCTTTATCAACTCAGCTCCCCTCCATCTCCTCTAACACTACCTTAGGATAGATGCCCATCGAGATGAGCTCATTCAACAACAGGTAGAAGGCGTAAGAGAGTGTCACCGGCCTGACCTCCCCCTCCTTACCGTGTACTGGGCACAATATCTTCTCCTGTCTGAGATCATTGTATGCGGGGAGACCGCACTTCTGACAGAAGTATACCGTATACCTATCGCTCTGCTCCAACAACCTATCGAGTAAGAGGTAACTCGCACCGTAGGCGATCAGACAGTCCCTCTCCATCTCACCGAACTTCAAACCCCCACCGCGCGACCGCCCCTCAGTCGGTTGCCTGGTGAGGAGCTGTACCTGACCACGGGACCGAGCGTGTATCTTGTCTCTCACTATGTGGTGCAGCCTCTGATAGTACACCACCCCAACGTAGACCTCGACCTCGAACCTCCTCCCCGTAAGGCCGTCGTACATGACCTCTGTGCCGCCACTCCTGAAGCCCAGGGCCTCCAGCTCGCTCCTCAACTCATCGAGGCTCTTTCCTATGAAGGGCGTCCCGTCTACGTCCGTGGCCTTTACTGAGCCGACCTTGCCCGCAAGGCTCTCTATCAGCTGACCGACGGTCATTCTCGAAGGGAACGCGTGAGGGTTGATGATCAAGTCGGGTACTATCCCGCTCGCGGTATATGGCATGTCCTCGTGAGGGATGAGCATGCCTACGACCCCCTTCTGACCGTGCCTTGACGCGAACTTGTCCCCTATCTCCGCAAAACAAAGGCTCCTCACCCTCGCCTTGACTAGCTTGTTCCCATCCTCGTTCCTGCTTATCCAGATGTTGTCCACGACCCCCGCCTCCGACGGTCTAACGGTCTCCGATGAGTCGCGCCAGACCATCTCTCTCGCCGAGGCCCTCACGTACTCCTCCATGAAGCGGGGCGGGCTTATCATGCCCACTATAACGGTACCTCCACTGACCTCCGACTCTATGTGTGCAAGCCCGTCAGAGTCGAGTACTCTATAGTACTGCTCACCCTTGTAACCTCTTGTGCCGGGCTCAGGTATGATTATCCTGTCCTTCTCACCGCCCCTGTACTGCATGGCCTCCACCTCATACGTCCTGTAACTCATCGATAACCCGACCCCGCGCGCCACCGCACCCTGATTGAGTACTATGGCGTCCTCCATATTGTACCCCATACCGGTCATGACCGCAACCACTAGGTTCTGCCCTATGGGCCTCTTGTCTATACCGATCAGCTTGGTAGTGACCGTGTTAACTATCGGTTTCTGTGGGTGTATGAGCAGGTGTAGTCTAGAGTCGGTCCTTAGGTTGAAATTGAGCGCGGGGACTCCCAACGCCTGCTTGGCCATTGCCGCCTCGTAGACGTTCCTAGGTGACTGGTTATGGTCGCTGAAGGGTATCATCGAGGCGACCGCCCCGAACATCAGTAACGGTGATATCTCTAAGTGTGTGTGAGACGGAGTTAGGCTCTTGGGTGTGAGCGCGACTAGGCAGTTCTCCTCCTCTGACGCATCGATGTACTCTATGACCCCCATATCCAGTAAGTCCCTGAACTTGGTCGTACCCTCCTTCACCGTCTCGACGAGTTGTAGTGAAATCTTTGGGACCCCCTTCTCTACGATTATCAATGATCGGGTAACGCGTCCCTCATCGGTGAAGACCTCAACCTCAGTTAGGTGCTCGTACTTCTCATAATACACGCTTACCATAGGACTTATCTCCCCGTTCCTCCTGGCCTCCTTCAGTTGCCTTACGAGCTCCTCTCCCCTCTCGTGGAAACCTACCAACTCACCGTCGACGTACACCTTTGTATTATAGGTCCTTCTCTTACCGCCCCTACCCTCCTCTTCTGTGACCACAGTGCTGATCACGCCCAAGGACCAGAGCTTCTCCCTGAGGTCTTTCTTCACCCCAGACGGGAGCGTTACCGTGACGTCCGCGCCGAACGCGAGGTTCTTCACTAGCCCAGAGTTGCTCCCCTCAGGTGTCTCGACAGGACATATTCTGCCCCAGTGCGTACCGTGCAGGTCCCTAGCCTCGAAGTGGGGCTGACCCCTGCTCAGTGGGGACTGTACCCTTCTCAAGTGACTAATCGTTGCGAGGTAGTTTGTTCTGTTGAGTAGCTGCGTTACACCGACCCTCCCACCCGGCCAGTTACCGGTGGCGAACGAGTGCCTGACTATGTTGTTGAGTATGTTGGACCTCACGAACGTGGAGAGGTTGATCGGTTGCCTGGTAGCTACGACTCTCTCGAGCTGGTACTTTATGTCACGTAACAACCTCGTTAACGCGACCCTGTATAGTTCCATCAACAGAGGCGCCGCCAGCTTGAGCCTCTTGTTGGCGTAGTGGTCCTTGTCGCTGGGTTTCCTCAGCCCTACGCTCGTCTCCAGTAGCCTCCCCAGCATGTCACAGAGGTATACCGCCTTCTTGTACCTGCACCCCCTATCACTGGTGGTACCGATGTGAGGTAGGAGCATAGTGTCTATCATCTGTTCGGCCCTCTGCACCCTGAATTCTTCTGCATATCCGAAAGCGACCCTGTTACCGATGTAACGGAGCGCGTCCTGAGGGGTCTCTATACCCTCAGCCTCTATGAATGACTGCTCCAGAAGCTCCTGCACGTCACGTCTGTTTGAGACCAAGTTGACAATCTTCTCATCACGCGTCATGCCCAACGCCCTGAGGAGTATTATCACCGGTATCCCTTTGTAGATGCGCGAGAAGAAGGCCTTCACTGCACCTCCCGGCTTGTAGAGGAGCTCGATCTTGCTCTGACGTCCAAAGACGGACGATAGGACTACCGCGGAGTACTGGGGGGCCCCCTCGTTACCCTCCTTTATGGTAACCAGGGTCCTGTTCGGTGCCAAGTCTTCAATCGCAACGATCACCCTCTCCGACCCGTTAATTATGAAGTAACCTCCCGGATCGAGCGGATCCTCACCTATACGCATCAGGTCCTCCTTTGTCAACTTGGAGAGCGGACAGATAGACGACCTCACCATCACCGGTATGGAGCCTATGTGGACCTTCTCGCTCGGTACTATCACTCTACCGTCAATGATGAGACTCATCTTTACGTAGATCGGTGCCTCATAGGTCAGGTTCCTGAGTCTGCACTCGCTCGGTGTGATGTTCTCTCTGACCATCCCGTCGACCTCAACGATCCTCGGCGAACCGATCGAGACGTCCTCGAACTTTAGGACCAAGGTCCCGTACTTGGTCTTGATCTCTTGGGGACTGAGGCTCTTCACCAGCTCGGCCAGTCCGTATCTGATGAAGTACTCGTAAGACCTGAAGTGGTGTGACACGAACCCGTCCTCTATCGCGCTCTCCGCGATGGTCCATAGGTGTTCCTCGGATAGATCGGTGAGCGGTTCTCCTTTATCCCTCTGCACCCTTCACCACCACCCTATAGTAAACTGACTTCCCCGCCGTCGGAGAATCCCTCGTTATCCTTATGATGTCGCCGACCTTGGCACCCAGCTCCCTTACTACCGGGTCAGAGAGCAGTATGTACGGTAATTGCTGTGGGACCACCTTGTACCTCCTCAGCAGTTCCTGAGCCTCCTCTGGTGAGAGTACCTCGTGCTTAGGTACCATGTAGTGGCTCAGGATAGACGCCCGCACCTCGGCCTCCTTTTCCCTCACCTCCTCCGATCTCTTAGAAGGTTTACGCTTGGCCAATTTCTCTCTTCACCCACAAATTACTGGTATACTTTACATCGAGAAATTAATTAACTTTGCAAAAAACCGGACTAGATGGGAGAACCGGGCGCATTGGGCGACCTTTATAAATGAATCTCAGAGGTTCGAGGAGACCACTTTAAAGGGAGAGACTCCTCATGGCGAGCGACTACCATCCTCATGCGTACTTACTAAGGGCCTGACGTTTAGAAGATGGTGGTGTGTCTTGAGCCTATCCCGAACCCTATGCAGCGACTGTACACGCCGGGGGAGGGATTCGAACCCTCGCAGCCCACGTGGGGCTACAGGCTGACTGGGAGACTCCAGGCCTGCGCATTGGTCCGCTCTGCCACCCCGGCAATCAAGATTACCGGTAGCTCCCGCCTTTAAAATCTGCTCCTAATCCGAGAGCAGCCGATGTATGAACTCTGACTTCTTGAACGATACGATATCGTCGAGCCCCTGTCCGACTCCCAAGAAGAGTATCGGCCTCTTCACCGCGAAACAGAGTGAGACCGTGGCTCCACCCCTGACGTCTGCGTCAAGCTTCGTCAATATGGCATAGTCCACGCCGACGTATTCGTTGAACTTGGTGGCCTGCTCCACCATCGCGTTGCCTGTGAGCACGTCACCGACGAATATCACGGTGTCCGGCGAGACGACGCGCTTTATCTTCCTCATCTCCTCCAATAGGTTCGTGTCGACCTCGGTCCTCCCCGCGGTGTCTATCAAGACCAATGGTATCCTGTTAGACCGCGCGCTGTTGACCGCGTCTATTGCTACCGCAGCAGGGTCGCTCCCGTACTTCTGACTAACAGTGCGCACGCCGATGGTCTCGGCCAGACGCTTCAGCTGCTCTATCGCGGCGGCCCTGAAGGTGTCACTACACGCTATCAACGATGGTATGCCCTCCCTCTTAAGCCGTTTTGCCACCTTCACGACTGTGGTGGTCTTTCCTCCACCATTAGGACCTACAAACAACAACTTGAAAGGCTCCGTATCATGCCCAGCGGCCCTCACCTTTGAGATGAACTGCTCCTCGTCGGTCTCCAGCAGTACCGAGCTCAACGCTTCTCTGAAGATCGGCTTTAGCACCTCACCCCTGTTTCCGAATAGCGGTACCTTTACCATAGATAGTTTTTCCTTTATCTCGGACGCAAGGCCCTCTGCGGCCAGCAGAGCGACGTCGTTAGATACCAGTTGCCACTTGAACTCCTCGATGACCTCATCTATCTCCTCGTCACTGAGCTGTCTGGTCGTGAGCCTCTCGGAGAGGTTCCTGAAGGCCCTCCTGAGACCATCTAACATGGAGAATCTATTGGGAGGTGCGTTTGGGCGCGGACTGCTGCCTCTGGATGCTCTGTTCTACCCTGCTGAGGAACCTCCTGAGCAACTCAGCCCTCTGAAGGTACGCCTGCAGGTTCTTCTGCAACTCCATTCGTCCTCTCTCCAGTAACTCCCTCCTCTTGTTCACGATCTCCTTTCCCCTCTCGAGCGGGGCGTCGAGGTAGATCCCCTGACCTATGTTTATCCTGACCTTGTCACGTGATGCTATGGTGACCTCTATGAGACCTCCCGCACCTATCGGCATCAATACGGTTAAGGCCTCGTTGGATTTGATGAGCTCGTCGATGAAGGCCAACGATTTCTCGTGCTCAATTATGCTAGCGTCCATCGCCATTAACCGCGCCTGAAATTCCTGTATGAGCTGTTCTAGCGCGTTGAGCTCTAATATGGCCCTCTGAACGTCCTCCGCAGTGACCTTAACACTCATGCTTTCCGGTAACCTCCTACGTATGTGGAGTACTTAAACCCTAACGTAGGCCTAATTCTAAGCCCCCCGTCTCCTCAACACCCCGTACAGCCGCTGAGGTGTAACGGGAGTCTCAACGATCTCAGCGCCCATTTTCCATAACGCGTCCTCCACCGCGTTGACTATCGCTTGTGCCAGTCCTATCGTGGACAGCTCCCCTACACCCTTCGTCCCCAGTGGATTGTTCGCGGGGGTCTCAGTCCTGTCCAAGATGAACTCCGGGACCTCGGTGGCGCTCGGTAGGAGGTAGTCAGCGAAGCTGACCGACAACGGGTTACCGTCTTTATCGTACACGAAATCCTCATAGAGCGCTTGACCGAGCGCCTGCACGGCGCCACCAGCTATCTGACCGTCTACGAGCATCGGATTTACCACCTTCCCGCAGTCGCTTACCATCACCACTCTCTCTAGGGTCACCTGGTAGGTCTCTGGGTCGACGCTCACCACCGCTATGTATGCGCCGAACGGGAAGGTCAACTCGGGCCTGTAGAACCCTGTAGCAGTCAACCCCATCTCGAGACCTCCTGGCAACTTTCTCTGGTCATATGCAATTGACGCTACCTCCTCGAATGTGACGTACTTGTCATGTGTCCCTTTAACATAGATCCTCCCATCGTTCATCTCTAGGTCCTCGACCCTCGCCTCCAACCTCGAGGCCGCGATACGAAGCATCTTCTCTCGTATCCGTTCTACCGCGTTAATTATTGCCATGCCCCCCGACGTCAAGGTCCAACTGCCCGCGGTACCAGACCCGTATGGTATGGTATCCGTATCTCCGTGGATCACCCTTATCTTCTCCATGCTCACCCCCAGTCTATCCGCAACGATTTGGGAGAACGCAGTCTCCTCTCCCTGTCCATGAGGAGAGGTACTCGTATAGACCGAGATCAATCCAGAAGGCTCGACTTTGACGTATGAGCTCTGATAGCCGAAGTTGCAGACCTCAACGAACGTCGATATCCCTACACCGATGTACCTATCACGCACGGTGGACTTCAACCTTTTCACGTCCTCATAGTTCACCAGCTCCAGCGCCCTCCTCAACGCGCCCTCGTAGTTACCGCTATCGTAGACGAAACCAAGGGGGGTCCTGTAGGGGAAGCTCTGAGGCGGTATGAAGTTGCGCATCCTTAACTCAGCCGGGTCCACGTTCAGTGTTCGTGCTATCCTATCCATCAGCCGCTCGATTATGTATGAACCCTCAGGACGTCCAGCGCCCCTATATGCATCAGTCGCCATCTTATTCGTAAAGACCCCGATCACCTCGAGGTCTACTGCACCGATCGCGTAGGTACCGGTTAACATGTTGGCCGCGAGTATGGGGTTATCCTGAGTGTGTGTGTGGTTGTAGGCCCCAAGATCTGCAATTATCCTCCCTCTAAGTGCAGTCACACGGAGGTTCTCGTCGACCGCGGCCTCTACTTCAGCAATCATATCGCGGCCGTGCGTGGTAGACCTGAGGTTCTCTCCCCTCTCCTCGAACCATTTGACAGGACGTCCAATCCTCATCGCTAAGTACGGTATGACCACGTCCTCAGGGTAGTGGCTGAGCTTCGAACCGAAACCACCACCGACCTCCGGAGTTATGACCCTTACTGAGCTCTCCGGGCACTTGAGTGACGTGGATATCCAGGTCCTGAGCTTGTGGGGGAACTGCGTTGACGCCCAGACCGTAAGCCTCTCGCTACCCCTATCGTACTCAGCTAATACGCCGCGAGGTTCCATTGCAGAGGGCGCCAACCTCTGTATCTTTACTTTTATGCCGACCCTCTTGGATGAGTTGTTAAACAACGCCTCTACCTCACCCCTCTTGATGGACCTCCTGAAACATACGTTATCGGAGAACTCTGAGTGGACCAGAGGTGAGTTTGAACTCAGGGCCTCCATCGGGTCGGTTACGGACGGCAATTGCTGGTACGAGACACTGACCTCGTCCGCCGCGTCCCTCACCACGTACCTATCCTCCCCAACTATCACTGCCACAGGTTCACCGACGTATTTCACCTCGTCGACCGCTAACGGGTAATGCACGGGGACCTTGGACCCCTTGTAGACGGACTCAACGGCTAGAGGTCCACAATGATCCTTCAGATCGCGACCGGTAAAGATCGCTACTATCCCCGGGAGCATGGCCTTACTCACGTCGATCTCGGTGATTTTAGCATGCGCGTAGACGCTCCTGACGAAGTACGCATATAACATACGTGGAAGAACCATATCATCGAGGTACTTTGCTGAGCCGGTTATCAGTCGTAAATCCTCGACCCTCTTTACAGGTTTACCGACATACATCCTTGATTCTGTTTATCTGTAGCCTGTACATCATATAAGTTTTTGCCAACTTATCAGATTCTACCGCATCAGTGCTCTACTTATGTTCAACAGCTCTGGGCCAATCGTAGTAGCGCCGACCACGACTCCCTTGGAGTTGGCAACGATACCGCTCCTGACGAACTTGTTACCCCTATTGACTGTTGTCCGTACGGCCTCTACGCGAAGTACGTCTTTGACGAGTTTTAGGTCAGTGTCGGTAGCGTCAACCCATATCACCGCGCCTCTATTCGTGGCGAGACATATCGAGCCAACGTAAGGCCTCCCGCATATGCTGGACTGAACGGCCTCTACCCCCAGCACGTCCTCGATGGCGGCGACCTCTCTTCTTGTGAACTCGTTACTGACTATCGCACCGAAGTCGTTCGTTACGATCAAATTACCCAAAGCGGTGAACTTGCTCCTCAGTACGCTGACGTTCATCTCCCTCATGCCCCCCTTGATCGACAGGACCTCCTCCTCGAGGGCCGTGTACGGGACCAGAATCCCGTTAGAGTTCATGGACATCATAACCCCTATGAGGTTGCTGTTAGCAATAGTACTCTCTACAACGTCCACGCGCAACGAGCTCTGAATGACCGATAGCTTCTTCTTCGTTACGCCCCTAGGAGCCAGACAGTACCTCTCGTTAGCCGAGAGGAAGAGTCCGACGTAGGGAGTACCAAATATATCGATAGACTCTACGGTGACCGCCGAGGCATCACTCACTACTCCCTTCCTCACCCTTCAGCCTGACGGTTACCTCGTCCTCCTCGCCCCTCTCTACGACTATCGCTACTCTCTTCGGTGGGCTCTCCACCCCCCTCGTCCAGAGGTACTTGTTAAGCTCCTCGGAGACCTTGACGACCTCCGCACCCGTCAACCTCTTGACTCTCTCTCTTAAGATGTTAACCGCACGCTTACCACGCCTCAATCTCTTCGTCGCGTAAGCGCCCCTCAGGTTGATCGTCAATTCGATTACGTCTCCTGAATCCTTCGGCAAGGTATCACCTTTAGGGTTTTATGCTACTGGACCTGCGCCAGTTCCTCTGCCTGTTGCTCCTGGTCACCCGCCTCCTCGTCCTGGCCATGACCCACGCTGGTACTGCGCTAGACCGCTTCAACGCAGAAGACAACCTCTTCTTCACGGGGAGTGTCTTCGCCAAATTACATCCCCCCTCCTATATATCACGACTCATACGTATTATCCTCGTCTCCCTCTTCTTCGCCGTCAATTTCTCCAAGAGCTGCCTAAGGATATCGTCGGTTATCTGCGTGGTTATCTTCCCAGACTGCGCGAGTTGTAGGAGGTAGTTCTCCACCGTCTCAGCGAGCTCGGGCCTCGCCATCTTCAAGTTCGCCAACCTCTGCCTGGCCTCTGGGGTGAGTATTACCCTGAGCGCGGCGCTCCTCTCGGCCTCCTGTCTCCTCCTAACCTCCTCCTCAGAGGCCCTCGCCTGCAGCTCTGAGAGTTTCCTCTGTCTGATCGCCTCTAACTCGGCGTCGTCAGATGACAAACCGTTCACCTGAATTTAATCCGCCAGAAGGGAGATTTAAGGGTTAATACATCAAAACCAACCTTCTTATTATATCAAGAGAGGTCCATACCAGTGTTCACCCTGTTACTTGACTTGGGGAGGATTGATTACCAGAGGGCACACTCGATAATGTTAGAGCTCGTTGGCCAGCGGATTGAAGACTCTATAACAGATCTGTTGTTACTCGCTGAGCACGACCACGTTATCACCGTCGGAAAGAGAGGTAGCCTAGAGAACGTGCTGCGTAGCGTCGTACCGATCGTACGGGTTGAGAGGGGCGGGGACGTAACCTACCACGGTCCTGGAATGTTGATGGTCTACCCTATCTTCAAACTGGATGAGAAGCCATACGGTATCACGGAACTCGTGAGCAAGCTGGAGGAGAGCGTTATACTCTCTCTTCATCGACTCGGCATCAACGCGTCCAGAAAAGCTGGCTATCCCGGGGTATGGGTGAAGGAGAAGAAGGTCGCTTCGATAGGACTTGCGTTGAAGGAGTGGGTCACCTATCACGGCATGTCAATAAACGTCTCGCCCGAGATGAGTTACTTCTACTCGATAAGACCCTGCGGTATGCCTGGGAGTGTCATGTGCTCGATAACCGAGCTGGTGAACCGCGAGATATCGGTCGATGAGTTCAAGGCGATATATCTCGAAGACTTCAAGAAGGTCTTCTCGACGGAGCTGGTAGACCTCGACCTGAGGAGCAGGTTGGCTCTCTAATGGAATACAACCGCCGGTAAACGCTCTGTTCAATTTATAACTGAGCAGATTCAATTCCACTCGTAACTGCCATGAGGTCAAAGCCCCTCATCTACCCGATGATACCAATAGCTGCTGGATTGATAACGGCAACCCTGGACATGACCTTTCAACAGATCATAGCGATAGTCATCTTCACGGGGATAATAGGGGGCACACTCCTCTTCTGGAGGTTCAGGATCGCTTTTGCGCTCATTGGCATCTCCCTCCTCATGGCTACCGGAGTGATAGACATACCGACGTTCATAACCTTCGCGAGCCTCGACGTCATCCTCTTTCTCCTATGTATGATGACCGTGATAGGGTTTCTGGAAGAACGGAAGTTCTTCGAGGTCGTCGTCGATAGGACGCTTAGGCTCGGAGGAGACAGCGCCACGAAACTCATCATAATAATCATGTTCATGTCGGCCCTTTCTGCAGCTCTCGTCGACGAGGTAACCTCGATACTCTTCATGATGGCCTCTGTTATAACGATCTCGGCAAGGCTTCAGGTACCTCTGTTTCCCCTTATGTTGATCACGGTCTTCGCGACCAATATAGGGAGTAGCGCGACCGTGGTAGGGAACCCCATTGGAGTGCTGATAGCGCTCAACTCGGGTTACGGTTTCCTCGACTTCCTCAGGTGGGCAACGCCGCCCGCTATAATGGCTACCCTAGTGACCTTCGTGGTCTGCAGGATGTACTATAGAGACTTCTTTAAAGAGCTTGACACTAAGTTGAAGTCTGCGAAGCTAGTAACCATTCAAGTCACTGGCAATCAGAACGCGGTCTCTAACTTCAAGCTCGACAGAACTGCACTTCTACTGTTCGTCGGCGTCATAGGGGGCCTCGTGCTCCACACTCCTATCGAGGAGCTATTGGGGTTGAAGAAGAACACCATGCTGATAGGGGTCGCGCTGATAGGAGCTGGAGCCGCGCTGCTGTTAGAGCGCGATAAGGCACGTGAGCTGCTGGAGAAGAGGGTGGACTGGTGGACCTTGACGTTCTTCCTACTCTTCTTCGCGTCAGTGGGCACTCTGAAGTACACCGGAGTTACTTCGGCCATCGCGGACGCTTTGATGGATTTCTTCTCTCTCCCTAGTCTGGTGTGGATACCTGGGTTCTACATGCTCGTTGGGCTCATGAGCGCCTTTATGGACAACGTGCTCGCAGTAGCTTTCTGGATACCTGTGGTCCAAGAATTACTCCACCTGAACATGACTCATGCCTGGATCCTATGGTGGCTGATGCTCTTCGCGGGTACCTATATGGGAAACTTGACGATGATCGGGAGCACCGCAAACATAGTTGCGATAGGAATGGTGGAGCGCCAAAGACTAGGCCACGTCACCTTCCTTCAGTGGTTGAAGCCTGGATTGGCAGGTTCGTTCCCCCCCTCTCTGGTCGCCATAGTATGGCTGTTATTTCAGTAAGGATTATATCCGTCATTGTAGAGAGTAGGTGATCGGTATGGACCAAGAAGTGAAGAGGAGAGTGTTGAGGCTACTGACTTACGGACTCTACGTCTTGACGACCAGACATGGAGACGAGATCTCGGCCTCTACGGTCAACTGGGTCTCTCAGGCTTCGTTCACTCCTCCTCTCTTAATGTTGGCTATAAAGAGAGGTAGCAGAACCCACGAGTTGATTGAGAGATCTAACACGTTCGTTCTCAACATCTTGGGCTCTGATCAGAAAGACGTCGCACAGTCTTTCTTCAAGGAGACAACTGTGGAGGGAAACAGGATAAACGGACTTCCTTTTGAGCCTGGGCCAATAACTGGAGCTCCTGTGTTGACGGAGCTGCCAGCATGGGTGGAGTGTAAGGTGAGATCTGCCGTCAAGGACGGAGACCACACCGTATTCGTCGCAGAAGTCGTCGAGGTGGGTCTGAGGAGGCCGAACGCTAAACCGTTAGTGATGTGGGATACCGGGTGGTTTTATGGAGGTTGACGAACAACAAGCTACCAAAATAATCACTAACATCATCATCGATCACATGGAGAACTATGATCGCGTGACCATATTCAAAGGACGCCTTTTCATAAGCGATGAACAGTACAAATTCGATGGGATAGCTGTCATGACGGTTGGGGGCCCAACGGTCAACGTCTCACTGGACGATGAATCGACATCTAGACTTAGAGGTAACTTCGACGTAGATGCCCTGTTGGTCGAGTTACAGAAGCACATAATAGACGGTAACTTCAGGATGAGCACTCAGCAGAAGTCTGATGCGCCGTAGATAGAAATTAATTAATATTGTATCTTAGATTAGAGTGCTTAGTCATGGATAGCGATAAGATCGAAGGCCGGCAGGTGGACTCGACGAGATCACCGCGGTTCTCTGGGGTCACGACATTCGCGAGATTACCTCACACGAAGGATCTATCTGGCGTCGAGTCGGTCTTCATGGGCATACCCTTTGATGACGGAACGGTCTTTAGGTCAGGCGCGAGGTTCGGCCCCAAGGGCGTGAGAGAAGGGTCATTACTCCTGAGACCCTACAACCCGGTCATGAAGGTCAGGCCGTTCGAGGTATTGAGGATGGTTGACTACGGAGACCTAGACCCGGTGCCGGGATATATAGAGGAGACCTTTGGGAGAGTAGAGGCTGAACTCACGAGGGTAATGAGGAAGGGACTGGTGCCCCTGATATGTGGTGGTGACCACTCGATAACGTTACCGGTCCTGAGGTCGTTCAACAGGCTGTACGGCAAACTCAAGTTAATACACGTAGATGCACACGCAGATTGTTGGGACAAGCACTTCGGGATGAGTTACGGACACGGGACTGTCTTTAGGAGGGCCTCGGAGGAGGGCCTAATAGAGGACAACGAGACTGTGCACATCGGACTGAGGGGCAGCCTCTACAGCGATAGGGACCTGAGGGACATAGAAGGCATGGGGCACCGGGTGATCACCATGGATGAGGTCGAGAGTGATGGCATCGATGACGTAATTACAGAGATCGAGAGGTGTATCGGCAGTTCGAGATCAGTTTACGTTTCATTCGACATAGATTCATGTGATCCTTCAATCGCACCGGGTACCGGGACGCCTGAAGTCGGAGGTCTAACGACGCGAGAGGTCATGCGATTGATTCGGGGTCTCGTGCGGTTTAAAATAGTAGGTTTCGATCTAGTAGAGGTCTCACCTCCCTATGACGTGGGTGGAATAACGTCGTTACTCGCGGCGAACATCTTTTACGAGGTCGCCTCGGTTATCGCAGTGAGTAAGGGTGGCAAGGATTTTGGAACCTAATGAGCAAATAGATGAGGGCGGCCCCATTAAGGTCGTTATCGACTCGTATGAGGCGATAAAGAACCGCGAGATGGATAGGCTCTCTGAGCTTCATGTCGAGAGGGGCTACAGCCGGTTTAACGATCTCCCTCCCTTGGAGCTCAGCGGTTACGAGGAGGCAATAAGGATCAAGCGCAGTCTAATGACGCAACTCGCGGACTTCAATTACCAACTCAAGATACTCGACGCGATGGTAATAGACAACGTCGCAGTCGTCATCTACGAGGTCGAGTACGGTGGCATGTTGGTGTACAATTATCGGTTTGAGGGACAGCTGTTCTCTGTGAGATCTAGGTGCACCACTATCTTAGTGAAGGAAGGTAAATCTTGGAAGATACTCCACGAGCACCTCTCGAGGATGACGGACTAGTATGATCGGAGAGACTTACGTGGTGGTATGGGAGGGGACTGACGCCTCAGGGAAGACGACCCTGATTAACAGCGTCGAGGAGATCTTGAGGTCACTAAACTTCAGGGTGGCCAAGTACAAGACGCCGAGTGAGACGCAGACGGGAAGGTTCGCTGCAACTTACGGTAATGAAGACAGTACTGACCCATTATCGAGGATGTTGCTGTTCCTGACCAACACGATAGAGGACTCACGTGTGATGCGGGAGATCATAAGACTCGAGAGGCCCGATTACTTCTTCATAGACCGATATTACCTCTGCTCTATCGTCTACGGTTTGGCCCTGATCTCTAGGAAGACAGGGATTGATACGAAGGGCGCGGTCTCCGATATGGTCAGGGAAATAGAGCGGTTGGGAGCTGGGAGAGTGATAGAGCCGGACGTTTACTTCATTGTCGACGTCAATGAGACTGAAAGATTGAGGAGGGCCGTCTTGAAGGACGGTCATGACAAGAAGTACGAGGTCGACAGCGAGCTTCAGGCTAAGGTCCGTGAGCTCTATCGAGAGCTGGATGAAGTTGAGAACAGAATAGTCTGGATCGACAACGAGCCCGAGGTACTATGGGAGACCTCTACTCGGCTATCTAAACTCCTTATAGAGCGGAGAAAAAGCGGATTGAGTACACGCATCGATAAGTGACCGAAAGAGTTAAAACCTTTCGATTATTTCTCTGAACCGATGGCTAGGTTACAGTGGTTGGGACACGCAGCGTGGAAGATTGAGATAGACGGAAAGAGCGTGGTGATAGACCCTTTCCTCTCAAATAATCCGGTGGCCGCGGTCAAGCCGAACCAGATAGGTAAGGTGGACGCAGTCATCGTCACCCACGAGCACGGAGACCACGTGGGCGACTCGTTCGAGATATGCCGCAACTCAGACGCGACCTTCATCGCGCTCTACGAGCTTGCTACGAAGGCCTCTCAGAACGGGGTAAAGAAGACCGTGGGGTGCAACATAGGAGGGCCATTTAACGTTGACGGAATAAGACTAGCCTTCACGCCCGCCATTCATACTGGAAATGCAAGCGGTGTCGTGATTCTGGGCAACGAGGCCACCATATATCATACAGGTGATACCTCGGTCTTTGGCGACATGAAATTAATAGGCCAATTGTACAGACCGGATATAGCGCTGGTACCGATCGGTAGCTTCTACACCATGGGCCCTCAAGAGGCCTCTGTTGCAGTCTCTCTCATAAAACCGAAGATAGTTATACCGATGCACTTCAACACTTTCGAAGTGATTAAGCAAGACCCTGAGGAGTTCAGCAAGATGGTGAAGAAGAGGGCCGTGGGAGTAAAGGTGGTCATACTGAGACCGGGTGAGACCTTCGAGTACTCGCGGAAGAAAAAGGCCTGAACTCTGATAACCAACACCAATTTCTGTTAAGACTCAACAGAAGAGGAGGCGCAGTCATGGTGAGGTGTTTCATAGCACTCGACCTGAACAATCCGGCGATAATCGATAAGGTGCGCTCGCTACAGGAGGAACTACTTAACGCCGGAATTAAGGGTAGAGCGGTAGACCCCAATACCCTCCACGTCACGCTCCAGTTTTTGGGCGAGATAAACGACGAGCAAGTGAAGAGCGTCATAGGACGGCTGGACGAGATAGACTTCAAGCCCTTCAGGGTCTCTATGAGAGGATTAGGGTACTTTCCCGGCGGGGATAGGATAAACGTCGTGTGGGTGGGGCTAGAGGACGGGGAGGGCAAGTTGATCGAGGTCCAGCGAGAGGTGGTGAGGCGATTGGGGAGCATCGGGTTTAAACAGGATAAGGATTTCGTGCCTCACGCCACGCTCCTGAGGGTGAAGGCAGTGACCGATAAGTCAAGAGCACTCTCCGTCTTGGCCAAGCTGAGGGACCTGGAGATAGGTGAAATACTCGTCGATCATCTTAAACTGAAGAAGAGCACCCTCACCTCATCTGGTCCGATTTATCAGGACATACACGCGGTGTCTAGGAGAGTTAGTTTTTGATAAGCCGCTTATATACATGCTTATATTATCTTAAAAAATTGAGTCAATTGTGAGTGATTACACTAGTGCGTTAGACTCTTCGAGGTTTACGGGACAACACTGGAAGCTCTTCATCACGATATCCGCGGATTACTTCCTGAACGGGGTCATGTTCAGCGTCGCGCCGCTTACGGCCTACATCGTAGCACCGGAGATGGCTATCTTCATCTTGGCCACTACCCTCCTCGCGGAGACTGCGGGGGCTATATCGTTCGGTTCGTTGGCCGATAAAATGGGAAGGAGGGTGATCTTTACCACGTCTCTACTCTTGGAGGGAGTCGCGCTCTCACTCCTCTTCTTCTTCTACACAAACCCAATCATCTTCTGGGTACTCGTCTCAGTGATGACCTTCGGCGTCGGTGGTGAGTTCGGGGCAGCATATGCTACGCTCGCTGAGCTGATACCGGTAAAACACAGAGGAAAAGTCATCCTGTTGACCACAAACTTCTGGAACGTGGGTGCGTCAGTCATAGCTGGACTGGCGCTCTTCGTGAGAACAATATACGACGACCCATTCATGCAGGTCACCTTGCTCTTATCATCCGCGATAGCAACTCTGATCGTGGTCGGCGTTGCGAGGGTAACCTTCCCCGAGTCACCGCGCTGGCTGATGTTGAGGAACAGGTTAGATGAGGCCTACAGCATCACCAGAAGATTCACGAGCGTTGCGGTCACATCGCCTATTTCTGGGACGGAGAGACCAGCTAATCTGACGTTGTCAGACGTATTCAAGTCGTACAGGTTCAGGTTCGCTGTGATAGCCACATTAACGGTCTCACAGTACGTGACGTACGGCATGCTGGCGTACTACTTGCCGTACTCAGTAGGTTTCGCTTTCGGCATCAACTCCGCCCCCATGGTTGTCTTCGTCTCAAATCTCGGTGCATCTATGGGCGCGTTTATACTTGCTCCCCTCATTGATAGATCAAGAAAGTCCACGACCCTATGGTCATTTGCAGGTGGCACAGTAGGCGCTCTCCTCGTTACCGCATCTCACGCCACCGTCCACCCTCTAGGATTCTATCTATTTCTCTTCTTCACGATGATATTTTCCGAGTGGGCGTGGGGCGTCGTCAGTGCGCTCCAGAGCGAAATATTTCCTACACCGTTGAGGGCCTCGGTCGTGGGTTTCCAGACGGGTCTTACGGGGATTGCTGGTGCGTCAGTGGTCATTAGCAGCAGATTCTTGGATGCGACTCCCTTCCTCCTCATCTCGGTTACGCTCTGGGCGCTGGGTCTGGTCTCATCGCTTTTGTGGAAAACAAGAGGGATTGAGACCGCACGTAAACCATTAGAGACGATCTCTAGGTAAAAGGCGGCCTTGAGAGCCCATTGGTCGCGTCCGGGATCCAACTTAACCGAGGGATGAGTAATATATCTCCCGTGCTAGGTAGGTTCCGTGCAACTGAGGGTCGAACTGGGTAGGTCGATGGGTTACTGGAGATGGGAGACGTTGGAATGCGAAGTATGTCTGAACGAGATCGATGACGATCTATACGTAAGGCGCTGCCCGAACTGTAACGCCTCCTTTCACGATAGCTGCTTCACTGGGTTATTGAATACGAAACCGACCTGTCCTAAGTGCAAGAGGAGGTTGGATACGAATGAGTGAAGAGACGGCCCCACCTAAGGACACCGAGGAGAAGGGGGTCAAGCTAGACTGGGTAGACACTCCCAAGGGCAAGGTACCGACGCTAGAGAGCACGATGGAGGCCTTCTCTGAGGTCGCTAATTACCTCAACGAGCTCTTCGAAAAGATAGAGGAGAGAGATATGAATGCTGCGTACATTCAATCCCAGAAGATGAGCTCGCTTATCGAAGAGATGGCCGGTCTGAAGAAGTCGATCGAGGCGATCCGAGAGAGATTGGAGCGTCTCGAGTCGATGATGGAGGAGGTCGTCACGCGAGAGTCTGATATATTGTACCTCATCGACATGATAGAGAAGATATACCGGAGGTTAGGACACAGCGAGTAGGACTACCTGATCACACTGTCACGGAGGTCCTGTCTCATACGTTCGAGGACCTGTTTATCGCGTTCGAGTTTGCTAACGGTCTCTAGGAGGTTCTTCCTCCTCGTCTCAAGCTGGTCTATCTCATTCAATAGAGACTTGGCCTTCTCACCGAGCTCCCTCAGAGCCGCCTCCCTCAAGGACAACTCCCTCAATTCCTCGCGCTTCCTCTCCTCCAGCATAGAGAGCCTCTCCAATCTTATCTCCCTGATCCTGAATTTCTGGTCGAGCTCCTTCAGGGACTTCTCAAACTTTTCACCGATTGTCGTCAGTAGAGAGTTATAGTGCCTCTCGAGATCGGCAATTCGTCTCTCGAGATCGGCCCTCCTCTCATCCAACCTCGTAACATTCTCCTCGTAATTCTGTATCCTAGCCTCCTTATCCTCGATCTCGCGCTTCCAACTGAGGACCTGCAACCTGAGGGCCTCTAAGTCCTCCTTCTCCTTTTTGACCCTCTCCCATTCGTCGTATATGGACCTCCTGACCCGCTCCAGTTGATCAGCCTGAGAGTTCTGTAGCTCGAGGACGTTCTTCAGCTGCAACTGGTAGTCTTTCAGGTCCTCCAACGTTATGACGATCCCCTTCAACGAGGTCAGGACGTCGGTCAGGTTGACGGGAATTGACCTCTTGACCGCCTCGAACTCCTTTTTCATCGAGGAGATTTCCGCATTGAACTTCTCCTCCATGCCTCCAATCCTCTCACTGAGTGACTCTAAACCCTCCTTGACCTCGCGCAATAACTCCCCTACCTCATCGAACTTCTTCCCGCCCAGCGGGTTCATTAACGCTACTGATTCTTCCTCTTTTAGATATAAACTTTATTCATAGGGGACGTAGAGTAGAGGCACCGAGCGTTCAACCGATAGTCTCCAAATCAGCTGTGAACCCTTATAAGCGGGGTGATTGGGATAATCGACAGTACGACCATATGATGACCTCCGTAGCCGAGGCGAGATACAGGTTATCGAGGATAGCCGCTCTACTATCGATACTTGGGGCGCTTCACGTCCTCTCGTTACTCCTAAACTGGTACGTGGTCAGCTACCAAAACCTAGAGATCCAGGTAATAACAGGGTACCTCCTGAACGAGAGCATGTTGATCTCTTTAATCGCCGGAGCTTTGGCCGGAGCATCTGGAGTCCTCGCGGTGCTGTACTCAAACTTCTCCTGGATAAGGATAGCGGTACCCGCGATGGGAACGGTGGCGGGTGCGCTAGCTCTCGGCTCTTCACTCTATAGTTATCTCATCAAGATGCCGAGCTTCAGAATTGAGTTCGTACCGCAAATCGGGTTCCTCTCAGCGCTCTTTTCCGGGGGAGGGCTGTTCGCGATGGGGCTGTTGGCTGTGATAATCGTTAGCAGGACGCGCGTTGAGCGACAGACCCACGCGTGGGGCCGGCCTCAGACGCTATCTTATGATATGCATGAGGAGGTGACGACCGAACCTGAAACTATAACCCCGCTAAAGACTCTGGACCGAGAGCAACCCATGACCACTCAATACCTCAGATCAACTACGAAGACAGAAGGGACTCAGTGCATCATCTGCTACGATAAAACGGTGGGCGGTGAGGTGGCCGAGTGCCCCTCATGTGGTGCAACCTTCCATAAAGATTGTATCGACTCCTGGATAGATCTAGGGGGGAGCTGTCCGAGTTGTGGGGCTGCCATCTCGAAGGAATGAGAGGGTCCCTCTCGGAGAGAGGATGTTATTGAGAACAACGGGAGCGGGAGATGACCTCTTACGAGCGAGTACTCCGGTTCGCGTTAAGTAAGGGCATCGTCTTCCCCTCTTGCGAGATCTACGGCGAGGCGCCCGCGGGGTTCTGGGAGTACGGCCCGCTCGGCGTGAGACTGAGAAACAGGTTCATTGAGGCTTGGAGGCGCGAGCTCGTCAGGAGGGACGAGATGATCGAGATCGATGGCTCGCAGATAATGACCAAGAGGGTCTTCTTGGCGTCTGGACACTTAGAGAGCTTTGCCGACCCCATAACGAAATGCAGGGGTTGCGGAAGCATCTTTAGGGCTGATAAGCTGATCGAGGAGAAGACCAACATCAGCGTCCCCGAGAGGTTGTCTGACAGTGAGATCTCAATGATGCTCGAGGATCGCGGCATCAGGTGTACCAACTGCAACGGCGAACTCTCAGAGGTCACCAGGTTCAACATGATGTTTAAGGTGAGCGTTGGGCCCTCGGGCGATGAGGCGTACCTCCGACCCGAGACGTGCCAGAGCATCTTCGTCGATTTCCTCAGGATCTATAAGACAACCACTAACAAGCTCCCCTTGGCGTTATGCCAGATAGGGAAGAGCTTCAGGAACGAGATATCGCCGAGACAGTCAATCCTACGACAACGTGAGTTCTACCAAGCCGAGATAGAGGTCTTCTTCAATCCGAAGAAGGCAGACGAGTTCGATAAGTTCGAACAATACAAGGACTATGCCCTGATGTTACAACCACTGAACGAGGATAAGGCCGTAAAGGTGACGCCCTCCGAGGCCGTCGCGTCCGGACTCATCTCAAACCGTCTCATCGCGTACTACTTGGTGCTGATACAGAGGTTTTATGAGAGGCTGGGGATAAACCGCGAATCGGTCAGGCTGAGGCAGCTGGACTCTGAGGAGAGGGCGTTCTACGCTAGGGAGTCGTGGGACCTCGAGGTAAAGACCTCTCTTGGGTGGTTGGAGTTGGTCGCTTGCAACAATAGGGGGGACTACGACCTCACCAGGCACATGGAGGTCAGCGGGCAGGACCTCTCCGTGGTCGATGACGGAGAGAGGATCGTCCCCCACGTCTTCGAGCTCTCGATGGGCGTGGACCGGAGTCTGTACCTGTTATTGGAACACCTCTACCTCACCGATTCAAAGAGGACGATACTGAGGTTGCCGTATCATCTAGCACCGATTCAGGTAGCGGTCTTCCCCTTGGTCGATAAAGGAGAGTTGACTAAATTGGCTGAACGTATCTATAACGACCTGAAGGTGGATTTCGATTCGTTTTACGACTCCAGGGAGAGCATAGGCAGGAGGTACAGGAAGATGGACGAGCTAGGGACGCCTTTCTGCGTTACTGTCGATCATCAGAGTTTGGAGGACGGTACGGTCACCGTGAGGGACAGGGATACGATGTCTCAGATCAGAGTCCCAGCGAGCGAACTGAAGCAGAGGATACAGAGGCTTCTTGAAGAATCTTGGGGGAGAGCGTGCGATAGAGGCCTCGGTGAGAGTTAGAAGGTATATACCGAGGCTGCATTTAGATTGTGATTATGTCAAAACCTCCCGCTCACGAGGAGCACAAAGCCCACGCACCGAAGCACCTCAAGATAGCGGTCATCACGGCTAGCAGTTCTAGGTACAGGAAAAAGGTCCTAGGCGAGCCATTCACCGATGAGGCCGGCGATATAGCGGTAAAATCATTGAGAGAGAGGGGTCACGAGGTCAGATACGTGGGTGTGCTCGATGACGACATCAAGATGCTTCGTGAGGCCCTCCTCTCCACCCTGTCATCTAGAGACATCGACGTCGTAATGATCATAGGAGGGACGGGATTGACGAAGAGGGACGTCACAGTGGAGGCGATAAGACCGTTCTTTGAGAAGGAGATAGAGGGGTTCGGGGAGATATTCAGGGTAGAGAGCTACAAGAGAATAGGGCCGTCCGCAGCCCTAACTAGGTCGACCGCGGGCGTGGTAGATGGGCGTTTGGTGATCCTCCTTCCTGGGTCTCCGGACGCTGTGAAGACGGCTATAGACGTGTTCGCTGACGAGCTCCCCCACGCGGTACACCTCACCAAGAGGCCTTGAACGACTCAACCCATACTGACGGCAGTGCTCAGTATGCGGCTGACCCTCTCCACCTTCCCCTCTATCGTTCGTGTCGCAGACCTCCGGACGGCCGATATGACGTCCCTCATGTTCTCGTAACCGAGCCTTATGACGTTCCCCGTAACTACTATATCAGCACCTGAGCTGACCGCGCCCTCAGCCGCATCGGCCGTTCGTATGCCGCCCCCGACGATCAGTATCACGTCAACAGCGTCCCTTACGGTCTTAATGGTGGACGGCGGTATGGGGTTGGTGGTGCCCGAACCGGCCTCGAGGTAGACGTACCTCATACCCATCATCTCGGCCGCTAGCGCGTAGATAGACGCGACCTCGCCGTTAGTCGGATTGAGCGCCAGCACCCTCCCCATCATCGCCACCGCCGTCTCTCCAC
This sequence comes from Aigarchaeota archaeon, assembly GCA_025059745.1. Classification (GTDB taxonomy): domain Archaea; phylum Thermoproteota; class Nitrososphaeria_A; order Caldarchaeales; family Calditenuaceae; genus JANXDH01. Next base: position 55,565 of record JANXDH010000004.1, on the reverse strand, counting down.
CGAAGACTATGTACCCCATCGGTAGAGCCTCGAGTCCGTACCTCTTCACTAAAGGAGCACCTTGAATCTGTGCTCCGACAAGATAGTACCACTCAACGCTGTTGAGTAAGGACATGAACCATATCGCATCGGCACTAGGCACGACCGACGTCACGTTACTGGGGAACAATATCACGGGGAGGGAGGTCGAGTCCTTGATGGCCTTTACGTACTCATTGAGTTCTATCTGAGAGAAGACCGTTGAGCCACCTATCATTATGGCAGTCGATCCGTACTCCTCGGCGAGCCTCGCAGCCTCTCTTGCCTCCTGCAGTGATACGTCTACCGGATCTATCAGCGTTAAGTGTACCGCGCCATCTTCCAATATCCTATTGAGCAGGTACCGCTCAACTGATCTGCTTCTCGCCTTCATCGACCGGTGCCTCGCCCTCCAGAGGCTCTGCGCTCTCACCCTCCTCCTCTCGTCTGTACGTCGTCAATGCCTCCTCAACCTCCTTCGCGATCATATCCCGAGTCTTGCGACCGGTTACGACATCATACCATATAGAGTAGGCATCGACAGGCATGAAACTTCTGTACCACGGGACCTCTAATGAGTTTCCACAGCTGCTACATGAGACCGTCGCTGTGTGAAGCCTCTCCTTCGTCACCGTCACCGATTGCAAGTTACAGATAGGACACACGAACAGCCTAGGGAAAGGCTTCGATTGCCTCTTAATGATCTTGCGGCGTTTCCTCCCCATCCTCTCCTCTTCTTATCTCGCGCATCACAATGTTAAAAATATTACTTCTAACGAGAGCGTATTGGTCCTCCTCCTTACCGTCTGATGCGAGCCAGAACGACGAACACCGTCACTGCGATAGCCACCAATAGCAGCAACGGGATCCACAGCGACGCACCATCGTAACTGAGTATGATGGGCAGGGGCCCTATGAGTATCAGTCCAATCACGTCGAAGTCATCGAGTCCTTGTACCATTATCAGGACCGCTCCTATTACTACTAGTGAAACCCCCACAATGATCAGGAGCGTACTAAATGAGGACCTCGCTAAAGACGACTCGCTCGAACTCATCTGAACGCGACACCTCCCACGTAGAACAGTAACAAGATCATCGCTGTCAGGATAGCTATCAGTGCTACCTTGGTCGCGTTCCCCCTCATGATGATCGGTACCGGGCCTAACAACACCACCGCAACGCCCTTGCCTTGGCCGATCGTTCTTGAGGCCAACATAGAAACAGCCAACGCTATTACGATCAGTCCAACCGCGACTAGGATGAGACCGATCAGGAGTGAAGGGGGGAATTGCTCCATCGATGCCCCTTTTCCTATATGGAAGTCTTTGCATATATATAAATAGCACGCCGGGAACTAGGTCTCGGATTGCCGTACTGCTTGGACTGTGGCGGTCTGATGATCTATGACCGTGACAGCAGAGGTTACGTGTGTCAATCGTGTGGCAGCTCTATGAATATAAACGAGTACGTTGAACGCAAGGAGACGCTTAGGATCGAGAAGGAGCGGATGGAGAGGGAGAAGAGGAGGAAGGACGAGTACCTCGAGTGGTGGTTGTCCAGCAAGAAGTGACCCTCTGAGCGAATTTAGATATTTATTCTGGGAGATAAAAACTCTTTTAGGAAATGGTTGAGGACATACTCAGCCTGAGACCAGTGCTGGTGAGGCTCGAGGAGCTGAAGGAGCACGAGAGGTACGATCCTGAACACCTGGAGGAGCTATTACAGGACATAAGCTCCTGCGGAGTCTTACGTAGGCCAATAATCGCTGACAAGAAGACGAAGGTCATACTAGATGGTCATCACAGGTACAACTCCCTGAAGAGGCTTGGGTGCAAGTACATCCCAGTCTACTTCGTCGATTACTTCAGGTCCGAGATAGAGGTACACCAGTGGGACAACAAGCCACTAGTGACCAAAGAAGACGTCATCAAGGCGGGTACCTCGGGGAAATTACTCCCCTCGAGGTCATCCAAGCACATGGTGAGGATAGGAAACGAGCTCCATCACATCACCTACATAGAGCACGAGAACCCGACGAAGATCGAGGACCTCCGATAGCATCACGAGTCTCGCTTTTACAAAACTTTAAATTGAGGTACGGGTCTGTATTTCCAAATAAGGGGGTGTCCCAATCGATTACATCGAGCTCCTCGACACGACCCTACGCGACGGCGCGCAGACCAGAGGCGTATCTCTGACCCTTTTGGACAAGATAAGGATAGTCCAGAAGCTAGACGAGCTGGGGATAGACATCATTGAGGGCGGATGGCCTGGCTCAAACCCGAAGGACAGCGAGTTCTTCAAGGTCGTGAAGAACCTCGGCCTCTCGAGTAGTAGGATAGCCGCGTTCGGAAGCACCAGGAGGAAGGGCATCAGGGCGAGGGACGACCCCTCCCTCACGTCTATAGTCGAGACGGATGTGCCAATAGCGGTCATCTTCGGCAAGTCATGGCCCCTACACGTACGAGAGGTCCTAAACTGCACGCTGGAGGAGAACTTGGACATGGTGGCTGAGTCCGTGGAGTTCCTACGCGACCACGGAATAGAAGTTATCTTCGACGCGGAGCACTTCTTCGACGGGTACAAGCAAGACCCCGGGTACACCCTCAAGGTAATCAGGGTTGCAGAGGAGGCCGGCGCGTCTACAGTCACTCTCTGTGATACCAACGGTGGATCTTTGATGGAGGAGGTGAGAGAGGCCACCCGAGCTGCGTCTAACTCCCTTAAGTGCAGGATAGGCATCCACACCCACAACGACGCCGGATTGGCGGTGGCTAACACACTCGTCGCGGTCTCTGTGGGCGCACGCCACATACAGGGCACAATGATAGGTCTGGGAGAGAGGTGTGGGAACGCGGACCTCTCACAACTCATCCCCACGCTCGCGTTGAAGATGGGTTACTCGCTCCTCGGTGCCAGACTAGAGGAGAGGCTGAAACTCCTGACGCCAACGGCCCGATTCATATCGGACGTAGTGAACGTCAGATTAGCCGATAACTGGCCTTACGTTGGAAGGAACGCCTTTGCCCACAAGGCCGGAGTGCACATCGACGCCATGCTCAAGAACCCTAGGACGTACGAGCATATAGACCCGGCCCTGATAGGTAACGAGAGGAGGATCTCGATATCTGAACTAGCAGGCAGGTCAACCATCCAGTACATGATATCCAAGATGGGATACTCCGACCTCGAGAGAGGCGTCATTACCAAGATACTCGATGAGGTCAAGAGATTAGAGGCGCGCGGATACCACTTGGAGAGCGCGGATGGGACCGTAGAGTTACTCATAATGAGAAACCTGGGCGTAGCGACTCGCCACTTCTCGGTCCTCAACTGGACAGTCGAGGTACAGGGCTCTGAGCAGACCAAGGCCGCCTCTCGGGTTACCATAGAAGTAAACGGGGAGGTGCTCACGGAGGAGGGCATAGGCGTGGGTCCGGTACACGCCTTGGACAACGCTCTGAGGAACGCGCTCCTCAAGAAGTTCCCGTCTCTGGAGGACACCAAGCTTGCAGACTACCGGGTCACGGTCGTTGACAGCGTGGAGGGTACTGCAGCGGCGGTGAGGGTCTTCGTGGAGTTCGTATCGACCGATAAGAGGTGGTGCACGACGTCTGTATCCCGGAACATCATAGACGCGAGCTTAAACGCGCTCGTAGATGGTTACACCTACAAGCTGATTCAAGAGAAAAGAAAGAAAGACCTGCCTCAGGTCAAGCTATAGGCTGATCCCCAGTTTCTTCGCTATCCTCTCGAAGTCATCCTTATAGAGACCCGGCGCGAACTCCTCGGGCACGTCGGGCAATACAGGTATGCTACCCCCCGCTGGCGGTCCCTCCACGACCTCTAGGTTACCGTCTCCGGACGGCGCGAGCCCCTTCCATATCCTCTCGATGTCCTTGTAATCTTGTTGACTGAACCTGTATAGCTTCCTGTGGACGCCCTGATCCATATACTTCTTCGCCTCTGGAAACTCGGTGTTCTCGATCTTTGGTATGGGGAGCATCTTCCATACCTCCACGCCTGTAACCGCCTCGAGGGCCTTTCCATACGCGGTAGCGTGCACTCCACCCCTCACCAGCAGGTACCCGATCATCTCCCTTGCCACTGGGTTGTCGGTCATCTCGTAGACGCGTATCTTCGCCAGTCTCGCTCCGCACTCCAAGAAGAAGTTGTGAAGGAGGTCCAACGTCAGGTTCCCGCTCGAGAAGACGTATCCGCCGTGCCAGAACGAGCCCATGCTATCGCCCACGAAGGATGATATCGCGGTGTTGATGAAGTGGAACGTGTTCCTCGCGGACTTCCCCCTCTCCAGCGGCTTCTTGTCTGGAGGCAAAGTCTTGGTAGAACCTTGGAGCAACAAGTTTACAGTCGCCGCGACAAGCTCTATGTGTCCCAGCTCCTCGGTAGCTATGTTCGCTATCAGGTCTCTGAAGGGCTTGATGACGGCGTTGTTGTGGGCCCTGAAGTTGAAAGACTGATACGTGTAGTTCATCAACGTCGACATCTCTCCGAACCTACCACCCAGCAGTTCCTGTACGGCAGCAGCAGCGTCAGGGTCCGGCTCTTTCGGCTTGGGCATCTCTATCTGGAGTCTATCGATCCTTAACCACATAGCATCATAAGGCCGTCCTCGGAACTATTAAGAATAATTCTCAGATGAGAATAATTATTAAATAACGCTCTTCAACGATCTCGCTATCTTGATCTTTTTGTGACAATTATCGCACACGCTCTTGATGAGCACCTCACAGTCGATCACTTTAACTCCCTCCCTCTTCAAAGAGCTGAGCGCCCTCTTGAGAAGCGGGGAATGGATATCGGTTATATTTCCACAGAATATACACTCGACGTTCATGTGGAGCGAGTTCCTAACCTCGAACCTAGTGCGCCCCCTCATCTTAGTCAGCTCACCTATCAGCCCAAATTTCTTGAACAGGTGTATTGTCCTGTAGACTGTGGCCAAGCCTATGAGCGGTGACCGTTCAGCCGCGTACCTGTAGATCTCGGAGATGGTGGGGTGACCCAATTTTATAAGGGCCTCAGCGATCAGCAACCTCTGTGGAGTGATCTTTATCTTGTTGGACTTGAGCAGGGACGTGATCTCCGTAAGGACCTCATCGGCCTTACTCATAGCATGATCTGGGCGTGACTGACTCCCCCCACCTTCAGGACCGCCTCCGGAGCGAGTATCTTGTGCTCTATCGCCCTCGTGACCACCTCATCTCCGAGCAGGTTAATTATCGTCGCCTTCTCTATCAATATCAGCAACTGGTCCCAATTGATCGATTGACCCATGTAAAACTCCTCAGAGACCTCTATGACGTGATCTTCCGATACAGGGATCATCCTGCCGAGTAGGGTGAGGTCACATGCGGCGAGCACCACCTCTCCGGTCGCGGAGTAATGAAGTTTCGCCCAGTACCTAGCCTGCTGATTATCCTCCATCTGGTAAACTATCGTAGAAGTCAATTAAAACCTTTTTGAGACGGAGAGGATCGAATAGAAACGCTAATATCGCATGAACCGCATTCCTGTTACCGTGGTAATCAAGAGCGAGTCCGATGTGCTACCGCGCGAGGTCGAGAGGGCCAAGCGGGTATACATCCAGTGGTTGATAGACAGGACTGACGGCTCGAAGAATCTCGAGATGCGGAAGTTCACGATATTACCCGGAGGAGAGATACCATTGCACAAGCACCCTGACATAGAACACGTCCAGTACGTATTGAAAGGTCGTTACACCATGAGGCTCGGTGATGAAGAAGTCGAGGTCAGGCAAGGCTATGTTACCTTCATACCGCCCGAGACCGTGCACGGATACTGGAACAGGACCGATGAGGCCGCTGAATTCCTCTGCATCATACCGAAGGTCGAGAGGTACGAGACGATATGGATCGATAAGAGGATAGAGGAGAAGAGGTACTGCTGATCTACTGGTCGAGGTACTCATCTAACCTACGTTGCGTTCTAAGGAGCTTATAGAGCCTGCTCTTCGAAAGGTACAGGTCGAGCGGCAACTCTAGTCTCGCCCTCACGGACTTCAGGGCCTCATCGAGCGTCTCATGAACCTCCGGTTTCGAGGCCAAGGCCCTCTTTACCAGCTCCCTGAACCTCCACACCCCCAGCGGTACCCACCCCTCACCGATCTCGAATATCACCAACGCGCCGGCCCTCTTGCGTAGTCTTGAGAGTGACTTAACTAACCCTAACCTCACCGCGTAGAAGGCCCCTCCGGTGTTGTCGGCGTAGTCCCTCCTCGGTCTTAATATCTCGTAGTCGGAGTAGATGCTGAAGAACCGCACCCACCCCTCCAATAGCTCATACATCCATGGAGTGGGCAATAGGATAACGAAGGCCTTGTTATGTAACACGCTAGAACTGTACAACTGAAAATCATGTATCGCGTTGTAGTCCCTCATCCCCTTCAAGTAAATCCTCGAGACGATATCATCAGTGGCCGTTATACTCCACTCCGTCGGGACGAGCCTCCTGTCCCTCAGGGTTCCAAGAACACCGATAGAGAGGAGACGAGTGATGTAATACTCATCATATCCTCTCTCGCAGAGCTCTTTGACCGCGTCCGCCACTCTCAAGCCGCGCTCATGGGCCAGGTCATCGACCGCTCTCGGGACTCTCACGTTACTCACGACCTTGACCTCAGACAATCTAGCAGAGGGACCGTAAGGGTGGGATCTTGCGAAGAAGTGCGGTCTGAGAGCGGGACTACCTATTACCTTAACCTCCAAGTCAACGGGTTTCAGCGACATACTTGAAAGTGCTATGGCCTCAAAGATTCTGTTCCAATCTCTGACCTCAGTGACCCTCATCTGTCTCCTGGTGAGCAGAAGACTCAGCCTAGCGGTCAACAACTCGTCTATACTCCTGTCAAGCCAGACGGATGGTTGGGACGTGAGTGCACTCCTCAAGTCGTCATTCGGCGAGACCGCCGGACCCACCTGCACCCTCGGGTAACCCGCTTTACCAACCAGTACGTTCGGGGGCGTGAAACCGGAGACATACGACTCTTTAGAGGCGAGCCGCTTAGACAGATCGATCAGGTGCGCGTAGAATGGGCAACTCTCGAGTCTGCACCTCCTAGGAACCCCCTCACATACCTCGCAGTCCACCCTCTCCAGCCGCAGCTCACGGTTGAGCTCGCCGTAAACCTCCATCAGACGCATCACTCAACGGGTTATAACTATAAGAAGGTTTAAGCGACTACACCGTAGAGGCCTTGCAGGAGTCGAGAGCTATTCCCATCGTAGAGGTCCGGTACTCCGAGATCTCCCTGAAGAAAGGTAACCGGAGGAAGTACGAGGTATCGTTGCTTCAAAATCTGCGAGACCTTCTCGATTCTAGCGTTAGAATGGAGATCCTGCCCGGTAGGATAACACTGAGCTTCGATGACGTGAGCTCGGCGATCGAAGCTGCACCAAGGATAGCTAAAACGTTCGGGGTGAGGTGGGCCGGTCTGGGCTGGTCGATACCGAGGGATCTGAACCTGCTAAAGTCGCTCTCAATGGACGTCGTAAGGGAGCACTGTCAGGGGACTTTCAAGCTCGACGTGAAGCGCGTGGACAAGTCTTTCCCCTCAACGTCAATCGAGATGGAGAGGACACTCGGTCACCACATCTGCTCCGCCACGGGGCTTGGAGTCGACTTGAAGGCCCCCCAGCTCACCATCCACATCACCCTACTCGAGGACAGGTTCCTATTGACGTGGAAGACGTTCGATGGTCCGGGCGGAATACCCGTCGGCGCGACTGGTAGAGTCGTCGTGCTACTTTCAGGTGGTATAGACTCACCCGTAGCGAGCTATATGATGATGAAACGCGGGTGCTTGGTCAACTTCCTCCACTTCTACTCGTTATCCAGTGTGGACGAGGTCAGAGGTAGCAAGATCCATCATCTTGCTATTAAGCTCCTCGAGCACTCGCGGAGATCGAGAGTTTACCTCTCAGACTTCTCGAACTTCCTGAGGTACGTCCTCAATGCGGATCCGAGGATAGAACTGGTCCTGTTCAGGCGTTATATGCTCAGGGTGGCGGAGGAGCTCTGCAAGAGGGACGGCTCGCTCGGTATAGTCACCGGAGACTCATTGGGTCAGGTCGCCTCTCAGACGCTGGAGAACCTACTCGCGGCATCTTATGGCCTGCGAGTACCTGTTTACAGGCCGTTGATAGGGATGAACAAGGAGGAGATCATAAAGATTGCGAAGGAGATAGGCACCTACGATATCTCGATCAAGGAGTACAAGGACTGCTGCTCCATACTCACCAAGAGGCCGAAGACCAAGACCACGGTCGAGGAGATCATAGAGTGGTGGACGAGGCTCAATCTCGATGAGTGCGTTGAAAAGGCGTTAGAGGGACTGGAGGAGCTAGAGCTGGTGACCCGGACGGTCGACCACTGAGAATTAGCCTACGCTCCCACTCATCTCGAGCTCGATCAACCTGTTGAACTCAATCGCATACTCCATCGGCAGTGTCTTGGTGAACCCCTCAAGGAAGCCAAGCACTATCATGTTCAGCGCCTCCTGCTCCGGTATCCCCCTACTCATCAGGTAGAACAGCTGGTCCTCACCTATCTTACCAACGGTGGCCTCGTGAGTTATGACCGCGTCGTCCTCATAGACCTCGTTGTACGGGTACGTGTCCGTTCGAGATACGTCATCTAAGATCAGCGCGTCACACCTCACGCTGGACTTCACGCGCTTGGCACCCTTACCGACGTGCAAGAGACCCCTGTAGGACGTCCTACCACCGTCCTTACATACCGACTTAGACGTAATCCTGCTCGTGGTATCCGGCGCTAGGTGTATTGCCTTCGCACCTGTGTCTTGGTGCTGGCCCCTCCCTGCGAAAGCCACCGATAGTATCTCCGCCTTCGCATTCCTTCCGAGCAGATAGACGCTCGGGTACTTCATCGTCACTTTGCTACCCACATTCGCGTCGACCCATTCGACGACCGCGTTCTCGTAGGCGAAGGCCCTCTTGGTAACTAGGTTGTAGATGTCGGTGCTCCAGTTCTGGAGGGTAGTGTACCTGACGTAAGCTCCCTTCAACGCGATAATCTCAACTACGGCCGAGTGTAGGCTCTCGGTGCTGTAGATGGGTGCTGTGCAGCCCTCTATGTAGTGGACCTTGCTGTGAGGCTCCGCGATGATCAGCGTCCTCTCGAACTGGCCCACGTTAGATGCGTTGATCCTGAAGTATGCCTGGAGTGGGAACTCAACCTGAACCCCCTCAGGTACGTAGATGAAGCTGCCCCCGCTCCACACAGCTGTGTTCAGTGCCGCGAATTTGTTGTCCTCAGGGGGGATTACGGTACCGAAGTACCTCTTGACTAAGTCAGGGTACTCGCGTAGGGCCGTGTCCGTATCGACGAAGATGACCCCCTGCCTCTCTAAATCCTTGCGGAGGTTGTGATAGACCACCTCTGACTCGTACTGCGCGCCCACGCCCGCGAGGAACTTCCTCTCGGCCTCAGGGATGCCGAGCTTCTCGAACGTTCGCTTTATGTAGTCGGGTACGTCATCCCAGCTCCTCGACTTCTTATCGGTGGGCTTCATGTAGTATCTGATCGCGTTAAAGTCGATAGACGAGAGATCGGCGCCCCACATGGGCATCGGCTTCTCCGAGAAGACCCTGTAGGCCCTCAACCTCAATCTCCTCATCCACTCCGGCTCGTCCTTCAGCATCGATATCTCCTCCACGACCTCCTCTGAGAGTCCAGGTCTAGAGATGTACTGGTACCTGTCGAGCGGGTCCCTGAAGTTGTACCTCGAGTAGTCAAAGGTCAGTTCAGACATCTTCATAACATAGTTATAGAACCTCCTATATAAGTTATTGTAAATCATTATAAGTTATTGTAAATGACACTTGTTCATTTGAAAAATTAAGCTTTCACAGGATAAAGTTCAGCACCGCGAGAACCACGTAGACAGCCTCCTCAGTCCTGATAGTCCTCACGCCCTGCGCGGGGGCGAAGTTCAGGACATAGTCGAACAGCTCATCCACCCTCTCTCCCTGTGCCTCGCATATCTCTTCTAGGCCTCTTTTATAAGACCCGAAGGCCACGCAAACTGGCCCATTCAGGGTATTGAACTTGGACCTCAGCTCATCCACCACCTCGCGGACGTCTCTACCTAGCCTCGAGGTAGCTATCTTGAGCCCGTACCCATTCAGCGACTCTCTGATAGGGGACTCGGAGATCACGGTCCTGAAGCCGGTGTAGACGCCCACTTTCCTCCTCGAGATCGACTTGTACCTCAGCCTCCCGCCCCTTTTGGTGACCAGCAAGTAGACCCGCTGGCCCTCCCTCATCCCCGACTTTGACGGGATCAGTCTCCTCAGGCCGGCGTCTATGAAGTAGGCGGGCCCCATCTTTACTACCCGTCCCTCCCTGACCTCAGAGGACCCCTCTTGAAGATCCGGTGAAGGTGGGTGCGTCGGTATGTTTAAGGGAGGCAAGAGGCCGACGTAGCGTAAGTCCTCTCTGAGTCTAAAAGCTCTCTTCCTGAGGTAGGGCGGTGTGTTCATGTAATCCGCGATGCTCTTTATCAAGATGGCCTCTCCAACGTCGGGGTTTTTTGGCTCCTCGTGATAGAGGACGAGCTTATCTATCCTGAAAATGGCCAGGGCCCTACACAGAAACCCTATCCTCGAGGTCTTCTCCCTCAGGTGTGATGCATCACGCGCGTAACTACTGGGCACCATGACGTGGACCTCGACCCGCCTCTTAGAAGGCTCCGTATCCGATGAGACCACACTCAGAGATCAGGGTAAAACATTATTATTTAGGGTTAGGGAAGTTAACCCCATGCCTGCGCCGGTTCGGAGGGTGGAGGGGAAGGTGGCGCCGCTCGATGCGGACGACGTCGATACGGATCAGATTATACCGGCCCAGTTCCTGAAGCTCGTCGAGAGGAGAGGGTTGGGGAAGTACCTCTTCTACAGGTGGAGGTACACAGATGACGGACGGCCCATACCGGGTTTCGTCCTCGACTCTCAAGAGTTCAAGGACGCGTCTATACTGGCCGCTGGGAGGAACTTCGGCATAGGTTCCTCAAGGGAGAACGCTGTATGGGCTCTCCAGGACTTCGGCATAAAGGCCGTACTGGCGAGCTCATTCGGAGACATCTTTTACGTCAACTGTTCCAAGAACGGGTTACTCTGCGTCAAGTTACCCGACGAGGTCCTAAAGTCCATAAGGGACTCTGCGAAGAGCGGCAAGCTCACGATGACGATAGATCTGGAAGAGCAGACCATCAAGTACGACGATAAGATATTGAGGTTCGAGATCGAGCCGAACATTAAGGAGCGGTTGTTGAAGGGGTTGGACGATATCGGGCTGACCCTCTCCCAGTACGGTCACCTGATAGAGGAGCACGAACGAAGGGCCCCCAAGTTCCTCTATCCGAGGCCGAGGAACTTAATAACCGAGTGATCTGCGTCAAAGAGTCTCAGGAGCAGACCGCTCCCAGGGAGGCTGACTTAACCAACTTCACGTACTTCGCGAAGACCCCCTTCTCATATTTAGGTCTCAGAGGCCTCCACGCCCTCATCCTCTCCTCTAACTCACCGCCGTCGATCTCCAAGTTTAACAGTCGCTTGCTTATGTCTATGGTTATCGGGTCTCCGTCTTTGACCACCGCTATCGGCCCTCCATCAGCAGCCTCTGGTGCCACGTGACCGATCATCAACCCCCTCGTCGCACCCGAGAACCTACCGTCCGTAACTAGCGCGGTGCTTTTGCCGAGACCGCGTCCAACTATCGCGGCAGTAACTGCTAGCATCTCTCGCATACCTGGTCCCCCCTTCGGCCCCTCGTACCTTATCACCACCACGTCACCTTCTGAGACCTTCCCCCTTAACGTGGCCCTGTAGGCCTCATCCTCACTATCGAAAACCTTGGCCGGACCTCTATGAAACCTTAACTCTGGTGAGGTTATCTTGGTGACCGCACCATCGGGCGCCAAATTTCCCCTCAGGATGACTATGCCCCCCTCGGGGTTTATCGGTCGGTCGACGCTGAAGACCACGTCCTTACCATCGGGCGGTCTGTAGTCCTTCAGGTTCTCGGCCAACGTCTTACCGGTGACCGTTAGCGTATCGCCATGGAGCAACCCTGCGTCGAGGAGCTTCTTCATGACATGAGGAACACCTCCGACCTTGTCCAGATCGAACATCACGTACTTCCCCGAGGGTCTCAAGTTTCCTATTATTGGGACCCTCCGACTGATCCTATCAAAGTCGTCCAACGTCAGCTTGACTCCAGCCTCATGTGCTATCGCTAGCAGATGCAGAACGGCGTTGGTAGAGCCTGCCATGGCCGCGACCACCGTGATGGCGTTCTCGAACGCCTCGAAGGTCATTATATCGCGTGGCCTTATGTCGTTCTCGAGCAGTTTGATCACGGCCCTCCCAGCCTCCTCCGCGAACCTGTAGCGTCTCTCGTCTACTGCAGGTGGTGAGGCCGATCCGGGAAGTGAGACGCCGAGGGCCTCGAAGAGGCAGGCCATCGTGTTGGCGGTATACATGCCTCCACACGACCCCTCCCCCGGGCACGCGTACTTCTCTATCTGGTACAGCGTCTGGGAATCGATCTCCCCCTTGGTGTACATGCCGACCGCCTCAAAGACGTCCTGTATCGTTATCGGCTTATCTCCGAATTTCCCGGGCATTATGGTCCCACCGTAGAGTATGATGGAGGGCTGGTTGAGCCTGGCCATAGCCATGCACATCCCGGGGAGCGATTTGTCACAGCCCGCTATGCAGACCAACGCGTCGAGCCTCTGCGCTACAGCCGAGACCTCCACCGAGTCCGCGATGACCTCTCTGCTGACGAGAGACGCCTTCATTCCTTCAGTCCCCATCGAGACCCCGTCACTGATCGCGATCGTATTGAATACGAAGGCGACCCCTCCAGCACTCTTTACGCCCTGCTTTGCAAAGGACGCTACCCTGTCTAGATGTATGTTACAAGGTGTGAACTCGTTCCAGCAGTTGGCTATCCCGATGAAAGGCTTGTTGAAGTCCTCATCGGATAGTCCCACGGCCCTCAACATGGCCCTGTTGGGTGAGCGTTCGAAACCCTGAGATACGTCCTTACTCCAAGACTTCAAAGATCTATTCAAAGGCATGAGCCCTTCATAGTGAGTTACCCCTGGGTCAGGTAAATAGTTATCGGCTAGATCGATCTAGACTACACAGTATTGAAGCTCAAACTACTCTCTGAGGGCATGAAGATAGGTGTGATAATAGACGATAGCTTCCTGGCATCACAGGTCATGGAGGCCGCGGGGAGGCACGGGTTCAACGTCCACTGGGTCAACGATGAGGGAGAGCTACCGGTCTGGGTGAGAGTGATCATAGTGAGGGGGAAGCGACCTGAGAGCTGGAGGAGAGTCTTTGACATCGAGGCTTATGACTCTGTAGAGTGTCTGTTGGCGCACGTCCTACTCTCCTCTCTAAGACTTGCGTCAATATCACGTCTAGGTGTCGCAATAGACCTAGGATTGGAGAACGGTGTGGCCGTAGGTGTTGATGGACGCGTGATAGCAACAGGTACGTTCCGAGATCTGGACGATGGGATCCAAGAGGCGGTCTGGCTCGGAGAGTGCATAGGCCAGAGGAGATTCACGTTCTACCTCGGTGGACTCGAGGGGATTGAGGACGCGATAGACGCGATCAAACGTCGTGCCCCAAACTCATCGATCATAATAGTACGAGATAGTGAGGACGAGACGCTCACCACCTCTGCAGTATACGGACACGAGTTCTCCGCGATCGGAATATACTACAGGGGCGAGTCGATGCTGACAAATCCATGAGCACATCGCCTCGAGATCCATGCTTATATTGTTGGTAGCTGAACGATACTGAGACGACTTGACGACGGTAGGCGTCGACGTAGGAGGGACCTTCACGGACTTCGTGTTCATCGATGATAGCGGTTCAGTCAGGACGTTCAAGCTCCTCACTAGCGTGACGTCACCCGAGAGGTCGATACTGGAAGGAGTGAGCAAGATAGAGGGGGTCGATCAGGTAATACACGCATCGACAGTGGCTACTAACGCTCTCAGGGGCCAGGAGAACCTCGGCCTCCCAAAGGCCGCTCTACTCTGTACCAAGGGGTTCAGGGACGTGATAGAGATAGGGAGACAGAACAGGGCCAAGCTCTACGACCTCTCCTTCAATAAACCGAGGCCGCTTATACCTAGAGGGCTGAGGATCGAGATAGACGAGAGGACCTCCAGTCAGGGAACAGTCTTGAAGAGGGTCGATGAGGAAGAGGTAACGAAGGCCTCCCACCTCCTCAGCTCACAAGGCGTCGAGTCGGTTGCCATCGCCTTCCTGAACTCCTACCTCAATCAAGAGAACGAGCTCATCGCCAGATCGATACTCCAGAGACACTTCAGGTACGTCACCACCTCATCGGAGGTCGCGCCCGAACCGAGGGAGTACGAGAGGACATCAACAGCTGTTGTAAACGCCGTGCTCATGCCGCTTGTCTCCTCATACCTCGAGAGGCTCAAGTCTGCCCTGAGCGCGGGATCCAGGAGGGACCTCTACGTTATGTCCAGCTCTGGTGGACTCGTAGACGTAGAGGAGGTGAAGGAGAGGCCGATACACCTGATAGAGAGCGGTCCCGCGGCTGGTGCTGTGGCCACCGCTGAGTTCGCGAGGATGATAGGTGAGGGAGCTGTGATAGGGTTCGACGTTGGTGGGACGACCGCAAAGGGGAGTTCAGTGTTCAACTTCGAGATAGAGATAACCGGAGAGTACGAGGTGGGGGGTGAGGCACATCACGGCAGAGTCGTCAAGGGTTCTGGGTATCCGGTGAGGTCCACTTTCGTCGATCTGGCCGAGGTCTCAGCGGGCGGGGGTACTATAATAAAGAGGGATGAGGCCGGAGCGTTGAGGGTCGGTCCATTAGGCGCTGGCTCCGATCCAGGACCGATCTGCTACGGTCGAGGAGGTACGGTACCCACGGTAACCGACGCCAATCTGCTAACCGGGATCATACCGGACGCGCTACTAGGCGGAGAGATGGCCCTCTACAAGGGACCGGTAGTGGAGGCCTTCAAAAAGTTAGGAGACCCGTATGAGATAGCCGAGGAGGCCCTTAGGTTGGCCTACCTGGAGGCCGCCAGATCCATCAGACTCGTTACTGTGGAGAGGGGCCTCGACCCGTCAGAGTTCAGCCTCTTCGCCTTCGGTGGTGCAGGCCCTCAGTTTGCCCCCTTCGTCGCCGAGGAGCTGGGAATAAAGAAAATAATAGTCCCGCCCTACCCGGGCGTCTTCAGCGCCTTAGGTCTACTGATGGCAGATTGGAAGTTCGAGTCGAGGCTCTCTGTGCCGAGGGACGTCGAGGAAGGGTTCAGGAGGCTCGAGGAGTCTCTGGAGAGGCGATTGGGTAGGGTAGACGCCTTCCTCAGGTACGCAGACGTCAGATACGTTGGGCAGGGTTGGGAGCTGGTCGTACCCCTACCGAGGCCATGCAATATGGAGGACGTGAAGAAGGCCTTCGAGTCCAAGCACCTCTCCGTGTACGGCATAAAGCTCGAGAGGGAGATCGAGTTGGTCACGCTCCGGGTATTTGGGATCATCAGACGAGAGAGACCTCACTTCCCCAGGCCTGGTGACTCCATCAGGACGGAACCTTCGGGGAGGAGGAACGCGTTCTTGATGGGCGAGAGGATGAACGTGAGATACTTCAGGAGGTTGGACCTCTCGGCCTCATTCCGTGACGAGGGCCCCCTCTTCATCGATGACTATGACACCACAATAGTCGTACCGGCCGGATGGGTAGTCAGAGTGGGCAGGCTCTCAGAGCTGATATTGGAGAGGTCGTGACTCGGGTCACCTCTTGATGAGGCCAGGGACCAATTCCTTACCCAGCACCTCGATCTGCTCCAAGTCGTAGTCGCACGGTACCAGCACGATCTTCTCCATACCGTTCTCGAAGTAGGAGGTAAGTCTATCCCTGCACTCCTCCACGCCTCCGACAATGGAACTGTCGAGAGTCGCGCTGCTCCAAGAGGGGAAGTCCAGATACCCCTTCGATGCAAAGGCCTTCAACCGACTCATGCCAACCTCCCGGTCCTTAGATACGCAGAGCGGAATGATCGCGAGATTAGTCAATGACGACTGATCGCGTCCATACTCTCTAGCGTATTGAAGTATCTTTCCCCAATTGGCCCTGAATGACTCGGGCGTGTAGCAGTAAGATACCCAACCATCAGCTAACTTGGCAATTCTCCTCAGGACGTTATCTGAGTACCCTCCCATCAACATGAGTGGTGAGGGCCTCTGCAGGGATTTGGGTTCAATAGTTACGTTATCCAGGTCGAGGTTATCTACTTTCATAGTGACTGAATTATTAGCGAGCAACTCCCTGATGATACTAAAGTTCCTCTCGAGCAACCTCCCTCTCTTCGAGTACTCTACACCCATGGCCTTGAACTCTCTCTCGTACCACCCCGCTATACCACCTATCATCAACCTACCCCTCGAGATGTAGTCCAGAGTCGCTATCTCCTTCGCTAGTTGTACCGGGTTCCTGAGAGAGACCAGTAACATAGTCCCGAGCTTCACGCGGTGAGTTCTCGAAGATATCGCCGATAGCAAGAGGAACGGGTCCAAGATCGGAAAGACCTTTCTCGAACCGAGTATCACGTGGTCCCACGTCCACACTATATCGAGGCCCAGCTCCTCCGCCCTTCTGGCCATCCGGATCAGTCCCTCGACGTCTGGCTGGCCATCCTCCGGAGAGGAGAAGTTTCGGAGCGCTATACCTATTTCTCCCATCTTTCCCTGAACTAGATTTAACCTATTTTTAAACTTATTGACCAAGGTTATAATTAATGAAGGTGTTTGTTAAGGTTTTTTAAAATTCATAAATAAATTAGGGAAAAAATAGAAGCATCTTCAATATTATCCGCCGGAAACTGAGTACTTTATAAGAGTCACATATAAGGTTTCTTTTACGTCAAAATTAACAAATTTTACTCTTCTTTATGTAACAATAACGGAAATTTGACGGAACTTTAGTCAAAACGACAGGTATTTATACGGCGATATAAGATGAATCTCCCATGAGACACGTGATGAGTAAAGAGATAGAAGTCTTGACCTCGATAGAGTCACTCGGCGACGAGAGGAGGCTGACGTACTACAAGGTGGGCACGAAGGTCCTCAAGACGATGACCGATGAGCTGGTGGGCATGGGGTTCGAGTGGTTCCTACCGATCATGCTCTCCAGGACGACGGACCCGCTCTGGCCGGACCCCGGCGCGAGCATAGAGAAGAGGATAGAGGTGGAGATATACGGCGAGAAGGTCAAGACCATGCAATCGATGATCGTCCACAAGAGGGTCTTAGTGTCGCTCGGTCCTCCAAAGTTCTTCATCATATCGCCGAACATAAGGATAGAGAAGAAGGAACGGGGTGCGACCGGACGTCACCTCTACGAGTTCACCCAGCTTGAGGTCGAGATGGCCTACGCGAAGATGCAGGACGTCTTCAGGGTCTACGAGCGCATCATGACAGAGGCCATCAAACGAGTCAAGGCCGATATGGGCGAAGACCTGAAGAAGCTAGGGAGGGATCTAAAAGGTTTCAGTCCCCCCTTCCGCGTCCTCAGCAGGAGGGAGCTGGAGAGGAAGTACGGTCAGTCATGGGACACCGCGCTCCCCAAGGACATCACGGAGCCCGTGTGGGTGACGGACATACCCCGGGAGTTCTACGACTATGAGGACTTGAAGACCGGTGAGTGGCGCAACTTCGACCTCTTTCTCCCAGAGGGCTACGGTGAGGTCATCTCGGGTGCTGAGAGGGAGTACGAGTACGAGAAGATGATCGCGAAGATCGAGAGGGACGGCCTCAGACAGGACGATTTCAGGACCCTGCTGGAGATCGCCAAGAAGGGTAAGCTGAAACCCTCATCGGGTGCGGGACTCGGAATAGAGAGGTTCATCGCGTACATAGTCGGTGCGAAACACGTCGGCGAGGTTCAACCGTTCCCGAGGATACCAGGTATAGTGAGCCAGATGTAAATCGACTAATCTTTCGAGTAGAGACCTCCACCCCCTGGCGTCTCTATTATCACCTCGTCACCCACACGTAGTTCTATACTGAACTTGCTGGGCATCGACAGGACCTCACCGTTAGCTCTGATCACCGTAACCTTTCCAGGTGCACCGTCCTCACCGCCCATCAACCCCCAAGCACCCCTCTTGAACCTGTCAGAGAGTATGGATAGCCTGCACGGTACCAGTACCTTAAAGGACCTGATCACTCCGTCACCACCTCTGAACCTCCCCCGTCCCCCACTCATCTCCCTTATCCTGTACCCGGTGAAGAAGAGAGGGTATGTACGTTCTGCCACCTCGATTGGGGTATTTAGCGTGTTCGTCATGTTCACGTGGACGCCCGAGACTCCATCTGAGTTAGGTCTCGCACCAGTTCCGCCCCCGATCGTCTCGTAGTAGGCCCAGTAACCACCTGACTCTAACTTACCACCCATCATCACGTTCATCATTGTACCTGACCCCGCAGCTGGTACCCTACCTGGCAAGGCCTGGGAGAACGCCCTAAACATGACGTCTGCAATCCGTTGAGACGTCTCGACGTTACCTCCAGCGACCGGGGCGGGTCTTACCGGGTTTACGATAGTGCTAGGTACCGCCCGGACATCGACGACACTGTAAAGCCCCTCATTAACGCCAACGTCCACGTTGAGGATGCACCTCACGACGAAGACGGTTGAGGAGTACGTCACACCGAAGACCGCGTTCAGCGGTAGGTCAACCTGTCGAGAGCTCCCCTCGTAATCTGCGACTATAGAGTGCGGACTGATACTTAACTTGACCCTTATAGTCAGGTCGTCGTTATCGACTTCAATGTAATCCTCTCCGTAGTAATCGCCGCGCGGCCACGCGCTCAGCTCTCTGATCACGAGCTCTTTAGTATGATCTATAGTTTGATCCCATGCCTCCCTCACCGAGTCGGCTCCATATTTGGTAACGAGCTCTTGGATGCGCCTCACCCCCACCTGATTCGCAGCCACTTGGGCTAGCAGGTCGCCTATGGTCACGTCAGGCGTCTTGAAGTTAGCAGCCAATAGGCCGAGCACGTCCCTTCTCATCTTTCCGTTCTTCATCAGTAGTACGGGAGGCACTACGATCCCCTCCTCGTAGATGGTGGAGGCGTTAGGGTTTATGCTCCCCGGGAGTGGTCCCCCCACGTCCACGAGATGGGCCTTGTTGATTACGTAACCGAAGGTCTCTCCCTTCACTATTACGGGCGCTACCACCGTCATATCGTTCAGGTGGGTGCCCGAGATGTAAGGGTCATTGAATGCGACCATGTCCCCATCTCCTAACTCGACCCCCTCCTCACTGAGGAACCGTATCAGGTTCATGACGCAGACCCTAAAGGACCCTAGGTGCACCGGGATGTGCTCTGCCTGAGCTACAATCCGTCCTCCATCATCAACTACCGCACAACTGTGATCGACCCTCTCCTTGATGTTCGGAGAGAACGCGGACCTCTTCAACGCTACTCCCATCTCCTCGGCTATGAAGGCGGTGGCTTTGTCTATTAACTCCCAGGAGACCAACCATCTCTCCCCCTCATCGCTCACTAATAAATCAGATCAAGTTTAGTCTGCGGCCGCCGGGATTTGAACCCGGGACCTGCGGGCATACCCAAATGACGACGGGGCCCCGCCGTCCTACCTGACTAGACTACGGCCGCCAGAGTGTTCTGGACCTTTAGACGCTTTTAAGTTTAAACGTCACTATGAAAAGTTTTAAGAATTTATATGCGGTCATTACGACGATATAGTCATGGACACTTCATTAGCAATAAAGACCAGGTTGGACGTCAGAGAGTTCTCTGATCAACCGGTGAACAGGGACGACGTAATCGCGATAATCGATGCTGGCAGGATGGCCGGTAGCGGCAAGAACACCCAGCACTGGAGGTTCATACTCATTGAGGGGAGGGAAAAACTTCGGGAGCTCGCCTCCGTTAGCACCACGGGGAAGTGGGTAGCTGACGCGAGCTTCGCCGTGATAGTGTTAACTGACAGGAAGTTCCCCTATCACAAGATGGACGCCGGGCGTGCTATAACCAACATGCAGCTCGAGGCGTGGAACAGGGGTATAGTATCATGCATCTACACCGGTTTCGATGAAGATGAGATGAGGAGACGTTACAACGTGCCTGAGAACTACTCGATAGACGTCGTAGTCGGTTTCGGCCGCCCGAAGAGAAAGATACTGGGTAAGAAGAGCAGGAGACCATTGAGCGAGCTGTTGTACGTCGACAAATTCGGTCAGAGACTCTGATCACCTATATCGAGATATCTGATGGGCGCAAACTTTGCACATCAGACCTAAGACTCGTCAGAATTGCCGGTTTCAAAAGGTAATTATGAACCCGCGTCGTTATAGTTATCGATGGTGAAGCGCGCGTTAATAATAGTCGATATGACCAACGACTTTTTGCTGAAGAAGTACAATCCTAACTTGGCGCACGAGAAGGGGCTAGAACTGGTCCCTAAGATCAGAGAACTCCAGGAGGCGTTCTTGAAAAAGGGTCACCCCGTGATATTCGCCACCGACCGTCACCTCCCTACGGACTTCGAGCTGAAGAAATGGGGTCCGCACTCAATGAAAGGTAGTGAGGGCTCTAAGATCGTAAACGGTCTGTTGAAAGAGGGCGTCTACGTCCTGGAGAGGGGTTGGAAGATTGAGGACGTCAATAAGATACCAAAGGGTCAGCTCTTGTTCGAGGTGGAGAAGGGTACCTACAGCGGCTTCACGGACAACGGTGGTACTCCGACAGCGATGGACGCGCTACTCAAGAAGTTGGGCCTCGGACCGGGTGACAAGCTCTACATAACCGGACTACACACAAACTGCTGTGACAAGCACACTGCGGCCGACGCATGGTTCAGGGGGTACGTACCCGTCATCGTTAATGATTGCGTATCCGCGATGGACGACCCGAAGGGTGAGATGGGTATGGGGCACAACGAGGCGCTGAAGTACGAGAAGTTCTGGTACAACGCGGAGGTAAAGAGAAAGGACGAGGTGTTGAAGGAATTATCCGAGAACTCCTAAATATAAGGCTTTTTTAAACTTTTTCACTCAATCGATAACCCTCATATATTGGATGGATAATCCATTCATCCATGAACAGGTATGCGTTGACTCGAGTCGCTTTGGTGATTGCCATAACCGTCTCCTTAATCGTAGGCGGCTCCGTCGGATTCTTTGTCGGTTCACTCAACGTCAGAGCACCGACGACGGTCACCATGACCGTAACGCCTACCGTAGAGGCCCCGAAGTTACCGCCACTTAAGCTGGACGTAGGACACTCGACACTCTTTTCTGTCGAGTACAGGGACGGCTACAAGCTCGTCAGAGACGCACTCAACAGGACCCTCATCCTAGTCCCAAGAGGCGGGTCTCCACCGACCGATGTCAGAGGCACGGTAGTCTACATACCAGTGGAGCGGGTGATACTCCAGAGCGCCACACAGGTGGCTTTGATCACTCTGTTAGCGGAGTACAATCCTAGGGTATTGGATTCCGTCATAGCGATCATGTGGGGCAAACAGTACACGTGGTACCTACCGGTCATAAAGGAGAGGTTGGAGAGTGGGAGGATTAGGGACGTCGGATCTGCCTCCTCACCGGACTACGAGGCCATAATCGCTCAGCGGCCTGAGTTGGTAATGGTCTACACTTTCCCAGGCGACCCAGTCGTCTCTAAACTGGAGGAGCTGAAGGTACCGTATGCAGTAAATAACGAGTGGCGTGAGGGCACCGCGTTGGGTAGGTTCGAGTGGATCAAGTTCATCGCTGCGTTCTATAACATGGAGCTCGAGGCTCACCGGATAGTTGAGAGGGTGATCTCAAAGATCGAGGACATCAAGAAGAATATCGAGAGGGCTCCCCCCGTCAAAGTCGCTTGGTTCAACGTCTGGAGGGGCACCGTGTACGCCGCGGCCGGTGACTCTTACGTCGGTAAGGCTCTGAAGGAATTGAACGCTCGTTACGTATTTGAAGACCTACGAGGTTCTCCGCGCGTCACATTAGAGGATCTGGCTTTACGTACAGCTGACGTCGACGTCATAATCTACAGCTCTATAGTCAATAGAATCGCGGACATAGTATCAGAGGCCCCAGTACTCGCTAACTCCAAGGCAGTGAGGAACGGACGCGTCTACGTCTTCACGGAGACTTACTTCCAGCTGGGGTACCCATACACCGATGAGTGGTACGCGGACATCGCTGCCATACTCTACCCGGACCTCTTCCCCAACAGAGAGCTCAAATTCTTCAGGAGGATCTCCTGATACACGAGATTCTCTGATCCTTAAGGAATTAGAACTTTTATATCGGTTATTGTCATATCATATATGCCCAAGTACATCTTCGTAACAGGGGGCGTCGTATCTTCCGTCGGAAAGGGTGCGGTAGCGGCGTCGATAGGCAAGTTGCTTCATTGGAGGGGTTACGGGGTGGACTTCCTGAAGATCGATCCTTACGTCAACGTCGATGCGGGGACTCTAAACCCCTACAGCCACGGTGAGGTCTTCGTCACAGACGATGGGGGTGAGACTGACCTCGATCTCGGATGGTACGAAAGGTTCCTCGACGTCCCTATGAGCAGGCATAACAACCTGACCACCGGGCAGGTCTACCTCGAGGTCATCAACCAAGAGAGGGAGGGGAAGTTCTTAGGTCAGTGCGTTCAGATAATCCCTCACATCACAAATGAGATAAAGAGGAGGATCAGGTCGGTAGCAGCAAGGAGTGGCGCCGACTTCGTGATAGTCGAGATAGGAGGTACTGCGGGAGACATAGAGGGACAGCCTTTCTACGAGGCCGCTAGACAGATGAAGCTTGAGGAGGAGACGCTCTTCGTGCACGTCGCCCTCTTGGTGTTCCTAGAAGCCACTATGGAGTTCAAGACGAAGGCGCTGCAGCACAGCATCAACGAGCTGAGGAGGATAGGCATCCAGCCAGACATCGTGATAGCTAGGTCGAAGAAGATGATAGACGACCAGACCAGGTCTAAGATCGCGCTGTTCAGTACGCTCCCCAAGGACGCCGTCTTCTGCTCCTTGGACGTGGAGACGATATACGAGCTACCATTGGTCTTGGAGGAGCAGGGGCTCGGCGACTACATATCGAAGAGATTCAACCTGAGGAACGAAAAGACCAGCATCAGTGAGTGGAAATGGATAGTGAGCAGGTTCAAGGAGGCCAAACACTTAGTAAAGATCGGAGTCTGTGGTAAGTACACGAGCCTCACGGACTCTTACGTCAGCATAAGGGAGGCGCTCAAACACGCAGGGGCCTTCAACGACACTAAGGTCGAGATAGTCTGGATAGACGTTGAGGAATTCGAGCGAGACGAGGACAAGATATCGGTTTTAAAGTCGCTTGACGGCATACTGGTCCCCGGTGGCTTCGGCAAGAGGGGTTCCGAGGGGAAGCTCAAGGCCATAAGGTTCGCGAGAGAGTCCCGGATACCCTATCTGGGGATATGCTTCGGTCTGCAGCTCGCAGTGATAGAGTTCGCCAGAAACGTCTTGGGGCTAGAGGGTGCAAATAGCGTGGAGATCGAGCCAGAGACCGAGCACCCAGTGGTGACCGCGATACCGGAGCAGACCGAGGTCAGGGCTATGGGTGGGACGATGAGGCTTGGCAGCCAACCCGTTAAGGTCATCGAGAACACCTTGGCACACTCGCTCTATGGATCTAATCTAGTCTACGAGAGGCACAGGCACAGGTTCGAGGTGAACCCAGAGTATTGGGGTGCACTCACTAAGGGGGGACTTGTATTCTCAGGTTTCTCTCTCGACGGACGAAGAGTGGAGATCATTGAGTTAAAGGACCATCCCTTCTTCATCGCGGGGCAGTTTCACCCCGAGTACAAGTCAAGACCGGGTAGACCATCACCGCTCTTCAACGGTTTCATCATCGCCGCGCTCAATCAAAAGTTGGAACAAGCGAAAACCATTCATTGACTTTTTGAAAATATATTAACGAGAGGACTAAATAGCATTAGAAATGAAAATGTGCGATTCATCGGACCCGTCGCCTCTATCCTATTTGAGGCAGAGGCTGAGAGCGATCGACATCGGGTCGAAGTCGGTCTCGCAATTACTGAATGAGATGGCCGATACGGGATTCCAGGGACGCAGACTGGGCGAGATAGTCGATGTGTGGTCGGACATGCTCTCGGGGAGGGATGTAGTGATAATGTTGGGATACGCGGGTTCTATGAGCACCACCGGCCAGTGGAAGATAATAAAGTGGTTGATCGAGAGGAGGTTCATAGACGTATTAGTCTCGACGGGAGCGAACGTCTCAGAGGACATCCTGGACGCTATGGGGTACGGTTACTGGAAGGGGAGCCCAAACGTCAATGACTGGGAGCTGAGGAAGATGAGGATACTGAGGTTCTATGACGTCTTCGCGCTCGAGAGGGACTACATTGAGATCGAGAAGAAGATAGCTCAGTTCATGATGGACCTCGAGATAGATAGGCCCATCTCCTCCGCGGAGTTCCTACACCTATTCGGCAGATGGTTAGATGGCAGGAAGATAGACGGCATAGTGACTTCGGCCTGGCGAGCGAAGGTACCGGTCTTCGTCCCCGCGATAGTTGACAGCGGATACGGGATGGCTTATCTCTATATGAGGTATCACAGACCCGAACGCAAGCTATTGATCGATCAGTTCAAGGACTTTGAACAGTTAGTGAGGATAAAGTCGCGGTTCTCGAAGAGCGGTGTAATCTACCTCGGCGGGGGCGTACCGAAGGACTTCATACAGCTCTCCGCCGTTGCCGTCGATACGCTTGAGGGGGGCGACCTGACCACAGTGAGGCCTCACAACTACGCTATACAGATCACCACCGACTCGCCGCACTGGGGAGGGTTATCCGGTGCGTCCTTCGAGGAGGCTGAGAGTTGGGGGAAGGAGAGCCCAGAGGGGAGGAACGTCCAGTGCTCTTGTGATATAACGATAGCGCTCCCTCTTGTAGTCCACGCCCTAGCGGAGAGGGTCAAGACCCGTGAGAGCGTACCGGACCTCTCCTGGGTCTTCAAAGACGTAGCTGAACTCTAGTCCCTACTTGAGCTCACTGATTAGGGCGAGATACAGTATCGGCAGAGCTATGGTCGCGTCTGCCTTCACGAAGACGTGCCTCGCGTCATCGGCTATCTTCTTCCAAGACACCGCCTCCCTCGGTCTCGCACCGCTCAGACTCCCGTCGTACTCATCGGCCGTCGTGACGTAAACGGCGTACTTGAGACCGTCGGCGAATTGAGCCCACCATAGAGTATGGTGCTTCGAGATACCGCCACCGACTATCAACGCGCCGGCCCTCTCCGTATCCCATATCATATCGTTCAGCAGCTTCTGGTCCCTGAAAAGATCGAGAGCGACCTTGTGCTGAGAACCCCTCAACCAGAGCTGGTACCCGACGGCACCGTCAAGTATCCCGGGCACTATGACGGGTATCCTGTTCACGTTACACCAGTAGAGGAATGACTTCTCGTTTAGGTGCTCACCGATGGACCAGGCGACCTCATAGCTCCCCACCGACCTTCCGGATAGTTTTCCGGTCACGACTCTCTGCATGAACTCTTCTATCAGGTGGCCGTAATCCTCGAACCTTATCTTCACGTTGCCTAGTCGATGATAGCCGTCTCTCCTCAGGGCGTAGTCATCGTCATCGAAGCTAGACCTCTCGTACTCCGCATAGGTCCTAGCCACGTCGTGGTCGAGTGCTCCACACGTCGTGATTATCACGTCGAAGATCCTCCTCCTGACCATATCTCGGATGACTCCGCGGGTGCCAGTGGCTATGACGTTGCCCGTGAAGGAAAGGATCTTGAGACACTCATCGTCTCTCAACATCTCCATGAGGAGTCCAAATGCGTCACCGAGGTTAGCGCCCATGAATCCTCCTGAGAGACTCATCTCTCTTAGGAGCTGCGCGAGAGATGTACCGGGGTCGATCTCCAAGTCCCTTATAGGTTGACTCATACTCAACGATAGTTGAGGGCGCTCGCTTATCTATCTTGGGTTCACACCGTGATAACTAAGTCGCTATCTCTTATCACCTTGGAGACTCCTAGAGTTGAGATCACTCTCTGGGACCCAAGCCGACGGCCACGTACCTCAACCCCTTAGAGAAGACTGTGGGGTCGTAGACTCTCCTCCCATCTATCAGTAACGGGAACCTCATCCTGCCGGCGAAATCGAGGGGCGTGAGGGACTTGAACTCCTCCCACTCAGTGACTAATATGCAACAGTCTGCACCGTCCAAGCAATCTCGTGGAGATCTGGCGAAGGTTATCGAGTTCCCGAGGACCCTTCTAGCGTTCTCCATCGCCGCGGGGTCGTAGGCCACTACGGTAGCACCGCTCTCGAGGAGGTGTCTAATCAGCTTGAGGGATGTCGCCTCACGTATATCATCGGTGCCCGGTTTGAAGGAGAGGCCGAGCACTGCCACCCTCTTCCCCCTCAACGTACCTAACATCTCAGAGGCCATTTTAACTGCGAGTAATGGCTGTTGCTCGTTCACTTCGATGGTCGCGTCTATCAGAGGAACCTCCACGTTGAGCGAGCGAGCCAAGTACCTGAGCCCCCTTAGATCCTTCGGCCAACACGACCCGCCCCACCCGAGACCCGCGCGGAGAAAGTGAGGCCCTATCCTCCGGTCCATCCCCACGCCCTCCGCAACGACCGTGACGTCGGCCCCCGGTATCCTCTGACAGACGTTGGCGATCATATTGATTGCGCTGACTCTCATGGCGAGGAAAAGGTTATTGGTATATTTTATGAGCTCAGCGTTGACGTGATTGGTTATCAACGTAGGTGGCCTCCTCTCTCCGTAGAATTTCGTGTAGAGCTCAATGAGCGGCCTCGATGAACCGGGATCGACCTCACCTATCACTATCCTGTCCGGATTTAGCGTGTCGTATACTGCATTACCCTCTCTGAGGAACTCAGGGTTCACGCAGAGAGAGAACCCCCTCCCACATGACCTACCGGATCCACCCTCTATCACCGGCTTGATCACGCCCGCAGTAGTTCCAGGGGGTACAGTGCTCTTGACTACAACGAGGTACCCGTCCGGTCTCCCCCTCAGCGCAGCTCCTATGTTCTCCGAGACGGCCCTGATATAGGATAGATCGACCTGGCCATCGGGAGAACTGGGGGTGCCGACAGTGATGAACGCAATGCTCGTGTTACGGATCACATCATCGAGACTATCGGTAACAATCAGGGTCCCCGAGTCGACGACGTCTCGTATCATCTCCTTGAGGCCGGGCTCGAATATCGGTGAGAGACCGCGCCTGAGACTTCTGAGTTTCTCAACGTCTACATCGTAACAGAACGTCCTGATCCCCCTGCTCGAGAGGCACGCAGCGGTAACCAGCCCGACGTAGCCAAGCCCGAGAACTCCCACGTTGGTCAAGTCTTATCTCCGTCGCTTAAACGGATGGGAATATTTTAAGCTCTTCACAAGAGTAATATTAGAGGAGAACTGACTACATGCGTCCGGGTTGTCGTTTAACACCGAGAGAGACGCATCGTTCGTCAAGAGGGCGTTCTCCTCCTACTATCGTAACAACCGCGATAAGATAGCTCCTCCCACGAGCCCGGCGAACAGGGAGTACGCCTACTTTCAATTCGGCGAGAAGGTGATGGTCAGGCACCTCGCGTTCAGCTCCGAAGAGGAGGTGAGGGACGCCATCGTCAAGAACTCCCCATTACACGCTTACAGGTCAGCCGCGTACTACAAGTACCCCTCGGCCCCGATGGAGGAGAAGGAGTGGATGGGCACGGACCTCGTATTTGACATAGACGCGGACCACATACCCTCAGACTGCTCATCCGAGCACGAGTACAGGATCTGCAAGAACTGCGGCACCACCGCCGATAAATCGATGGAGTCGTGTGGCAGGTGTAAGTCGAGGCTCTATGATGTTGAATGGGTCTGCGAGAGGTGCCTCAACGGGACGAAGAACGAGCTGATGAAATTGATTGACGTGCTGATAGACGACTTCGGTGTGTCTGAGGACGAGTTGGAGGTCGCTTTCTCCGGCAACAGAGGCTATCACTTGGTCGTCTACTCATCGGATTACGTGGGCCTCGATCAGTTAAGCAGGAGGGAGATCGTCAACTACCTGACCGCGAGAGGACTGGAGCCCTCGTACCTCGGTATCCCCTCGCCCGTCCAAGGGAAGAAGGGGAGGCCCAGACTCACTGACTACCCACCGCCGGACCTGAGATCGTTTGGGTGGAGGGGGAGGATCATTAGGCGTATATACCAGTTTCTCATACAGGGCGATCAGAGCACCTTCAGAGACCTGAAAAACATCGGAGAGATCAGTACGGTCTGGAGCGCGGAACCGGATTGGAACGTCGGTACGGCGAAGCAGTGGAGGGCGTTATCAGAGGCGGCCGCGAAGGTCGAGGGCGTAAACATAGACCCGGTGGTGACGCAGGACCTACACAGGCTCCTGAGGCTGTCAGGCACCCTGAACGGCAAGACGGGTCTGCTCACCAAGAGATTGAGCATCGAGGACGTTAGTGATTTTGACCCGTTGCGTGACTCGATAGCCCTGGACGACGAACCGGTGCCCCTCACGGTGTTCTTCTCTCCGCGGTTCTCGATAGGTGAAGTGACGATCGATGAGGTGAGGGAGCCTACAAAGATCTCCCTGCCACGTTACGCAGCGGTGTACCTGATCTGTAAGGGGTTAGCGAGCTTGGTCGCATAGTATTTTTATCCCCGGACCCATTGAATATCACGTTGAGTACTGTATACGAGAGGCTGATCGAACTCTGGCGGGAGGAGAAGTCGAGGGCCGAGCTCGTGGGACTAAAGACCGACTTCATCAACGAGCTTAAGGAATACGCGATAAATTTGAGAAGGCAGATACGGCTGGCCGCAGAGAGACAATCGATCAATACCCAGCTGAGGGAGAGGGAGCTTCAGGCGATCTCTTACGTGCTGGGTGACCTTTTATCCATAAGGATGAGGAAAGTGACAGAGATGGTGCTGAGAGGTGACAGATTGAGCGGTGCGCTACCCATGGAACGGGAGCTCTACACCATGATGTCTCGCGTGTTGAAGAACTACACGAGAGTAATCGACGGTGTCGTCTCGAACTTTGAGGTGCCGAACATCTCGCTCTCCGAGGTTAGCTCGCCGACCGTCCTGATCATTGAACGGATACCCCTGGTCGTCGATAAGTACGGCCGAAGGTTTGGTCCGTACCTGCCGGGCGACGTAGCTAAGATACCGCTCGATCTATTGGATGCATTTGAGTCCAAAGGGTTGGTGAAGGTCATCTCGTGATGATCGACTCAAAAAAGGAGAACGCTCTACTCTATAAAAACTCTGGTCAGGAGCGACCTACGAATTAAATATAAATTTAGCGTTCAAGAGGGTTCAGTAGGTACGAGGGCATGGTCACCCGCTCAACGGCCAGCGTTTTGAAGACCGAGAGGGACGTCCCCCTCAGTTACGAGGAGATACGCAGGTACGGGAGACAGCTCATCATGCCCGAGGTCGGCATGTCAGGTCAGAAGAGGCTGAAGAGGGCCAGCGTGCTGGTGGTCGGTACAGGGGGCCTCGGATCTCCAATTTCTATGTACCTCGCGGCGGGAGGCGTTGGAACCATCGGCCTGATAGACTTCGACAAGGTCGACCTCACGAACCTCCAGCGCCAGATACTCTTCGATACTAACGACGTAGGGAAGCCCAAGGTCGAGGTGGCCAAGAGGAGGCTTGAGGCGCTCAACCCCAACGTTAGCGTCAAGATTTACGATACGGTGATCGACTCAACGAACGCCTTGGATATAATACGTGAATACGACATAGTAATAGACGCGACCGATAACTTCCCGACGAGGTACCTGCTCAACGACGCGTGTGTCATGACCGGTAAACCGCTTGTCTACGGCAGCATATTCAGGTTCGACGGTCAGGTCACGGTCTTCTACCCTGGAAAGGGTCCCTGCTACAGGTGCCTCTACCCAGACCCTCCTCCTCCAGGAACCGTACCGTCGTGCGCCGAGGGCGGAGTGCTAGGGTTCCTGCCAGGGATGGTCGGTGCCATACAGGCCAACGAGGCGTTCAAGCTCATACTGGGTGTCGGTCAACCTCTGATAGGCAGGCTTCTGATAATAGATGCGCTCTCGACGAACTTTAAAGAGCTTACCGTAAAGCGGGACCAGCGCTGTCCAATCTGCGGCGATAACCCGACGATAAAGGAGCTGATAGATTACGAGCAGATGTGCGGAGTCCGGGTTACGGGAGAGGAGATCGACTACAACATGTCTATCGAGCCCAAGAGGTTCAAGGAGATGATCGATAGGGGTGACGATATAGAGGTGATCGATGTGAGGGAGCATGTGGAGTGGGAGATCGTCCGTCTCAAGAACGCCAAACTCATTCCCCTCACCCAATTGCCCTCAAGGCTCCACGAGATAGACCAGACCAAGACTATCATCGTCTACTGTCACACGGGGATGCGGAGCGCCTTAGCGGTCAAGCTGCTGAGGGACATCGGCCTCAGTAGAACGTTCAACCTTGCAGGCGGTATAGACAGATACGCGGTAGAGGTTGATTCAAGCATGCCGCGTTACTGATATCCCACTCATCAGACACGTCACACATGTAAGATACGTTCACTCACGTATACCCACGTCACCCGTGGGTAATACCTCGCCCATATCATCCACGGGGTATTGAGGGGTACTTTTATCTCGCGGGAGAGGTATACGCCTCATGTCAGGCCAACCACAACGACGACTCCCCCAAAACTATCTAGACAGGTTGTTGCCTAGAGTCGAGGACATGATATCTAACGTCAGCGTCGCCCAGACCGAGGAGCTCAAGGTCACCTCGGACAAAAGAAGGAAGGTGCACTTCTACCTAGACCCGGAGGACTACAGGAGAATAGAGAGGCTGGTCTCCGAGCTCTCGAGGTCTCAGGAGCTGTTGGGCGATAACAGGGGGCTCTTCTCGAAGGTACTCCGCCTCTCGGTCAAGCTGGGTCTAAGGGAGATCGAGAGCAGGCTGGTTAAGGGTGATACCTGATGGTAATAGGGGCGCCACACGAGACACGTATGACTAGTGGGACGAGTCAGACGGATGTGACGTATCTCCCACGTCACCCGCTCAGGATCTCGGTCGCCAACCAGAAGGGCGGAGTAGGGAAGACCTCCACGGTCGTTAACGTCGCTGCGGTTCTGGCGCATAAGTTCAAGATGGACGTGTTGGTAGTCGACCTCGACCCACAGGGTCACGCCAGTCTAGCCCTCGGACTCGAGAGGGTGAGCACCGAGTTCTCGATCTCCGCGGCCCTCACCTCCTACAAACCCGTCAAGGAGATCATAAGGGAGACGCCTATCGATAAGCTTCACGTATTACCGAGCAATGAGGACCTCGCGGCCACCGAGGAGTACATCTCCCGACAACCCGGGCGTGAGGCGGTGGTCAGCAAACTGATAGAGAGCCTACCGATGAGGTACGACTTCATAATAATAGACACTCCCCCGAACCTCGGAGTCCTCACGTTCAACGCGCTCTACGCGTCCAAGTTCGTCCTGGTCCCAATACAGCCGAGGTACTTCAGCATAGATGGACTGAGACGGCTCTATCACGTCATCGAACTACTCCATAGTAGGCTCAGGGCTGAGCTCGAAGTACTCGGTCACTTCCTCACGATGGTAGACAACAGGTACAAGATAACCCACGAGATCAGGCAGGACCTCAGGCACAGGCTCGGCGAGTCGCTACTGAGGACCGAGATACCGTCGAGCGTGAGGCTCGAAGAGGGCCACTTCCTCGGGAGGCCGTGTGTAATATACAACCCTGACTCACCCGTCTCCAAGGCCTATGAGGCACTGACAGTTGAGATCCTCGAGAGAATCGGGTCACACTCCAGGAGTATTACCGCGGGTGTAGGGGGCGTTGAGGGCGAGTCCAAGCTTTTTCAACTGGGCGTTGACAAAACTGTCTAGCTGAGGAAGGAGATGAGTGAAAAAAGATCCGAGTCACTCCTCGAGCTGGAGAGCGCATCAGAACTCCTAAGGAACCCGGTTCTGAGGCTCTTATCAAGGGAGTCCTCTCTGACCGAGAGGCAGTTGGAGGCCATACTGACCGAGCTCCGCCACTCAGGACTAGGCAGGCGCGCAAGCTATCAACTTAAGGCAGACGCCCTGGGCGTAAGCAGGGGGTCCTACGCCAAGATCATCGGTCAGGCCATGAAGAACATCAGGGAGGCCATGTTCACCGTATTACTAGTGAGTTACCTCGGCCTACTGGGAGAAGAGAGGCACAGTTGGTTCGTGGAACTGGGTGAACTCTTGAGGGAGGGTAGGATAGAGGAGGCCATCGCGCTTCTAGAGGAGATGGGGGAGCGGCTGAGGACGTCTATATACGACGTGTAACATTTAGGTGACACGTCTCCCACGGTAGACTAGTCTCACCCCTGCTTAAATCCAGCTCGATCCTTACTATCGTTGTATGGTCCTGAGGCTTGCTGGATTGGGGCTGGGAAGCCCAGATTACCTGACGATAAGAGCTTTAGAATCTATAAGGCGCTCTAAGAGGGTCTACCTCGATCTATATACGGGATACGTCTCGGACGAGTTATTATCATATATTATATCTAACGCAAGGGAGGTCGTAAGGGCTGACAGGGGGCTACTCGAGGACGACGTCAAGCAGGTGATCGATGACGCACGCATAGGGGACGTGACGGTAGCGATACCCGGAGACCCTCTGTTTGCCACCACCCACATAGCGATGCTCGTAATGGCCGAAAGGATGGCAATCGAGTACGAGGTCATACACGGCGTATCGATAGTATCCGCCGCCTCAGCCTCCTCCGGCCTCTCCCCTTACAGGTTCGGACGAATAGCGACTTTGGCTAGGTCCCCGGCGAGGGAGAGCGCTGGCCACGTGTGCGAGACGATAGCTAGCAACTCGTCATACGGCCTCCACACTCTCGTATTACTCGATACAGCGATGGGAGGTATGACCGCGGGTGAGGCCGCTCGGATACTAATCAACCTCGGTCGAGAGCAACTCGATCCTCAACGACTGGTTATAGTGCTGGCTAGATTGGGCCTGTCCGGAGAGGTGAGGTGGGTAGGAACGATAGGTGAGATCGAGGACCTTAAACTCCCGCCGCCCCCACACTGCCTGATATTTCCGGCCGGACTGCACTCGACTGAACGGGAGGCGCTAAGCGTGCTGCTGAAGGGGAGACAGGACGCGATATCGAGACATAACCCTCCTCCATCGCTCAAGGAGAGGACCATCAAGTACGTCCAGAACACCTCGCGGGTGATGAGAGATCTCTGGACAGTCAACGAGGTAGGCGTCTCTCAGGTGATCGCTCTCGCCCGATCTTATCTCGAGGACGCCGAGAACTTCATAAACTCCGGTCGCGTCGTCGACGGCTTGGTCTCTGTAGTATACGCAGAAGGTCTTTTAGATGCCCTCAGAGCATTGGATAAGGTGAAACTCGAGTGGTAGCTAAGGGGCGCGTGGTCCTCACGACTGGCGCCTTTGACCTCTTGCACCCCGGACACATCTTCGTACTGAGGTACGCGAGACGTCTGGCGGGTAAGAGAGGCCGTCTGATAGTGCTGCTCGCGAGGGACGTCACCGTAAGGCGGAATAAGGGCAGGCCACCTCTACTGGACGAGTGCGCGAGGCTCGAGATCATAAGGAGCATCAAGTTCGTCGACGAGGCCCTCCTCGGCTATAAACCTCTGAGCTTCGAGAAGGTTATGCGGAGGCTGAGACCGGACGTGATAGTCTTTGGGTACGACCAGAAGAGGGTGATGAGCGGGTTCCTCGATGAGGCGATGAAGAAGGGGTGGCGCGTGAAGGTGGTGAGGGCTCCCAAACTTCAGGGCTGGAACTACAGCACGTCGAAGCTGTTGGTCAGAGCGGTCAACCTCGCGTCTAAGTAGGTGATCTCATGGGCAGACTGATCAACGCTTGGATACTCGTACTGAGGACGTCCGTGGGGGGTTTCTGGGCGTACTCCGGGGTGCTGAACTACCTGAACTTCAATGAGTTTAGAAAGCAAGTTGAGGTCGCGTTTCTCGGTAACTACGTGCCTTACTACAACGAGTTCCTTCAGTGGGCCATCAGGTCAGGTCCATTATGGGTGCCGTATGCCATCATAGGCATCGAGCTATCGGTGGGCGCTCTGCTGTTGACCGGGGTCTTCCCCAGAGTGGCAGGCTCGGTAGGGTCGGTTTTAGCCGCCAATCTCTTGATGATAATGACTTTCTGCGACTGCTCGTGGAACCTCTCGGGTCAGTTCAACGTATTCTGGTCACACCTCTTCCTCCTCTTATTGAACGTCGCGCTAATCAGGGAGAGACACGACAGGTCTCTCTCTATCCTCCGGAATCGTTAAACGGTTGTAGAGCGAGGAACGCCCCTCATCTTTATCAGATGAGGCCGTAGAATCTGACGCATCTATAAATACATGGCCTAGCCTACCATTCTAAGGGAGTTAATGCCGACCAGGCTGAGAAAGGTAAGGAGACTGAGGGGATCTAGGACCCACGGCTGGGGTCAGATAGGCCAGCACAGAAAGCACGGCGCGAAGGGTGGGCGGGGGTTAGCAGGAGGTCACAAGCACAAGTGGACGTGGGTAATCAAGTACGCTCCTGACCACTTCGGTGAGAAGGGCTTTCATCCTCCTACCTCAAAGGAGAAGAGGGCGATGACAATAAACGAGCTCGACGCTCTCGCACGCAAGTTATCCAGATCAAAGGAAGCGAGGTATGAAGGTGACCACCTCTTGGTCGATCTATCTGAGCTGGGGGTGGATAAACTGGTGGATAGCGGCACGGTCAATAGGAAACTAAAAGTGATCGTTGATGAGTGGAGCAAGGGAGCCGAGGAGAAGCTTTCCAGGCTGGGGTGCATCTTGGTGAAGCCTGGAGGAGCTCGGTGACATGTCATCTACCGGTCTGAGGTCGGTGCTGGAGGGCATCTCGAAGTCGCTCCCCCAGATATCTAAGCCCGGTAGAAAACTCTCGCTAGGGGAGAGGCTGGCGTGGAGCGCGATAGCGGTCGCGATATACCAGGCCATGAGCTCCATCGTCCTCTATGGACTCCCAACGGGCGCCCAGACCCAGACCAACTTCCTGCTGAGCGTCATATTCGCGTCGAGCATAGGCACGCTCACGACGCTAGGTGTGGGCCCTATAGTCACAGCTGGTCTGATACTCCAGCTACTGGTGGGAGCTCAGATAATAAAGTTAGATCTCACCAAATCTGAGGACAGGGCACTCTTCACCTCCACATCGAAATTCCTCTCCGTAATCGTAGCCATCTTTCAGGCGTTCGCCTACATACAGGCCGGGTTCTTCGGCGTCCTGTCTCCCAACGTGCAGGCGCTCGTATTCCTCCAGCTGGTCGCGGCAACTGTCGTCATAATATTCCTCGATGAGCTGGTCCAGAAGGGGTGGGGCATCGGTAGCGGAATAAGCCTCTTCATAGTGAGCGGCGTGGCTGTACAGGTACTCGACGACTTGGTCTCACCCGTCATCCTTCAGGACGGGTTCTATCACGGCGTCATTCTGGCGATCTTCCAGGCCCTCACCGGTGGAGGTGACGTAAACTCCCTCTTCGTCCGTCACGTCGCGTTTAGGGGGGACATCTTGGGACTGATATCGACGTTCACGCTGCTAGCGTTACTCGTCTACATCGAGGGGGTCCGGGTCAATATACCGATAGCCTACGCAAAGGTCTCGGGGTACCGAAGCACGTACCCGATAAAGCTCCTGTACGTCTCGAACGTACCCATAATCTTCGCCTCCACGGTCTTCCAGAACATCTATTACTTCAGTTCCATAATCTGGGCGAGATTCAACAGCGATAACTCAAACGTCTTCTTGAACGTTCTAGGCACTTTTAAGACCGTAGAGAACGCAGCCCCGGCACCTACAGGAGGCCTCGCCTACTACGTGATGGGGCCCGCTAACTTCGTGGACGCGAGTGCGGATCCAATTAGGGCCGTAGCGTTCGTCTTTCTGATGGTTGGGTTCTCCGTCCTCTTCGCGAAGTTCTGGGTCTCAATCGGAGGTCTGGCGCCTGAGAAGGTCGCCGAGCAACTGGTCTCGGCTGGCATGCAAGTCCCGGGCTTTAGGAGGTCCCCCGCAGTCATAGCTCCGGTGCTGAGGAAATACGTCAACGTTGTCACCATAGTGGGCGCGGTGATCATAGGGGTAATGGCGAGTGCAGCGAACTACCTCAACGTATACGGTACAGGCATAGGTCTGCTCCTCACGATAAGTATACTGCACCAGCTCTACCTGACGTTAGTCCGTCAGAGGTTGACGGAACAGTACCCAGCTGTAGCCAAGCTCTTGGGTGAGGCGTGATGTCGCTCACGGGTGCTGCCATCGAGATACTGCTCTTCTCCATCTCCATGGCCATCGCTAGCGCCCTTATCAGACGCGCCCTCATCAAGGACGATGATATACGGAGGATGATGGAGGCCAACGAGTACAGGAGGGCGATGATGAAGGCCATGAAGGAGAGGGACAAGAAGACTATAGAGCGGTTGGAGCGCCGGAAGGACTACATAAGGAGGGTAGAGGCTCAGACCGCACTAAAGAATCTAGTCGTAATGTCCGGGTCCCTCGCGATCTTCTTCTCCTTCTTCATCTGGGCAACCGGTTATTACACGGGTAAGGAGGTCCTCTACATGCCGGAGGGATTCGACATACCGCTGATCTCCGATCGAGGTATCATATACTTTTACGGATGGTATATACTATCCTCGTTGGCTGTCAGCCTCCCGCTCAACAAGTTTTTATCCCGACAGATGCCATCTATCTGGGGTGTGCAGCGTGCCGAGACCAAGCCTCAGGACAAGAAGTAAGATGAAGGTCTTCAGGAGGACTCCCAGTGGTAGAACCGTGGTGCACTACGCCAGAAGGAGTTACAGCCTTCCGAGGTGCGGTAGGTGCGGGACGGTCATACACGGCACCGATCACAGAACCTTGACCAAGGGACCGAAGTCTAGGAGGTCAGTCGAGAGGCCCTACGGTGGCACCCTCTGTCACAGGTGTTTAGGTGAACTGATAGACGCAGAGGTCTTAAACGAATGGGGAGTTACAGGTTAAATTGCTCGTG
Source organism: Aigarchaeota archaeon (assembly GCA_025059745.1). Taxonomy (GTDB): domain Archaea; phylum Thermoproteota; class Nitrososphaeria_A; order Caldarchaeales; family Calditenuaceae; genus JANXDH01. The sequence continues at coordinate 18,301 of JANXDH010000004.1, read as the reverse complement.
AATTGCGGTGCGGACTATCCTGAAGACGCTCATCGTCTCCAACCTTGAAGTATCTAGGACAAGATGGAACGGGGAGAAGTCCTCTCCCAGTCGTATCTTGTATAAGCTGTAATATAACTGCCGATTCACCTCATCGCGCTCTCTTATCGTCGTGACCGCGGTCTCCAGATCCAGCTTGCTTCGCTTGATCAGCCTCTCCGCCCTCGCCTCGAGGTCCGCCTTGAGCCATATCTTATAACCCTCGTCCACCAACCATGGCAGAACCCAGCTGTCTATGACCGCGCTCTCCCTGGAAGCTATTTTCTTGAGCTCCTCATCGACCGATCTGTCTATGCTGTTATCCAGCTTGCGGCGCTCCAGGAACTCTAGCCCCTCCTTGGTATCCCACCACTCTAGCCCCCTCGGGTTATAACCGAATCTCTTTGCAGCGAGGAGGAGCGCCTCGCCGCCCGAGTAGACTCTCAGCTTCAGGTCCTCCCCTATCAGTCTACAGAGCGTACTCTTCCCCGTCGCTGCGAACCCGCTCACCATGATCAACGTCCTCTCCCTCATCCCGCTCCCCTCCCGCTAGGTCTCGAGTTCTCTGAGACGGTACTCCTCATGCAGCGCCCTCACGGCCTCTAGTGCATCGCTCTCCTTCACCACGAAGGATATGTTCAACTCGGAAGAACCCTGTGCTATCATCCTGACGTTAATCTTCTTGTTGGCGATGGCGCTGAAGACTTTACCAGCCACCCCAGGAGTGCCCTTCATCCCCTCGCCCACGACCGCTACGACCGAGACGTCGTCCTCGGCCTCTATCTTCTCAACCTCCTCATCCGTCAGCATTTCCCTCTCTAGGACCTCCTTCAACCTCTTCACCCACTCCCTCCTCACGACCACCGAGATACTCGATTCGGAGACGCTCTGTGATATCATCATGACGTTGACGTTCTCTTTCGCGAAGACTCCAAGTATCTTAGCTGCCGTGCCAGGCCTACCGACCATGGACGGCCCCCTCACGGTTATCATGCCCGCGTTCCTCACTAACATAACGCCTTTCACGGTGCAGGTGCTCGACTGCCTAGCGTTGCCGCCTATCAGCGTGCCTGGTGATTGAGGGTTGAACGTATTCTTTATCCGCACTCTGATGTTGGCCTGTTTCGCGGGTTCTAGGGCTCTCGGGTGAAGACCCTTTGCGCCGAACAGGGCCATCTCGATGGCCTCCTCGAACGATACCTTGCTCAAAACCTTGGCGTCCTTGACCACCCTAGGGTCGGCGGTCATCAGGCCGTCTACGTCGGTCCACAACCAGACCTCATCAGCATTTATCGCGTACCCTATCAAGGTCGCTGTGTAATCCGAGCCCCCTCTACCAAGGGTCGTTATCACGCCCTCCGTGTTCTTACCTATGAACCCCGTGATGACCGGTACCCTGCCTTCATCTAGCAACCCCCCGACCTTCTCCCTCACCTCCCTGACAAGGACCTCCATTATGGGTAGCGCCTCACCGAAGTTGGAGTTCGTTACGATCCCCGCGTCCCCTCCCTCTAGATAGACTGCATCCACTCCCCAATCCTTTAACGCGCCCCAGACGATCGTGGTCGATAACCGTTCACCGAACGATAGTATGTAATCCTGTGACCTCGGAGTGACCTCACGTAGGTACGAGACCCCCAGCAGGGCGCGCCTCAGGTCCTCTAATCTCCCATTGATCAGTCTGACGATCGTCTCTCTGACCTCCCGGCCTCTAATCACCGCCTCTACCGCCTCTATGTGCATCTTATTAAGTTCCGAGACCGCGCTCTCTATTCTCTGGTGGTCGCCGCTCGACGCCTCTCTCGTCAACTCAATGAGGAGATCGGTCACGTCATCCATCGCGGAGCATACGACGACAACCCTATCCCTTCGGTCAACGTAATCCTTAACGATCCTCACCACGCGCTCTATATTCTGCCCGCTCGATAACGAAGTCCCACCGAACTTGAATATCAATTTCATGAGTTCCTCTAGTTACGCGATCTATACCTTAACCAAGAATTATACCTTCCTCTCCGTCTGATTCGTTTTGAGACCTCCTCTGCTACCTTTTAATGAACGGGACGCCCGGTAGATGGGCGATCTCCTTGGCTATCTCGAGGTTACGCCTCCACACCTCCTCGTCCCGTGCAGCCACAACGATGTTACTTACCCTGTCCCTCATCTTTATTACGTAGTTGGCTTCACCTGCGACGCTCTCAGCGAAGGCCTCGAGCTCGTGATAATACGGTGATGCGGTCTGGGGAAGACGTAGTCGCGACTCACCTAGCCAAGCGTAGCCCTTCACCTCCACGAAATGGGGCATAGAACTTCTGATCAACTCTCCGTAACCACTAGGGTCTTTCATATTGAGGTTCTTGGCCACGGTCATCCTGAAGACCGTCCTGCAGCCGCGTTCGCTGAACTCCCCCATCATCGAGAGGCTCTCGAGGACGCGTCTGAACGCGTCGGGAACCACCGACTTGGTGAACTTGACGTAGTCGACCTCATTGGTCGCATATACGCTGATGAACAAGTTTGTCGGTATCGCGTCCTTCTCGAGGAGTTCCCTCAACCTGTGAGGTACCGTGCCATTAGTCACCAAGAAGACTGTCATCCCCCTCCTCTTTATCTCCTTGATCAGCTCCGGTAGGTGTGGGTAGTAAGTCGGTTCTCCGTCGAGAGATATAGCGACGTGCGCCGGTCTCATCGCTAAGAGGTAGGCCTCTCTCGACGTCTTCGCGTTCCCCCCGAAGCCTGAGAGGAGCTCCCTCTGGGCCTCGATCATCTCGTCTACCAAGACCCGAGGCTCGTCCCACTCCCTACCTTGAAACTTGTGTCTGTTCTCGCCGAACGGCCTCCAGCACCAAGGACACTCAAAGTTACACAGGTCGAGCGTAGGGGTCATCTGGATACACCTCCTGGAGTCTATACCGTAGATGGACTTATAGCAGTTCCTCGAACCCCTCAGTCTCGATTTGGTCCACCTACACACCTCGACCCCCGTGTGCCTGTTGGGGCCAATGATCCTGTAACCCGCCTTGATGTACCTCGAAAGCCTGTCGAGCGATATACCGCCCCTCAAAGCAGGTGGACCCTCTCACCAAAACGCTACCTGAATATTAAAGTGTTTTCTATCTAATCCGATTCTGACTCTAAACTCCTAATCACACTCCTCAACTCTGATATGTGACTGATCACTCGGTCGAAGAACTGTGATACCTTGCTAACTTGATAGGGGCTCAGTTGGACGGTCCCCACGCTGAATATCCCTAACTCGCGTGACGCCAGTCCATCGTGCGGCATATCACCGAGGGAGACCGTCTCGCCAGGTCTCAAGGAGTTCTCCGTTAGCGCCCGCCTCATGAGCTCGACCTTCGCGGTCACCGCGTCCGGACCGCCCTTTATTCTAGTGGTGTATATAGGACCGCGAGGGAACCCCATGTCCAGCAGCGAGGGCAGGACGTAATTCAAACCAGGCCGTCCGCTCACGTAGATTATCAACCGCCCCTCGTCGGCGAGCTCGTTGATGACCTCCACAGCGCCATCCACCGGTTCATCGAGAGAGTACAGATCAATGTCGTCGAGGTAGGCGTCAAGCACCCTCTCCAGGAGCTCCCCCCTCAGATCTAGCCCCAAGACCTTTGCCATATCCTCCATTCGCGTGCACCTCAAGGCGCTCTGAACCAACTTCTCTGAACGCTCTATTCCCGATACGTTCAGCATCGAGATGACCTTTCTCCTTCTGTTATCAACTAGCGTAGAATCGATGTCTGTTATTATTGCCCTCACCCTCATGTCATACCGTCTCTACTATGGCACATATTGTGAACTGATATTCATTAATCTATTTTTTAATCTTAGATGTCAATTGATCACGCAACTTTGCGTAGGTCCTGTTGATCTCCTCCACCACAACCTTTGTATCGAATATCACGGGCATGAAGTTTGTATCACCGGACCATCTAGGGACTACGTGTATGTGAACGTGATCGACTATCCCCGCACCGGCAATCTTCCCCTGATTGACTCCGATATTGAAACCATGCGGGTTCATGACCTCCTTCAGGACGTTCATCGACCTCCTCACGTACCTTAAGACCTCCAAGAGCTCTCCCTCCCTCATCTTCTCGAACTCTCCCACGTGCCTGTAAGGAGCGACCATCAAGTGACCCGGGTTGTAGGGGTATAGGTTCATGATAACGAAGGCCAGCTTGCCACGCATGAGTATGAGGTTCTTCTCATCGTCCTTGTCCCTCGGTTTGGTGCAGAATATACACTCTCCCATCTTCTTAGGAGCTTTTATGTACTCCATCCTCCAGGGAGCCCACAACCTCTCCAACTTAATAATGAACGCGACTCTTTCACTCTTAAGTCTTACTGATCAGTTAGGGTCCGCGAGTGAGCTGTAACAGTATGTCTATCATCGCTCTGTGCTTCTTCTCATCGTACTCGATAGAGGTCAGCAGTGCGAGCGCCGTGGGAGTTTTGAACCTCTTCATCAAGACGTCGAGGTCTTTCTCTTCGGCCTCACTCTCATATCTCGCGAGCTCTTCCAGTAGAGCGAGGTCTTGATCAGAGATCGAGGCTAAAGGTGGTGCCCCCTTGGATACGAGGGTCAGGATCTCGGCGTGACGGAGACTGTCGGTCGCTATCTGTCTCAACGCACTCTTCAGTAGTTCGTCAGTCGTACGGCTCGCTACGTCCAAAGCCCTTTTGGCTGCCAGCTCCTCTAGTTTCACCCTCTCGGCTATCATCTCCAAGACGTCCCCCTTGAGTGTCACCTCTTCTCTACTCATCGGCTCACCCTTCAGCATCCTGAAGACCTCGATCGATAACTCCGATAGTTCACGCGATGTATCGATGGGGACTTTGAGCTTGAATCTTTGTGCTAGATCCTCAACACGAGAATCTAGCAACTTGCTCACCTTGGCGTTTCTCAACATCTCCCTATAGGTGTTGGCGGCCCGTGAGCTGTTCAGGTACTGGGTGACGCTCGCCGGACTAACGCCGAGGATCGCTGCTATCTCAGACTTACGGAGCTTGTGCTTGTTGAAGAGGGCATATGAAAACGCAGCCCTTATCGCGGGTAGCAGCTCCTCCGGCCGTTCGAGCAGACGTGACCTTAAAGTCCTCACCCACCTCTCCTGTACTAACTCATCGATATTAAAGATATAACGTCTATTCGCCCTCCCCCGTCCGCGGCACGACTAGGTATAAGTAACCCATCGGTTGATGTATGATGTGAGTTGCTCGTAAGGAGCGGGATACTCGAAGATCTGGAGGGACTCTTTGAGTTCAGGCCACTCAACTTTACGCTCTTCACCTCCGAGACCTGTAGAGCGGTAGTGGAGGCTCTAGAATCGGGAGACGAGACAGTCTCCTTCTCGCCGGATTTAGGTCACTCTCCACCAAAGACCTTCAGACTGTTCAATCGACGGTTAGTGGTAGATGAAGGAGAGATCGATGCGACGTTACTACAGTCAATTATCAGCGACGAGAGGTCGATATACTACGTCGAAGGGAACGAGCTCAAAAGGGCAGAGGTGAGAGGCGATCACTACTATAAGCTCGTGAAGACCTCCTTCGGATACGCACCGACCGTAGAGATAGACGGCATCCACATGCACCGGGTTAGTGGCGTGACGCCGGAGGAGGACGCATCCATGAAGGTGTCGCTGATAAGGAGCGTGAGGGGAAGGACCGTCCTAGACACTTGCACAGGACTGGGATACACGGCCATCGCTTCGTTGAGGAGGGGCGCCTCTTTGATAATCACGGTCGAGAGGGACAGGAACGTGATCGAGCTGGCGAGGCTGAATCCGTGGTCTAGGAGACTCCGCGAGAGCGCGGTTAAAACGATACTGAACGACGTCAGGGACGTGGTCTCCAGATTATCCGATAACGTAATTGACGTGGTGATCCACGACCCTCCCACGATCTCCGTAGCCGGCGACCTCTACTCGGCCTCCTTCTATCGCGAGCTCGCCCGGGTTATGGTGAGAGGTGGAGAGATGGTCCATTACGTGGGCCTACCTGGTGCGAGAACCGGTAAGTCGATCTACAAGGGAGTCATGGAGAGGTTGCGTAACTCAGGGTTCTCCGTCAGGTGGTGTTCGAGAGAGAGGTCAGTATATGCGCGCAAACTCTGACTCGAGACTCTCAAGCCGATACATCTGGGTCGCTGACCAGATAACGTCCGCCCTCATCCTCGAGGCCTCCGCGTATCCCAAGCCCGCTCTGATCGATCGTTACAGGGGAGTCCCAGGGACATCGTTCTCCGACTTCGTCTACTCAATCATCGGTCTCTCGAGATCCTTCGAGAGGGCGGCGAGGGCCGGCGGTCGAATGGGGCTGGTAGGTGGCGAGGTAGGTAAGCTCATTCAGGGGTCGGTCGATGTGATGCTCGGCTCTCAGAGGGGCGGCAACACGCACTTGGGCGCCATCATACTGCTCTCTCCGATAGCCTACGTAAGTGGACATCTGGTGAGGAGAGGGGGCACCATAACAGTCAAAGAGATGAGGAGCGCGCTGCATCGGCTCATCGACTCACTCGACTGGCGCGATGCTATCGGCCTCTTCAGGGCTATCGCGAGAGCCTCACCTGGTGGACTGGGGAAGGTACCCTTCCTAGACGTCAAAGACACCTCCACGTACCGTTTGATCAGGACGACGAGACCCAGATTCATAGACGTGCTGAGACCGTACAAAGGAAGGGATCTAGTTATGGACGAGCTGTTGAGCGGCTACTCCAAGACGTTTGACCTCTGTTTACCCACATTGATGAGGTGGATGAGGGAGGGTGACTTCTCAGAGATCGGTTTGGTGGGAGCCATGATCGAGGTCCTCTCAAAGGTAGCTGACACCCACATAACGAGGAGGAGAGGCGCGGCGAGCGCCACGATAGTCAGAGGCCTAGCGGAGAAGTTGATCGATGCAGACCCGGGGGACCTGAGGACGTTCACAAGACTGCTAGGCGAGTTGGACGCATACATGAGGAGCCGCGACCTGAGGCCTGGCTCTACAGCGGACTTGATCGATGCAGCGCTCTCAGTGTACCTACTTACCTCGCGACCGCTCCCTTAGGAATTCCATTACCTTCTCGGCGGTCTTCTCTCCTACTACCTTCGCGAGGTCAGTCAAACTGGAGTTCCTGACGTCCTCCAGAGACCTGTAGCCCTCCCTCCACAGCGCCCTCCCCCTCACCCGTCCTATACCGGGCAGCATCACGAGTTCGATTAGCTCACTTCTCACACCGTGTTTGACTCTCTCCTTGAGCGTCCTTAACGCGGCCTCGACCTCATTGTGCCCCTTCAGTATCCTTGAGAGCTGCCAAGCGGCATACGATATCCACTCGGCTCTCTCCCTCAAGACGAAGAAATCGCCCGGCTCTATCTTCAAGTCCTCGTATATCTCTCGATCGGGCCTCTCATTGATCCACTCTCTGGTGACGATCCAGTTCTTCATGGCTTCCAGGAAGACCTCGTAATCTTCGAAGATGTCGTCATAGCCCTCGATCTTAATGAGGAGTAAATTATTATGCTCAGCGAGGTACCTCTCCACTATCCCCCTCCCGAGCTTCGAGACGTTAAGCTCCATCACGTCAGGGGTCACACACACGAGCTGGAGGAGCCCCTCCTCCGTCCACCTCTCCGCACCCTCGATGAACTTCTTGATGATGACGGCCGTTTGTGGGTCGATGTACAACTCCGAGACCCTCCTCCCGAAGGGCGTGACTCTCAGTCCACCGCGTATGACCACCATCTCGTTGTCCACGAGGAACTCAATCACTTCATCGACCTTGTCCATGATTTGCTTGCTACCGAACTGATGGACGAAGAGAGTCTTGTTCAGGACCTTCTCAAGCTCTCTCCCACTATCAATCAACCCACTCGCGATAATAGATAGGACCTGTGAGCGGAGGTGCTTTAACTCGCCTAGACACGAGACCACCCTCTCGAGTTTACCGCGGATGTAGTGGTTGAAGACCCTCTCCACATCATATTCATCATTCGCGAAGGTCACGGCGTACCCCACTTTATCGTACCTAGGCCTCCCCGCACGACCGCAGAACTGCTTGTACTCCATTACGGATATGGAGGAGAAGCCCGTTGATACGTCGTACCTCCTCACCTCAGGTATGAGAACCGCCCTAGCCGGAAGGTTTACGCCAGCGGCGAGAGTAGGGGTCGCACAGATAACCGGAAGCATCCTACTCCTGTAGGCCCCCTCGATGAGGTCCCTGTGGTGAAAACTTAGGCCTGCGTGATGATAGGCCACACCCCTCAACACCAGCCTCGCCAACCTCTCGGAGTGCGGTGAGTCCGGGTCGACGGAGATGATCTGGTCGGATAATTCTGCGAGTCTGTTCTCTAGGTCGTATTCTATCAGGCTTATGAACTCTCTGGACGTGGCGAGCTTCTGAGCCATCTGTTCGGCCTTCCTCCTCGTCAACGCGAATATCAGCACCTGACCACCGTCCGCTATGAACTCTCCGGCCGCGCTGATCAAGGGATCGCTAGATAGCCTGAGGTCCTTGGTCGTGTCGTCCGCCATCAAAAGCCTGTTCCCCCTCTTCAGCAACACTCCCTCTACGAGAGGAACGGGCCTGAAGTCGCTAATCACCACCCTTCCACCGAGCCACTCCGCCAACTCCTCCGCGTTCCTGACGGTCGCGCTCAGACATAGTATCTGAACGTTCTCGTTCATCGACCTCAGCTTGCTCAACACCATCTCAAGGGTCGGCCCTCTCTCAGGATCGCCTATGAGATGAACCTCATCTGCCACGACGAGGCCGACCTCCTTGAACCACGGGAACCCGTGTCGCATCAGACTGTCCGCCTTTTCATACGTCGCGATTATCATGTCAGATGACCTCAACCTGTAGCCAGGGTCATCGTAATCGCTAGTAGAGGCGATCAACCTGAACCCCCCCTCCCTGCCGAACAAATCCTCGAAATCCCTGTATTTCTCACTCGTGAGCGCCTTGAAGGGCGTCATATAGAGGACCCTCCTCCCCTCTCCGAGATGCTTCAGAGCCGTGATCGATGCCATAAGGGTCTTTCCCGATGCGGTGGGGGTTGCTATGACGAGGTTCTCCCCCTTCAGGAGTCCCTTCTCTATCGCGTCCACCTGAGGCGGGTAAAGCACATCTATACCCTGAGACCTGACGCTCCGGGCGAACCACTCAGGCAGATCTAAGTCATCGATACGCATCTCCGTGAGCTACGTCAACCGGTAGGCCCCCGGTTTGGGGGAGTAGATCTTGCCCTCGCTCAACATCCTGTTTATGATCCGGTCGATCTCGCCCCTGGTCAGGCCCTGCTCCTCGAGCTCGTGACGTACGGCCGTATCGTCCGCGTAACCGTGCTGTTCCTGCAACCGCTTGATTATATCCAGTACCAGCGTCAGCTTCTCCCTCACACTCTTCGGCTTCCCTGTCATTATCACGTCTATGTCCGGCCTCCCGGTCTCCACGTCTATACCCACCTCTGAGAGGCTCTTCTTCATCAGAGCTATCGCGGCCTCCGCATCCTCCTTCGTTACCACCTTTCTCAGCTCAACCCTCGCCCTAGCCTCAGCCAACCTTATCAAAGACTCCAGTTGCCGCGCCGTTATTGATATCGTGCTGGTCCTCTCGTAGACAGAACGCATCTGGAGGTAGAACTCTTGAAGGACGTCCATGGCGTCCTTAGATAATACTGGTTCAACTCTTTTCGAGTAGGATATGTACTTCTTGAGGACGTTAGGGGGTATGGGTGGCTGAATAGCCTGCTCGCTGCCACCGTGCAGGCCCACTATGTGTGAGGCGATGCTCCGATCAACCTCCTTGATCGGCTCGTCCCTCAGGACGAAGATAATATCGAACCTCGAGAGTAACGTGATGGGCAGGTTGACGTTCTCGTTGAACGATCTGTAGATGTCATATCGACCAAGTTCGGGGTTAGCTGCCGCCAAAATCGAGCACCTCGCGTTCAGCGTCGCAACTATTCCGCCCTTCGCGATACTGACCGTTTGCTGGGCCATCACCTCGTGCATCGCTACCCTGTCCTCAGGCCTCATCTTGTCTATCTCATCGACCACACAGACCCCCATATCAGCGAGAACGCAGGCTCCTGCCTCCAATACTAACAGACCTCCCGCGTCCCTAACGACCGCCGCAGTGAGCCCCGCCGCTGTACTCCCGCGTCCCGAGGTGTAGACGCCCCTTGGAGCGATCTGGGAGGCGAACTGGAGGAGCGTCGATTTCGCGGTACCTGGGTCGCCCACGAGTAAGAGGTGCACGTCCCCCCTCACCTTCACTCCATCGCTGAAGACCTTCTGCCTACCACCGAACAGCGCGAGCAATATGGCCTCTTTGACGTACTCGTGACCCTTGATCGACGGAGCGACGGATGCGATGAGCTTGCTGTAGAGGTCCTTGTCCTGGGCCATTCTCCTGAACGCCTCCTCCTCCTCTGGGGAGATCAACAGAGCGTCAGCCTCCTTACCCACGGTCTCCACAGATATCCCTTCCAGGTGTAGCTTAAGTGAGTTGGGCGCCACACCCCTCCTCACCTCTAAAGTCGACTTGAGGACCCCGACCATCGCTACCCTGTCACCAGGCGATGCAACGTCGACTATGTCATCAACCAACCTGACCTCGATCAACCTGGGTATCTGGCCAGGTGGAAGGTCCTCGGGCTTCTCTTGGATACCGATGAGCTGGTAGTCGATATACTCGGACGACTCTTGAATCAACTCAAACGACGGCCTCCTCCCTATGCATCGGGGACTTTCGCACCTCCCAGGAGGCTGGATCACGTCATCGCTCTTGACGAGTTTTTCCCTCCCACAGTACCTGCACCTATAGCGCGCAACCATCAACATCGGTCTGACGGTGGAGGCCCTGACGACAATACCGTCGAGCTGAATCAGCTTCCCCAAGTGCTCGCTCCTGATCTGTCTTATACTGATCTTCTCGGGCAGCCCTCTTACCCTCGCGTGGAAGCGTTTGAGCTTACCGGCCTGTGCGGGGTGCTCTATCTGAGCCTGTGTGAAGGCCGCTGCATCGAGTATCTTCAAGTTACTCATTGGGTCCTCGACCAGCGCGCTCGCGAACTCGCTGTCGAAAACTAGAAGGTCGTTGAAATCTACGGGTACTGATCTCTTGCCGGCCAGTACTGCCCTCGAGATCATCTCCCTGTACTTCTCTTGGTTGAAGAACGAGGATAACCTCTCCTCGATCGGTCCCTCACCCGCCACCTAAACCTCACCAAGTCCTGTGTTCTTTTTCAACCAATTGACGAAATCTTTCCTGGAGCTCAGATATAGATCGAGCTCCTCACTGGTGAGGTTCTTGATCTTCTCAGGAGGTACCCCCTTCACCGCAAACGTCAGTATCTTGCTTATTCGCATGGAGACCACGTTTATCACCCTGGCCCCGAGGTCTTTGTGATAGCTTTGAGGGTCGCCCTTTAACAGCGATCTAACTTCATCGTAGAACGACGGCGGAACCTCGGAGAGCTCAGAACTGTTTCTTCTCTCCCTCCACTCGATCTGGGCTATGGTGGAGGCGTTTAACGATGGTGCCTGGTACTCGCATATACCCCTCTCTATCAGCTTCTCGGCCGCCCACTTCGGGACGGATATCACGGTGCCTGGCCTGAGCGAATCGTAGCTCTTCCCAGCGACCACCAACCTATTGATCTCTGTAGTTATCGTCACACGCCTCTCGGCGAGATCGTCAGGCGAGACCGCACCCTCTTTGTCTATCAAGATCCTCCTTTACTTGGATCCTCTGACCTTAAAATATATGCGTTCGAGAGGAAGATTGAGTTACGTCCGTCCTATTACGATATTATATGCGTCCTTGAGACCCCGAGGTAGGAAATATATACCTGTGATATATTATACCCTCGTGACAAAACCCATTGAACCCGAATGGAGGGAGAGGTTCAAAGACGTTCCCGTTCCGACGAGACACTGGTACCGATTGGGCCTGAGCGACAAGTGGTTTACCTTTGACGAGCCGCCCTGGGACCTACCGGACAAGCTGATAATAGGCGTCGCTCCTTACGGGATATTCATCGACAGAGAGATGAACCCCTTTCAACCCATATACCCTCATGAGATAATCAAGGAGTTCGAGGAGTGCATACCGCTTGGTGCAGTAGCTCTACACACCCACGCAAGGGATGAGAAGGGCAACATAAATGACCCTGACAAGGCCTCGCAGTTCCTCCACTCAGTTATAGACCCCATAAAAAAGAAGTACGGTAGAAACGTGGTCTTCGATGGAGGAATAGCCTATTATGGCAAGACAGTGGAAGAAAATTTATTCCCCGTCACTGAGGGCCTCTACGAGGTAGCGATAGTAAACCCCGCGCTCGGACAGATGGGCGAGTACATCAGGGTATACACGCCCAGAGTAATACAGGCACAGGCCGAGTACTGTGAGGCCCATGGTGTAAAACCGCTCATAGATATACACGATACGCATGACATATGGAACGCTAAGAAGTGGCTCATCGATACGGGCATACTCTCAAGACCGACTTTCTGGCACATATTAGGTCCGATGCCGGGGGGTTTTATCTACATGCCGAATGTTGAATCGATGATCGAGGGGCTTCTCTACATCGTGAAGAGGATAAAGGAGATAGACAAAGAGGCTATAATATTGGTCACCCAGCCATCACGGCCGTCGATATACTTCATCGCACTTGCCATACTCATGGGCCTTCACGTAAGGGTCGGTATGGAGGACACTCTCTGGAAATACCCCCACAGCAACGAGCTCTGTACGAGCAATGCGGAGATAGTCAAGGCAACGAGCGACATAGCGAGGGCACTGGGGAGGAGGCCGGCTACGGCCGACGAGTACCGGAAGATGATCGGTATACGGTAAGCTTGGATTAACTATTATTATAAAATTTTTTATAAGGCACCAAACCTTAGATCGTACAGATGCGGGTTCAGATCACAGAATACTTGGATATAGACCTCGACGAAGAGGTCTGGCTATGTAACAGATGTAACCACAGGTTGGGGAGCGCCAGAGAGAACTACAAGTACGGGTGCCTTGTCCATGAGAGATCACCTGAAGAGATCTATGAAAGGCTCGCCAATACCGACCTGAACTTTGCGCCCGATCCGAGGTGGTGCAGGCTGCTAGAGTATTATTGTCCGTCGTGTGGGCTGATGATCGAGTGTGAGGTCTTGCCACCGGGTCACCCCATAACTCACGATATAGATATCGATATAGATCGATTGAAGAGTAAACTGGCGAGAGAAAGAGGAACGGCATAGTATGGTAGTCACGATAGACATCGATATAGGAGGCACCTTCACGGAGGCCGTCGTGAATAGAGACGGCAAGATAGTGTGGGGGAAGGTGCTAACCACGACCCATGACCTCTCAGTTGGCGTAATAAGAGCTATCTCTGAGGCCGCAAAGAAGTTGGAGATGGACGTAGTAAACTTACTTGCCGAGACCGAGATAATACGCTACTCGACCACGCTCGCGCTGAACAGCCTGATACAGAGAAAGGGCATCAAGTTAGGCATGATAACGACCGCGGGGATGGAGGACCTAGTTCTCATCGGCCGTTCTAGACAGTGGGGCGACGGGTTACCCAGGACTCTTCAAAGGAAAACCGGTACAGCGGTTAACCCCCATCCCTTGATCGCTAGAGAAATGATAGTCGGGATTAGGGAGAGGGTCGACTCGCTAGGTAACGTAGTGCTCAGGCCTACGAAGGAGGAGGTGATAGACGCGTTCCGTTATCTGATCAAACGGGGCGCGCGTGGAATAGTCGTAGCATTCCTTTGGTCGTGCCTGAACCCCTCTAACGAAAGATTCGTCAAGGAGGTGATAGAGAGGGAGATGCCAGACGTCTACTTGGGAAGTATACCTGTGACGTTGTCGAGCGATGTACACCCGAAATGGCTTGAATACCCTCGGACGATCGTCACCATACTAAACGCGTTCCTCCACATCGAGATGAGGGATCAGCTCAGCAATCTGGCAGACGAGGTTCGGCAGCTGGGCTACAGGAGACCATTGATGCTTGTCCATAACAGCGGTGGTATGGCTAAACTATCTAGGACGAGGGTAACCGATACTTATAACGGAGGACCGGTTGCTGGGATGGTAGGCAGCCTCCATATAGGAAAGCTCTACGGTCTAAACGATATCATAACCGCCGAGATGGGCGGTACGACGTTCAACATGGGCGTTATAACTGATGGGCGACTAAAAAGTTACGAATTTGACCCTATAATCGATAGATGGGCCGTAAACCTCTCCATTATAGAGAACCGTTCGATAGGCGCGGGGGGAGGATCGATAGCGTGGTTCAATCCTTCTATGGGGAACAGACTCGAGGTCGGGCCTAGGAGCGCGGGCTCAAACCCTGGACCGGTATGCTATGACCTCGGGGGGAGAGAGCCCACCGTAACCGATGCAGACCTAGTTTTAGGCTACCTCAATGATAAATACTTCCTAGGCGGGAAGATGAGACTCAACAAGCAGAAGGCGGCCCGCGCCATAAAGGAGAAGATCGCGGACGTGCTCGGATCTACCGTCGAGGAGGCCGCTTGGGCGATAAAGAAGGTCATAGACGATCACATGGGCACCGAGATACTGACGGATATCTCGTTGAAGGGTTACGACTCTCGTAGGTTCGTTATGTTCTCCTTTGGAGGTGCGGGCCCGCTCCACGCTGCAGGTGTAAACAAACATCTGTCAGTCAGATCGATTTACACGTTCCCGTTCGGCGCCGCGTTCGACGCGCTGGCATCGTCGTTTCTAGACATAAAACATATCTACGAGAGGAGCGTGGGGATCACGTTGTACGATCCTAATCGGCCCTTGGAAGAGTTGATAGAGGGCTACAGGGAAAAGTTCAATCTTGCAGTTGACTCGATGAAGCTTACCGCGATGAGGGATATCACTTCGGAGGGGCTTAATAGGGAAAAGCTTATCTTTACATTGGAGCTAGATATGAGATACGAGACTCAGCTTATGGTCGCTACTTTAACATCTCCTACTCAATCGATAGATAGTGCAGCCGACGTACAGAAGATCATAAATGCGTTCAGATCACATTTTTACGCGGTCTACGGCATCGAGTTCCCCGAGGCCGTAATAAGGCTAGAGAATATCAGGTTGATCTCAGAGGCACCTGCACCACTGAAACCAAAGCTCTCTCCACGTGAACTATCGTCGCCCGATCCATCAAGGGCCTTGAAAGAGAAGAGGCCCGTCTACTGGGGTGATGAGGGTTATCTCTTGACGCCCATATATGATGTCACGCGGCTTTTACCTGGAAACGTAGTGGATGGACCCTCCGTCATCGAGGCCGCTGATACCACTTACGTCGTTCCAGAAGGCTACAACCTCACGGTAGACCGTTACTTCAACATGGTGATGGAGGTGGACTCGTAGTGCCTGCAGATTTAGAGCTGGTATGGAAGGGCCGGTTTAAGCCTGAACCGCCAACGGAAGAAGAGGAACTAGCGATTGCCAAGATAGACCCGATCGACTACGCGGTATACAGCCGGAGATTGGAGATGGCGTGTAGGGAAGCGCGCGAGATACTAAAGCGATTAGGCATTTCTACGTTTATAAAGGCTGGTGATACGGCACAGGGTTACTACTGCAAGAACGGTGACATGTCTATAGCCGAGGTAGGAACCTACCTCCACGTTGTCACGGGCATAATACCGATAAAGTTCGTGTTGAAGCATTACGTGAACGAACCCACTGTGGGCCTAAAGGACGGTGACATATTCTTCTGTAACGAAGCCATCTACGGCGGCATCCACAATCCCGATATGATAACGTTCATGCCGGTCTATTCCGATGGTGAACTGATAGCCTGGGTTGCAGCCGCATCTCATGAACCGGAGACCGGTGCGACGGAACCCGGCGGGATGCCAAATATGGCTAAGACGAGGTATGATGAGGGTCTAAAGGTCCCCCCGATAAAGATAGGCGAGAACTTTAAAGTACGCAAGGATCTAATCGAGCTGATCGAGAACAACGTACGTTACCCATTGATGTTGACGAATGACCAGATGGCGAGGGTCTCCACATGCTTGAGATTGAGGAAAAGGATCCTCGAGATCGCTGAAGAGAAGGGAAACGATTTCGTAAAAGGTCTTTTGAGGAAGATAATCGTTGAGACAGGTAGGGTAGTGAGTGAGAGGATCAAGAAGATCCCAGATGGCAGATATAGGCACGTAGCGTTCTTGGATACGATAGGTTTTGCAGAGGGACTGATTAGGTTACCGGTAGAGCTGATAAAAGAGGGGGAGAGAGTGGTCTTCGACCTGTCTCGAGCCTCTCCACAGGTCCCTGGACCCTACAATGCGTTTGAGCACGCGGTAGAAGCTCACCTCGCGAGCAACATCTTCCAGTACCTTCTGAGCGATCTACCTGCCAGCTCGGGATGTCTACTACCTTTCGAGTTCAGGACCACTCCCGGTTCATGTCTCAACCCGGATCCTGATGCGGCCATATCGAACACGACCTACCTGTGTCCTGTGGTGATAAACGCTATACAAATAGTCCTGATAAAGGCGCTCTTCTCAAACCCTGAGTTTAGGAAGGACGAGTCTATCGTCCTGCCGCTAAACGGAGGTCTTAGATCGTTTACAATCTCAGGGAGGAACCAGTGGGGGAGACCGGTAACTAATTTTTTGGTGGTGATCAGCAACTCGAGGGGAGGGGGCGCGAGACTCGATAAGGACGGTGTCGACTCAGCGGGTTTCTGGTTCTGTGGGTACGCGGAGGCTGCGGACTGTGAAAACGATGAATCCGTATTGCCTCTTATGACGGTCTGGAGGAGTTTCGCACCAGACGGAGGCGGTCCAGGCAAGTTCAGGGGAGGAACCGGAGTATCCTTCGGATACCTCGTCCATAACACGAACAGCTTACTCCTCACATGTATTGGAAACGGTAACCGGTTCCCTATAACTCACGGGGTCTTCGGTGGTTACCCTGCATCCACAAGGCCGGTAGTCATACTGAGGAACGCCAAAGAGAAATTAATGAAGAGGGGGGTGTGGCCAAGGAACGACAAGGAGCTAGTGAAGGCCCTGATCGATGAAGTCGGAAAGGACCTGATTATAGTCCCTAACGCGCACCCCACAATCACGCTGAGGGAAGGAGACCTAGTGGCCCAATGCAGTGGAGGATCGGGAGGTTACGGTGACGTACTCGAGAGGGACCCACAATCAGTAATGGCGGACCTGAAGGCAGGCAAAATATCCCACTGGGCAGCAAGGAACGTCTACAGGGTAGTCTATGATGAAGAGAGTTTAAAAATAGACTGGGAGGCCACTGAGATCGAGAGAAGGAATGAGAGACGGCGGAGATTAGAGCGTGGGAGACCTTTTAGGACCTTTTTGAGAGAGTGGGAGAAAAAGAGCCCACCCCAGTCGGCCCTTACGTTCTACGGTGATTGGCCTGTTCCGTTCTCGTCAAATAGATGACGCTATTTATGAACTCATCCAGTGTACACACGTAACCGAAATACCTCGCAAGGTTCTTTAGGGTCGGCTCGTGGAGATCGGTGTCCGGAGTGGCGACACAGTCACTCAAGGTTATAGTGAGGTAGTCCATCATGAACGCGTGCCTGACGGTAGAATCTATGCAAGCGTTGGTCATGTTACCAGTGACGGCGAGGTTCCTGATCTTCTTGCTCCGGAGGATGAGCGGAAGGTCCGTATCTAGCATCGCGCTGTACCTGTGCTTTATCACGATCGGTTCTCCCTCTAGAGGCCTGAGCTCATCTATTATCTCGCTACCCCACGTCCCTGGCACGCAGAGTGGTGGCGCCTCCCTCCCTCCATACCTGCTACCCCACACGTCTGAGTTGGTGTAGTCAGCGTGTATGGTCTTCACGAAGATCCTCGGCATACCGATTTTCCTAGAGAAATCGAGCGCACGAGATATCTTCGGGATTATCTCGAGGACGGGCCTCACGTCCTTACCTGACCTTCCGACGTATCCGTCAGGCTTAACGAAGTCGTTCTGCATATCGATCACCAAGAGTGCAGTCTCCTCCCCCTTTAGCGAGGGGAGTGGTTTAGATGAATACACGTATAGTATCAACTGGACGCTCCGATTTAAAGTTTTTAAAAATGATAAAAAAATTCTCGTATAAGCGTTCTATGAGAGGTCTACATCATAGCCCTTATCCTCTCGACGAACGCGGCCCTCTGGTCATCGGGGTATATGATGTTGGGCAGCCACTTGTAGTCCGCGGGTATCCTGGCTAGAACTGTGTGTACAGGCGCGTTCCGGTCTATAATC